>CANEVH010000052.1 GCA_947442105.1 Comamonadaceae bacterium | reverse complement strand
TCGTCACCGTCGGGCTTGGCTTACCCCAAGGTCCTTCGCGGACGATGTGGCGCAAAAGATAATTTCAGAAGAGAGGTAGGTCTGACCGGGCTCGTCCAACAATCGGTTCAGATCGTGGCTTCGCACGATCTAACCTTACTCGTTAGGCAGCACTCGCGCGCACTTGGCCGATGGGTGCCCTTGGTCAATTGACAGGTGCGCTTTGTGCCGCAGGTCAGCCGGTTCTGAGGTGGCTGCCAAGACCTGAGGGAGGTTGGCTTCGATTTCGGAATGAGTTGCTGCCTACGCTTCAGTTCTGCTTGCGCTGAGCTTCAGCCTGCTTGGTGGCAGTATTGACACGCTGCATGCAAGCTTGACGTTCGGACATGGAAACTAGCCTATCGCACTGAGCGCGTTCGCGATGAGCTGCTTCGTCGTAGGCAATTTCTGCAATACCCATGCATGCTGACTGCGAAGCACAGGCAAGAAGTAGACAGAGGAGGTGAGTTGGTTTCATGACTTCAGCGGCAGGTAGGTGTGGAGATCTCGCTTTGTGTGCTGCCTAACTTTGATGTAGCCCGCAAACCACCGGATATCTCCGGCGCGCAAGCAGACAACTCATTTGCAAAAATTTCAAAAAATTTTTTGACATCAACGGCTTAGCCCAATAAACTGTATGAATGTACAGGTATAACAAATCTGACAAAGTCGTCAAGCCAGCGTTAACCTCAACGCGCCTGCTGGACCAAGTGCGTGAGCGTATTCGGTATTTGCACTATAGCCTCAAAACCGAAAAAGCCTATCTTTACTGGGCACGTTTCTTTGTGCTTTGGTCGGCAAAAAACGGCGGCATGCGCCACCCACGTGACATGGGTGGTGTGGACGTAGAGGCGTTTCTGACCATGCTGGCCAACGAGCGCCAGGTCTCACCCGCCACGCACCGGCAGGCCCTGAATGCCCTGCTTTTTCTCTACCGTGAGGTGCTGGGTCTGGATTTGCCCTGGATGAACCAGATAGGCCGCCCGCCGGAGCGCAAGCGCATTCCAGTGGTGTTCACCACAGCCGAAGTACAGCAAGTTTTGTCCTTCATTCCAGGCGTTGAAGGGACCTTGGCACGCTTGCTGTATGGCACCGGCATGCGCCTGTCCGAAGGCCTATCGGTGAGGGTGAAAGATGTGGACTTTGACCGCCATGTGGTCATTGTGCGCAGCGGCAAAGGCGACAAAGATAGGGTGGTGATGCTGCCGCGCTCTCTGGAGCCCGCTTTGCGCGAGCAACTGGTCCACGCCAGGGCGATTTGGGCCGCAGACCGGGCGCGTGGGCAGACAGGTGTGTACATGCCGCATGCGCTAGAAGTCAAATACCCCCGTGCCGGGGAAAGTTGGGCTTGGCATTGGGTATTCCCGGCACCCAAGCTTTCGCTTGATCCGCGCACTGGCGTGGAACGCCGCCACCACTTGTTTGAAGAGCGCTTGTCGCGGCAGTTGAAACAGGCTTGTGCATCGGCAGGTATTGTCAAGCACGCAACAGTGCACACCTTGCGCCACAGCTTTGCCACCCATTTGCTGCAAGCGGGCACCGACATTCGCACGGTGCAAGAGCTGCTGGGCCACAGCGATGTATCGACCACCATGATTTACACCCACGTGCTCAAGGTGGCCGCAGGGGGCGCCACGAGCCCGCTGGATGCAATCAACACGCTGGCACACTAACTTTCACCGTAAAACACGGCGCTATCTCCCGCGCAGCCCCCTAAAGCCCCCGCTGAATAATGATCTTCTGCACGTCACTCGTGCCCTCATAAATCTGGCACACCCGCACATCCCGGTAAATACGCTCTACCGGAAAGTCGCTCACATAGCCGTAGCCGCCCAGGGTTTGGATGGCGGCGCTGCAGACTTGTTCGGCCATTTCGCTGGCAAAAAGCTTGGCCATGGCGGCTTCTTTCAGGCAGGGGCGCCCGGCGTCGCGCAGGGCGGCGGCGTGCCAGATGAGCTGGCGGGCTGCCTCAAGTTGCGTGGCGCAATCGGCCAGGCGAAAGCCCACCGCTTGGTGGTTGAAGATGGGCTGGCCAAAGCTTTGGCGGTCTTTGGAATAGGCAATGGCCACATCGAGTGCGCTGCGCGCCATGCCCACGCTTTGCGCGGCAATGCCGATGCGCCCGCCTTCCAAGCCGCCTAGGGCGATGCCGTAGCCCTCGCCCTCTTTGCCAACCAGGTTCTCGGCGGGAATGCGGCAGTTGTCAAAGTTGATTTGCGCGGTGTCGCTGCTGTGCTGGCCCAGCTTGTCTTCGAGGCGCGCCACCACATAGCCCGGCGCCTTGGTGGGCACCAAAAAGGCGCTCATGCCGCGCTTGCCTGCGCCCTTGTCGGTCACGGCAATCACGATGGCCACGTCGCCGTTTTTGCCGCTGGTGATGAACTGCTTGACGCCGTTGATCACGTATTCGTCGCCGTCCTTCACCGCCGTGGTGCGCAGGCTCGATGCATCTGAGCCCACATGCGGTTCGGTCAGGCAAAACGCGCCCAGCATCTCGCCCTGGGCCAGGGGCGTGAGCCACTGCTTTTTTTGCGCGGCGTTGCCGTAGCGCAGCAATATGGCGTTGACCGGGCAGTTGGTCACGCTAATCACCGTGCTGGTGCCGCCGTCGCCTGCGGCAATTTCTTCTAGCACCACGGCCAGCGTCAGATAGTCCATCTGCGCTCCGCCCCACTCCTCAGGCACGCAAATGCCATAAGCGCCTAGCGCGGCCAGGCCTTTGTGCGCGTCTTTGGGGAAGGTGTGTTCCTTGTCCCAGCGCGCGGCGTGTGGCCACAGCTCAGCTTGGGCAAACGCGCGCACCGCGTCGCGCACGGATTCTTGGTCGGGGGTGAGAAGCATGTTTTTTTCCTAGTTAACTCGGGGGTACACAAGCGCGCAGACTTGCATCAAGGACCAATTGGTTTGAATCGATCGCCAACCAATCGCAGCCGCCTTGATATGACCTCCGAGCTTGCAGTTCGCAAATCGGCACCAAAAATATGCGTAGTTATTTCAATGAGATGGAGATCGTCACCTTGATCGGGTATCAACTGCAAGTTAACTCTAGTTTGTTCACATTCGCTTGGTGGGTTAGAGGACGAAGAGGAACCGCAGGCACCTAAATTGTTTGAAAATTCAACGCGATGCAACTCTCGTAACGTCCAGCCGGTGAAGCGCACCAACGCATTCATGATGTGCTCACCGCCTTGCCCCGATTCATACCCTTCCAATAGAGCAATTTGACCGTAATGCCCAGTAACATCAACAAGCCCCAGAGATCGTGAATAGTTAAGCTCCTTGGCTTGCTTCAAATTGGGTCGATATAAAAAAGTGCGGGCCGAAAAATTGCGGCCCTGGTCTGGAAGCCAGACTGAAACAAGCCATCCACGCTCCGTTTTTCCTACTGTGATTTCGTGAATTCCCCTAATCCAGATTCGTCCCAACGGGCGTGACTGGTCGTTGACGCCTTTAGTAACGGCAGCGAGCAGATCGTTTTCAGATGGCCAAGTTGTGGCACTGTCCGGAGCACACCATGCACCTGATAACAGCAAAAGCGCAAGCACAACACCACTCCCACAACGCTGCAGCAAGGTCATTTTCAAAATATCTCCCCTATCTGGCGACGTATGCCCTATGGCAAATCCACGCTAAACGCATTAGCGGATAGTTCTTAAACCAATTCCAGCGCCACCGCCGTACCCTCGCCCCCGCCAATGCACAAGGTCGCCACGCCTTTTGTCAGGCCACGCGCTTTGAGCGCATGAATCAGCGTGACCATGATGCGCGCGCCAGACGCGCCAATCGGGTGGCCCAGGGCGCAGGCGCCGCCGTTAACGTTGACGATGTCGTGGCTGAGTTGCAGCTCGTGCATCAGCGCCATGGGCACCACGGCGAAGGCTTCGTTCACTTCCCACAGGTCCACGTCTTTGACCGTCCACCCGGCTTTGGCCAGGACCTTGTTCACCGCGCCCACGGGGGCGGTGGCAAACCAGTTGGGTTCTTGCGCGTGCACCGCGTGGCTGACGATTTTGGCCAGGGGTTTGCAGCCCAGTTGGGCGGCGGTGGAGGCGCGCATCATCACCAAGGCGGCGGCGCCGTCGTTGATGCTGGAGCTGCTGGCGGCTGTGATGGTGCCGTCTTTTTTGAACGCCGCCTTGAGCGTGGGAATCTTGTCGAGCTTGACTTTGCCGGGGCCTTCGTCAATCGAGATCACGCTCTCACCGGCACGGGTTTTGACCGTGACCGGGGTGATCTCGGCGGCAAACGCGCCCGACTGCGTAGCGGCCTGGGCGCGCTGCACGCTGGTGGTGGCAAACGCGTCTTGCTGGGCGCGGGTAAAGCCGTATTTGGCGGCGCAGTCTTCGCCAAAGGTGCCCATGGAGCGGCCGGCCTCGTAAGCGTCTTCCAAACCGTCGAGCATCATGTGGTCAAAGATGCGGTCGTGGCCAATGCGGTAGCCGCCGCGCGCTTTGGGCAGCAAATAGGGCGCGTTGGTCATGCTTTCCATGCCACCGGCCACCAGCACATTGGCGCTGCCCGCGGCCAGCATGTCGTGCGCAAACATGGCCGCGCGCATGCCCGAGCCGCACATCTTAGACAGCGTGACCGCGCCCGCGCTGATGGGTAAGCCGCCCTTGAACGCCGCCTGGCGCGCCGGGGCCTGGCCCTGGCCGGCCATCAGGCAGTTGCCAAACAGCACTTCGTCCACCAGCGCCGGGTCTACGCCCGCGCGCTCCATGGCAGCCTTGATGGCGGCACCGCCCAAGTCGTGGGCGGCGAGGCTGGAAAAATCACCCTGGAACGCGCCCATGGGCGTGCGCGCGGCGCTGACGATAACGATGGGGTCTTGCATGGCAAATGGCTCCTGGAAAAACGGGGCGTTTAGGCGCGGACAAACCGCTTGTCGCGGTCGTAGGGAAACACGTCGTGTACATAGCCTGCGGCAATGCGGTCTTTATGGGCTTGCCAGAAGCTGGCGTCCAGCAGGTCGGCGTGGTGCTGCATGAACACGCTGCGCACCGCTGGGTTGCCAAGCAAAAACGGAGCAAAGGTTTCGGGGAAGACATCGTTGGGGCCGACCGAATACCAGATTTCGCCGGACATTTCATCTTCCTCATTGCGCGGCGCGGGCACCTGGCGGAAGTTGCAGTCGGTGATGTATTCGATTTCGTCGTAGTCGTAAAACACCACCTTGCCGTGGCGGGTGATGCCAAAGTTCTTCCACAGCATGTCGCCAGGAAAAATATTGGCCGCCACCAGGTCTTTGATGGCGTTGCCGTACTCGATCACGCCACGCTCAATCTGCTCGCGCGCACGCGCCGCCTCGGGCGAGGTGTCCGCCGGGTTGGCGCCACCCGCGTCAAAGGCCTCTTGCAGGTAGATGTTGAGCGGAATCATGCGCCGCTCGATGTAGACGTGCTTGATGATCACCTCCAGCGTGCCGTCGCCATCCCGGTCGCTGATCTCTAATTGGCTGGGGGCGAACTTTTCAATCTCGGCAATCAGCGCGTCGTCAAAGCGCGCGCGCGGAAAACCCACTTCGCTGTACTCCAGCGTATCGGCCATGCGGCCCACTCGGTCGTGCTGCTTGACCAGCAGGTACTTGCCCTTGATCTGCTCGCGCGAGGTGTCTTTGGGTGGCGGGTAAAAGTCTTTGATGACCTTGAACACATAGGGAAAACTCGGCAGGTCAAACACCAGCATCACCATGCCCTTGATGCCGGGGGCGATGCGGAACTTGTCCGTGGAGTGGCGCAGGTGGTGCAAAAAGTCGCGGTAAAACAGGGTTTTGCCCTGTTTGGCTAGGCCCAGCGCGTTGTAGATTTCGTTGCGCGGCTTGCGCGGCATCATGCTGCGCAAAAACTGCACATAGGCGGACGGAATCTCCATGTCCACCATAAAGTAGGCGCGGGCAAAGCTAAACAGCATCAGCAAATCTTCTTCGCCAAACAGCGCCGCGTCTATGACCAAAGTCCCGGCTTTGTTGTGCAAGACCGGCAGCGCAAAAGGAAATTCATTAAAGCCGTTGATCAGCTTGCCCACCACGTAGCAGCCTTTGTTGCGGAAAAACAGGCCCGAGAGCACCTGGATCTGAAAGTTGGCCCGCAGCTTGGCGTCTCCCAGGCGCTGCTGCATGGCGGCGGCCACCCAGGCGGCGTCGCGTGGCAGGTCCTCAAAGGCCAGGCGCAGGTCAAAGTCCTGCACCATGCGCGCCAGCACCTCGGCCATGGTCTCCGGCGTGGGGTAGTAAGACCGGTAGGTGGGGCGCGCTTGGGCGCCGCTTTCCTCAATATATTCCGTGCTGACAGCCGGACGCACAAAGATGAAGTCGTTCTGAAAATAGGCGCGGTGCAGGATTTTGGTGGTGACCGAGTTGAAAAAGGTCTCTGCCAGCTCGGGCTGGTGGTGGTCCACCAACAGGCCGATGTAGTGAAGCTTGATTTGCTGCCACACGTCCATGGGCTGTTCACCGGCCTTGAATTCGCGTTCCAGGCGGTTGGAGCACTCCAGCACCCGCAGGTCATAGAACTCGATGCGCTCGCGCTGCGCGCGCTGCTGGCCGTGCCAGTCTGCCGTCTCAAAGCGGTGCTGGGCGCGTGCCGACTCGGTGCGAAACAGGCGGTAATGGCGGTTAAAGCCGTCCATCATCGCGCGCGCGACGTCGTAGGCAACCGAGGAATCCAGGCGGGTAGGGAACATGGCAGTCGGCCTCGGTCAGGGGTTGGCGTGGCGCGTGGACCAGCGCTGGCGCAAGGCGGCAAGCGCGCGGGCGTAGGCCGGGGTCACTTCGTCGCTGCTGGACGAGGTAATGCACATATCTTGCAACAGCCCGTTGTGCAGGCCGTAGACCCAACCATGCACCACTACTGATTGCCCACGTTGCCAGGCGTCTGCCACCACGGTGGTGCGGCAGACGTTGCGGGCTTGCTCTAGCACGTTCAGCTCGACCAGGGCGTCCACCCGGTGGCCCTCGGGCAGGCTGGCCAAAAAGTCTTCGTGGGCGTCGCGCACGTCTTGCACGTGGCGCAGCCAGTTGTCCACCAGACCGGCGCGCTGGTTGTTCATGGCGGCGCGGATGCCGCCGCAATTGCTATGGCCCACCACGATGATGTGCTTCACTCCCAGCGCGTCCACCGCGTACTGGATGACCGACAAGGCGTTCAGGTCGGAGTGCACCAGCAAATTGGCCACGTTGCGGTGCACAAACAATTCGCCGGGCAGCAGGCCCACCAGTTCATTGGCGGGCACGCGGCTGTCGGCGCAGCCAATCCACAGGTATTCGGGCTTTTGCTGCTGCAGCAGGCGCGTGAAAAAGCCGGCCTCGCGCTCCTCGGTTTTGCGCGCCCAGTCGCGGTTTTTGTCAAACAGTTCGGTCAGGTCGATGCTCATGGTCGGTCTCTCGTGGTGGTGCTTGGGCAAGTGTACGAAGCACCGCGCAGGCGCCGCTTACATGGTCTCGGCAAACAATTCACGCCCAATCAGCATGCGGCGGATTTCGCTGGTGCCCGCGCCAATTTCATACAGCTTGGCGTCGCGCCACAGGCGCCCGAGCGGATAGTCATTGATGTAGCCGTTGCCACCGAAGATTTGCACGCCTTCACCCGCCATCCAGGTGGCTTTTTCGGCCGTCCACAAGATCACGCTGGCGCAGTCTTTGCGCACCCGGCGCACATGCTCGGCGCCCAGGGCGTCGAGGTTTTTGGCCACGGTGTAGGCAAACGAGCGCCCGGCTTGCAGCACGGTGTACATATCGGCCACCTTGCCCTGAATGAGCTGGAACTCGCCAATGCTTTGGCCAAACTGCTTGCGGTCGTGGATGTAGGGCACTACGTTGTCCATTACCGCCTGCATGATGCCCAGCGGCCCGCCGGAGAGCACCGCGCGCTCGTAGTCCAGCCCGCTCATCAGCACCTTGGCACCCTGGTTCAGACCGCCCAGCACGTTGGCAGCGGGCACTTCGACGTTGTGGAACACCAGCTCGCCGGTGTGGCTGCCGCGCATGCCCAGTTTGTCCAGCTTTTGCGCGACCGAGAAGCCGGGCATGTCCTTTTCGATCAGAAAAGCCGTCACGCCGCGCGCGCCCAGCTCGGGCTCGCTCTTGGCGTAAACCACCAGCGTGTCGGCGTCCGGGCCGTTGGTGATCCACATCTTGCTGCCGTTCAACACGTAGTAGCCGCCTTTGTCCTCGGCGCGCAGCTTCATGCTCAGCACGTCGCTGCCCGCGCCAGGTTCGCTCATGGCAAGCGCGCCTACGTGTTCGCCGCTGATCAGCTTGGGCAGGTACTTGGCGCGCTGCGCCTCGCTGCCATTGCGCTTGATTTGATTCACGCACAAATTGCTGTGCGCGCCGTAGCTCAGGCCCACGCTGGCGCTGGCGCGCGAGATCTCTTCCATGGCCACCATGTGCGCCAGGTAGCCCATGTTGGCGCCACCGTATTCCTCGCCCACGGTGATGCCCAGCACGCCCAGACTGCCCATTTTTTGCCACAGGTCCATGGGGAATTGGTCGCTCTTGTCGATCTCGGCAGCGCGCGGTGCGATCTCGGCCTGCGCAAATTCGCGCACCGCGTCGCGCAAGGCATCGACCTCTTCGCCAAGTTGAAAGTCCAGGCCGGGCAAGTTATTCATGGGAAAGCTCCTTCGGGGTTCCAATCGGGTTCTAAAACGGGCGTCAAAACGGGCTTAAGGCGTGCCGGGCACGGTGCTCAGGGTTTGCTGCATCACGGCGCAGGGGCTTTGCGTGCCGTCGGCCGCCACATGCAGCACCTCGGCGGTAGTGACGATGATGCGCCGCCCGGCGCGCACCACGCGGCCCGTGGCGCGCAACTCGCCACCTTGGAAGGCGGCCAAAAAGTTGATCTTGTATTCCACGGTGGTCACTTCCATGCCTTCGGGCGCCACGGTCAGGGCGGCGTAGCCCCCGGCAATATCGGCCAGCGCGCCCATGGCGCCGCCATGGAAACCGTCTTGCTGCTGGGTCACCCGGTCGGAATACGGCAAGGCAATTTCCACCAAGCCCGGCTCGACGCGCAACAGGCGGGCTTGCAGATGGACCATCATGCCCTGGCGGTTCAGGCTGTTGTGCACGCGCTGCCAGAGGGCGTGGGTCGGGGTGACGGTGGGTTCAGAGGACATTGGGGGTCTGGGCGGCGGGCGCCTTTTTGGTCTTGCTGGGCTTGGCGGCCTTGGTGGACTTGCTGGCATCGGTCGTGGGGGCGTCCGTTTTGGCCAACAGCGCACGGGCCTCGCGCTGGTGCACTTTGATTTCGTCCAGGTTGGCCTGCAGGTCGGCCATTTGTTCCTCAATGCGCGCGCGGTGGGTGTCGAGCACAGCCAAAAACTTGGTGAGCTGCATGCCGGTGTCGCGCGGGCTGTCGTAGGTTTCGATGATGTCTTTGGCCTCGGTCAGGCTCAGGCCCAGGCGCTTGGCGCGCAGGGTGAGCTTGAGGCGGGTGCGGTCGCGCACGCTGTAGACCCGGTTGCGCCCCAGCGGGCCGGTGCGCTCGGGCTGCAAGAGCCCCAGGTCTTCGTAAAACCGGATGGCGCGCGTGGTCAGGTCAAACTCGCGGGCCAGGTCGCCAATGCTGAAAGTGGTGCTCATGCCGTGGTCCGAAGGCTCCAGAAATAGCGGTCAATGGGGGCAAACCAAGGCGACAGGGAAAGCCGCGTGTGCTGCCTACAATGGTCTGAGTTGACGTTTACGTAAACGTCAATTATGAAGCATAAAAGTGAGCCCCATGAACGCACTCGAAGAGCAACTCCACTACCCCCTGGGCGATGCACTGCCCGAACAGGGCCGCTGCATCGAGGTCGCAACCGGCATCAAGTGGATACGCATGGCGCTGCCGTTTGCGCTCAACCACATCAACCTGTGGCTGCTGCGTGACACGCTGGAGGGCGAAAACGGCCCCATGGACGGCTGGAGCGTGGTGGACTGCTGCATCAGCCGCGACGAGTCCAAAGCCCAGTGGGAGGCGATTTTTGCCAATGAGCTTGAAGGCCTGCCCATTCTGCGGGTGATTGCCACCCACATGCACCCCGACCACATTGGCCTGGCGCACTGGCTGTGCCAGCGCTTTGATGTGGCCCTGTGGATCAGCGCCACCGACTACCAGGTGGCGCGCATGGCCTGCCTGGGTGACAACGGTTTTGGCGGCGAGCGCTCGGCAGCCTACTTTGCCCAACACGGCCTCACCGACCCAGAATCGGTGGAAAAAATCCGCGCCCGCACCAACTACTTTCCGTCCCTGGTGCCGTCCATGCCCGATAGCTACTGCCGCCTGATGGACGGCAAACTGCTGGACATCGGCGGGCGCAGCTGGCGCTGCATCAGCGGCTACGGCCACGCACCCGAGCACATTGCGCTGTATTGCGACGAACTACAAGTGCTCATTGGCGGCGACATGATGCTGCCGCGCATCTCCACCAACGTCAGCGTCTACGAGCAAGAACCCGAGGCCAACGCGCTGCGCTTGTTCCTGGACTCGATTGACCGGTTTGCCGACCTGCCCGAACACACGCTCACCCTGCCCGCCCACGGCAAGCCTTTCACCGGCCTGCACACCCGCATCGGCCAGTTGCACGACCACCACCGCGACCGCCTGGCCGAGGTGATGCAGGCCTGCGCAGCAGCGCCGTGCAGCGCGCGCGACATCATTCCGGTGATGTTCAAACGCGAACTCGATTTGCACCAAATGACCTTCGCCATGGGCGAGGCGGTGGCGCATTTGCACCTGCTGTGGTTTGAGGGGCAGTTGCAGCGGCGCTTGGGTGGGGATGGGGTGTACCGCTTCAGCCGGGTCGCCTGAGACAGGGCGACTAGGGGTCAAACACCACGCTTTCGCCATAAGCGCCGGGGCGGCCTTGCGCGATGGCTTTGCGGGCCTGGGTGACCGAGGGTAGGCGGCCACGCTCTACCGTCTTGGAACACGATGTCTAGCGTAAGGACCTGATCACGCAACAAGAAGTTCTGAAGCAACAGCAGCTTGTCGAAAACACGCTGTTTGCCGTTGAATGGGGATTAATGTTGAATGAACTTTCATGCTCGGGTTGCTGCGCACCTTTTTAAACGTTGGCGTGAGCCAGTCCTTTGCTTCACTTAACATGCTTTTTGCTCAGCCGGCAACTTCATAAACACCTGGGGACGCGAATGTCTGCAACAAATTTCAAAACCGAAAACAATACTTACCGCAAGTTAATTGGCAACGGGCTGACGTACCGGATTCCCCGCTTTCAGCGTGACTACAGTTGGACTGAGGAGGAATGGGAAGACCTGTGGTCCGATATTTTGGGCACGGTGCAAGAGGGGGGCGAGCCTGCCCACTACATGGGTTACCTGGTTTTGCAGTCGGAGGACGACAAAACCTTTGATGTGATTGACGGGCAGCAGCGGCTAACTACCTTGAGCCTGATTGTTTTGGCCGTGCTCAAAAACATTCAGCGGCTGGTGGACGAAGCAAAGAACCCCGACCAAAACAAACAGAGGCTGGAGCAAATTCGAAGCACCTACGTGGGTTACCTGGACCCCGTCACCCTGATCACGCGCAGCAAGCTCACGCTTAATCGCAACAACAACCAGTATTTTCAAAACTACCTGGTCCCACTGGGGCATTTGCCGGTCAGGGGCTTCAGGGCATCCGAACACAGTTTGCGAAAAGCCTTTGATTGGTATGAAAAACGCGTGCGTGACTATGCCAAGAAACATCCCGCTGAAGAGGGCGTAGCACTGGCCACCTTGGTTGAAACCATGAGCGATCGGCTGTTTTTTACCGTGATCAGCGTGACCGACGAACTCAATGCGTACGAGGTGTTTGAGACCCTCAATGCACGTGGCGTCAGGCTTTCATCGACCGACTTGCTCAAAAACTATTTGTTCTCGGTGCTGCACCGGTCTGACGAGCACGAGACCGAAATGCGCGTCATGGAAGACCGCTGGGAGTCCATGGTGTCGCGCTTGGGGGCCGAAAGCTTCCCGGATTTTTTGCGCAGCCACTGGAACAGCCGCCACAGCTTTGTGCGGCAGTCTGAGTTGTTCAAAACCATTCGCCAAAAGATTTTGGACCGGGCCGCCGTCTTCGCGTTGCTGCGCGGCATGGAGGAAGACATGGACACCTATTTGGGGCTGACCAACCCCGAGGCATCGCACTGGACGCCTGCACTCAAAACCCATGCGCAACAGTTGCGCATGTTCCGTGTACGCCAGCCTTTTCCCTTGCTATTGGCGGCCCACCGCATGCTGGCTGCAGATCAGTTTGCCAAAGTGCTGCGGGGTTGCGTGGTCATCGCGTTTCGCTACAACGTGATTGGCAACCTGCCCACCAACGAACAAGAGCGGGTGTACTTTGGTGCCGCCCAAAAGCTCAACCAAGGCCACGCCCTGCAAGCACTGCAAGTCTTTGAGGCGCTGCAAGAGATTTACCCCAAGGATGAATCCTTCAAGGCAGTTTTTGCGGACAAAACCATTCGCACCACAGACACCCGCAACAACCGGGTGGTGCGCTACATCCTGTGCGAATTAGAAAGGCAAGTCAGTGGCCAAGACTGGGACTTTGAGAGCGATGCTTTCAGCGTGGAACATGTGCTGCCGCAAAACCCCCAGGGCAACTGGCCCCAGTTCAGTGACCAGGAGCTAGAAGACCTGGTGTTTCGGATTGGCAACATGGCCTTGCTGCCCAAAGGGGTCAATAAAGACATTGGCAACGCCAGCTACGCGACCAAGCGGCCAGTGCTGGCACAAGCACCGTTTGCGTTGACCCAAACACTGGCAGCAGACAACGAAGACTGGACCCCCTCGCGCATGGCGGGCAGGCAAAAGGCATTGGCCAAGCTGGCCAGCACGGTTTGGCGGATAGACCATTTGTCTTGATAGACACCTTGATCGATAGCCTACCAGAGCAAACTCTATTCAGCGCGTAATGCTCTCTGGTCCGATAAACCATCAAGAATTGCACATAATCGATTGGCGCGAGCAAGAGCATCAGGTTGCCAATACCGACGAAATGATGCGGTCGGGACGATGCAGCGGCTTGTAAGATTTCACCAATCTAGGAGATAAATATGGCCAGCGGTAAAGTACTCAGACAACTCATCCGAGCCGGCACGGAAGGTGATCTAGCGGGCTTTCGACTGGCGTCCCAGTCCATTATTGACGAGGAACGTCAAAAGCAGCACCACTTGTTGGCCAACGACCTTGAGCGCCTGCTCTACGGCGACCGCATGACCACCCCGGCGCAAAGTCGAAAATTTCATACGGTGAGCAACTTACCCGCCAACAAAGACAGTGGCCTCGACCTTCTGGAGACTCGTCCTGTCATTCGGGAAGAGAAAGACTTGGTCTTGTCAGACACTAGTAAATCACTGCTTGACGAAATACTGCTGGAGCACAACCGGGCAGATGTTCTCCGCTCATATGGCATGCAGCCTGCGCAAAAGCTGCTTTTTTGTGGGCCACCTGGATGCGGCAAAACCTTGGCCGCTGAAGTGGTGGCCAATGCTTTGGCAATGCCGCTGGTGTTGGTCCGCTTGGACTCCGTGATTTCCTCTTTTTTAGGCGAAACCGCTGCCAACTTGCGCAAGGTGTTCGACTTCATTTCTCAACAACCCGTGGTTGCCCTGTTTGATGAGTTTGATGCGCTCACAAAAGACCGGGGTGACAGCGCTGACCATGGCGAACTCAAACGATCTGTTAACGCCGTTTTGCAAATGATGGACAGCTACCGTGGTGACAGTATCTTGATTGCCACGACGAATTACGAAAGCTTGTTGGACAAAGCGGTCTGGCGGCGCTTTGACGAAGTTATACAGTTTGAGTTGCCCACGCTGGACCAAATTAAACGCCTGCTGGCCTTAAAGCTTTCAGGTGTGCGCCGCAACTTTGAGCCCGAAGACGGCCAGATCGCATCGCAATTCAAAGGCATGTCACATGCCGACATAGAGCGAGTCCTTCGACGCGCCATCAAAGAAATGATCCTGTCAAGTCGTGAATTCCTTGAAAGAAAGCATATAGACGCCGCACTTGCACGCGAATATCGCCACAAAAAATAAATTGAGATGGAGGAGGCAATGAGCTACGAACATCTGCGCATCAGCAGAGAAACACCTCAGCCTGAAAGGCACCGCAGGCAAGTCAAAAAACCTTTGGCCCCACCGCCAAGTGACCCTCGACAATTTGGCAGCTCATTGCTGGGGCGATTTTCAAACTACCAGCGACAGCCTGAATTCCGAGATGCGACAGGCTTTGATGATCGGAAATTAATCAAAATCCGCCTAACCGAAGGTGTTGGGATTCTGCCCAAGTTTGAGCAGATCACGGGCGTTGAAGTCCTGAGCCAAGAGGGCAAATCGATCGTATTGGCCTTTGCGACCGCGCAAGGCATGCGTGAGTTTGAAAGTCGCCTATCAACTTTGGCGCGGGACGGCACTGTCAACCGGAAAGAGTTGCTCTTTGCCATATCTGACTTTGAAAGTTGGACCCCAGAAGACCGAACTGGGGTGGCACTGCGCGAACAAGGGTTTCCAACCGCCGACACCTTTGTCCTTGATGCAGAGCTGTGGCCGCAAGAGCGCACAGACCTGCGCCAAGCCGAAATGACGGCATTCAAAGCCTGGCTTGACGATAACCAAATCGAACGCTTGGACGATGTGGCACAGCCATCATTGATGATGGTGCGCGTACGTTGCAACCATACCCAAGCAGCCGCGTTATTGCGCCATCGTGATGTGCGCATGGTCGACTTGCCCCCGCGCTTGGGCACTAGCGTGCAACTGCTCACGATGGATGTCAACAACATCCCTGAACCACCTGCACCTGATGCGGCGGCACCTGCTGTCGCAGTGCTTGATTCTGGCCTGACGCCTGGTCACCCCTTGCTTGGGCAAGCGGTGGGGGATGTGCAAGGCTATGTTGCAGGAGAGACCAGTCCCAACGACGCAAGCCCTCACTGGCACGGCACTTTTGTGGGCGGTATTGCCTTGTATGGCGATGTAGAGACTTGTGTACGTCAGCGGCAGTTTATGCCGCAACTGCGCCTGTTCTCGGGCAAAGTTTTTAAAGATGACGACCAAGACCAAACCGAGTTTGTAGAAAAAGCGGTTGAGCGTGCCGTGCGTGATCTGCAAGAACAATACGGCTGCCGCGTGTTTAATCTGAGTTACGGTGACCGCAACAAAATTTACGACGGTCGTCACCTGCGTGGTCTGGCTTATACGCTCGATCGCCTTACGCGTGAACTGGGTGTTTTGTTCGTTGTCCCGACGGGGAACTTGTATTTGGATGAAGTCCAAGCCAGTTATCCCGATTACCTTTTTCACGATTCGACACGTTTGCTTGACCCTGCTACGGCACTTAATGTGCTGACCGTTGGTGGATTGGCCCATCATGAAGCCAGCAAAGACGCACAACGCTACCCAGACCGAATTGAGGAACGAATTCTTGCGCGTTCAGGGCAGCCCTCGCCTTTGACCCGCACAGGGCCATCCATCAATGGCGCTATCAAGCCCGACCTGGTCGAGCATGCGGGCAACGTGGCCATCATCCGTGGAACGAACCGAGCCAGGCATCAAGGTTTAGGCGTGCTGTCATTGAACGGTGGCTTTGGACAGCCGGGCGGCGGCGCGTTCCGCGAAGACCTTGGCACCAGCTATGCGGCCCCGGTGGTGGCCCACAAGGCTGCGCGACTGCTACAAGACCTGCCTTATGCAACGCCCAACCTATTGCGCGCAATGCTGGGCGCACATGCCTATTGGCCTGCTGCGACCGAGGGACTGCTCACGGTTGCTGACAAAACCCAAACCAAAGACCGGATAACTCGATTTGTGGGGTATGGCCAGGTGAACGATGCTGCGTTGTACCGATCATTGGACGATGCAGTGACCTTGTTGGCTGAAGAGCAGATTGCCAATAATCAGCACCATATTTTTGAATTACCGACTTCTGAGAACTTTTGGCAAGGCCGCAGACGGAGTCGTGAAGTTTCGGTTGCACTCGCTTACAGCCCTGAAGTGCGAACCACTCGATTGGACTACCGCAAAACCAGACTCTCGTTCAGCCTGGTTACCGCAAGCTCCTCAGCGGAAGTTGAGCAAGGTTTCCAGCGCAACCGGGATGAAGGCATTGGTGAACGAAATACAAACCGCTGGCTGTCTAACCTTGACAGGAAAGATGGCACTTTGCAGGTTTCACGATGGGCATTTAAACAAGCGCTTGCAAGACAGCAAAAGGTTTTTGTTGTCGTGACCCGTCAAGACAGTGTTTGGGCAATGGATGAGGAAGTGCTGGAGCCATATGCCCTCACGCTGGTCTTGACTGACCGTGAAAACGCTTCTGCGCTGCTTTATGCGCAGGTCAATGCAGAGCTTCAGTTGCGGGCGCAGGCGCGCAGTCGAATCAGGTTATGAGAATGACCTAACTATTGTTTCAAGTCATCGGTAGTCTTTGTTTCGTTCCGAATCAATTATCACAAGGGAGATAGAAAATGAAGTTGGCTGAAATTAAACTGAAAAATTTTCGCGGATACGAACAGGAAACTGTAATTCCAGTCGATGCGTTGACAGTTCTGGTAGGTCGCAATGACGCAGGTAAGTCAACGATTCTAGAAGCGCTCGATATTTACTTTAATAATGAAAGAATTGATCGCTCCGATTGCTGCGTCCGCAGTGGTTCTGCAGATGTGAAAATTTCATGTGTATTCGACGAGCTTCCAGTCTCACTCATCATTGATGAGTTGAGCCCAACTACGTTGCAGGCGGAATACTTGGTTCGATCCGATGGTCGATTAGAGATCGTGAAAAAATACGATTGCAGCGGTGCAAGCGGAAAAATGTCTGCATTTGCGATTGCAAGTCATCCGTCAGCAGCGGGTGTTGATGATTTGCTATCGCTCAAATTGACAGAGCTCAAGACTAAAGCGCAGCAACTGAATGTTGATCTTTCAAGTGTGAACCAGACGATAAAGGCCCAAGTCCGTGCAGCGATCTGGCAGTCAATAGCAAACCTTCAAGTTCAAGAGCGCGAAGTGGCCTTGAAAAAGGAATCCGCCAAAGATGCTTTAGACCAAATTGAGAAGTACATGCCTGTGTATGCATTATTCAAGTCTGATCGAGCCAGTACGGATCAAGATGCTGAGGCGCAAGATCCGATGAAAATAGCAATTAAAGAGGTCATTCGTCGCAAAGAAGTTGAATTGAACAATGTGATTGCAGAAATTCAATTGGAACTTAAAGCCGTCGCTGCTAGGACGGTTGAGAAAATTCGAGAGATGAATCCGGAGCTTGCTAGCCAGATGAATCCCTCTGTTGAAAACAAGAATTGGGATTCATTGTTTAAGGTGTCATTGACCGGCGAGGATGACATACCTATAAATAAACGGGGTAGTGGAACTCGCCGATTGGTCTTGTTGAATTTTTTCCGTGCGCAAGCAGAAAGTGCTGTTGGTGAACGAGATACTGGCGTCATTTATGCAGTCGAAGAGCCAGAAACAAGCCAGCATCCCGATCATCAAAAAATGCTGCTAAATGCCTTTGAACAACTTGTTGAGCAGAACCGTTGCCAAGTTATTTTGACAACACACACGCCAACATTGGCAAGACGTGTAAATCAAAACTGCTTGCGTTTGATTCATAAGTCGAATGATGAACCAAGTGTTGCGCTAGGCTCTGATGATGAAACTTTACCAAAAATTATCTCAACTTTGGGTGTTTTACCAGACCACGATATCAAGGCTTTTTTGGGTGTGGAAGGTAAACACGACATTAGCTTCTTGGGACACATCTCAAAGATTTTGGCGGCAACAGAGTCGGACATCCCTGATCTGATTGAAGCCGAAAAGTCAGGAGCGTTGGTATTTGTACCTTTAGGGGGAAGCAGTTTGGACTTGTGGCGTAACCGGCTCGTAAATTTGAACCGCCCAGAGTTTTACTTGACTGATCGTGATAAAACCCCACCTAATCCTGCTAAATACCAGAAACAAGTAAACGATTGGAATGCCCGACATAATTGCAAAGCGTGGGTTACCTCAAAAAGAGAATTAGAGAATTATTTGCATTTAAGTTTGCTACAAAATTCCTTTTCAACCTATGCAGGGCAAGGTCTTGATTTTGATGATGTGCCCGCGCTGGTAGCCAGTGCCTCACCATTCAATTCAAAAAATGCAAAAAAATTCTTAACAATAAAATAGTCAGTCAAATGACCCCTAACCTATTGAGTGAGGTTGACACGTCTGATGAAGTCAGGTCATGGCTGCGCGAAATTGGAGTCGCCTTACAAATATAAAGTCTATTGAAAATGAGCAAACAAAAACTAGAACTCACCTGGATCGGCAAGGAGAAGCGGCCGCAGTTGGAGCCGCGCATTTTGTTGGAAGACCCGGCGCGGTCGTATCACGCGAAGCAGCGGTTTTCGGATGCGGATATTTTTGACAACCGGCTGATCTTTGGGGATAACTTGTTGGCGCTCAAGGCGCTGGAGCAGGAGTTTGCTGGCAAGGTAAAGTGCGTATACATTGATCCACCGTTTAATACACAGCAGGCTTTTGAGCACTACGACGATGGATACGAGCATTCGATTTGGCTAGGATTGCTTCGTGATCGCGCAGAAGTCCTCCGCCGTCTAATGTCTGAAGATGGCACACTTTTTGTCCATATCGACGATAACGAACTTGGATACCTAGTCGTTCTGCTCGACGAAGTGTTTGGACGAGCCAACCGGGTATCAATCGTCTCGTTCAAGCAGGGATCTGCGACTGGACACAAGTCGATCAATCCTGGCGTGGTAAGTACCACCAACTTCATTCTCATTTATGCCAAGAACAAGTCGTTGTGGGCTCCAAACCGTGTATTCACTGCCCGAGCGGAGCGAGACAAGCGATATGGGCAATACATAGAAAACTATGAGGCCCCATTTGAGAGCTGGAGCTTCACCACTCTTACCAGTGCCTTCGCCGCAAGCCTTGGTTTGCCAGAGCGAGGTCTCAAGAAAACATTGGGCGACGAATACGAAGAGAAGATTGCCAGCTTCGTCCTCCAAAATGCAGGACGAGTGATTCAGCTTGCAAGGCCCGACTACTCTGCAGTAAGTAGCGCTGCTCGCGAGATGATTGATACATCTCGCGCTGACCCTGCCGTTGTAATGAAACTCGGGCGCGACGGGTATTCAGATATGTATTTCATCGGAGGACAACGAATTCTCTTTTACTCCGACAAGTTGAAGCTGATCGATGGTGAGTATGTTGCTGGCGAGCCGCTCACCAGTCTTTGGGACGACATTCTTTCCAATAATCTTCACAACGAAGGTGGAGTGGAGTTTCCAAAGGGCAAAAAGCCAGAAGCGCTCATCAAACGATGTTTCGACCTAGCCACAAAGCCTGGGGATATCGTCCTCGATTCATTTGCAGGCTCTGGAACCACTGGCGCAGTGGCCCACAAGATGGGGCGTTGGTGGATCATGGTTGAACTCGGTGGGCATTGCCACACCCACGTCATCCCCAGGCTGCAATCCGTCATCAATGGCGAAGACCAAGGTGGGATTTCGAAGGCGGTTGGCTGGCAAGGCGGCGGCGGCTTCCGTTACTACATATTGGCACCAAGCCTGATCGTCAACGACCGCTGGGGCAACCCGGTCATCAACCCGGCGTACAACCCGGCGCAGTTGTCCGAGGCTTTGTGCAAGCTAGAGGCATTTACTTACGCACCATCTGAAACACGCTGGTGGCAGCACGGCCATTCGAGTGAGCGCGACTATATTTATGTAACCACGCAAAACTTGTCTGCCGAGCAGCTGCAAGCCTTGGCCGACGAGGTAGGTGAAGAACAAAGCCTGCTGGTGTGTTGCGCGGCTTATCACGGCGTGACTGCTGCCAAAGCCGCCGAACGCTGGCCCAACCTGACGCTCAAGAAAATTCCCAAGATGGTGTTGACGCGCTGCGAGTGGGGCCATGACGACTACAGCCTGAACGTGGCTAATTTGCCCATGGCGCAAGAAGAGCCGGTTGCCGCTCCTGCGGCCAGGGCCACTCGGGCCACAAAACAAGCTGCGCCGCAGCGATTGGGGATGAGAATGTGCACCGGGTACGGGGCCACTCGGGCCACAAAACAAGCTGCGCCGCAGCCGGGCTTGTTTGGCGAGGGTGACGCATGAGCCAGGCGCCAGTGCCCGAAGTGCCTTCGCCGCAGGGCGAGTTTTTGCTGTACCAGACCGAAGATGCGCTTACGCGGGTGCAGATTCGCCTGACCGATGGCACTCTGTGGCTCACGCAAAAACAATTGTCTGTGCTGTACCAGGTGTCGGTGCCCACCATCAATGGGCATTTGCGCACCATCTACAACGATGGCGAGGTGGAGGCCGATCGAACTATTCGGAAATTCCGAATAGTTGCCCCTGAAGGCGCACGCACCGTAGAAAGGCTGACCGATCACTACAACCTGGATGTGGTGCTGCAGGTGGGTTACCGAGTGCGTTCGCACCGGGGTGCGCAGTTTCGCCGCTGGGCCACCGACTTGCTCAAGGCGTATTTGACTGAGGGCGTTGCGCTGGACGATGCGCGCTTCAAGAGCGGCGAAGACGCCACTTATTTCGAGCGTTTGCTGGCGCGTATTCGCGACATCCGCTCGTCAGAAAAAGAGTTCTGGCGCAAGGTGTTGGACATATTCGCCACCAGCATCGACTACAGCGCCAACACCGATGCGGCGCAGACGTTTTTTGCCACGGTGCAAAACAAGCTGCATTGGGCGGTGCACGGGCACACGGCCAGTGAGTTGGTGAGTTTGCGCGTGGATGGCGCACTGCCCCATGTGGGTGCCACTAACTGGCCTGGACAAGCCAAGGGTCTGCCAATTCGGTTGGCCGACGTGAGCGTGGCCAAAAACTTTTTGACCGCCGAGGAGCTGGAGGCGCTCAACCGCATCGTGATGGCCTATATCGAGGTGGCTGAGCTACAAGCTACAGCGCGCCAGCCCATGACGATGAACGACTGGCGCACACAGCTAGACGATTTTTTGCGTCTGACGCGCAAGGAGATATTGACCCACGCGGGCAAGGTGTCAGCAGTGGTGGCCAAAGCCAAGGCAGAGGCCGCTTTTGCGCAGTACCAGCAACGAACCTCGCTGGCGCAAAGTGCGGTGGAGCATGATTTTGAAAAAGCGATTGCACAACCGGTCAAGCAACTGGGCCAGACGATCAAACGCCAAGCCAAAAGCCATAAAGACAAAGGGAGTAAACAATGAACGCGCGCGTGCAAAACCATGTGGCTGGGCGCTTGTCGCTGCGCCCACCGCAGGCCGAATCGCTCGCGAAACTGGCGCGCGCGCTGGATGCAGCGCCGGAGTTGCTTGGCCACGAACAGAATGTGCCGGCAATACTGGCGACGCTCAAGGCGGAGTTCCAGACGCTGGAAGACTTTGAGCGCGAGTTCCCCTCGCTGTGCTTCGCGCTCGCTACCGGCGTTGGCAAGACGCGGCTGATGGGTGCGTTTGTGGCTTACTTGCATCTGGCGCACGGCATCAAGAACTTTTTTGTGCTGGCGCCTAACCTGACGATTTACAACAAGCTGATTGCAGACTTCACGCCCAACACGCCCAAGTATGTGTTCAAGGGCATTGCCGAGTTTGCGCAGCAAGCGCCGCTCATAATTACCGGCGACAACTACGACCAATCGGGCGTAGCGGTGGCGGATGCGCCCGCAGACTTTGCGCACGATGTGCGTATCAACATCTTCAACATTTCCAAAATCAACTCCGAGGTGCGGGGCGGCAAAGAGCCCCGTATCAAGCGGGTGAAGGAAGTGCTGGGCGACAGCTACTTCAACCATTTGGCCAATCTGCCAGACCTGGTGCTGCTGATGGACGAGTCGCACCGCTACCGCGCCAGTGCCGGGGTTCGGTCTATCAATGATCTGAAGCCGCTGTTTGGCCTAGAGGTGACGGCTACGCCGTTTGTGGAATCCACGCGTGGCCCCGTGCCCTTCAAGAACGTGGTGATGGACTACCCCTTGGCGCGGGCCATGGAAGACGGCTTTGTCAAAGAGCCCGCCGCCGTGACCCAACGCAACTTCGACGCCCGTGCCCATACGCCCGAGGAAGTGGAAAAGATCAAGCTGGAGGATGGCGTGCGTCTGCACGAAACCACCAAGGTAGAGCTGCTGACCTACGCCCGCGAAAACGGCGTCAAGGTTGTAAAACCGTTCATGCTGGTGATTGCACGGGACACGACGCATGCGTCGCAGCTCAAGACGCTGATTGAGTCTTCGGCCTTCTATGGGGGGCGCTACGCGGACAAGGTTATCCAGGTGGACTCCAGCCGCACCGGGGCCGAGGAGGAGGAGATGATTACCAAGCTCCTGGCGGTGGAGAGCGTAGAGGAGCCGACCGAGATCGTCATTCACGTCAACATGCTCAAAGAGGGCTGGGACGTGACCAACCTCTACACCATCGTGCCCTTGCGCGCGGCTAATGCGCGCACGCTGATTGAGCAGTCCATCGGGCGCGGCCTTCGTCTGCCCTATGGCAAGCGTACCGGCGTGGCGGCGGTGGATCGCCTCAACATCGTGGCGCATGACAAGTTTCAAGAAATCATTGACGAGGCAAATCGGGGCGATTCACCGATCCGGCTGAAGCAGGTGATCCTTGAAGCCCCAAGCGCCGACGACAGGAAGGTGAGCGTCCAAGTCGGCTCAGGTGTGATGACGCGCCTGGGGCTGGCCGATGCACCAGCCATTCCCAGCGCCCCAGCACACTCGGGGGCCGCTGCGGCCGCCCCAATCTATGCGCCTGTATTCACTACAGAGCGCGAGCGCCAAGCCGCCCTGATGGTGATGGAGGTGATCGGCAAATACGAGGTAAAGCGCGATTTGGTGCCAAGCAGCGGCGCGCTGCTTAACGCGAATGTGCAGGCGGCCATCTTGGCAGAAGTGACTGAGCGCCTGCGCCCTGCGCAGCAAGAGTTGCTATCCGGCACCGACGGCGAGATGCCTGCGCTTGACCTGTCAGCCGTGGTCGCCAAGACCACCGCAGTCGTCGTGGACCAAACCATCGACATACCCCGCATTGCGGTTGTGCCAACTGGTGAGGTCACTACGGGTTTCCATTCATTCAAGTTGGGCCCGCTTCCGAATTTCCAGCCCGGTCAGCGTGAAATCGTGGGGCAGGAGCTGCGCACGAATACGCAGTTCACGATGAGCCGAGAGGCAGGTATGCGGGAGAATCGTTTCGAGGACTACATCGTTAAGCAGTTAATCGACCACGACGACATCGACTACTTCACGCAGGCTACGCTACTGTATGAACTGGCAGGCCAAGCGGTCGCCCACTACCAAGCACAAAACTATTCGGATAGCGATTTGCATGAGGTGTTTGATACCTACAGCGCAGAGCTGGCCCGGCTGATTCGGGCCGAGATGATGGCGCATTTCTGGGAAGAAGCCACCGAGTACGATGTGCAAATCAGCCGTGGCTTCACAGAACTCAAAGCCTGCAACTACACGACCACCGCAGGCCAGACGGCGCATCACTTCCGAGAAACCGTTACCGACTTGGGTCGGATTAAACAGATGCTTTTCGGCGGCTTCGCGCGCTGCCTTTACCCCTTGCAAAAATTCGACTCCGACACGGAGCGGCGCTTTGCCGTGATTTTGGAGCGGGATGCGATCAAGTGGTTCAAGCCGGCTAAGGGCCAGTTCCAGATCTTCTACAAGCTGGGTACGGAGCAGCCGGAGTACATCCCCGACTTCGTGGCAGAAACGGATTCGACCATCTTCATGGTGGAAACCAAAGCCAGAGCCGACATCCATTCCCAAGAGGTTCAAGCCAAGTCGGCTGCCGCTGCGCGCTGGTGCACGCACGCATCGGCGCACTCCGTCCAGGTGGGAACAAAGCCATGGAAATACTTGCTGCTGCCCCACGACGAGGTAGCAGAGTCCACGCGGCTACAAGATTACGTGCGCTTTGAGGTCAATAGTTGACTTGGCCCACGGTGCGTGGCCCAGCCCGTCAGCTCACCAGGTCGGCACGCTGTCATCTTTAAGCCGCGTACGCTGCACCGGGTAGTCCGGCACCACGCTGCGCACCGTGTCCCAGAACTGGGGGCTGTGGTTCATCACCCGCAGGTGGCTGAGCTCGTGGGCGACCACGTAGTCGATGACCGGCAAAGCAAAGTGCATGAGGCGCCAGTTCAGGCGGATGGAGCCGTCGCTGCGGGCGCTGCCCCAGCGCGTACCCGCGCTGCTGAGCGCCAGGCGCTTGTGCTGCACTTGCAATAAAGGGCCAAAGTGCGCCAGGCGCTGGGCAAACAGGTCCAGCGCCTGGCGCATGAGCCAAGCCTGCACCGCGTCGCGAATTTGCGCGGCGCTGGCCGTGGGTGGCAAGGCGACGCGCAGCAGGCGCACGGCGGCGCCGGGCAAAGGCGGCGTCGCGCCCTCAGGCACAGGCAAGGGCACGTCGTCGAGCTGCGCGCCTGCGCCCACAAAGCGGTGGCTTGGGTCGAGCAGCAAGCGCACCGTGCCACCCAGGTAAGGGAACTGCGCACCGTCGCGCCACTCGATGCGGGTTTGGAGCTGCTGCGCATGGCGCTCTTGGGTTTCCCGCAGCTTGCGCACAATCCACTGCGCCTTGCTTTGCAAGGCCGCGTCAATTTCATGGAGCGTCGTCCAGCGCGGCGCGCGCACGCCCAGACCGTCAGGACCGACCACCATGCCAATGGTGCGCCGCTTGCCGCGCACCAGGGCGTAGGCCACCAAGACCCCGTCCAAATGCACTTGGCGCGTGGCCTGGGGGTGAACGAATTCGACGCCTGGCACCGGTCGGCTCGCGGGCAAGGCCGCATGGTTCGCTGGCGGCACTACGGGTTGGGACGGTTTGGCGCGCGGTCGTGCGCTGCCTGGCGCCGGGGCTTGCGGCGGCGGGGGATCAAACAAATCTAGCGTGAAGCGCAACAAGGGGTGCACGCAATACCTCGGCTACAGCTCAGGCGGCGGCGGGGTAGGCCTCGGGGTCGAGGCGGTGCATTTCGGTCTCTATCCAGGTCTCCACCTCGCGCATCATTTCTTCGGGGCGGCGGCCTTCGCCCGAGATGGCCGGGCCAATCGACACGTCCACGGTGCCGGGGTGCTTGACAAAGGCCTTGCGCGGCCAGCACGTGGCCGAATTCACCGCAATCGGGAACACCGGCGCCCCGGTTTGAATCGCCAGGCGCGTGCCGCCGGACTTGTATTCGCCTTTTTCGCCGCGCGGTATGCGCGTGCCCTCGGGGAACATGATGACCCACACGCCGCGCGCCAGCAGCTCTTTGCCCTGCGACACCACCTTGGCAAAGGCACGGGCGCGCAGGCTGCGGTCGATATGGATCATGTCCAGCCGCGCCATGGACCAGCCAAAAAACGGCACGTAGAGCAGCTCTTTCTTGAACACAAAGGCCAGCGGGTGCGGCATGATGGCGGGCAGCAAAAAAGTCTCCAGCGTGGACTGGTGCTTGACCAGCAAAATCGCGCCACTGTTTTTGCCCACGGGCAGGTGCTCCATGCCAGTCACGCGGACCTTGATGCCCAAGATAAAGCGCGCGCCAAAAATGGCGCAACGCAACCAGCCCGCCGCCACCCACCACAGACGGTCGCCGCGCACAAAAATCGACACGAGGATGAGCACCGTGGCCCAGGGAATCACCGTGAGCACCATCCACAGCATGTGCAAGACCGAACGAACAAAGGACATCGGTGATTTACCTCGTGGAGAACAATGCGCAAGCGGCCCGACCTAGGTCTGGGCCACCAAATAGTCGGCAAACGCCGCCAAATCGGCGTGCACCACAGTATGCGCCGGGTAGCTGGGCGGCAGGCCATGGCCTACAAAAGCGGCGGCCTTGCCGGTCAGCACCGCGTGCGGCACGCATCCCACGGCCACGGCGGCCACCAGATCACGCGCCGAGTCGCCCACCGAGGGCATGCCCGCCAAAGACACGCCATAGCGCTCGGCAATTTGGGTGAACAAACCCGGCGCCGGTTTGCGGCAGGTGCAGGCTTCTTCGGGCGCGTGCGGGCAGTAAAACACCGCTTCCACCCGGCCCCCGACGGCGGCTAGCATGCGGTGCATCTTGGTGTGGATGGCGTTGAGCGCGGCCACGTCAAACAAGCCGCGCCCCAGGCCCGACTGGTTGCTGGCTACCACCACGTGCCAGCCCGCGTGGTTGATGCGGGCAATGGCCTCCAGCGCGCCGGGCAGCGGCTGCCACTCGTCGGCGGACTTGACGAAATCGTCCCGGTCTTGGTTGATGGTGCCGTCGCGGTCCAGGATGCAGAGTTTCATGGTGTGCATGGCGGGGCAATAGCCTAGTGTTTAATTGCTTAAATTGACGATAGTATTTCGAAGCTGTGCACCTTTGACTTCGCGTTTGCGCCACACAAAGGGCGCAGCGTTCTCGTTGTACGCGGCTGTGAACTCATGAATCGCCTTGATGAGTTGATTGATGTTGCTGA
>CANEVH010000051.1 GCA_947442105.1 Comamonadaceae bacterium | reverse complement strand
TTCTACTTCCGTACCACGGACGTGACCGGTGCGATCGAGTTGCCAGAAGGCAAAGAGATGGTGATGCCGGGCGACAACGTGTCGATCACGGTCAAGCTGATCAACCCGATTGCGATGGAAGAAGGCTTGCGCTTCGCCATTCGCGAAGGCGGTCGCACCGTGGGTGCGGGCGTGGTTGCGAAAATCATCGCGTAATTCGCAAAAAACAAGGAATTACCATGGCAACCAAGCAAAAAATTCGTATTCGCCTGAAGGCATTCGATTACAAGTTGATCGACCAGTCTGCAGCAGAGATCGTTGAAACCGCAAAGCGCACCGGCGCGATTGTCAAAGGCCCCGTGCCTTTGCCGACCCGCATGAAGCGTTTTGACATCTTGCGCTCGCCGCACGTCAACAAAACCAGCCGCGATCAGTTTGAAATTCGCACCCACCAGCGCCTGATGGACATTGTCGACCCGACCGACAAAACCGTTGACGCGCTGATGAAGCTCGACCTTCCCGCTGGCGTAGATGTAGAAATCAAGCTGCAGTAATAGCAGTTTTGGCAGGCGCCGCATAAGCGGAGTCTGCCCTTACAAGCGATTTATCGCCAAAGGCCGCACACAAGCGCAAACCAAAGGCTATAATCGTGGGCTGCCCGTAAGGCTCTTGGTCGAAAGACGGGGAACCACCGGGCGGTTTTATTAACAGTCTCCCACGCAAAAACGTTGCCGCCAATTGAAGTGGCAGCGGTGGGAGTTACGGAGAAAACAATGAGTCTTAGCAATCACTTAGGGTTGCTGGGTCGCAAAGTTGGCATGATGCGCCTATTCACCGACGACGGGGACGCTGTTCCTGTGACGGTGGTAGATGTGTCCAACAACCGTGTGACGCAGATCAAAACCCAGGCGAACGATGGCTACGTTGCCTTGCAGGTGACGTTTGGGGCGCGCAAAGCATCGCGCATCACCAAGCCTATTGCCGGTCACCTCGCAAAAGCGGGCGTAGAAGCCGGTGAAATCATCCAGGAATTCCGCATTACTGCTGACGTTGCAGCCCAGTACCAAGCCGGTTCTGTGCTCGCGGTGTCCGGTTTATTTGCCGTAGGCCAAAAAGTGGACGTGCAGGGCACGACCATCGGTAAGGGCTACGCTGGAACCATCAAGCGCCACCACATGAGCTCGCAGCGCGCGTCGCACGGCAATAGCCGTTCGCACAATGTGCCCGGCTCCATCGGTATGGCCCAAGACCCAGGTCGCGTGTTTCCAGGCAAACGCATGACCGGGCATTTGGGCGACGACACCGTCACCACCCAAAACCTGGACGTGATCCGCGTCGATGAAGCCCGCCAATTGCTGATGATCAAGGGCGCAATCCCTGGCTCGGCCGGCGGTTTCGTCACCGTGCGTCCTGCTGTCAAAGTGAAAAGCCCATCTGCCAAAGGAGCGAACTGATGCAGCTCGAACTCCTGAACGATCAAGGTCAAGCGACCTCCAAGTACGACGCGCCTGAAACGGTGTTCGGTCGTGCTTACAACGAAGACTTGGTGCACCAAGTGGTTGTGGCTTTCCAAGCCAATGCGCGCCAAGGCACGCGGGCCCAAAAAGACCGCGAGCAAGTGCACCATTCGACCAAGAAGCCTTTCAAGCAAAAGGGAACCGGCCGCGCGCGCGCTGGTATGACGTCCTCGCCCTTGTGGCGCGGAGGCGGTCGTATTTTCCCGAACATGCCTGACGAAAACTTCAGCCAAAAAATCAACAAAAAGATGTACCGCGCTGGTATGGCTGCGATCTTGTCGCAGCTGGCCCGCGAAGGCCGTCTCGCTGTGGTGGACTCACTGACCGTTGACTCGCCCAAGACCAAGCCTCTGGCGGCCAAGTTCAAAGCGATGAACCTGCAGTCTGTGCTCGTAATCGCCGATGAAGTCGACGAAAACTTGTACCTGGCCTCTCGCAACCTGGTCAACATCTTGGTGGTCGAGCCCCGCTATGCGGACCCCGTGTCCCTGGTGCACTACCGTAAGGTTCTGGTGACCAAGGCTGCGATGGACAAACTCAAGGAGATGTTCGCATGAGCCACGGCCCCAATCTATCTAAATTCGACGAAGGTCGATTGATGCAGGTTCTGATTGCGCCCATCGTGTCTGAGAAGGCAACCATGGTCGCTGAAAAGAACAATGTGGTCACCTTCAAAGTGCTCCAAGACTCTACCAAGTACGAAATCAAGGCCGCAGTGGAATTGATGTTCAAGGTCGAAGTCAAGGGCGTCTCGGTGGTTAACACCAAAGGCAAAAGCAAGCGTTTTGGCAAGTCTATGGGTCGCCGCGACAATGTTCGCAAGGCCTATGTCATGCTCAAACCAGGTCAAGAGCTGAACCTTGGCGGGGAGGCTGCGTAATCATGGCTGTCATTAAAATGAAACCCACTTCACCAGGCCGTCGTGGCGTGGTGAAAATCTCGCGGGACCACCTGTACAAGGGTGCGCCGCACGCTGCTTTGCTGGAGCCTCAGTTCCAGCACGCTGGCCGTAACAACAATGGTCATATCACCACCCGTCACAAGGGCGGTGGTCACAAGCACCATTACCGTGTGGTTGACTTCCGTCGCATGAAGGATGGAATCCCGGCAAAAGTCGAGCGTATTGAGTACGACCCTAACCGTTCGGCGCATATTGCCCTGTTGTGCTACGCCGATGGCGAGCGCACCTACATCATTGCACCGCGTGGTTTGGAAGTCGGTGCCTCGGTGATGAGCGGCTCTGAAGCCCCCATCCGTGTTGGCAACACCCTGCCAGTGCGCAACATTCCAGTGGGTTCCATCATCCACTGCGTGGAGTTGCAAGTCGGCAAGGGTGCGCAAATCATCCGCTCGGCTGGCACGTCAGCTACCTTGCTGGCTCGCGAAGGCACTTACGCCCAGGTTCGCCTGCGCTCGGGTGAGGTTCGCAAGATCCATATCGACTGCCGCGCCACCATTGGCCAGGTCGCCAACGAAGAGCACAGCCTGCGCCAACTCGGTAAAGCCGGTGTCAAGCGTTGGATGGGCATTCGTCCTACCGTTCGCGGTACCGTCATGAACCCGGTGGATCACCCGCACGGCGGTGGCGAAGGCAAGACGGGCGAAGGCCGTCACCCAGTGGATCCTTGGGGCAATTTGACCAAGGGTTACCGTACCCGTAACAACAAGCGCACGCAGGTCATGATCGTGTCGCGTCGCAAGAAGTAAGGGGCAGGTAAATGACTCGTTCTCTCAAAAAAGGCCCCTTTGTGGACCACCATTTGTTGGCAAAAACGGAAAAAGCCGTTGCCAACAAAGACAAAAAACCGATCAAAACCTGGTCGCGTCGTTCCATGGTTTTGCCCGATTTCATCGGTCTGACCATTGCGGTGCACAACGGCAAGCAGCACGTGCCCGTATACATCACTGACCAAATGGTTGGCCACAAGTTGGGTGAGTTCGCTCTGACCCGTACTTTCAAGGGCCACCCTGCGGACAAAAAAGTCCAGAAGAAATAAGGAGGTGACCATGGAAACACGTGCAACCCTTCGTGGCGTTCGTTTATCGGTTGACAAAGGCCGTTTGGTCGCGGACCTGATTCGCGGCAAAAAGGTGGATCAAGCGCTCAATATTTTGCAATTCACGCAGAAAAAAGCCGCCGGAATCATCAAAAAGGTCCTGGAATCAGCCATCGCAAACGCTGAACACAATGACGGTGCTGACATCGACGAGCTGAAGGTGAAAACCATCTTCGTCGAACAAGGTGCATCGCTGCGTCGCTTTACGGCCCGCGCCAAAGGCCGCGGCAACCAAATCCGCAAGCCCACGTGCCATGTGTACGTGACGGTCGGCAATTAAGAGGCTCGGATATATATGGGACAAAAAATCCATCCAACCGGCTTTCGCCTGAGCGTTAGCCGTAATTGGTCTTCTCGCTGGTACGCCAGTGACCGCGATTTCGCCGGCATGTTGGCCGAAGACATCAAGGTCCGTGAATACCTCAAAGCGAAGCTGAAAAATGCTTCGGTGTCTCGCATCCTGATCGAGCGTCCTGCCAAGAACGCTCGCATCACGATTTACTCGTCGCGTCCTGGTGTCGTGATAGGTAAAAAGGGTGAGGACATTGAGAACTTGAAGCGCGACCTGAGCAAGCAGCTCGGTGTGCCCGTGGCAGTGAACATCGAAGAAGTGCGCAAGCCCGAAATCGATGCCAAGCTGATCGCTGACTCCATCACGCAGCAGTTAGAGAAACGCATCATGTTCCGCCGCGCCATGAAGCGCGCCATGCAAAACGCCATGCGTCTGGGTGCCCTGGGCATCAAAATCATGTCGGCTGGCCGCCTGAACGGTATCGAGATTGCACGTACCGAGTGGTACCGTGAAGGCCGCGTGCCTTTGCACACCCTGCGCGCTGACATCGACTACGGCACTTCGGAAGCCAAAACCACCTACGGGATCATTGGTGTCAAGGTTTGGGTTTACAAAGGCGATACGCTGGGCCGCAATGACCTGCCTGCTGCCAATGAGCCCCGCGCTGAAGAAGAGCGCCGTCCTCGTGGCTCCCGCCGTGATGACCGAGGTGGTGCGCGCCCTGGCGCTGACCGTCCTGCTCCTCGCGGCGCGCGTCGTCCTATGGGTGCCAATGCGGCGCCTGCGGATGGCAGCGACAAGCCTGTCGAGGCCGGAGGGTTCGACGCCTCTAAACCCGCCGTTCGTCGCGTTCGCACCGTTGGCGCGCCAGCGTCGGCAGGCAGCACCAGTGCTGCTACCGCTGACGGCAAAGGAGAATAACCATGTTGCAACCCGCTCGTCGCAAATACCGCAAAGAGCAGAAGGGCCGTAACACCGGCATCGCGACCCGAGGAAGCTCGGTCGCGTTCGGTGACTTTGGTCTGAAATGCACCGATCGCGGACGCCTCACGGCGCGCCAGATTGAAGCTGCACGCCGTGCAATTTCCCGTCACGTCAAGCGTGGCGGTCGCATCTGGATCCGCGTGTTTCCCGATAAGCCGATCTCCCAAAAGCCTGCTGAAGTGCGTATGGGTAACGGCAAAGGCAATCCCGAGTACTACGTGGCTGAAATCCAGCCCGGAAAAATCGTGTTTGAGATCGTCGGCGTGTCCGAAGAGTTGGCCCGTGAAGCGTTTCGTTTGGCGGCTGCCAAGCTGCCTTTGCGTACGACCTTCGTCGCCCGCATGATTGGCCAGTAATCAGGAGAATTTTGAAAAATGAAAACGACTGAACTGCGCAAAAAAGACGTTGCAGGCCTGCAAACCGAGATCAAAGAGCTCCAACGCGCTCACTTTGGTCTGCGGATGCAAAAAGCCACGCAGCAAATTTCTAACACCGCTACGCTGCGCATTGCGCGCCGCGACATTGCCCGCGCCAAGACCATTCTTGTCGAGAAGCAAAGCGCTGACTCGTCCGCCACTTAAGGAGCACACCATGACGGAAGCTAAAAAATCCCTCAAGCGCACCTTGATTGGCAAGGTGGTCAGCGACAAGCGGTCCAAGACCGTAACCGTGCTGATTGAGCGCCGTGTCAAGCACGCGCTCTACGGCAAGATTGTTGGCAAGTCGAGCAAGTACCACGCGCACGACGAAGCCGGCCAGTACAAGACGGGCGATGTGATTGAGATCACGGAAAGCCGTCCTATTTCCAAGACCAAGAACTGGGTGGTTACCCGTTTGGTGGAAAAAGCGGCAGCGGTGTAAGCCCATGTAGCGCTTGCGCTATGCAGCTTGCGAAAACGGCCCACAATGATGGGCCGTTTTTCATTTTGACAACCCCCATCCATAAACAGGAGACACCATGATCCAAGTAGGCGATACCCTTCCCGCAACCACCTTGATGGAATATTCTGAAGTTGAGGGCGAAGGCTGCAGCATTGGCCCCAACGCCGTTGACGTTGCCAAAGCCACAGCAGGCAAAACGATTGCCTTGTTCGCGCTCCCTGGCGCGTACACGCCCACCTGTTCCGCCAAGCATGTACCGGGTTACGTGCAGCATTTTGACGACTTCAAAGCCGCAGGCGTGGACGAGATTTGGTGCGTGAGTGTGAACGACGCCTTTGTGATGGGTGCCTGGGCGCGCGAGCAGCAGACCGGCACCAAAGTGCGCATGTTGGCTGACGGCAGTGCAGACTTTGCCAAGGCTACCGGTTTGACTTTGGACCTGAGCAGCCGTGGCATGGGTTTGCGCAGCAACCGCTATTCCATGCTGGTCAAAGACGGCAAGGTCGCGACCTTGAACGTCGAGGGCCCTGGCAAATTTGAAGTCAGCGACGCGGCTACCTTGCTGGCACAAGCCAAGGCTTGATGCTTCCCGCAGCGACCATTCCAGGTCGCTAGCACGCACTGGAACTCGGCCTTGAGCAAATGTGCTTCAAGGACTGCTTTGAAGTGATGTGCGGGCATGTCGTCAAACCCGCGTGCGCCATACAAAGCGCGCGCGGTTTCCTTGTCGACTAATGCGTAGCGCCAGACGCAACGAGAGCCCCCCCAAGCTGGGAGCGGCCCCAGAGGCGGCGGCGCAGCCGTGTTGGACTTGATCACGAAAGCGACGCAAATGCCTGCCCCTACCGTGGTCCCGCATGCTGTGTCAAGCAGATAACATGGCGCGGCTCGCACAGGTGAGTTGCTTGAATAGGTCGTTCATGGAGCGTTCGCAGTGGGGAAGTTTTTGATTTTCGTGGACTGCCGCTCATCACCGCCCGCCGGGGCTGCTGCGATGACGGGCCTAAGCGCTCACCAGGCAGCGCCCAGCGCTCGGCCTCTCTGGGCTGCATGGGTATTGGCGCTGGCAGCCTGCAGTCCCGCGCTCAATTGGCGCAGTGTTCCACTGGGTGAGATAAGTGTCACCCTGCCCTGCAAACCCGACCGCGGGCAGCGCCCGGTACAGCTAGGCGAACACACGGTAAACATGGAGATGGTGGGTTGCGAAGCCGATGGCGCGCTGTTTGCCGTCAGTCGGGTGCGGGTGCCGGATGGCGTGGCGCCGGGCGTACTGCAGGCGCAGTGGCAATCCGCCACTTTGCAGCAGATACGGGCGCAAACACCCCCTGAGTTGGAAGCTCACGTGGCAGGGTCCAAAAGCCTCTCCGTGCGTGTATGGCAGGCCCAAGGCCGCCAAGCCGATGGGCAAGTGGTGCAAGCAAAACTGGCATGGGTGGGCGCAGGCGGCGACCTGCTACATCTGGCTGTGTATGCGCCGCGCTTGACGCCAGAGCTGACAGAAGCCTTTTTTGACGGGATTCGCGCACCATGAGCACAGCAGCCTTTGTGCCCCTGGGCCAGCGACGCGCCGTCATGCTTTTTCTGGCCTTTGCCTTTGCGTACTTTTTGTCTACCTTGATTCGGGCGGTAACCGCTACTTTGGCGCCCACTTTGGTGCAGGAATTTGCCTTGAGCGCGGCAGACTTGGGACTGCTGGCCGGTGGCTATTTTTTTGGCTTCGCGCTGACCCAGTTGCCGCTGGGTGCATGGCTGGACCGACTGGGTCCTAAACGCGTGGTGCTGGCCTTTTTGGCGGTGGCGGTCTTGGCTTGCGTGGCCTTTGCCCTGGCCTCGGGCTTTGTCGAATTGCTGCTTGCCCGCATCATGTGCGGCGTGGGCGTCAGTGCCTGCTTGATGGCGCCGCTGACCAGCTACCGCCGCTGGTACGCGCCGGGGGCGCAAATGCGCGCAAGTTCATGGATGCTGATGACCGGGGCGCTGGGCATGGTCGCGTCCACCTTGCCGGTGCAATGGCTGCTGCCTATGGTCGGGTGGCGCGGTCTTTTCCTTGTGCTGGGCGGCTTGTTGGCCTTGTCAATGGCGCTGATTGCCTGGCAGGTGCCTGCCGAATCCGCCGCGCCCGTGCCTGAAGCCGAGTCGGACTTAGTGATTGCCGACAGACCTGTGGCGCCTACGGGCGAGGCACCATCAACGGAGTTGACTACCAGCGCGGCTACGCAAGGCTACAGCGCCGTGTGGCGCGACCCCTTTTTCCGCAGCCTGGCGCCTTTCGGGTTTGTCGGCTATGGCGGCATGGTGGCGATTCAGACGCTGTGGGCCGCACCGTGGCTGGTCAACGTAGCGGGATATACGGCGGTGGCCGCGTCCACCGCCATGTTTTGGCTCAATGTGGCGATGATGGTGGCATTTTTGCTGTGGGGCTGGGTCAACCCTTGGCTGGCGCGCAAAGGTTGGCGTGCGCAGCGCTTGATGGCCTGGGGCTTGCCGGTACACATCGCGCTTCTGGCGCTGATGGCGTGTGCCGGTGCCCACTTGGGCAGCTATTCGGGGCTGTTGTGGACGCTGTTTTGTATAACTGGCACGGTAGCCACCCTGGCCCAGCCGGCCATCGGAATGGCCTTTCCGTCAGCCTTGGCGGGCCGCGCATTGTCCTCATTCAACCTGCTCATCTTCAGCGGTGTGTTTGCCGTCCAGTGGGGAATCGGCTTGTTGATTGATGGCCTGCGCGCCTTGGGTTGGTCGCCTGCCAGTGCCTACCAAGGTGCGGTGGGCGTCTTTGCGCTGTGCGTGCTGGCGTCCTATGTGCACATGCTGCATGCCATTGGCTCCGGGCAAAAGCCCCATAATCCAGGCCTTCTTGCCCCCGCCGCGCCATGACTATTGCCATCCTCATCATCGCCCACGCGCCGCTGGCAAGCGCGCTGCGCGCCTGCGTTTTGCACGTTTATCCTGAGCTGGAGCAAGACCTGGGCGCGCTCGATGTCCAGGCCAACGAGCCGCCCGAAAACACACTCGCAGCAGCGCAAATCATGATGGCGCAACTGGCCGCCCCGACCGTCTTGGTTTTGACCGATGTGTTTGGCGCCACCCCCTGCAATGTGGCGCAAAAGCTAGTGGACGGCGTGCATTCCAAGTTGGTGGCGGGTGTGAATTTGCCCATGCTGCTGCGCACCATCAACTACCGCAAAGAATCTCTTGACCTGCTGGTAGCGCGCGCGCTGGCCGGGGGCACACAATGCATCATGCAAGTAGCGGTTTCCGCGCCCCTCAATCAAACGAAAAAATCCCATGATCCAGGCCCACACGACCATCATCAATAGACTGGGTCTGCACGCGCGGGCCTCCGCCAAGCTGACCAAGCTCGCGGGCAGTTTTCCTTGCGAAGTGTGGATCACCAAGGGCGAGCGCCGGGTCAATGCCAAAAGCATCATGGGCGTGATGATGCTGGCTGCGGGCGTGGGCACAGAGGTTTTTCTGGAAACCGAGGGCGAGCGCGCCCAGGAAGCCATGGACGGCATGCTGGCCTTGATCGCCGACCGCTTCGGCGAAGGCGAATAGGGTCAGCAGCGCGCTATGACCTTTTCCATCCACGGACTGGCAGTTTCACGGGGCGTGGCCATTGGCCGCGCGGTCATGGTCGCCTCAAGCCCCATGGATGTGGCGCATTACTTTGTCCAGCCGCACGAGGTGGATGCCGAGATTGAGCGGGTGCGTGCCGGGCGCAACTTGGTGATTGAGGAGCTGTACCGGCTCCAGGAAAGCATCTCCCACATGGGCCCTAAAGAGGCGCCGCATGAACTCTCCGCCCTGCTGGACGTGCACCTGATGCTCTTGCAGGACGTGGAGCTCATCAGCGGCGTCAAGGGCTGGATTGTTGACCGCCTGTACAACGCCGAATGGGCGCTGACCACGCAGCTTGAGGTCATCTCGCGCCAGTTCGACGAGATGGAAGACGCTTACCTGCGCGAACGCAAGGCCGACTTGGAGCAGATTGTTGAACGGGTGCTGCGCGCCATGCGCGGTGTTGCATCGCCTATTGCGGTGCCTACGGTGCGCCATGCGCGCCGCCAGTCCCAATCTGACCTGTTGCTCGGCGACACCGTTGACGTGCCGCTGGTGCTGGTCGCGCAGGACCTGTCGCCTGCCGACATGCTGCATTTCAAGCAAAGTGTGTTCGTCGGTTTCGTCACCGATGTGGGGGGGACAACATCGCACACCGCCATCGTGGCGCGCAGCATGGACATTCCTGCCGTGGTGGGTGCGCGCACCTGCAGCCAGTTGGTGCGCCAGGATGACTGGATCATCATCGATGGCGACGCTGGGGTGGTGATTGTTGACCCTTCGCCCATTATCTTGGCCGAATATGGCTTTAAAAAGCGCCAGGCCGAGCTCGAACGGGGGCGCTTGTCGCGCCTGCTCCACACGCCGGCGGTAACGCTGGACGGCGAAAAAGTGCAGTTGCTGGCCAATATCGAGATGCCGGAGGACGCCCAAAGCGCTCTGCAGGCCGGCGCCTTGGGCGTGGGCCTGTTTCGCAGCGAGTTTTTGTTCATGGGTCGGCGCGGCAACCTGCCCGACGAGGAGGAGCAGTTCCAGGCCTACAAGCGCGCGGTCGAGGGCATGCGGGGCCTGCCGGTGACCATTCGCACGGTGGACGTAGGCGCCGACAAACCGCTGGACCACGGCACGCACGACGCCGCGCACCTGAACCCGGCCCTGGGCTTGCGCGCCATCCGCTGGAGCCTGGCGGACCCGGCCATGTTTCTCACCCAGTTGCGCGCCATTTTGCGCGCTGCTGCCTTTGGCCAGGTGCATTTGCTGGTGCCCATGCTGGCGCACGCCAGCGAGATCCACCAAACCCTGGCGCACATTGCCCAGGCACGCGCCACGCTGGACAAGCGCGGCCAGGCCTATGGCCCGGTGCAACTTGGCGCGATGATTGAAATACCCGCTGCCGCGCTGACGCTCAAGCTCTTTTTGAAGCACTTCGACTTTCTGTCCATAGGCACCAACGACCTGATCCAGTACACCCTGGCCATTGACCGGGCCGACGAATCGGTGGCGCACCTGTATGACCCGCTGCACCCCGCCGTGCTGCAACTGGTGGCCGCCACCATTGCCGAGTGCCGCAGCCAGGGTAAGGGCGTGAGCGTGTGTGGCGAGATGGCTGGGGACGTGGGCTTGACGCGCCTGCTGCTGGGCATGGGCTTGCGCAGCTTTTCCATGCACCCGGCGCAAATTTTGGCCGTCAAACAAGAAGTTTTGCGCGCCGACACGACGCGCCTGGCGCCATGGGCGCAGCGCGTGCTAGAGGCGGAAAACCCGGCCCTGGCCATTGCCAGCGGCGTCTAAGAGACGTGTCTCGCCAGGGAAGTCGCGGGTCTGGTGCCGCAGCCCCTCGCCATCACGGTGCCGCGCGCGACCCCAACCATGCAGCGCCCACAATCATCGCCGCCGCCACCACAATGCTGGCGCTAGGCCACTCCCCGTGCAGCCACAGCAGCCCCAACGTTGACAGCAGTGGTGTCAAAAACGACAGCAGGCCAATCTGGCGCGCGTCGCCGCGCTTGAGCGCTGCGTCCCACAGGTAAAACGCGCCGCCTAGCGGCCCTGCACCCAAGGCGGTAATCAGCAGCCACTGCGTTGGGGCCAGCGCCGCTGCTGGTTCCAACACGGCGTGGCACAGCAGCGACAACAGGCCGGACACCAAGCCAAACACGCCAATAGCCGCCGTCGGGAAAGGCGCCACCCGCTGGGTGAGCAGCGAATAACTGGCCCAGACAAAGGCCGATGCCGCCGCTGGCAGATAGCCCCAGACAAACCCCTGGCTAGCCGCCACCGCAGCGCCACCGCTGGCGCCCAAAATAGCCAGCGCCGCCCCGGCAAAGCCCAGCAAGGCCGCCACCAGATGCACCAGGCGCAAGCGCGTGCCGGGCAAAAACAGGGGCGCCAGCACCACCATGCCCAGCGGCCAGAGGTAGTTCACCAAATTGGCCTGCACCGGCGGCGCGTGGCGCAGCGCAATGAACAACAGGAAATGAAAGCCAAACAAACCGTACACGCCCAAGGCCAGCGTACGCACCGGGGGCCGCAAGCCGCAAAGGGCTTGCGCGCGCGCATCGCTGGCAGGCGCGCTTCGCATCACCTGGTAGGCGCTCACTGCCAAACCGATAGCGCTGCCCGCCAGCAAGCCCAGACCGGTGAGCAAAAAGGGCGGCACCTGGCGCAGTGCCACGCCCAAGGGTGCCAGCGTGCCCCACAGGCAAATCGCGCCCAGCGCCAGCAAGGCGGCGGAGCGCGCCTGCACCTTGAAGTTAGACCGGGGCGCTGGTTCAGCCAAAGCGCTCATGCCGGGCGCTGGTCGGTACTGGGGCGCTGCCACAGATTGATGCCGCCGTCCACCGCGTGCTGGTCAATAGTGGCCAGCTCCGCGTTGGTGAACGCCAGATTCTTCATGGCGCCCGCCAGATCGACAATCTGCGCGGGCTGGCTGGCACCGATCAGCGCCGAAGTCACCCGCGCGTCGCGCAGCACCCAGGCCACCGCCATTTGCGCCAGCGTTTGACCGCGCGCCTGGGCGATTTCGTTGAGCGCAGCCACGTGGCGCAGGTTGTGCGCGCTCAGGTGTTCGGGCGTGAAAGAGCAGCCGCCCGGACGGTTGATGCGGGCGTCCGCAGGCACGCCATGCAGGTATTTGTCAGTCAGCAAGCCCTGGGCCAGCGCGCTAAAGGCAATGCAGCCCATGCCGGTGTCCGACAAGGCGTCGAGCAAGTCTTCTTCAATCCAGCGGTTCATCAGGCTGTAGGACGGCTGATGAATCAGCGCCTGCACGCCCATGCTTTTGAGAATGGCGTGGGCCTCGCGCGTCTTGAGCGCCGAATAGCTGCTCACGCCCACATACAGCGCCTTACCTTGCTGGACTGCGCTGGCCAGCGCGCCCATGGTTTCTTCTAGCGGCGTGTCGGGGTCAAAGCGGTGGCTGTAAAAAATGTCCACATAGTCCAAGCCCATGCGCTGCAGGCTCTGGTCCAGGCTGGCGAGCACATATTTGCGCGAGCCGCCGCCCTGACCGTAGGGGCCGGGCCACATATTCCACCCCGCCTTGCTGGAGATGATCAGCTCATCGCGGTAGGGCCGAAAGTCGCGCTTGAGGTGTTCACCAAAGTTGCGCTCCGCGCTGCCAAAGGGCGGCCCGTAGTTGTTGGCCAGGTCAAAGTGGGTGATGCCCAGATCAAAGGCGGTGCACAGCATCTCGCGCTGGGTTTGCATTGGTGTGGCGTCGCCAAAGTTGTGCCACAGTCCCAGTGAGAGCGCGGGCAGTCGCAGGCCGCTTTGGCCGCAGCGGCGGTAGGGCATAGCGCCGCAGTAGCGGTCGGCGTGGGCTTGGTAGGTCATGGGCGGTGGGGTAGAAAAAACTGCAAATACGCGGCAGCGCGCGCCACCGCATGGAGGCGCTTTGGGGTCGCCTGGCGGCTGCGTCCGAGTGTAAGCAGACCCGCAGCGCTGGGTTAGCATGGGTTATCGCTGAGCGATAGCGCCGCGCCACCCTGCCCATCCCCTCATTTCCATTTTCTGACCGTGACCGACGACACCCCGAAAACCCAAGAACCCCGCCTCTGGAGCGCCGACGGCTGGACGGCGCGCGTGGTCAAGAACGAGGACGACGACGGCTGGGCCGTGGCCATGAGCAAAGACGGCGCGTCCGAGCCCGCGCTGATCGGCCCCTGGACCATGGGGCGTGACAAAAAGAATCCCAAACCGCTGGACGGCAATGCCTTCAGCACCCTGGTGAAAACCGCACACGAATTTGTACGCCGCAGCGAACAGCAACTGCACGCGTCCCTGCACCAAAGCATTGCGATCACTGTAGGCGAGCGCCGCCTCACCATCTGCCTGGACATCGTGCCCGACGACGAAAATCCATCGGCCACTCTGAGCGCGCAAGACGAAGGCGGCGAAATGCTGGCAGAGGTGCGCGTGGCGCCCTCGTTCAATCTCAACCGCACAAGTGCCGTCGCCTGGGCGCAAGCCGGGTTTGCCAGACCAGCCAGCCGCTAAGTGCGCGACCGCGCGGGCCGGACTTCAGGCAGCAGGAAGAACGCCTGCCGCTGAACCCAAGGCATGGCCCGCCTGCTGGTCGGCGTGGTAGCTGGACCGCACCATGGCGCCCACGGCCGCGTGCTTGAAGCCCATTTCGTAGGCACGGGCCTCAAACATCTTGAAGGTGTCCGGGTGCACGTAGCGGCGCACCGGCAAGTGGCTGGTGCTGGGCGCGAGGTACTGGCCTATGGTCAGCATTTCAATGCCATGGGCGCGCATGTCCTGCATCACTTCCAGAATCTCCTCATCGGTTTCGCCCAGGCCCACCATCAGGCCGCTCTTGGTGGGCACGTTCGGAAACAGCGCCTTGAACTTCTTCAGGAGGTTCAGGCTGAACTGGTAATCCGAGCCCGGTCGCGCTTCCTTGTACAGGCGTGGAATGGTTTCCAGGTTGTGGTTCATCACATCCGGGGGCGCGGCTTTGAGGATCTCCAGCGCCCGATCATCACGGCCACGAAAGTCGGGCACCAGCACCTCAATCTGCGTATGCGGCGACAGCGCACGTGTCTTGCGGATGCAGTCCACAAAGTGGCTGGCACCGCCATCGCGCAAGTCATCGCGGTCCACGCTGGTAATCACAACGTACTTGAGCCCAAGCTGGGCAATGGTTTTGGCCAGGTTGTCGGGCTCGTTGGCGTCCAGCGGGTCGGGGCGGCCATGGCCCACATCGCAAAACGGGCAGCGCCGCGTGCACTTGTCGCCCATGATCATGAAAGTGGCCGTGCCCATGCCAAAGCACTCGCCAATATTGGGGCAGCTCGCCTCTTCGCACACGGTCACCAGCTTGTTGGCGCGCAGCACGTCCTTGATCTCATAAAACCGCGTGCTGGGCGAGGCGGCCTTGACGCGAATCCAGTCCGGTTTTTTGAGCACCTCAGCGCTCTGGACCTTGACCGGAATGCGTGAAAGCTTGGCCTGTGCTTTCTGCTTGGCATACGGGTTGTAGTCTGCGGCACTTTGTGCCTCCCGCACCGTAGGGTAAAGGCTTGCTTCAATGGCCGCTGGGGATTGTTCGTCTTGGCTCATGCTTTTTGCTTTTGTTAACGTGAAAGTCAAACGCCCGATGTGGCGGATTTTGCGCCTCGCACCTTCGCGTTCGTGTCAGGGTGCCAAATAGGCCTTCAGCTTCTGACCGAGCACGGACGCGGCGTCAGCCCAACTAAGGTTTATGCCAATTGTAGAAAGGTCAATGGTTTTTAGTGCGCGGTAACCGCAGGGGTTGATTCGCGAAAAGGGCTCCAGATCCATCGCCACGTTGAGTGCCACGCCGTGGTACGTGCAGTTTCGGCTTACCTTGATGCCTAGCGCAGCAATCTTCCCCAGGCCCGTAAAGTCGGGCTCGTTCAACGTTGACACCTCGGTGACCGCCTGCTTGGGCCTTTGTTCCAGCGGCGCATGGCCTGCCGGGTCGCTGAGCCGCACGTAAATGCCTGGTGCGCCTGCCACGCGATGACCGGTTACCCCGAAGTGCAACAGTGTGCGAATGACAGACTCTTCCACCCGGTAAACGTATTCCTTGACGAAGTACCCGGCACGTTTGAGATCAACAAGCGGGTAGGCCACAACCTGCCCGGGCCCGTGGTAGGTCACTTGCCCGCCCCGGTTGGTTTGTACAACCGGAATGTTCTCAGGGTTGAAGATGTGCTCTGGCTTACCAGCCAAGCCCTGGGTAAATGTGGGCGGATGCTCGCAAACCCAAATCTGATCGGCCTCTTGGGCCAGCTCGGCGCGCGTGCGTTGCTCGGAATACGCTTGCATTGCCGCATAGGTGGGAAGGTAGTCCACCCGCCCCAGCGATACGATGCCGATTGCCACAGCGTCAGAGGACCACTTTGACCATGGGATGCGCAGACAGAGTCCGGTACAACTGGTCTAGTTGCAGGCGACTGGTGGCCAAAACGGTGATGGTTACACCAAGGTACTTGCCGCCCTTGCTCTCCCTCAGCTCTATCGTGTTGGCGTCAAAGGCAGGATCGAACTCTTTTGCAATCTCGGAAATGGTGTGAACAAACCCTTGCGCGTTGGAACCCATCACTTTAATGGGGAAGTGCGATGGATACTCAATGAGGGACGGCTCTTGCGCATCGCCCAGCGGCTCTTTGGAGATGTTCATGGCGGGTGCCGTTTCTTAAGTAGGTTCAGGCGCGCGGTCAACGCAATCACAGGCCGCAGAAATCCGAATGGGGGCATTGCAGCGCTGGTTTTCTACGTATAATCGAAGGCTGTACGCTGTTGCAGCGACTGTAACTCGAACGTAATCCTCGTTAATGACAATAGTGCAGAACGCGGTGGAATCCGATCCAAGCCATTCGGCTAATGCGTACACCGCAGATGGTGTCTCGGATCCGGAATTCAAGCCCTTAACGGCACTCGAAGCAAGTCAGTGGCGAACGCGCAATCGCGCATCGTCTCCTTGGTTGGTTGTAGCCTGGCAAGCGTTTGCAGGTTGTGTGTTTGCCGTAACGGTTGGTTTGTTGGGCAGCGCTGTGGGGTGGTGGTCCGCTGCTTACGGAGCGCTGTCGGTGGTGTTGCCATCGGCGCTCATGGTTCGCGGTCTGCAGCGTCAACGTTCAGTTTCCGATTCGGGGGCTGTGATGTTGGGTTTTGTAATGTGGGAGTCGGTCAAGATCGCTTCGACGGTTGCCATGCTGGTATTGGCGCCCAAGCTGGTGCAGCCGCTGGATTGGTTAGCCCTGGTGGCTGGCTTCGTTGTGACGATGAAGATGTATTGGGTGGCCGCGTGGTTGCACTCTCGACGTCGTAGTTGGCATGTTTCTAATTGATTTTTGGTGATTTATGGCTTCAGAAAACACGGGGACACATGGTCCCGATGCTGGTGAATACATTCAGCACCATTTGCAACACTTGCAAAAAGATTTTTCGTTTGAGAACGTGAAGCAGGTCAACATTGTTGACTTCAGTCTCTTTAACTTTGATTCGGTTCTCTTCTCGGTCCTATTGGGCGTAGTCGGTTGTTTTGTTCTGTGGCGTGCGTCCCGCCGGGCCACTTCCGGTGTGCCAGGCCGCTTCCAGGCAGCGGTTGAGATTCTTTCTGAAATGGTCGAAAACCAGGCCAAAGGCGTGATTCACAACGCGAAAAGCCGCAAGTTGATCTCTCCCTTGGCTTTGACCGTGTTTGTCTGGATTTTTCTGATGAATGCCATGGACATGTTGCCAGTGGATTTGCTTCCGCAAATTTGGCATGGCGCGGGCCCAGCACTAGGCTTTAACGATTACATGCGCGTAGTTCCGACCGCCGATTTGTCCACCACCCTGGGCTTGTCGTGTTCAGTGTTGTTGATCTGTGTGGTCTACAACATTAAAATCAAGGGCTTGGGCGGTTGGGCGCATGAGTTGATTGCCGCGCCCTTTGGTGACCATTGGGCGCTTTATCCCATCAACTTTTTGATGCAGATGATTGAGTACGTTGCCAAAACTGTGTCACATGGCATGCGGCTGTTCGGAAACATGTTCGCTGGCGAATTGGTGTTCATGCTGATCGCCCTGATGGGTGGCGGTTGGGCGCTGTCGGTTACCGGTGTTGGATTAGCGATTGGTCACATTCTTGCGGGCACAGTGTGGACCTTGTTTCACATTCTTGTGATCACTTTGCAAGCATTTATTTTCATGATGCTGACGCTGATTTACACGGGTCAGGCGCACGACGCACATTGACGCAGTTCGGTTTTTTCGGTTTTCTTTTTCCACTATCTTTAGGAGCTTTTCATGGAAAACATTCTCGGTCTCGTGGCTTTGGCTTGCGGCATCATCGTTGGTTTGGGTGCTATCGGCGCTTCCATCGGCATTGCGCTGATGGGCGGCAAGTTCCTCGAATCTTCTGCGCGGCAGCCTGAGTTGATGAACGAGCTGCAAACCAAGATGTTCATCTTGGCTGGCTTGATCGACGCTGCGTTCCTGATTGGCGTTGCGATCGCACTGCTGTTCGCATTCGCAAACCCCTTCGTTCTGAAGTAATTAACGGCCCTTCACGTTAGAGAAGGAATCAAACCGTGAACATTAACGCAACCCTGTTCCTGCAGGCTATCGTTTTTGCGATCCTGGTGTGGTTCACGATGAAATTCGTGTGGCCCCCGATCACGAAAGCGCTGGACGAGCGGGCACAGAAAATCGCCGACGGCTTAGCCGCCGCCGACAAGGCTAAAGCCGAACTGTCCTCAGCCAACAAACGTGTGGAAGCCGAATTGGCCAGCTCGCGCAATGAGACTGCCGGACGCTTGGCTGATGCCGAGCGCCGTGCCCAGTCCATCGTGGCAGACGCCAAGGTACGTGCTGTCGAAGAGGCGAATCGTATTGTTGCGGCCGCCAAGGTAGACGCAGAGCAACAGTCAGTGAAGGCGCGCGAAGCATTGCGCGAGCAAGTGGCTGCGCTGGCGGTCAAGGGTGCCGAGCAGATTCTGCGCAAAGAAGTCAATGTCAGTGTGCATGCAGATTTGCTCTCGCGCCTGAAGACTGAGCTGTAAGGGAACTGCCATGGCTGAACTTGCCACGATAGCGAGACCCTACGCCGAAGCTTTGTACAAGGCCGTGCAAGCGGACTTGGAGACGGCGGCGATTTGGCTCAACGAGCTCGCTGCAATCGTCGACGACGACACCTTGCGGCAGTTTGCCAACAACCCTAAAACAACCGACGCACAAGTGTTCGATCTTGTCACTGGTGTCATGAAGGCAGGCCTTCCAGAGAAGGGTAAAAACTTCTTGCGCACCGTGATAGAGAACAACCGTATTGGGGTATTGCCAGAAATAGCGGTGTTGTTTAAAGCGTTGAAAAACGCCAAAAGCGGATCGTCAGACGCAGTCGTTTACAGCGCGTTTCCCATCGAGGCTGCCGCGCTAGCAGACCTTGCAGTAACTTTAGAGAAGCTGTTTACCCGCAAGCTAAACCTGGCGGTCGTGCTTGACGCCGAGCTGATTGGCGGCATTCGTGTGGCGGTAGGCGACGAAGTGCTCGACACCTCAGTCAAAGCCCGTTTAGATCAAATGAAAGCGGCTCTCACAGCCTGAGGCGAAAGCCCCTCGCTCTGTTGCCACAACAAAGAAAGAAGGAAAGAGCCATGCAACTCAATCCCGCAGAAATCTCCGAACTGATTAAGAGCCGTATCGAAGGGCTTTCCGCCTCTGCCAATGTTCGCAACCAAGGTACCGTCATCTCCGTGACGGACGGCATCGTGCGTGTGCACGGCTTGTCCGATGTGATGCAAGGTGAGATGTTGGAGTTTCCGAACAACACCTTCGGCTTGGCACTCAATCTTGAGCGTGACTCGGTCGGTGCAGTGATCTTGGGTGATTACGAGCACATTTCCGAAGGCGACACCGTCAAGTGCACGGGCCGCATTTTGGAAGTGCCGGTGGGCCCTGAGCTCATTGGCCGTGTGGTGAACGCCCTGGGCCAGCCCATCGACGGCAAAGGCCCGATCAATGCAAAAATGACCGACGTGATTGAAAAAGTCGCGCCAGGCGTGATTGCCCGTGAATCGGTCAGCCAGCCCATGCAAACCGGCTTGAAGTCCATTGACTCCATGGTTCCAGTGGGTCGCGGTCAGCGTGAGTTGATCATTGGTGACCGCCAGACCGGCAAAACTGCAGTGGCGATTGACGCGATCATCAACCAAAAAGGTCAAAACATGACCTGCGTTTACGTCGCGATTGGCCAAAAAGCCTCGTCGATCAAAAACGTGGTGCGCGCGCTGGAGCAAGCCGGTGCCATGGAATACACGATTGTGGTGGCTGCATCTGCCTCCGAGTCCGCAGCCATGCAATACGTCTCGGCCTATTCCGGCTGTACCATGGGCGAATACTTTCGCGACCGTGGGCAAGATGCACTGATCGTTTATGACGATCTGTCCAAGCAGGCCGTCGCGTACCGGCAGGTGTCTCTGTTGCTACGCCGCCCGCCAGGCCGCGAAGCCTACCCCGGCGACGTGTTCTATCTCCACAGCCGTTTGCTTGAGCGCGCCGCCCGCGTAAACGCCAACTACGTGGAAGCCTTTACCAAAGGTGAAGTCAAAGGCAAAACCGGTTCCTTGACCGCGCTGCCCATCATCGAAACCCAGGCGGGTGACGTTTCTGCTTTCGTGCCGACCAACGTGATTTCGATCACCGACGGCCAGATCTTCTTGGAAACCTCTTTGTTCAACGCGGGCATCCGCCCAGCGATTAATGCTGGTATCTCGGTGTCCCGTGTGGGCGGCGCTGCGCAAACCAAGTTGATCAAGAATTTGTCCGGCGGTATTCGCACCGATTTGGCGCAGTACCGCGAATTGGCTGCTTTTGCGCAGTTTGCATCGGACCTGGACGAAGCCACCCGCAAGCAGCTTGACCGTGGTGCACGTGTGACTGAATTGCTTAAGCAGGCCCAGTACAGTCCCCAGCCGATCAGCTTGATGGGCGCGACGCTGTTTGCCGTTAACAAGGGCTTTCTCGACAGCATTGAAGTCAAGCAAGTGCTGGCATTCGAAGCGGGCCTTCATGCTTTCTTGAAGGACAAGCACGCGGCGCTGCTGGCAAAGCTCGAAGCGGACAAGGCAATGGACAAAGACGCCGAAGCTGAATTGAACACCGCCTTGGTGGCGTTCAAGAAAACCTTCGCCTGATGCCCGCTGACCAACCAAGGAGCATTTGATGGCAGCAGGTAAGGAAATTCGCGGCAAGATCAAATCGGTGGAAAACACCAAGAAGATCACCAAAGCCATGGAAATGGTCGCCGCTTCCAAAATGCGCAAGGCGCAGGAGCGCATGCGTGCTGCGCGTCCTTACAGCGAAAAAATCCGCCAGGTGGCAGCCAATCTTGGAAAAGCCCATCCCGAATATGTTCATCCCTTTATGGAGATCAACCATTCAAAAAGCGCGGGTTTTATCGTTGTAACAACGGACAAAGGCTTGTGCGGCGGACTCAATACCAATGTGCTGCGCCTGGTGGCGCAAAAGCTGCGCGAGGCCCAAGCCCAGGGTGTGGCGCCTGCGGCAGTTGCGATTGGTAACAAAGGCTTGGGCTTCCTCAATCGCTCGGGTGTCAATGTGGTGTCGCAGGCGACGCAACTCGGTGACACCCCGCATTTGGAGTCGCTCATTGGTCCCGTCAAAGTCTTGCTGGACGCCTACGTCAATGGCGAAGTTAACGCCGTGTACCTCTGCTTTACGCGCTTCATCAACACGATGAAGCAAGAGCCGGTGGTCGAGCAGTTGTTGCCTCTGTCGGCAGAACGCTTGCAAACCAATGAGGTACACAGCAACTGGGACTACATCTACGAGCCCGATGCGCACACCGTCATTGATGACCTGCTGGTTCGCTATGTCGAGGCCTTGGTCTACCAAGCGGTGGCAGAAAGCATGGCGTCCGAGCAGTCGGCACGCATGGTGGCCATGAAGTCGGCCACCGACAACGCTGGGAACGTGATCAACGAACTCAAACTGGTTTACAACAAGACGCGTCAAGCAGCGATCACCAAGGAATTGTCCGAGATCGTTGCGGGTGCGGCTGCTGTCTGATTTTAAATATTTGGAGCAAAGAGCATGGCTCATGAAAACACCCATATGAACGCAGGCGTTCAGGGCAAAATTGTTCAGTGTATTGGTGCGGTGGTGGACGTGGAATTCCCCCGCGACCATATGCCCAAGGTGTATGACGCGCTCAAGCTGGAGGGCACCGCCCTGACGCTAGAAGTGCAGCAGCAGTTGGGCGACGGCATTGTCCGCACGATTGCACTGGGAACGTCCGACGGTTTGCGCCGCGGTCTGATGGTGACCAATACCGGGGCTGCGATCACGGTGCCGGTTGGCAAAGGCACACTGGGTCGCATCATGGACGTGCTGGGTTCGCCCATTGACGAACGCGGTCCGGTAGACCAGACACTCACAGCCTCTATCCACCGCAAAGCGCCGGCCTACGACGAATTGAGCCCTTCGCAAGAACTGCTTGAGACCGGTATCAAGGTGATTGACTTGGTGTGTCCGTTTGCAAAAGGCGGCAAGGTCGGTTTGTTTGGTGGTGCCGGTGTGGGCAAGACCGTGAACATGATGGAACTGATCAACAACATCGCCAAGGCGCACAGCGGCTTGTCCGTGTTCGCTGGTGTGGGTGAACGCACCCGCGAAGGCAATGACTTCTACCACGAGATGGCGGACTCGGGCGTGGTGAATCTGGAGCACCTCGAAGAGTCCAAAGTCGCCATGGTCTACGGCCAGATGAACGAGCCACCGGGTAACCGTTTGCGCGTGGCGTTGACGGGTCTGACCATTGCGGAGTCATTCCGTGATGAAGGCAAAGACGTGCTGTTCTTCGTGGACAACATCTATCGTTACACCTTGGCCGGAACCGAAGTGTCCGCGCTGTTGGGTCGTATGCCGTCGGCCGTGGGTTACCAGCCCACCCTGGCAGAGGAAATGGGTCGTTTGCAAGAGCGTATTACCTCCACGAAAGTGGGTTCGATTACTTCGATTCAAGCGGTCTACGTCCCGGCAGATGACTTGACTGACCCATCGCCTGCGACCACTTTCGCGCACTTGGACTCGACGGTTGTGTTGTCGCGTGATATTGCTTCCTTGGGCATCTATCCCGCAGTGGACCCGCTGGACTCCACCAGCCGCCAGTTGGACCCCTTGGTCGTTGGTGAAGAGCACTACGCCACTGCGCGCGCAGTGCAGGGTACTTTGCAGCGTTACAAAGAGCTGCGCGACATTATTGCGATTTTGGGTATGGACGAGTTGGCTCCAGAAGACAAACTCACCGTGGCACGGGCGCGCAAAATTCAGCGTTTTCTGTCGCAGCCATTCCATGTGGCCGAAGTGTTTACCGGCTCGCCTGGCAAGTACGTCACCCTGGCGGAAACCATCCGTGGATTCAAGATGATTGTGGCCGGCGAGTGCGATCACCTGCCAGAGCAAGCCTTCTACATGGTCGGAACCATCGACGAAGCGTTTGAAAAAGCCAAAAAGATGTAAAGACCTTGCGGGGCAGACGGTAGCCGCAAGGCGACGTTTGTCCCCAATTGATTGGGAAAAGTATGAACACCATCCACGTTGATGTGGTCAGCGCCGAGGAGATGATCTTTTCGGGCGAGGCGCGGTTTGTCGCATTGCCCGGTGAGGCCGGCGAACTGGGTATTTTCCCGCGCCATACACCGCTGATCACCCGCGTCAAACCTGGCTCGGTTCGTATCGAGATGGCCGATGGCAGCGAGGAGTTTGTGTTTGTGGCGGGCGGGATTATCGAAGTGCAGCCCCACTGCGTGACCGTACTTTCTGACACCGCCATTCGCGGCAAGGACTTGGACGAAGAAAAAGCCAATGCCGCCCGTGAAATTGCCCTTGAGGCACAGAAGAATGCAAAAAGTGACATAGATCTGGCAGTAGCGCATGCAGAGCTATCTATGTTGGCCGCCCAGCTAGCGGCGCTTCGGAAATTTCAGCACAATCGCTGAACCTTCTTTTTGCCCCTGCGCTGCAAAGCCGCCTTCGGGCGGCTTTGTGTTTTTGATTGGTATGAAATACACCGCACCCTGGTGGTTGCCCGGCGGCAACCTGCAAACAATGGTCGCCGCCAAAGTAGGGCGCCGTTATGGGTCGTCCCCTCCGGCCTACCAGCGTGAACGGTGGACCACGCCAGACCACGACTTCATCGACATGGATTGGCTCCACTCCAGCGCGGCTCCAGGCGCGCCTTTGCTGGTGTTATTCCATGGACTAGAGGGCTCGTCACGCAGCCACTACGCCGAGTCCTTTGCTGATTTTGCGCGTGCTGAAAAAATGGCCTACGTGGTGGCCCACTTTCGCGGTTGCAGCGGCGAACTCAACCACGCGCCAAGGGCCTACCACTCAGGCGACTTTGAGGAAATAGGCTGGATACTCCAGCGGCTGCGCAGCCGCCACACTGGCCCCTTGCTGGCGGTAGGCATTTCGTTGGGTGGCAACGCACTGCTCCGCTGGGCCGAGGAGGCAGGAAGCCTCGCCGCCAGAACCGTATCGGCGGTCGCCTCGGTGAGCGCACCGCTCGACTTGGCCGCAAGTGGTGCGTCCATCGGGCGTGGCTTCAACCGACAGGTCTACACGCGGATGTTTTTACAGACCATGAAACCCAAGGCGCTGCGCAAGCTGGCGCAATTTCCCGGTCTTTTCGACGGCGCTGCCTTGCGCAGCGCGAAGGACTTGTATGCCTTCGACAACATCTTTACCGCGCCCCTGCACGGCTTCAAAGACACCGATAGCTATTGGCGCGAGGCCTCGGCCAAACGCGACTTGCATTGCATACGCATCCCGGCCTTGGTGCTCAACGCAAAGAACGATCCTTTCGTACCCGCCGACTCACTTCCGGCTGCGCAGGATGTCGGAAAATGGGTCAGCCTTTGGCAACCGGAGCATGGTGGCCATGTGGGCTTTCCGAGCGGCGCACCACCCAGCCATCTTGCGGCCCTACCGCAGGCGGTGGGCAGTTGGTTGCTGCAAAATCAATAATCGAAACTTTTTCCGTTCAGCGGCTTATCTATGGACGACCTTGTTCGCCAGGCCATGGCCAAGTGGCCCAACGTGCCGGACTGCTATGGCTGGCTCGGGCTGGATGCGCGCGGCAACTGGTACATGCGTGACGATGGCGTGCAAGCAAGCGGTGCGTTTACCAGTGGTCTGCCCGGCGCGAAAGGCTCCAAGCTGCAGCACACGAAGCTGATCGAATTCATCGAGCGCAACTATGGCGCCGACCCGCAGGGCGCGTGCTTCTTCCAAAATGGACCGCAGCGCGTCTACGTGGAATTGGAGGCCACACCCCATGTCTGGCGCGTCAACGCCCACGGCATGCTGACCTCCAATGCAGGCAAACAGGTTCAGTTTGAAAAATGCTTCATGGACGAACACGGCTGGGTGTATGTGCAGACCTCCGGTGGTTTTGGCCTGGTTCACACGCAAGACGTCGGATTCATGGCGCAGGCGATAGAACATATGCACTGGCAGTTGGAGGACGTGCGCTTAGCCGACCTGCCGCAGCGCTTTGCCTACAGAATCAGCCCGCAGGCCGACCACAAGGCCAAGGCAACTTGATGCCAAAAAGCAAAAAAGCCGACGCATGCGTCGGCTTTATCTTGTGAGCAGTGCTTGCTATTTTGCAACTTCAGCCGCCGGCTTTGCCGGCTCAGGGAACTTGGCGCCGCCGGCATTGGCTAAATAAACCACTGCGCGAGCGATCTCGTAGTCTGTGTGGTCACCACCGCCTTGCGCACCCATTCCATTCTTCCCTTTGAGCGCCGAATTCCAGAGGGCCTCAAAACCGGTCTTGATGCGCGGTGCCCACAACTTGGCGTCGCCCACTTTGGGGGCACCGGCAAGGCCTTCGGCGTGGCATGCGGCGCACTGCGCTTTGAACACCTCTTCACCCGACTTCATTTCCCGGTTGGCGTCGCGTATCTCCACACGGCCTACTTTTTGAATGCGCTCAGCCACGGACTTCTCCATGTTGACGGCGCCCGCAGCTGGTTTGTTCTGCGCTGTGACGTAGTACACCAATCCAATGATGATGAAAATCGGAATGACGAAGGAAAAGAACACCGCCATCAGCAACTGTTTGGGATTCTTGACAGGCCCTGTGTGTTCTTCTTCGTGCGCTGCGGCGTGGCTCTGGTCGCTCATGGTGTCCTCGGATAGGTCAGGGCTTGTAAAACACAAGATTATAGAGCTGGGCTTCGCGCCAAACGCCCTACAATCAAGGCTCTCACATGCGGCTGTAGCTCAGTGGATAGAGTATTGGCCTCCGAAGCCAAGGGTCGTGGGTTCGATCCCCGCCAGCCGCACCAAAGACCGTAGCCTCGCACCCCAGCACCCAAGCGGGTTGCAGCGCCAGCCGGGTTCCAAGCGCCTCCACTCAAAGCAAAGCATTGGTTCGGGCATGGACTGATTCCTCAGATTGAATCGGACCTATCAGGCCGGAATAGAAAAAGTCCGCGTGGTCTTTTCAGGTTCGCCTGCGCAAGGCAGTGTATTGAGTTCCAAGCCAGCGCCAAAATCCTTCTGCCATCGGATTCGCCAAACGCCTTGGCGTCAGAGCCCACCACGCCGGCAAAGCCTAGGACCGTTTCCTTCTTGAACGAATAGCCCAGGCCTGCGGTAGCTAAGCCTGCGCTGCACTTTCCGTCCAAGTAGCCAGCACGGAAAGCATCCGACGTGGACTTTTCCAAACTGTAGGTGTAGCTCAGGTCGTAGCCCGTGACTTTGTTGGAAAGGTCGGTTGTCGTCGTGCGAAGACCCAAGACGACTTTGGGCTTTGTCACACTGGTTTCGCCAGTGAACCACTGCAAGCCAGCGTAAGCGCGTGTTTCACGGTGTTCTGCATAGGTGGTGGCTGCGGGAAGCGACAGGCCCATCGCAGATTGGCAGGCCAAAAGCGCCAAGATACCAACGTTCGCCAATACTGCAAGATTATTTTTCAGTTGCATGAGAACCTATTTGTTGATTTAAATTACTTAACCGGTGGAAAAGCAATTGAATTGTAACGATGGGTGACGAAATGGGGTTTCTTGTAGTCAAAAAATGAATTAGCAGGGTAACGAACGAGTTAAATACGATAGAGTTATTAACAGGCTGCTGAAATACCCCACGCAAAAGTGTGGCGCCTTGCTCGGGACATTTGATTTCCACGCAACCCTTTCATATCGTGAACTCCCGACGCTTTTCGAGGCTGATTTCATCGGTTTGAGCCTCGTTTTCCCGCATTTCCCGCG
>CANEVH010000050.1 GCA_947442105.1 Comamonadaceae bacterium | reverse complement strand
TCAGCAACATCAATCAACTCATCAAGGCGATTCATGAGTTCACAGCCGCGTACAACGAGAACGCTGCGCCCTTTGTGTGGCGCAAACGCGAAGTCAAAGGTGCACAGCTTCGAAATACTATCGTCAATTTAAGCAATTAAACACTAGCGTCCACTTGCGTTAAAGCGCCTTGAAGCCGACTGCTTTGGAAACTCTCACCACTTGGCAACACTGGCAGGCGGTGGTGGCTAAGCACCAACCAGCCTAGCGCCTGCGCCAGCGGCGCGCGTGCCATTTTGGAGAACGGCGAGGGATTGGGGGTATGGGGGCTGTCCTTGTGAAGGCGTGCCAACCAGGTGGCGTCGTCCTCAGGGCTGGGGGCTGAAAGCCGTGCCAACCAGGCTGCATCGTCATCGCTGCCCACGAAGGCCTGAAGCAAACGCAGCGAAACCCATTCGTGCCGAATCAGGTTGCGCCCGGAAAGCTTGCCCTTCAAACGATCTTGAAACGCCCGTATGGCTTTGCCAAGGTCATGCATCAAACCGGACATGTCGGCCAGCAGGCGAATCAGCTCGCCGCTGTGCCAGTCGTTCTGGTCTTGTTCGCGTAATACGTTGCGCTGGGTGCTGTTGGTGGGCACCGCACCCTGCGCATTGAAGCGCGACGCATCGCCCACCGTCCACAGCAGTTCGCTGTGGTCCATGCCCCGAATCCAGTGGCAGGCTACCGCCGTGTTTTTGCGTGCGGTCTTGCGCAAAAGTTTGCGCAAGGTGTCCAGTCCTTGCTGGGTAATGGGGGTTTGCCAGGTGCGGTCACCCCGGCGCTCGGCGAACTGGTCAAGAATTCGGCGCGTCTCTGTCAGGGCGCGCTTTTCGCATTGGGATATGAGCAGAATGTTCATGGCTCAACACCCTTGCCAGACACGGCCATCTTGCTGACGGCGCCCGCCGTTTGCTTGACCACGTCAATCATGAAGTCCAGCGCTTCGGTGCGGGTAAGCGCTTCGATGCAGGCCTGTCGAAACTCTTGCTCTGAGTGTCCCCGCGTGGCGGACAAGAATGCTTGCGGCAGGATGACGGCGTCCTTAACCAGGTCTGCAATATCAAACACCAGGCCACCCCGCCGTGTCTTGCCATGCAATATCGCCAGTGCGTGCGGCAATCCAAGCACCCATGCGGCGGTTGCGCCTAGCCCGTAGGCGAGGTAGTTGCCGTGATCGAGAAACTGATTTGCGGCGTCCAAGCTGTCGCCGCGTTTTGCGCGGGTGAATTCGCCGTAACCCGAACCGGTGCTGGCTAGGCGATAGAGCTGCTTGGTGAGCCGTCCCTCTTCAGTGAGCAAGGCGGTGACGTCTGGTGCGGTGCGGATGGTGTTTGTACTGGCTTGCACCAGTGAACTTAGCTCCGCCAGGTTGGCGGCAAACCCTTGTTCTTTGAGTGCCTTGCTCCGGCTCCAGTGCTCGGTCAAGCGCTCCATGCGGGCCAATTGGAAAGAGCGCGCAGCGGCCAGGCGCAATGCGTCGTCAAACCAAAATCGTACCCATTGCTGCAGGTATTCGGTGGGCCGGTACTCGCTTTGTCCTGGAATCCAGGCGACTTCGAGGCATTGCTCCGTGCCAGAAAAGAGCGGCGTTCCGCCGCCACCGCAAAAGCCCAGCATCACACCGCTCCTTGCCAGTTCCCGCACCGCCGCCTGGGTGATGGAAGTGCCTGTGCCTAGCAGGACGGTGGTGGTGTTGGCAATCGGAATATTCCAATACAGCGACTCTTTGCCCTGCTCGGTGACGTATTCCACCCGACCGCCATTTACCAATACCCGGCAATGCTCCAAGTAGTAAATGTTGGCGCGCTTGGAGTGCAGAATTGACTTTAGGTCACTTGAACCAATGTTTTTTAGCATGGCGCCAAGTCGATGGTTGAATGGTTAATCGGGGTTCCAGGCCAACGCCGACGGAGTTTCCAACTCGGCCACCGTGGGTGACCTTCAACAATACACCGCGCGGCGCTTGCCATTCTTCACTATCAGTGTTTGCAATGCGCAGTCCTTGACTGCGCGTGTGATTTGGGTGCGTCTAAGGCTGAACCCAAACACTGCCCGCAGGCAGGCTCACTTCCTCACAATTGGCGTCAAAAGTGACCGTGCCCCGGTCAATGACCAGAAAGTCGCAGCTGGCGTGCATGGCAATCAGCGGGTGGTGCCAGACGCCGGCGCGGTAGTTCACGCCTTGGCCGGGTTGCGTCACAAAGCAGCGCAAATGCTCTGCCTTGGGCTGGGCGCTGCCTGCGGCCACCAGCACCAAAAACGGCTGCTGCGACATCGGAATAAAAGTCTGGCTGCCCAGTGGGTGGCGCTCCATGGTGTCCACGGCCATGGGAAACACCCGAGGCTTGGCCCGAAAGATGCTGACCAGTGGGTGGCCGCCCTGCTGCGCCACGTCAATGCGCGCCAAGTCGTGGTAGCGCTCGGCAAAGCCGCTGTTGATGGCGAAATGGCGCACGCTTTCGCGCGCCTCAATCACCTCGCCAAACGGTTCAAAAGCCTCTTGGGTGAGGGCTTCCACGCGCAGGTGGTGGACATAGGTGGTAGATGTCATAGGCTCAGCCGGTACCCCTAAAACGCGCGCACTTGGCCGCGTGGCACGAAGCGACCCATGCCTGCGCGCCCAAGCCACTGCGCGCCGTCTACGATTAGCTCACCGCGCAAAAACACTTTTTCGACCCGACCGCGCAGGGTACGGCCTTCGAGCAAGGTGTAGTCGCAGTTGCCGTGCAGGTGGTGGGCGTGGATGGTTTGGCTGGCCGCCGGGTCAAACAGCACCACGTCCGCGTCGCTGCCCACGGCAATCGTGCCTTTTTTGGGAAACAGGCCAAACAGCTTGGCCGGCGTGGTGGCGGTGAGTTCCACAAAGCGGTTGAGCGAGAGCTTGCCTTGCATCACGCCAATGTCAAACAGGCTGACCATGCGGGTTTCTATGCCCGGCGCACCGTTGGGGATTTGGGAGAAATCGTCTTTGCCGCGCATTTTTTGCATGCGGTAGCCCAGGTGGCCTTCTTTCATGCAAAACGGGCAGTGGTCGGTGGCAATCACCTGCAAATCGTCGTAGCGCAGCGCGCGCCAAAGGTGCTTTTGGTCGTCTGGCGTGCGCAGCGGCGGCGTCATCACGTACTTGGCGATTTCCAGGTCGTCGCTGTGGTACACCGAATCATCAAACAGCAAGTAATGCGGGCAGGTTTCGGCAAACACCGGAATGCCTTCGGCGCGCGCGGTGACGATGTGCTTGAGCGCCTCGTTGCTTGACACGTGCACAAAGTAAATCGGCGCCTGCGCCAGCTCGGCCAAGCGAATGCCCCGGTGCGTGGCCTCGCCCTCCATGATGGCCGGGCGGGTGAGCGCGTGGTAGCGCGGCGAGGTGTGGCCGACCTCTAGCGCCTCCTGGATCAGCAGGTCGATCACCGTGCCGTTTTCCGCGTGCAGGGCGACCATGCCGCCGTCGGCGCCCACCTGGCGCAGCATGCGAAAAATGGAGGCGTCGTCGGCCATCATCACACCGGGGTAGGCCATGAACATCTTGAAGCTGGTCACGCCCTCGTGGTGCATGGCGTGGCGCACGTCGTGCAGCACTTGGGCGTCCACGCGGGTCACGATCACATGCAGGCTGTAGTCCACCGCCACTTGCGACTCGGCGCTGCGCTGTGCGCGGGCAATGGCCTGCAAGGGCGAATCGGCGGCGGTTTGCAAGGCAAAGTCGACCACCGTAGTGGTGCCACCAAAGGCGGCGGCCTTGGTGCCGCTGGCAAAGGTGTCGCAGGTGACCGAGGGGCCGATCACGTTTTCCAGGTGCACATGGGTGTCCACGCCGCCGGGCAGCACATACAGGCCGGTGGCGTCTATGACCCGCACATCGGGGCCGACGTCGATGGCCTGGCCAATGGTGTGGACCACGCCGTTTTGCAGCAGCACATCGGCCACATAGTCGTCGCAGGCGGTGATGACGCGGCCGTTGCGAATCAAGGTGGCGGTCGGGCTGCTCATGTGGGGGGCCTTTGCTAGGTCGCGGTGCCGGTGGCGGCGAGTTCGGGGGAGACCTGGCTCCAGGCAAAGCCCAGGGGCTGCACCGGCGCTACCGTGCCGCCACACAGCGCCAGCGCGTGCTGCACGCCGGCAATCACGCTGTCAATCACCGGCACAGACACGCCCGGTTGCAGCGTCTGGGCCATGCCTGCCAAACCGGCACCGCCCAAAATCACCGCTGCAGCGCCGGTGGAGGCTGCGGCGGCGTTGCACGCTTGGGTCAAGATCACGCGCGCGGCCTCGGGATCACGTGCCAGTTCGGCACCGGTTTGCACCACCGTGTGCACGCCCGCGAGCTGACCTTGGCCATAGCCCAAGCTGTGCGCCAAGCGCTCCAACATCGGCTTCCATGCCGCGCCGCCGGTCACCACCGCAAAGCGGCCCAAGCGCGACGCCTGCAAAAACGCGGCCTCAGCCAAACCCGTTACCGGCACCGGGCAGATCTGGCGCAGCGCCAAGAGGCCGGGGTCGCCAAAGCAGGCTATCAGCACTGCGCAGTAGGGCGCCTGCCCCACCGAGAGCGCCTGGGCCTGCGCCGCAGCCCATGCATCCAGCACCGCATGGCCGGCCACGGCGAAGCTGGCTTCGCAGGCAATATAGGGTGCGCCAAAGCGCGCGGTCACCACATCCACCTGCACCAGTGGCCCGGCAGCCGCTTGCGCATGCGTTTGCAGCAAGGCACTGACGCTGGCCGAGGTGTTGGGGTTAATCAGCAGCAGCCGGCGCATAGCTTGTTTGGAACAAGGCCAGAAAGTCAGGGGCAGTGCCTCTGGGCGGGGCAAATCGCAGCTCGGCCTCTACTTCGCTTAAGTGCTCTTGCATCAGGCGCATGGCCAAGAGCCGGTCCCCCAGGCGCATGGCGTCTAGCAGGGCTTGGTGGTCCTTGCAGCCGCAGCCGCCGGGCTGCGGGCTGGGCGTACGGCTGTGCTGGCCGTAGCTCATCAATATCAATGAGGTGCGCGACACCAATTCGCCCAAGATGCGGCCCAGGGTCTGGTGCTGCGCCGCTCGGGCGATTTGCAGATGGAACTCACCGGCTAAGCGGATGGCCTGGTGCGAATCGCCCTGCGCACGGGCTTCTGCCTCCATGGCAATGCAGTGTTCCAGGGCCTGCAACTGCGCTGCGGTGGCGCGCTCCATGAATGCGCTCACCAGCGTGGGCTCTATCAAGCGGCGCACCTGGAACACTTCGCGCGACTCCTGCTCGCTGGGCCGCGCCACCGTGGCGCCGCGGTTGGGCGTGAGGGTGACCACTTGCTCGCCTGCCAGGCGCGCCAATACCGGGCGAATGCGGGTGCGCGACACGCCAAATGCGCTGGCCAAGCGGTCCTCGCCCAGCTTGGTGCCGGGCTGGAGCTGGTGGTCGCGTATGGTTTGCACCATGCGCTGGTAAATGCCCTCTTCGGTCCAGGCGCTGGTTTCAGCCATGGCCTAGCGCCCACGCAAGAGGCATCACCCCAACGGCTGCCCAGCTCATGGCGAAGCCCGCTTGCGGCTCTCCAGCAGCTTGGCCAAACCCACGGTCAAGCCCATTACCAAAAATGACACCACCATGGTCACCGTGCCCAGCGCATAAATGGACGGCGTGGTGACCGTGCTGGTGAGGCCCTGGAGTTCCAGCGGCAAGGTATTGACATCGCCAATGGCCTGCGAGGTGCGGGCGATTTCGTCCCAGCTCAGGGTAAAGCCAAACATGCCAATGCCGACCACCGAAGGCGCAATCAAGGGCAGCACCACGTGGCGAAAGCCCTGCCAGGGCGTGGCGCCCAGGTCGCGCGCAGCCTCTTCATAAGCAGGATTGAACCGGTTAAAGATGGCAAACATGATCAGCAGGCCAAAGGGCAGCGTCCAAGTCAGGTGCGCGCCCAGGGCGGAGGTGAACAAGCCCAAAGTGGTGCCAAAGGTGGACAAGGTGTCTTCCATGCCCCAGGCGGTGAAAACCGCCTTGAGCGCGGTGTCCAGCAAGCGAAACTCCAGCCCAATGCCCAGCGACACGATGATGGACGGCATGATCAAGCTGGCCACCACCACAAAAAACAAGAGATTGCCGCCGCGCAGTTTTTTGCGAAACGCCAGACCCGCCAGCACCGAAAACACCACGGTGACCACCATCACCACCAGCCCCAGGCCCAGCGAACGCCGCAGCGCCGCACCAATGTCCACCACGCCCAAGCCTTCCGCGAGCTTGTAAAACCAGTGCAAGGACAGGCCGCGCAGCGGGAACGTGAGCCCACCCTCTGGCCCCTGAAAGCTCAGCACCACAATCACCAGCATGGGGCCGTACAAAAACAGCACAAAGGCGGCAAAAAACAGGGCCAAAGGCCAGTATCCAGCGGGGCGTTTTTCGACCTTCACCTTAAAGCTCCTTGCGGATGTCCACCAGGCGGGTGAGCGCCCAGATGATCATCAGCACAATGGCCAGCAAAATGATGGCGTTGGCCGCTGCCAGCGGAAACTGCAAGTACGACGCCTGCACCTGAATAATCTTGCCCACCGAGGCAATTTGCTGGCCGCCCATCACGCCAATGGTGACAAAGTCGCCCATGACGATGGTGATCACAAAGATGGAGCCAATGATGATGCCGGTGCGGCACAGGGGAACAATCACGTTCCACAGCGTTTGCCAGGCGCTGGCACCGGCGTCGCTGGCGGCCTCAATCAGGCTGCGGTCTATGCGCATCATGGAATTAAAAATCGGCACGATCATGAACATGGTGTAGAGGTGCACAAAGGCCAAGACCACCGAAAAGTCAGAAAACAGCAGCCAGTCCACCGGCTGGTCCACCACGCCCAGACCCAGCAAGCCCTGGTTGACCAAGCCGTTGCGCCCCAGCAGCGGCACCCAGGACACCATGCGAATGACGTTGGACGTCCAAAACGGAATCGTGCACAGCACGAACAACAGGGTTTGCATGCCACTGGAGCGCACGCAAAACGCCAAAAAATAAGAAACCGCAAAGCCCACCAGCAGGGTAATAAGCCATACCAAAGCGCTGAATTTGAGCGTGGAGAGGTAAGTTTTGAAGGTGGTGCACATTTCGTCACCCCCGCCGCAGCCCTCAAAAATGGCGATATAGCTCTTGAAAGTAAAACCAGGAATCAACTCGTACTGGTTGAAATCCCAAAAACTGACCATTAACACCAGTGCCAGCGGCACCAGAAAAAACAAAACAAAAACCAGCGTCAAAGGCAAGGCCTGCCACCAGGCCGCAAGACTGCGACCCGATGGCAAGCTGGAGACCGATGGTGACTGCACGGCAGCAACGCTCATAGTGAAATCACCCGGTTCTCCTAGCTTGGATGTGAACGATGGCGCTTAGGCAGCGACAAACTCGTTCCATTTTTGCACCATGTAGACGTTTTCGTCCATCAGTGCATTCCAGCAGGCCACTGCGCCCATGCGCTGCTCGTAGCTGCCGCCGTCGCGGGTTTCGCCAGCCTTGGCCAGCAAGTCGCCGCGTGGGCTCTTGATGTCCTTGGTGGCGGGCTTGCCTTCCATCCAGTAGGCCCACTCGTAGGATTCCATTTTGGACTTGGCGGTTTCCAGCACGGCGCTGTAGTAGCCCTGGCGGTTCAGGTAAGCACCGGCCCAGCCGTCGAGGAACCAGTTGATGAACTCATACGCACCGTCGAGCTTGGCGCCGGTCAGCGTGGAAGGCATGCCGAAACCGGAAGCCCATGAGCGATAGCCCTCTTTGAGCGGCTGGAAGGTGCAGGCAATGCCTTTGGTGCGCACGGCGGTCACGGCCGGGCTCCACATGGACTGGATTACCACTTCGCCGGAGGCCATCAAATTGACAGACTCATTGAAGTCTTTCCACAGGCTGCGGAACTGGCCGACTTTTTTGGCTTCAATCAGGGTCTTGATGGTCAGGTCAATCTCCTTCTTGGTCATATTGCCCTTGTCGGGGTATTTGTAGATGCCCATGGCTTCGACCACCATGGCGGCGTCCATGATGCCGATGGATGGGATGTTCAGGATGGATGCCTTGCCTTTGAACTCGGGGTTCAGCAATTCAGCCCACGAGCTGATGGGGCGCTTGATCAGGTCAGGACGGATGCCCAGGGTGTCGGCGTTGTACGTCGTGGGGATGAGCGACATGTACTGGGTGGGGCTGCTTGCGAAAGTCTTGGACTTTTCGCCTTCCAAGAAGATCACTTTCTTGGGCGCAGTGCCTTGGTCGCCAATGGTCTTGCCTGCCACCTTGCCGGTGGTGAACACCGAAGTGATTTTGTCTGCGTTTTTGATGCGCTTGGTGTCAATGCCTTTGAGGTTGCCAGTGGGCACCAGGTTGCGCAGCTGGAAGTACTCGGAATCGAGCAAGTCAAAGCTATTGGGCGAGGTGATGGCGCGCTTGAGCACGTCGTCGGTGGTGACGGCCACGTACTGGATAACGATTTTTCCGCCGGTGTCGGACTTGAATTTTTCGGCGATCTCTTTGTCCTGGTTCACTGCGGTGCCCAGGTAGCGCAGCACGATGGGGTCTGCGGAATGCACTGCGGGGAACACGCCGGCCGCCAAAATGCCAGCCGTGCCTTTGAGCACGTTGCGACGCTGCACCGGTGCAGCCGTAGTGAGGACTTCTTTCGAATCAATAGCCATGGGGAAAACTCCTTGGGGTGGAAAAACTTCTTGCGAAGCGGTGGGTGGGGAAACGGGGGAAGGCATACGACAGTGCATCGTTAAGCGGCTAGCGCATGCTCAGCATCAGGCAGCCAAGACATGCGCACGGCGTCACCGACCGCAAAGGGCTGCGCCGCAAACACGGCTTCGGACAGCATGACCGACCACTGGGCGGTGCTGTGCGCGGTGTGCGCCATGCCAGGGCTTTGCAAGCCAAGCAGCACATAGGTGCCTTGGTATTCCACGTCCGAGATAACCGCTGCTTGCGCATGGGCAGCCACGCCGTCGCCGGACGCTGCGGGCGAAATAGCAATGTGGTCGGTGCGCACCCCCACTTTGCCTGCGGGCGTGTCAATCACATTGTGGCCACCCATGAAACGGGCGACAAACTCATTGGCCGGCCGGTTGTAAATCTCGTGCGGCGTGCCGGTCTGCTCTATCACCCCATGGTTCATCACCACCATGGTGTCGGCCAAGGCCATGGCTTCTTCTTGCGAGTGGGTGACGTGGATAAAGGTCAGACCCAGCTCTTTTTGCCAGCGGCGCAACTCGGCGCGCATTTGGATGCGCAAAAACGGGTCCAGCGCAGACAGGGGCTCGTCGAGCAACAGTACACGGGGCTGGGTGATCAAGGCGCGCGCCAAGGCCACCCGCTGCTGCTGGCCGCCAGACAATTCGCCGGGCTTGCGCTCAGCCAAGTGCCCCATGGCCACACGGTCCAGCAAGCTGCGCGCTTGCTCTAGGCGCGGCGCTTTGGCCACGCCCTTCATCTTCAGGCTAAAAGCCACGTTGTCCAGGGCGCTCAGGTGCGGAAACAGGGCAAAGCTCTGGAACATCATGGCCGTACCGCGCGCGGCAGCCGGCAGGTCGGTAATGTTGCGGTTTTCCAAAAGAATGTCGCCCTCGCTCACGGTTTCGTGGCCGGCCACCATGCGCAGCGTGGTGCTCTTGCCGCAGCCCGATGGCCCCAGCAAGCAGCAGTAGCTGCCACTGGCGATGCGCAGGTTGATGCTGTCGACCGCTGCCTTCCCGTCCGGGCTGAAGCGCTTGGTGAGCCCAACCAACTCAATGGCGGCGGCGGGAAGTTGTGACATGGCATTCATCCTTTATCTACATGCAAACAGTGTGCCAAACTTTGTAAACAATTTTTAAGCTTTTTGGACACAAAACACCAAGACCTTGCCGTGGAATGCCCCAAATCGCACATTTTTTGTGCACCACAGGGGCCAAAGTCCGGCCATGGAATGTGAAACGCACCAAACCAAAGCGAATATGGGAAAGTAGCGGGGAGCGTGCTGGGAGCTTGCATGGGTGATTCAGCGGTAGTCATGCAGGTACTGGCGCAAGGAGTTTTGGATGCGCTGGGGCTCCAGACCACGCACGATGAACACGAGGCGCGACTGCTGGTCTTCGCTGGGCCAGCGCTCCAGGTGGCTGGGCGGGTGCACCAGCTGCTGCACGCCGTGAATGACCACCGGCGCATCGGCGCCTTCCACATGGAGCAAGCCTTTGACACGCAGCACCTGCGCGCCGTGGGCATGCAGCAGCAGGGACAACCACAGGCTAAACACCGTCCAGTCCACGGCCTCGGGCAGGTCCAGCGCAAAGGCCACGATGTCGCGGTGCACATTGGCGTCTGCGGCGCTTGGCACCGACGCGCCCACCGCCAGGTAGTTGCGCTGGCGGGTAGCTTGCAGCCAGTGCGCCACTTCTTCGGACTTGCTGTCCCTATCAAATACATCGGCACCCAGCATGGCCCGCGCGTCCAGCAGCACCGGGTCCAAGGCAATGCACGGCGCGCTGGGGTTCACCTGGGCCAACTGCGCTTGCAAGTCGGGCAGCAGCGCCGCATCGGAAATGTCCAGCTTGGTCAAGACCAGCCGGTCTGCGACCGCCACTTGCTTTTGGCACTCGGGGTATTGGCCGAGATTGGCCGCGCCGTTGACGGCGTCCACGGTGGTCACCACATTGCCCACGCGAAAGTGGTGTTGCAGCACCCGGTCGTACATCACGGTGGAGAGCACCGGCACCGGGTCGGCCAGCCCGGTGGTCTCAATCACCAGGCGCACAAACGCGGGAATCTCGCCCCGCTCGCGGCGCTCGTACAAAGCACGGATGGCCGTGGCCAAGTCGCCCCGGATGGTGCAGCAAATGCAGCCCGATTGCAGCAGCACCAGGTCGCCATCAATCCGGTCTACCAAGTGGTGGTCGATGCCGATGTCGCCAAACTCGTTGATCAGCACCGCGCAGTTGTGAAACAAGGGGTCGCGCAACAGGCGGTTGAGCAAGCTGGTTTTGCCAGAGCCCAAAAAACCGGTCAGCACATTGACCGGAATGCGCTCGCTCATGGCCCAGTGCCCAGCGCCTGGGGCTGTGCCAGCGGGTCCACGCTGCGCCCCGACATCTCTTGCACCGCTTGCCAGACGTGGGGCAGGCTGTCGACCACCTGCTGTTTGCCCGTGGGGCCGGCCACCAAGTAGAAGCGTCCCTGCCAGTCTGTGACGGTCACGCGGGTGGCAGCCAATATCCGGTTGATCAGCCGTATGCGTTTGGCCCGCTCGGCGCGGCGGGTGGGCGCTTCGTCGCCCTGGATGCCGTCCGCGCCGCTGCTCCAGTGCTCCTCACCCCCCAGCGAACCGCAAACGCCGCACATGGGCGGGCGAACCTAGCCCTTGGCGCGAGGGTGGCGCGCTGCGAAGTCGTTGGCCATTTCGTCCATGGTGACAAAGCGCACGCCGGGGTGGGATTGGATGTAGGCGAACAAGCGCTCCAACATCAGCAGCACCTGGGGGCGCCCGGCCACGTCGGGGTGGATGGTGATGGGGAACACGGCGTAGTCCATTTCGCGGTAAACCCAGTCAAACTGGTCACGCCACATTTGTTCAATGTCGCGCGGGTTCACAAAGCCGTGGCTGTTGGGCGACTTTTTGATGAACATCATGGGTGGCAGGTCGTCCAAATACCAGTTGGCCGGAATTTCGATCAGGTCCGTCTCGCTGCCGCGCTGCAAGGGCACCATCCACTCGTGGGGCTTTTTGCTGTAGTCAATCGGCGTCCAGCTATCCCCCACGCGCACGTAGTAGGGCGAAAAGTCGTTGTGCATCAGCGAGTGATCGTACTTGATGCCTTTTTTCACCAGCAGCTCGTTGGTGACCTTCGAGAACTCCCACCACGGTGCCACATAGCCGGTGGGGCGTTTGCCCGAAAGTTGCTCCACCAGCGCAATGCACTTGTCCAGCACCGCTTCTTCTTGCGCAGGCGTCATGGCAATCGGGTTTTCGTGCGAATAGCCGTGAATGCCGATTTCGTGGCCGGCATCCGCCACGGCCTTCATTTGCTCTGGAAAGGTTTCAATCGAGTGACCCGGAATAAACCAGGTGGTCTTGATGCCCATGCGCTCAAACATCTTGAGCAAGCGGGGCGAACCCACCTCGCCCGCAAACAGGCCGCGCGAAATATCGTCAGGCGAATCCTCACCGCCGTACGAGCCCAGCCAACCGGCCACCGCGTCTACGTCCACGCCAAAGCCACACAAAATCTCTTTTGCCATACCGTTAACTCCTGTTAAAAAATCCAATAGCTCAATCGCGTTGCCGTCAGGCCACCGCAGGCGCCACGCCCAAGAGCTGCTCCACCCCGGCGGCGGCGGACAACAAAGCGTCCTCCCGCCCAGCAGCCCCGGAGATCAATGCGCCCACCGGCATGCCAGCGGCCCCAGTGCCCATGGGCAAGCTCACGCCACACAGGTCGAGAAAATTGCCCGGCAAGGTGTTTTGCAAAGTGCGCAAATTGGTGCTGTGAAACAGCGCGTCATCCGCCTCCAGCGGCACGACCAAGGGCGCCACATGCACTACCGTGGGGTGGAGCATCCAGGCGTCGCCCAGCTGCTCGGCGCATTCGCGCACCAGGCGCGCGCGCGCCGCCTGCAAGGTGAGTAGGTCCAGCGCGGTCATGGTTTTGCCGCGCGCCAATCGCGCAAGCACACGGCGGTCGATGGATGCAGCCAGTGGCCCGTCCACCAGCGCTTGGTGCCAGACATAGGCTTCAGCGGCCGCAATGGTGCCGTGGCGCGCGGTGAGCGCGGTGAATTCGTCAAAAGCGGGAAAAGCCTCGAACCGAATCTGTGCTCCGGCCTCACGCAAGCGCTGGAGCAGAAAGTCAAACGCGGCCTGCAGTTCGGGCTCAATGCCCTCAAACATCAGGTTGGTCGGCACGACAAACGACATGGCGGCCACAGAACTCGCCACCAGCGGCAGCAAGGGCGCACCACGCAAGGCGGCGTCCACCCAGGCGCAGTCTTGCACCGCGTTGGCAATCGGCCCCGGCACGTCCAGGGTCTCGGACAGGGGAAAGATGCCGCGCTTGTCAAAGTGGCCAATGGAAGGCTTGAAGCCCACCAGGCCATTGAACGCCGCTGGCACCCGCACCGAGCCGCCGGTGTCCGTGCCCATGCCAATGCAGGCGATATGCGCCGCCACCGCGACGGCAGAACCGCTGGACGAGCCGCCAGGGGCGCGGTGGCCATCCACACTGGCACGGTTGATCGGCGTACCAAAATGCGGGTTCAAGCCCAGCCCGGAATAGGCAAATTCGGTCAAGCCCACCTTGCCCAGGCTGATGCAGCCACAAGCCGCCAGGCGCTGCACGGCGGTGGCGTCTTGCAAGGCAGGCGCAGCGTCGCGGCGCGTGGCTGAGGCGGCGGTCGTGGTCGTGCCCTGCAAGTCAAACAAGTCTTTCCACACCACGGGCACGCCGTCGAGCGGGCCCAGCGGTGCCCCGGCGTCCCAGCGGGCATCGCTGGCCTGCGCCTCGGCCATGGCGCGCGCTTCGGCAAGGCAAATAAACAAGCCCGGCTCGGTCTCGCGCGCCGCTGCGAGCGACTGGGCCACGACGTGGGATGGACGCAACTGGCCGCTTTGGTAAGCGGCGTGCAAAGCGCTTGCGCCCAATAAAGGGGCGTTCATAGAAGTGAAAACCGCGTTTTCACCAATTTTTAATGTCATGCACGTCCTATAAGCAACTACTGCGCCACATCATCGGGCATTTACACACCCTCTCGGTGCAGGGATTTCCCGTAGCAAGTGGCTCGCCACGCGCTGGTAGGCTCAGCGCCATGAACCCTAAGCCCAGCACCAGCACTGCCACCGACACGGCCACCGACACGGCCACCGACCTCGCCCCTGCCCCGCACCTGCCGCAAATCCGGCTGTACCAAGACTGGTTGCAGGCCCAACGCGGCCTGGCCTTTGCCGACTACCACGCGCTGTGGCAATGGTCGGTGACTGATTTGGATGCGTTTTGGCAGAGCATTTGGGACTACTTTGACCTGCGCTCCCCCACGCCGCACAGCGCGGTGCTGCACCACAACGCCATGCCAGGCGCAAGTTGGTTTCCGGGCGCGCAAACCAATTACGCCCACCAGGTGCTGCGCCATGTGGACGCCGCGCACGCTGCAGGCTGCCCTGCGCTGGTGTGCCGCAACGAACGCGGTGAGCACCGCGCAATTTCATGGCCCGAGCTGCGCCGCCAAGTGGCCTCCATGGCGCTGCACCTCCAAGCCCAGGGCCTGGAGCCTGGCGACCGGGTGGCCGCTTATTTGCCCAATGTTCCCGAGGCCATGGTCGCGTTTTTGGCCACGGTGTCGCTGGGCGGCGTGTGGAGTATTTGCGCGCCCGACATGGGCACCGCAGCGGTGTTGGACCGTTTTCGCCAGATCGAACCCAAAATCCTGATCGCGGTGGACGGCGTGCGCTATGGCGGGCGCGACCTGGACCGGCGCGCCGTGGTGCAAGAACTGCGCGCGGCGCTGCCCAGCGTGCAGCACCTCATCGTGCACTACAACTTGAATGCGCCCGGCGGCGACGCGGACAGCGTGCCCGGCGCCACACCCATGGCGCAGACCACGGCGCGCGACGATGCGGCGGTGGCGGCGTTTGCGCCCCTGTGGCTGCCCTTTGACCACCCGCTGTGGATTGTGTATTCCAGCGGCACCACCGGCCTGCCCAAACCCATAGTCCACGGCCATGGCGGCACGTTGATCGTGGCGCTGGCGCTCAAAATTTTGCACAACGACGTGGGCTGCAGCTACCACCCCAATAGCCGGGGCGAGCGCTTCCACTGGTACAGCTCTACCGGCTGGGTGATGTGGAACGCCCAGCTCAGCGGCCTGCTCAACGGCACCACCTGCGTCATTTACGACGGCAACCCAGCGGGCACCGACAAAGACCGGCCCGACTGGGGCACGCTGTGGCGCTTTGCCGCCGACACCGGCATCACCTTTTTTGGCGCGGGCGCGGCGTTTTACGCCAATTGCCAAAAAGCGGGGCTGGATTTGGCGCAAATGGGTGATTTATCGCGCGTGCGCGCCTTGGGCACCACCGGTTCGCCGCTGGCGCCGGAGACGCAAATCTGGGGCACCGACCAATTTCGCCGCCTGCCGCGCGCGGGCACGCCCGACCCGAGTTGTGACATCTGGTGGTGCAACATCTCGGGCGGCACCGACTTTTGCGGCGCCTTTATTGGCGGCAACCGCGAGCTGCCCCAAGAACCCGGCGTCATGCAGTGCCGCCTGCTAGGCTGCGCAGTAGAAGCCTGGAACGAGGCCGGCGAACCGGTGCTGGGCGAAGTGGGCGAACTGGTCTGCATCCAGCCCATTCCGTCCATGCCCCTGTATTTTTGGGGCGACACCGGCAACGCGCGCTACCTGGCGAGCTACTTTGAGATGTACCCCGCAGGTCACGGTCGGCGCGTCGGCGGCGGCGACCTGGGGGCGGACGCCGGGGGTGTGTGGCGCCACGGCGACTGGCTGCGCATTGGCAACGCGCAGGGACAAGGCGAAGGCTGTGTGATCTTTGGCCGCAGCGACGCCACCATCAACCGCCATGGCCTGCGCATGGGCACCAGCGAAATCTACAGCGCAGTCGAAGCCCTGCCCGAGGTCATGGACAGCATGGTGGTGGACCTGGAATACCTAGGACGCGAGAGCTACATGCCACTGTTTGTGGTGCTGCGCGCGGACGTTGAGCTGGACGAGGCGCTCACCTCCCGCATCCACCACGCCATCCGCAGCGCTTTAAGCCCGCGCTTTTTGCCCAACGCCATCTTCCAGGTGGCTGAGATTCCGCGCACCCTGTCGGGCAAAAAGCAAGAGCTGCCCATTAAAAAGCTGCTGCTGGGCCACCCGCTGGAAAAGGTGGTAAACAAGGAGGCCATGGCCAATCCGGGTTGCCTGGACTGGTACCAGCAGTTCGCCACTGCGCACCAGCAAACGGCGGTAAGCGGCGATTAATCAGCGTGTGACCAGCGTGCAGGTAGCGGCCAAAACGCCTTGGGCGACCCGGCGGAACCGGCGCACTTTTGCCTACTTTTCATAAACGCGGCAAAATGGGGGTTATGCGCGACAACACCACCACAAAAATCAGTGCCGACGGGCTGCGCTATCGATCGCGCGCCTCCGGCTCCCCTTTTGCACAATCGTCTGGCAACGCCAGCATGAGCTGCGCCAAATGCGGCTTGCACAAGCCCCGCTCCTTGGGCTCTTTCAAGAAGCTGGCAGGCAAAAGCATGTTTGTTTGCGGCGACTGCGTGCCGCCCAAACCAGCCGTTCCAGCCGCACCCGCTGCAGCTGATGCCTCGCCTGCCGCAGGCGGCGAAGGCTGACACCAGGCCTTTAGGCCAGCGTTTGATGCTGGCCCACGGCCAGCCAAGCGCGGTCCAGCGCGCTGAGTTTTTCTGCGTCCAGGCTCTCGCGCACTTCCCAGTAGCGGCCTGAGCTCACCATATAGCCCAGTTCAGACTCCATGCCCAAGGCGGCATCAAGCGCATGTGCGTCTAATGCGCCCTGCTGCGCTTGCAGTTGCAGCCGCACATCCTGCTCCGTCCACCCTGCCAAGCGCTGCGGGTCGCAGCGGGGATAGACCAAGCGGGACCTGGCCTGCTCTGACAAGTTCACCACCAAGCAATTTTCCTGCGCCGCCATGGCCATCAGCCGCAGCGACTTGGCCTCCAGGCTTTGCAGCGTCACGTCGTCGCGCAGCGGGTCTTGCGCACCCCGGCCATAAAAATGGGTTTGGGGGCTGTTGTCATAGACCATGTCACAGCCCAAAAACGCGATCACGTCGGGTTTGAGCGCGCCCAGCACCCAATAGCCCGCCGTGAACGCCATGGTGCCGCCTGCGTACACAAAACCACCAAACTCGTTTTGGATGGGTACGTAATCCGCTGCCGTGACCCGCGTCTGGCGGCCTGGCGCGACCGTTGGCGGCCAACGCTCCGGCGGAAAGTCTTCTGGGTGGATCAGGTAGTCCCAGTCGTCCCGAATTTGCCAGGCGTTGTTGATCGCCACGGTGCTGGTAAACGGTGCACGTGCCCAGTGGCGGGCGCGCAAGGCGTCGGTGCCGCTGCCCATCACCAAAACAATGCAGGGCGTGGCGTGGCGTGCAGGCAAAACACCTAAGACACCCTGGCCCCGGCTCTCGGGGTGTGTTGCCGTACCAGCGTCGACAGGGGCGGCGCGCTGTGTCGCCAAAGAGGTGTTCATGAATGCAATTTTTTTGAAGCTGTGTCTGCGGCGGATGCTACGTGAAAACATGTGCGGTCCGTCTTGTAAGGACTTCAGGGCGCTGCCCAACTTAAAGCCCGACGCCCTGGCATGCGCTTTGCCGATTCTGCCTGCATCGCGTGTATGTCCACGCAATAGGACGGGCCACGTTCACCCCTTCGCCGCCCATGACGCTGCGCCACGGCATCCAATGAACATCCGCGCGCCTCAGATCGCGCCACCAACCGGGCGCAGCAAGGCCAGCACCTGTGCCGCCTGGGTGGGGCGCACCAGGCGGGCCAGCTCCTGGCCATCGCGCAGCAAAACCAGGGTGGGCCACAGCTTGATGCGAAATGAGCGCCCCAGCGGGCGGCCCGCGCCGTCTTCAATGCGCAGGTGGCGCAGGCCGGGAAAGGCCGTCAGCGCCTGGGCAATAGCGGGTTCTGCGGCCTTGCAGTGGCCGCACCAGTCCACGCCAAACTGCAAAAGCACATCACCGGGGGCGAGGTCCAAGTCATTGCGGGTGGGTGCGGAGCTTGGGTACAGGGCGGTCATGGGCATGGACTAGGGCGTGGCAGGCTGGGTGGGCTGCATTTTCTGCCAATGAGCCGACTGGTGACACGACTTGTACGCGAGATCAAGGCGGCTTACCAAGACTCCAACAGACTTGCGCCCGGCTGCAGACCTCCACCCGTGGGCGAAACGGACCGACAGGGGCCGGGCATACGAATAGTGCGTTTTTAGTAATACATCAAAGCCAAACAAACTAAAAATTGTGAGCGGCAGCAATTGACGCGCCTTACGGCGTTCCCCCAAGCCCAGGGTTTGCGCACCCCAGCGGGGTCTTGCGCAATGTGCAAGGGCTCGGCCCGCGCCGCAGCGCATGGCGGCGTCCAGCCTGCGCGGCGAATAGCGCCGCCCGCACGAGCTGCAAGCTGGCACCTATCGTGCTAAGAATGCTTGTCAAGCGCATTTAGGTACCCAAAACAGTGCACCTTCTATTTACTGCTCAAGCCCTGCGCGCCCGTGCCCACAAGCGCGGCCAATGTCTGCCAGCAGCACGCACGGCGCGCGCCAGCCTGCATTGACACGACCCGAGCCACCGCCCCTTCCACCACCCACCCTATGAAAGCCAGCGCCATGAACCTGCCCCTCTCTATCCGCCGCCGCCAACTGCTTGCGGGCGCCGCCCTGGCGCTGGCAGAACCCACCTGGGTGGCTGCGCAAGCCAGCCCCAAAATCCGCATTGGCTATTGGCCTGTGGCCGCCGGGCTGCCCTTTTTTGCCGCGCTGGAGAAAGGCTATTTCAAAGAAGCAGGCCTGGATGTGGAGGCGCAAAAGTATGCCGGCGCCCAGCAGGTGATGGAGGCCATGTTGGCCGGGCGCAGCGACGGCAGCTCCAACGGCACCGGCTCGGGCAATTTGGGCGTGGGGGAACTGGCCTCGCCCGGCTTGTTCAAAATCATCGCCACCAACCCCAGCAACGCCAAATACGTGCTCGACGAATTTTTGGTGCCCAAGGACAGCCCGGTCAAAAGCATTGCCGAACTCAAGGGCAAGCGCGTGGCCTCAGGCCCCGGCATCCAGAACAAGACCTTGGCCACGGTGGTGCTGGAACGCGCCGGTGCCACGGGTGCCACGGTGATGGAGCTGCCAATTGGCCAACATGTGGCCGCGCTGGCGGCCGGTCAGGTGGACGCGGTCTACACCCTGGAGCCCACGGGCACGGTGGGACGGCTCAATGGCACAACCCGCATGCTAGAAGCCGGGGTGATTGCCAAATACATCCTGGGCGACGCGCTGGCGCCCTGGCACGGTGGGTCGGCTACGCTCACCACCGAGTTCATCAAAAAGTACCCCGCAGAAACCAAAAAATACATTGCCGCCTATGCGCGCGGCATTGAATTGGTGCGCACCAAACCCGACGAGGCGCGCCAGTACCTCAAGGGCTACACGGCGATTGAAGGCCCGCTGACCGGCGAGGTGCCGCTAGCGTCTTACATGCTATACAACGAGTTCAAGCCTGCGGACATTGCTGCGTTTCAGAAGTTTTTTGACTTGTTCACCGAAAAAGGCGTGTTCGACAAAAAGCTCGATGTGGCCTCCATGCTTTACAAGGGCTAGGCGGTGCGCGCTTCTGCTTCAGGCACGGCCTCTGCTGCCAGCGGCACGCGCTGGGCGCGCCTGCTGCCCTTTGTCGGACCGCTGGCCCTGTTCATCGTGTGGGACCTGGTGGTGCGCGCGGGCTGGATTCGCGCCATTTTGTTGCCCCCGCCCTCGGCCACGGTGGCCACGCTGGTCACAGGCTTGCTGGGCGGCGCGCTGCTGGGCGACTTTGCGGTCACTTTTTGGCGCACGGTGCAGGCGTTTTTGATTGCCTCCGTGGTGGGCGTTCCCCTGGGCGTGCTGCTGGGCAGCAACGAAAAGGCCTACCGCAGTGTCGAATTTTTGATTGACTTTTTTCGCTCTACGCCCAGCTCGGCCTTGATACCACTGTTTTTGCTGATCTTTGGCGTGTCGGACATCAACAAAGTGGCAATTGCCGTCTTTGGCGCGTTTTTGATTGTGATTTTCAACAGCGCCTATGGCGTCATTAACGCGCGCAAGCAGCGCGTCATGGCCGCGCGGGTGATGGGTGCCACACGCTGGCAAATTTTTCGCGACGTGCTGGTGTGGGAAAGCCTGCAACCCACGTTTGTGGGCTTGCGCTCGGCGGTGTCCATGGCCTTGGTGATTGTGATCGTGGCCGAAATGTTTATCGGCTCGGATGCCGGCCTGGGCCACCGCATTATCGACGCGCAACAGGTGCTCAATGTAAAAACCATGTACGCCGCCATTTTGGCGGCCGGGGCGCTCGGCTATGCCCTGAACATTCTCTTTTTGGTGGTCGAGCGCCGCATCGTGCACTGGAGTGGTCGATGAGCGCCACGCGAGTCCTTGGGCTTCACAAGCGAGACTGCCATGACTGAAGTGATTAACGGCGCGGTGTTTGCCGAGGTGCCAGCGCCCGTATTCAAACCCGGCCCGGCGGGCACCCACATCACTATACGGGGGCTGACCAAGTATTTCGCGGGCTGGCCGCTCTACGAAAACTTGGACCTGGACATTCCGAAGCACAAGATTGTTTCGGTGTTTGGCCCCAACGGCTGCGGCAAGTCCACGCTGATCAACATGATTGCCGGGCTGGTTCCCATCGATGCGGGCGAAATTTTGTTCGATGGCAAGTCGCTCAAGGACACCAAGATTGGCTATGTGTTCCAGAACTACCGGGAAGCCCTGTTTCCGTGGATGCGCACCATCGACAACATTGCCTACCCGCTCAAGCTAGAAGGCAAATCCAAGGCCGAGGTAGACCGGCGCATGGCCGAGCTGGTGGCGTCGTTTGACGTGAAGTTTGACCTGCACCGCTACCCCTATGAACTCTCGGGCGGGCAGCAGCAAACCGCGTCCATCATGCGGGCGCTGGCGCCCAAGCCCGAGGTTTTGTTTTTGGACGAGCCTTTCTCGGCGCTGGACTTTGAGATGACGCTGTTCATCCGCGAAAAGCTGCAAGAAGTGTTCATGCAAACAGGCACCACCATGCTCCTGGTCTCGCACGACCTAGAAGAGGCCGTCTACCTGGCCGACGAGGTGCTGCTGCTCACCAAGCGCCCCACCACGGTGGCCGAAATACTGCGCTACAGCGACCCCCGCCCCCGCACCGTAGAAACCCTGAGCGCGCCCAGCTTTGTCCAGATGAAGAAGCAAAGCCTGGAGATTTTTCAGCGCGAAGTGCGGCGATAAGGTGCGGCCCAGGGTGGGCGGATTGCCCAGAGCGGTCCCGTTGCGGGCGCATCCGGCAGAGCGGCCTGGTCACCCCGCCGCGCACGACACCCCGCCGCGATAAGGCGGCGGTGGCTGTTGCAGCGACTACAAGACTGCGAGCAAGTCCCGGCTGTGCGCGGTCCACCCCAGTGACGGCGATGGCCTGCGCCCCGACGCCACGGGCAACTGCACAGCCCCAGTCATCCGCCCAGCCAGCTGCCACTGGCGAAAGCGCCGACGAGACAAGGGGCCCTGTGCCGATGGGCCATGCAATTGCTCCCGCACCCGAGCCGGTACCGCCCAAGCGAGCGGCCCACTGAAGTGGACCCGGAATTTGGGCTCATGATGTTCACGTCTGCCGCCAGTGCTTGCGGCAGTTCATTAAGGCATGCGCCGCCATCGCCAGGCGTTTCATTGCCCGCCGTTTGTGCCCTGTGTATATACGCCTTCAAACCCGCCAGCGCCTGATGCACAGCTTGGCGCTCCTTCTCCCGTTCTTCGGCATCCATGCCGTAGGTGAAAAAGTGGTTGAGCTTGGCGTAGCGCCCATAAGCTTCCAGTTCGGGCGATAGGGTGGCCGCATAAAGACTGAGGCTGCGAATGCGTTCCTCATCAAAATCACGCGCCAGTGCAAAAACTGCTTGTCCGCCGCGAGGCATTTTTCATCGTAGAAAAAGTCATTCCAGTTGATGCTGAAATGCCAAGGCTCGGTGATGGCACTGAAACCTGCGTGTGGTTATGCACCTGCTCCCACGCCAGCAAAAAAGGCAACAACAGCAACTGAATGAGAAAACGGCACATCGACCACCGCTTGGTGGGGGTTGTGGAACAGGCCGCGAACGAATCGGCCAATGGCTTGTAGCTCGCGCAGCACCAACAGCCAGCCGCCTTTGGCAAGAAGATAAACGACCGTCACGCCCAGCATCAGAGCCCACAGGCTAACGATGCCTTGGAAGATGTCGAATGCGTTGATGGGAGGTGGAATTTTGTCAAAGCAAATTCCAAGGCAGCGCCAGCACATCCTCGCTAATCCAGCGGGGTTGCTCGACGGCACACAGCATCAGCCCATGGCCTATGCGTTGGTCAGGGTGCGCTTTGCGAAAGCCTTGCAAACCCAGCGTTTGTTTGCGTGTGGGTTGGGCGGTGAGTTTGATTTCGATGGGGTGCAGCCAGCCATCGCGCTCGATGATGCAATCCACCTCAGCCCCCGTGCTGGCACGCCAGTGGTAGAGGTTGGCGCTGGCCCCCATCAAGGCCAGGGTTTTGCGGATTTCACACACCATGGCGGTCTCGAATAGGGCACCAAACAGGGGGTGACTGCCAAGCGCCTGTGGGCTGCTCATGGCGGCGTGGTGGCAGGCCATGCCGGTGTCCACCAAGTAACCCTTGGGGCTTTTGCTCACCCGTTTAATGCGGTTGGCAAAAAACGGGGGCAACTCGAACCACTGGAAGGTGGCCTGCATCATGCGCAACCAGCGCTGCGCGGTTTTAGGGGTGATGCCGATCTCGCGGCCCAATTGGCTGTGGTTGATCTCTTGCGCTGTGAGCGCACTCATCAGGCGCACAAAGCGGCCAAAGTCGTGCCAGTCGCCCACTTCCCCCGCTAAGCGGGCATCGCGCTCAACATAGATGCGGTGGTAGCCCTGCCAAAAGTCGGGCACCAGGGCCAAATCAAGGGTTTGCGCCTTGGGCATGAAGCCGCGCCACAGCCACTCTTGCAAATTACCAGAATAAAAGCCATCCGCATGACGCGACGCGGCGCGGGCTTGGTCGGCAAACGCTTGTTGCGCACCCTGCTCTTGCGCCTGCATCCAGCGGTGCAGCCAAAAAGTGCTGGCGGTTTGGGCTTGGGTGTGTGTCAACTCGCTCAGCGACAAGCCAGACAACTCCACAAACGCCACCCGCCCCGCCAAGCTCTCGGCCAGTGCTTGCATCACCTGCCATTGTTGCGACCCCGTCAGTAAAAATTGCCCTGGCTTGGCATGCTGGGCATCGACGGCCCGCTTGATGCTGGCCACCAGCTCGGGCGCGTACTGAATTTCATCCAATATGACAGGTGCTGGGTGGTTGCGCAAAAACAAATCTGGCTCGCTGCGGGCTTGCTCCAAGTCCAGACTGGCGTCAAAAACCACATAGTCCAAGTCGGGGAACACCTGCCGCAGCAAGGTGGTTTTGCCCACCTGCCGCGCCCCTGTGACCACCACGACCGGAAAGGCGGCAAACAAGCTTTGCAGGTGCTGCGTGGCGTTGCGGGGGAAATTAATCATGATTTTTGGTATTGTTAGTACTAAAAATCACGATTATAAATTTTCTTTTGTCGCTGAGTACTATTTTTTATCCTAATCGGCATTGGGCATGACCCCAAGTCCACCCATACCCGCTGTTCGCCACCTCGCTCGTCTACAACAATCAAGCACTCAATCTATTGGTTTTAATTCGATGTTCCATCTTTGAATGGCCAGCATGTGTGGAGCCGCCATTGGTTTTCCTGCGAGATAGTCACTAGCCTGAACGAACACGTGCACTTCCATGTCTGTGTGGTCGATGGGGTGTTTGAGGCGGTGGCGGGCGAGGAGGGGGTTTGTGACGGTGTCATCTTCCACCCGGCCACCGGCGTGTATGCGGATACCGTGGCCCAAGTGCAGGCCAGCTTGCGCTTGCCGCTCCAGCGCGCATTTGTTGGGCGCGGTTTGCTCGAGGGTTTTGAGGCCAAAGAGATGCTGGCGTACCGGCACAGCGGCTTCTCGGCAGACACCAGCGTGTGCACAGCGGCGCACGACCGTGCGGGCCTGAAGCGGTTACTGCGGTACTGCGCGCGGCCCCCGTTTGCGCTGGCGCGGCTGCGCAAAGCGGTCTCCGTGCGGGTGCATCCGGCACGGAGGGCGTGTACCTCCCAGCGCACCCTAGCGTCGCCTGCCTGTGGTGGCTGTGGCAGCGCCTACAAGACTGCGAGCAAGTCCCGGCTGTGCGCTGTCCACCCCACGATGGCGATGGCCTGCGCCCCGACGCCACGGGCAACTGCACAACCCCAGTCATCCGCCCAGCCAGCTGCCACTGGCGAAAGCGCCGACGAGACAAGGGGCCCCGCGCCTGTGGGCGGTGCTGATTGCCCGCATCTACGAGGTGTTCCCGCTTTTGTGCCCGCTGTGCGGTGGGCAGATGCGCATCATCGCCCTTGTCACGCACAGTGCCTATATCCGGCACATCCTTGAGCACATCGGTGTCGCCTCCGAGCCCCCGCAAATTTCCCCAGCTCGCGGGCCGCCGTTATGGGAGCGCTGTGATGCGCTGGCAGGTGAAGGCCGTCAGATCCTGTCGGATTGGGATCTGGCGGCGCAACCGACACCGGACTCTGAGGTCGATCAGCGCGTCAGTTGGTGACCAGAACGGCACATCCCATGGGCCGCTGTGGGAGGCTACGCGCGTGGCGGCGGTGCAGCCCACTCGCTTGGGGCATCCTCGCTTCTTGGATGCTGTGGGCGCTCAAACTGCAGATTTCAACGAGGTCAGATCGCCCAAAAACCCTGCCGTACTTGGACTCATGCGGTTGAATTTCCTATCCGTGCAGCTCGGCGTGCAATAAAGCAGCCTGCTACTGAGCAATGCGCGCACCCGTTGGGGCAGTGCCAAGGCGGATGGCACGGTGCGCTTGCATTGGCGTCTGTTGCAGTTCTGCCCCGAGGTCATCGATTACGTGGTGGTGCATGAACTGAGCCATTTGCGGGTGATGGACCACAGCCCGGCTTTTTGGAACACGGTGCAATCCGTGTTACCGGATTACACGGCGCTGCGCTGCGAACTCAAGTAGGAGCGTCTGCCCGCGTGGTGAAGCGGTAAACGCCGTCCGGGCTGCGGTTTCCAGATTCAGCTGCCGTCGGCACAAGCACCTGCGGATCACCCCCCAGCCGCACACCGCTGAGCAGCCGCTCGAACACTTCTTGCTCCGCTTCGCTAGGCGGCCATTCCACATCGAATTCATTGATGTGCTGGTCTTTGGCCCCGAATATCTGAAACTCTGGTCCAGCAGCCATGGCCTCGTCGTTACCACCGTACTTATCGTGTAGCGCAGTGGCGTCAAGCACACCGCTCAGCCCTCTTTTCCACTGTTCTCCCATCACCTCGTAAATTGCCCCCATCGCTATCAATTGATGCTCTGCCAGTGAACCCGGCTTGGGCGCATCGGGCACTGCTTGCGCCATATTGCTGCGCCGCCACCATTTGCCGACAGCAGCGCGCAGCAGGTCAAGTTGCGTTTCATCTTTGTCTTGCCCCTGCTGCAGCATGGCCAAGTAGCGGATGCGGTTGCCAAAGCGCTTGATGGCGCGCGGCGTGCTGCGCTTGGTGGCTACGACGCGCGTCCAGATGGTCAGAGCCTGGCGGAACTGGGGTGAGTCGCGGGTTTCTTGCACAGTCGTTCGCAGTAGCCGCAGCAAGACAAAACCGCCGACCAACGCAAGGGGAATCAAAGCCACCAGCAGCCACAAAAGCATAGACACCGCACTGGCAGATGCGCCGGGTTCAACGCTTGCCTTCCAAAACGCAAAGGATTCGGCTCTCCGGCTGTAGCCAGAGAACCCCACACCAGAGGAGCCCACCCTGCCAGGGTCGACCACGGCTGCCGTCGTTGTGCCGCTTACAGCAAATAAAGGTGCAGTTGCAGCTACCGGTACATCTACCGCCTGTTTTTTGGCCATATTGCCCAGTACGCCAGAAAGCCCAAGCCCCACCAACACCGCACCCGCCAATGCCGCCACAGGCCACAAGCGCTTCAAGCCTTGCCACGCGCTTATCACCGCCCGGCGTGGCGCGGGCTCGGGGGCTACCAGCAGCTGGTGGGCCAGGGCGTGCTCGCGCGTGGGCACTTTGACTTCAATATTCACCAGCTTTTGCAGGTAGTCAGCCGCATAGTCGCGCCGCTTGCCCAGCGCTGCATCCACCACTGGCGCGCCGTCCGCTACAGCATTCACAGGCGGTTGCGCTCGGTGCAAGGCCATTTGCTGCATCTCGCCCGCAATGTCTTTGAACGCCAAACCCAACGCGGCCTGCACCCGCTCGGTCGCCATGCCAAACAGCACAAAGCATTCGCCCGCCGAGGTCAGGTAGTTCACCGCCTCCATCACCTCCAGCACCGCCGTATGTTGGCAGCGGTCCAGATCGTCGATCACGATCACCAGGCGGTTGGGTAGGGCTTGTATCAGTTCGTTGAACTCGCGGGCAAATTGCGCCCTGAAGTCGTTTTGCGCGGCGGCTGTTTTCAGGCTCATGCCGTCGCGCACCTCGGCCAGCAGCACCGAGGGGTTGATGCCAAAGGGCTTGGTGGCCTTGAAAAGCGTCCACGCCGTGGTCAGCAGCGCGGCCAGGGTCGCCAGCCACTGGCCCACTAGCGGAATGTGGTGTAGCCAGGCCCAACCATGCGCAGCAGCAGCCGTACCCGCGTTGGCACCATTTAATGGCCGCGTTAAGTTGGCAAACCAATCGGCCCCACCCGCATGCAAGCTCAAGCCCACGAGGGCGGCAATAGCGGCGACCAGCAGCAAACTAAGCACAAAGTTGCGCTGCGAGCGTAGCCACAGCAAGCGCAGGCGAAACAACATGCCCTTGGCCGACAGCAGCCGGGGCACCGCCTGGGCTTTCACCGCGCCCAGCAGCGCGGCAAACAAATGCTCTTGCTTTTGGTGGTGCCACGCGTTAAACCAGATCGCCTGGTGGCCAAAGCGCTGCATGTCAGCGCACACCAGCCGCATCAACGAGCTTTTGCCACTGCCCCAGTCGCCCGTGATCGCCAGCGTCAGCGGTGGGCGGGTTTCAGTGTTGCGCAAAAAGCGCGAAATGCCCCGCGCCAGCCCACCAAAATCCAGCCTGTCGTCGGCGGGCTGGCGCACCTCGGCATCAGACGCGGCTATGTCGGCCACCGATTCGCCGGCACTGCCCGTGGGGCGCAGCGACCACGACAGCCAGGCCAGCCCTGCGGCCAGCAGCACTGCCAGCCAGTACCAGGGGGCGGGGTAGCGGGTGTAGGGCTCGGCGGGCTGCCAGCTTGTGCCGCCATCGGTGGTGGCAATGAGGGTGCCGCCACGGCCCGCTGCCCAGCCGCGCAGGCCATCGGCTTGAAAACTCAGCGCATACAGCCCCTGCTGGGTGCCGCTGGTCTGGGGTGTCCAGGTTTTGCCGCCATCGGAGGTGGCAATGAGGGTGCCGCCCTCGCCCACTGCCCAGCCGCGCAGGCCGTCGGCTTGAAAGCTCAGCGCAGTGAGCCACTGCTGGGTGCCGCTGGCTTGGGGTGTCCAGGTTTTGCCGCCATCGGTGGTGGCAATGATGGTTCCGCTACTGCCCACTGCCCAGCCGCGCAGGCCGTCGGCTTGAAAGCTCAGCGCAATCAGCGCCTGCTCGGTGCCGTTGGTCTGGGGTGTCCAGGTTTTGCCGCCATCGGTGGTGGCAATGATGGTTCCGCTACTGCCCACTGCCCAGCCGCGCAGGCCGTCGGCTTGAAAGCTCAGTGCATACAGCCGCTCCTGGGTGCCGCTGGTCTGGGGTTTCCAGCTTGTGCCGCCATCGGTGGTGGCAATGAGGGTGCCGCCATCGCCCGCTGCCCAGCCGCGCAGGCCATCGGCTTGAAAGTTCAGCGCAGTCAGCCACTGCTGGGTGCCGCTGGCTTGGGGTGTCCAGGTTTTGCCGCCATCGGTGGTGGCAATGAGGGTGCCGCCACGGCCCGCTGCCCAGCCGCGCAGGCCATCGGTTTGAAAGCTCAGCGCATACAGCCC
>CANEVH010000049.1 GCA_947442105.1 Comamonadaceae bacterium | reverse complement strand
TTCAGCAACATCAATCAACTCATCAAGGCGATTCATGAGTTCACAGCCGCGTACAACGAGAACGCTGCGCCCTTTGTGTGGCGCAAACGCGAAGTCAAAGGTGCACAGCTTCGAAATACTATCGTCAATTTAAGCAATTAAACACTAGTCGGCGTCACTGCGGGCTACATGCTGGGCACGCTCGTGGGTGACGCTTATGCGGGCCGGTCAACCTGGGACTTGTGGGTGCATAACCGCTCCCGATTTATGGGGTTCGTCACCTCCACGCTGGCCATCAGTGCCGGGTTCATCGCCTACTTTTACCAGCGTACCAAAGCCCAGATGCTGGCCAGCCAGGTCACGCAATCGCAGCTCATGCTGCTCCAGTCGCAGTTAGAGCCGCACATGCTGTTCAACACGCTGGCCCATTTGCGGGCCTTGATTGGCCACGACACGGCCCGCGCTCTGGCCATGCTTGACCTGTTGAACGACTACCTGCGCACTTCGCTGCAAGCCTCGCGCCAGCCGCTGCACCCGCTGGCCGATGAGTTTTCGCGCTTGCGCGACTACCTGGACCTGATGGCCATCCGCATGGAGGCGCGCCTGGTGTTTGCGCTGCAATTGCCACCGGCGCTGGCAGCCACGCCGGTGCCCAGCTTCATCTTGCAGCCGCTGGTAGAAAACGCCATCCGCCATGGGCTGGAGCCGCAGGTGGCAGGTGGGCGCATAGAGGTGATTGCGCAAGCGCAGGGCGATCAACTCGCGCTCACGGTGCGCGACAGTGGCTGCGGCATCAGCGACCAGGCCCTCGCCCAAGCCGTGGCCGATACCCCGGAGCACACAAGCCCGGCTTTGCCCCAGCGGGCATGGGGATTGGCGCATGTGCGTGAGCGTCTACAGACGCTGTATGCCCACGCCGCGCAGATGCAGGTGCGCCGCGTGCCTACCGGTGGCACGGAGATTGTGTTGACTTTGCCGCTCAGAGCCGCCGGGTGGCCGGCATGAACGCCTCTCCCACCGCCCCCACCGCCCCCACCGCCGTAATGGCCGAAGACGAACCCGTGCTGGCCCAGGCGCTGCAACGCGAGCTGCAGGCGCTGTGGCCGGCCTTGCGCGTGCTGGCCACCGCCCGCGATGGCGCCAGTGCGGTGCAATTGGCGTTGGCGCACCGCCCCGATGTGTTGTTTTTTGACATCCGCATGCCCGCACTCAGCGGGCTTGAAGCCGCAGCCGAACTGGCCGACCTGTGGCCCCAAAGCTGCGCGTTCCCGCTGCTGGTGTTTGTGACCGCCTATGACGAATACGCGGTACAAGCCTTTGCGGCGCAGGCGCTGGACTATGTGCTCAAACCGGTGCGCGCGGACCGCCTGGCCGTGACGGTGGAGCGGCTGAAAAACCGGCTGCAGCAGCGCGCCGCGCAGCCCACGGACCTCGACCCCCTGCTTGCACAACTGCGTGCGCTGCTCCATGGCCAGACGGCATCGCTGGCCCCGGCGCAGCCGCCGCTGCAACTATTGCAGGCCAGCGTGGGTGCGCAATTGCGCATGGTGCCCGTGGACCAGGTGCTGCGGCTGGAGGCTGCGGACAAGTATGTGCGCGTATTCACCCTGGATGGCGCCGAGGTCTTGCTGCGCACACCGCTCAAAGACCTCATGCAAGGGCTGGACGCCCAGGTGTTCTGGCAAATCCACCGGGGCAGCGTGGTGCGCGCCGCCGCCATCGAATCCGTCACCCGCGACGCCTTGGGCAAGTTGAGCTTGCGCGTGAAGGGCCATAGCGAGCCCTTGCCCGTTAGCCGCCTGTATGCCCACCAGTTCAAGGCCATGTGATAGTCACCCGCGGGTGACTATTGCCCCGGATTGCTTAGCTTAGACGCGCTTCTTCATCGACGGCGTCAAGCCGGTCCAGCACCGCCAAAGCCAGCTTCGCATCGCCCGTTGCCGCCATGGCGCGAAAGTGGTTTTCAGTGTCCCAGGCCGACAGCGCATGCGCGCTGAGCTGCTCGACCAGCTTGTTCATGCTCAGGCCCCGGCTCTGCGCCAGAGATTTGAGACGCTGCGCCGTGTCGTCGGGCAGTCGTATGGTTAAGGTGCTCACTTCCATTCCTCCAGACATTGCGGGGGCGTCAAGACCCGCAGTTTCCCCAAATGCAAGTCGCCACCGCGCAGGTCGCGCAAATTGTGGGTCACGATGGCATGCGCACCGCCCGCCAGTGCCAGTTCAATCAAATGGTTGTCCGCCTCATCGGGCAAATTGGGCCGCCACCCGTAATACACCGTCACCCAACGGCCTTGTCGGGCCAAGGCCGCCAGCACTTGCTGCCGCTCGTTTGCGCTCGTCCCCTCGCTCCACACGGGACGGCCTAGCAAGTCCTGGTATTCCGACCACAGTGCGTTGCCGAACAAAGCCTGAAATTTGCCGTTCAGTGCGTGACGCAACACCATCCGCGATGCGCCACCGACTGAGCGCAGCACCCCCCCAATAATGAAATTTCTGTCGCTTTACACCCCGCGCAGCAAAAACACGCTGGCGTCGCGCCCCAGGGGCGGCGCTAGCCGCTGCACCAGCAGCCGGTAGGTGTCCAGGTCAAAAGCCAAGCGCTGGCGGGTTTGCAAGGCCTCGGCCAGATCGGTTTCGTCGTGCACCGTGGCCACATGGCACCACTGGTCGAATATGTGGATGTCGGTGCGTTCGGTGCGGGCGTCAAATTCGCGCACCGCCACGGGCGCGGGGTGGGGCCAGGCCTGCAGGCGGTGTTGGCCCAGCGCCATCACCAGGCGCAGGCGGTGCACGGTGGCGCTTTCGCGCCCGGCGCATACGCCTTTGCATTGTCCAATCTGGCTGGCAAAGCAGGCGCCTTTGCCGGACTCCAAGCCCAGCGCCTGCGGGCACAGGCCGTGGTTTTCGCACAGGGTGCGCAGCGCCTGCGTGGCCTGGCGTTTGGAGCGGTACACGCCAAACAGTTGGTGCAGCGTGCCAGGGTGCTGCGCGTCCAGGCCCACCAGGCGCACCAGCGGGCGGGCATTGGGGTCGTCGGACAGTTCCCAGGCGCTCAAGCCCTTGCTTTGGCGCAACTGGCGGTTGTGGATGGGTTGCAGTGCCTTGACCAGGCGCGCTTCAAGCAGCAGGGCGCCCAATTCGCCTGCGGTTTCGCGCCACTCGACGCGGCGAATTTCTTGCAGGATGCGCATCTCACGCGCCTGCTTGGTGGACGCCTGAAAGTGCGACAGCACGCGCGTGCGCATGTGAATGCTTTTGCCCACGTACAGCGGAATTTCCCCCTCACCATAAAACAGGTAGACGCCTGGCGTGTCGGGGATGTCGTGGAGGGGTGTTTCCAGCTGCGGCGGCACGCTGGCGCTGCCTTGCAGCAGGGCGGCGGCTTCGCGCTGCAAGGCGTCTAAGCCCAGTTCGCGCTGCGCCACTTGCAGCCAGGCCAGCACCACGTCCACGTCGCCCATGGCGCGGTGGCGCGCCAACGTGTGCAGGCCGTGGCGCTGCAATATGGCGTCCAGCCCATGGCCCTTGTGCTGGGAATACAGCTTGCGCGACAGGCGCACGGTGCACAGGGTTTTGACCTTGAGCGCGTGGCCCATGCGCTCCAAAGACTGGTGTACAAAACCGTGGTCAAAGCGCACGTTGTGGGCCACGAACACGGCGCCGTCCAGCAGCTCCAGCAGTTGGCGCGCCACGTCCTCAAACGGCGGCGCGTCTTGCACCATGGCGTCGGTAATGCCGGTCAGGTTTTGGATAAAGGGCGGAATGCGCACGCCGGGGTTCACCAGGCTGCTCCAGCGCGCCACTTCCACGCCGTGTTCGATGCGCACGGCGGCAATTTCGGTAATGCGGTCGTGCTGTGCGTTGCCGCCGGTGGTTTCCAGGTCGAGCACGACGTAGCAGGGCAGCATGGCGGCAGACTTGGGGCTTAGCAAAACATCAGCGCCAGCCAGGCGGGGTCGTCAAGCAGGTGGATGGCGCCACAGGCACCCAAACGGCAGGTCCAGCCTTGCACCAGCACCCAGCGCTCGGGCCAGGCCGCGTTCAGAAACAACTCCAGTGCCAGCAGCGCTGGCGGCGTGGCGCGGACCAGAGGCATCAAATATCGAAAGCGTGGAAGCCAAACGCCCCGGCGCGCCGGTCGGCAAAAAAGCGTTCCAACGTGTGTTTGACCGTGTGAAAAGCGATCTCGTTCCAGGGAATGTCGGCCTCGTCGAAGAGCTGGGCTTCTTGCGTTTCAAAGCCAGGGTTGAACACGTCGCTGAGCAGCTCGGCGCGGTAAAACAAATGCACCTGGCCCACCCGCGCCACATTCACCAGGGAAAACAAGGCTTGCAGCGCAAACTCTGCGCCCGCTTCTTCCACGGTTTCGCGCGCAGCGCCGTCGGCGGTGGTTTCGCCCATTTCCATAAAACCGGCGGGCAGCGTCCACTTACCAAAACGCGGCTCGATATTGCGTTTGCACAGCAGCACCTTGTCGCCCCAGACCGGAATGGTGCCCACCACATTGAGCGGGTTGACGTAGTGCACCGTGGCGCAGGCCGGGCACACTGCGCGCACCTTGGTGTCGCCGTCGTCGGGCAGGCGGTGCTCTACCGCAGTGCCGCAGCTCTTGCAGTGTTTGATGGGGACGCCGTAGGTGCTCAAGCCAATGTCCCCATCAAGCCGCCACCATGGCCACGCGAATGCCTGCCAGGCCGCTAATGTCACCTTGCAGCACGTCACCCACTGCCACGGCGCCCACGCCAGCAGGCGTGCCGGTAAAGATCAGGTCGCCGGGCTGCAAGTCCCAGGCCATGGAGAGTTGTTCTATGGTTTCGGCAATGTTCCAGATGAGCTGGCCGATGGTGCTGCTTTGGCGCATGTGGCCGTTGACCATGAGCGAAATGCTGGCTTGGTCGATGCTTGGTACTTCGGCTGCGGGGGTGATGGCGCCAATGGGTGCCGAGTGGTCAAAGCCCTTGCCTATGCACCAGGGGCGGCCCTGTTTCTTCATGTCGTTTTGCAAGTCGCGCCGCGTCATGTCCAGGCCCACGGCGTAGCCATAGATGTGCTTTTGCGCATCCGCTGCGGCAATGTTGCGCCCGCCGGTGCCAATGGCCACGACCAGCTCAATCTCATAGTGCAAATTCGCCGTCAGGTTGGGGTAGGGCATGTGGGTGGTAGCGCCGGGGGCGGCGTACAAAACCGCGTCGGCCGGTTTCATAAAGAAAAACGGCGCCTCGCGGCCACTGTGGCCCATCTCTTTGGCGTGCTCTTCGTAATTGCGGCCCACGCAGTAAATGCGGTGGACTGGAAATGCATCGCTCAAACCCACAACGGGCACGCTGACGGTGGCGGGAGGCGTAAAGGTGTAGTTCATGTCAGGGGGGTGGTGCTGAAAGGGAATCAGGCGGATTGAATGACCAGGTCAAAGTGTTCCACCACGGGCGGCGCCGCAAAAAACGGCCCCACCACAGCGCGCCAGGCAGGAAAAGCCGGTGAGCCGCGAAAGCCCACGGTGTGGTCTTCTAGGGTTTCCCAAAACACCTGCAGCACATAGCGCTCGGGGCTCTCAATACTGCGGTTTACTTTATAGCCTTTGAAGCCCTTGGCGTGCGCAATCACCTCGCTGGCGCCCTGGGCAATGGCCGCTTCAAAGGCCGCGTTTTGGCCGGGGTGGATGCGGATGTCGGCAATCTCAAGAATCATGGTGGGGCTCCAGGGCTGGTTAAGGCGGTCTCAGGCGGGTTCAGTTAGGGATTAAACATGCCGGGTAGGCGAGTGCCGATGTTAGCGGCCCATAGCTCCCTAGCCTTCGCCAAGCCTCGGGCCGTCTGGCGCGCGCGCCTGCGCGTATCCTCGCGCCCATGGATTGTTACCCGCCCAAGCACCCTGCCAGCGCCGTCTGGCCCCCCGGCTGGCTGCGACCGCAGTGGCCGGCTCCCGACCCGGTGTGCGCTTTTTGCACCAGCCGCGAGGGTGGTTTTTCCGCTACGCCCTACGACAGCCTGAACCTGGGCCAGCATGTGGGCGATCTGCCGCAAGCGGTCGCGGCCAATCGACGGGCATTGCAGCAAGCCCTGGGCGTGCCAACGGTTTTTTTGGACCAGGTTCACGGCACCGAGGTTTTGGAGTTGCCCTTGGCCGGTGCCGAGGGGGCACAGGCCGACGGCAGCTGGACGCGGGCCAAGGGCCTGGCGTGCACTGTGATGGTGGCAGATTGCCTGCCGGTGCTGATGTGCACCCAAGACGGTGACCGGGTTGCGGCCCTGCATGCGGGCTGGCGCGGCCTGGCGGGCGTGCCACTGCGTGGTCTGGCACAGCGTCCGGTGGGTGTGCTTGAGTCCTTTATGGAGCGCCAGGCAGCGCTTGGCGTTGCGCCTTCGCGCTGGATGGCGTGGCTCGGGCCCTGCATTGGCCCCCAGGCCTTTGAGGTTGGCGCCGAGGTGCGCGCGGCTTTTTTGCGGCATTCTGCGCAGTCCAAACAGGCTTTTGTACCGCAGGGCCAGGGCAAGTGGCTGGCCGATCTGGCGCTGCTGGCGCGCCAGCGCCTGGAATCAGCCGGTGTAAGCCAGGTCTACGGCAACGACGGCAGCGCACCGTGGTGCACCGTGGGCAACCCGCTAAAGTTCTTTTCGCACCGGCGCGACCGGATCAGCGGTCGGTTCGCTGCTGGTATTTGGCTGGCCTGAAATCGCAGCTTCGTCGGCGGCTGCTTGAGCGCGCGCCCGGTCTTCTTGTGCCTCTGCCGCCAAGCGTGCACGCTTGCGCGCTGGTGTGCCCATGAAATACAGCAGCAGCCCAATGGGCAGCAGGCCATAGAGCACAAAAGTCACCAGCGCGCCCAGCACCGTGCCATTGGTATTGGTGGCCTCGGCCACGGCCATCATCAGGGTCACATAAAGCCAGGCGATAGGTATGAGGTACATCGGGGTCAGACAGGGTTGCTTAGGGATTTACGCGGTGGCTTACCCAGTGGGTTACGTAGTGGGTTTGTTTTCGGGGCGTGTCGCGGTATGTCAGGAAAAAGAAGGTGAACGCCTGAGATACTCCGGCCACAAGTCTGGCGCAGCATAGACCCAATACCAGGAGACACCGTGGAACACGAGCACCAAAACCTTTGGACCCATGCGGCTGAACACTTCCAAAACGCGCTCAGCGACAGTTGGGCCAAGGCGCTGGCCAGTTTCCAAAACATCCACCCCGCCGCCAGCGGCGCGCCCGACAAGCTGGCCGCTGCGAACCTGCAGTTTTCGCAGGAAAAGTTGCAGGAATTGCAGCAGCAGTACCTCAAAGAAGCCGCCGAACTCATGGCCCAAGGCGCCAAGCTGCAAGCCCCGGTTGCCGCCGACAAGCGTTTTTCCAGCGCCGCCTGGGCCAGCAACCCGGTGGCCGCGTTCACCGCTGCCCTCTACTTGCTCAACAGCCGCACCTTGCTGGGGCTGACTGAGGCGCTAGAGGCGGATGCCAAAACCCGCAACCGCCTGCGTTTTGCGGTAGAGCAAGGGCTGGCGGCTGCCGCGCCCAGCAACTTCTTGGCCTTTAACGCCGAGGCGCAGCAAAAAGCGATTGAAACCCAGGGCGAAAGCATTGCCAAAGGCCTGCAAAACCTGCTGCACGATGTGCAACAAGGCCATGTGTCCATGACCGATGAGAGCCTGTTCACCGTGGGCAAAAACGTTGCCACCACCGAGGGTGCGGTGGTGTTTGAGAACGAATTGTTCCAGTTGATCGAATACAAGCCGCTGACGGCAAAAGTGTTCGAGCGTCCGTTTTTGCTGGTGCCGCCTTGCATCAACAAGTACTACATCTTGGACCTGCAGCCCGAAAACTCCTTGGTTCGCTACGCCGTGGCCCAGGGCCACCGCACTTTTGTGGTGAGCTGGCGCAACCCCGACGCCTCACTGGCCACAAAAACCTGGGACGATTACATTGAACACGCGGTCATCCAAGCGATTGCCGTCACCAGCGATATTGCGGGCAAAGTCGGCACCGACGGTGCCATCAACGCCCTGGGCTTTTGCGTGGGCGGCACTTTGCTGACCACCGCGATGGCGGTCTTGGCCGCGCGGGGCGAAAAGCCGGTGGCAAGCGCCACCTTGCTCACTACGCTACTCGATTTTCAGGACACCGGCATTCTGGATGTGTTCATTGACGAGGCCTTTGTGCAGTTCCGCGAAAAAGAAATGGGCCAGGGTGGCCTCATGAAAGGCCGCGACCTGGCATCTACCTTCAGCTTTTTGCGCCCCAATGACTTGGTGTGGAACTACGTAGTGGGCAACTACCTCAAGGGTGAGACGCCCCCGCCCTTTGATTTGCTGTACTGGAATTCCGACGCCACCAACCTGCCCGGCCCTTTTTACGCCTGGTATTTGCGCAACACCTACCTGGAAAACAACCTGGTCCAAGCGGGTGCCGCTACGGTGTGTGGCGAAAAAATCGACCTGGGTTTGTTGGACTTGCCGGTCTATATCTACGGTTCGCGGGAAGACCACATCGTGCCCATTGGCGGCGCGTACGCATCGACCCAGGTGCTGCCCGGAAAGAAACGCTTTGTCATGGGCGCCTCGGGCCATATTGCCGGCGTGATCAACCCGCCGGCCAAAAACAAGCGCAGCCACTGGATTCGCGCCGATGGCACATTGCCCGCAAGCCATGAAGCCTGGCTGCAAGGCGCCACCGAGCACCCAGGCAGTTGGTGGACCGACTGGTCCAACTGGCTCCAAGCCCAGGCGGGCACGCAGATTGCGGCGCCCAAGCGCTATGGCCGTGGCAAATACAAGGCGGGTATGCCCGCACCGGGTAACTACGTACTCGCCAAGGCCTGATTTGCCCTGTCGCTCAGGCATCATTACTGTTCTTGTCTTTATCTTGTAAAACGTTCGGAGCTATCTCATGGAAGACATCGTTATCGTCGCCGCCACCCGCACTGCGGTGGGCAAGTTTGGCGGCAGCCTGGCCAAAGTGGCGGCGCCTGAGTTGGGTGCTGCGGTCATCAAAAACCTGCTGGAGCGCACCGGGCTGGGCGCCGACCAGATCGGTGAAGTCATCATGGGCCAGGTGCTGGCGGCAGGCTCGGGCCAAAACCCGGCGCGCCAGTCGCTCATCAAGAGCGGCGTAGCCAAAGAAACCCCGGCGCTCACCATTAACGCGGTGTGCGGCTCCGGCCTCAAAGCCGTCATGCTGGCCGCCCAGGCCGTGGCCTATGGCGACAGCGAGATCGTGATTGCTGGCGGCCAAGAAAACATGAGTGCCTCACCCCACGTGCTGCTGGGCAGCCGCGAGGGCCAGCGCATGGGCAACTGGAATATGGTCGATTCGATGATCGTGGACGGCCTGTGGGACGTTTACAACCAGTACCACATGGGCATTACCGCCGAAAACGTGGCCAAGGCCCACGGCATTACCCGCGACATGCAAGACGCACTGGCCCTGGCCAGCCAGCAAAAAGCCGCTGCTGCGCAAGACGCAGGCAAGTTTGTCGACGAAATCGTGCCCTTCTCCATCGCCCAGAAAAAGGGCGACCCCATCGTCTTTGCGGCTGACGAGTTCATCAACCGCAAGTCCAGCGCCGAAGCGCTTGCCGGTCTGCGCCCCGCTTTTGACAAAGCCGGTGGCGTGACCGCAGGCAACGCATCGGGCATCAACGACGGCGCCGCCGCCGTGATGGTGATGACCGCCAAAAAGGCTGCCGCCCTGGGCCTGACCCCGCTGGGCCGCATTGCCAGCTTTGCCACCAGCGGCTTGGACCCCGCCATGATGGGCATGGGCCCGGTTCCCGCCTCGCAAAAAGCCCTGGCCCGCGCCGGATGGAAGGCACAAGACCTCGATTTGCTGGAAATCAACGAAGCCTTTGCCGCCCAGGCCTGCGCCGTCAACCAGGCCATGGGCTGGGACACGTCCAAGGTCAATGTCAACGGCGGCGCGATTGCCATCGGTCACCCCATTGGTGCGTCCGGCTGCCGTATTTTGGTCACCCTGCTGCACGAAATGCAGCGCCGCGACGCCAAACGCGGCATCGCCAGCCTGTGCATAGGCGGCGGCATGGGTGTTGCTTTGACCATTGAGCGCTAAACCCCATCCATTCATTCGCCAATTAATAACCAAGAAGGAGAACAGCATGAGTCAGAAAGTAGCCTACGTCACCGGCGGCATGGGCGGCATCGGTACCGCCATTTGCCAGCGCCTGCACAAAGAAGGCTTCAAAGTCATCGCCGGTTGCGGCCCCACGCGCGACCACGCCAAATGGATTGCCGAACAGGCCGCTCTGGGCTACACGTTTTACGCGTCTGCGGGCAATGTGGGTGACTGGGATTCCACTGTGGAAGCCTTTACCAAGACCAAGGCCGAACACGGCAGCATTGACGTGCTGGTGAACAACGCGGGCATCACCCGCGACCGCATGTTCCTGAAAATGAGCCGCGAAGACTGGGATATGGTGATAGAAACCAACCTCAACTCCATGTTCAATGTCACCAAGCAAGTGGTCGCCGACATGGTGGAAAAAGGCTGGGGCCGCATCATCAACATCTCCTCGGTCAATGGCGAAAAAGGCCAGGCTGGGCAAACCAATTACTCGGCGGCCAAAGCGGGCATGCACGGTTTCTCCATGGCCTTGGCGCAAGAACTCGCCACCAAGGGCGTGACCGTCAACACCGTGAGCCCTGGCTACATCGGCACCGACATGGTCAAAGCCATTCGGGAAGACGTGCTAGCCAAGATCGTAGCCACCGTGCCGGTCAAGCGCTTGGGTGAGCCCAGCGAAATCGCTTCCATCATCGCCTGGCTGGCCTCAGAAGAGGGTGGCTACGCCACCGGCGCGGACTTCTCGGTCAACGGCGGTTTGCACATGGGCTAAGGCCTCGCTTTGGCATCAGCGCGCTGGCGCCAACAAAAAAACCCGCCTCGGCGGGTTTTTTTGTGCGCTTTGCGGGTTTGTCGTCTCAGGCTACCAGTCCCTTGTACAACATATAGCCCGCCAGGCCATACAACAATACTGCAAACACACGCTTGAGCTGTGCCACCGGCACCCGGTGGGCGACACCGGCGCCCCAGGGCGCGGTGAGCACGCTACATGCGCCAATCACGCCCAGGGCGGGCAGCCACACATAGCCCAGTGCGCCCTCGGGGAGTTCGTTGAGCGCCGAGCCGCTAATGATGTAGCCAATGGTGTTTGCCAGCGCGATGGGAAAGCCCAGCGCCGCGCTGGTGCCCACTGCATTGCGCATGGGCACATTGCGCGCAACCATAAACGGCACGCTAATGAAGGCGCCGCCGGCGCCCACCAAGCCCGAAAGAAATCCGATCAGGCCCCCGGCGACCGCCTGACCGGCAGGTCCGGGCATGTCGCGGCTGGCCTGTGGGGTCTTGTTTCGCAGCATTTGGGTGGCCGACACACTGACGAACAGCCCGAAGAACACGGCCAGCCAGGTGCCCTTGAGGATGCTGAACATGCCCACGCTGGCCAGCGCTCCGCCAATCAAAATGCCGGGCGAGAGCCGTTTCACGATGTCCCAGCGCACAGCGCCCCGCTGGTGGTGGGCGCGCACGCTGGCCAAGCTGGTAAAAACAATGGTGGCCATGGACGTGGCAATCGCCATCTTGACGGCCAAGTCCGCGCCCATGCCTCGGTGCGACAGGATGATCGTCAAAAAGGGGCCCATCAGCATCCCTCCACCAACGCCCAGCAGGCCCGCCAAAAATCCGGTGCACAAGCCAAGCAGCGCCAGTTCGGCGATTAAGGTGGGTTCTAGCATGGGCGTGGTGTGGAAGGGTTGGAAGAAGGCGCGCGTGGCGCCCAGTCAGCCAGGCGCCGTGCGCTGGACTCTGTCTGCGGCGACAAGGGGCCATAGGGTTGGTCGCAGGCCAGGCCAGGCCATCGCCGCGCAGGGGCACCCATGAACGATGAGTAAGCCCGTTGGCGACTGCCGTGGGCATTGTAGGTGCGTGAATCAGGGCGGAGCTTGGTGAGCTTGGGGCAACCCGAGCCGGGTCAACGCCCGTGTTTGCCAGTGTCACTAAGACGCGGGTCGCACCCCGTGCGGCAAGGCATACTTGCCCTCATGTTTAACGATTTCCAAAGGTGACATGGATGCAATGGATGCGATTCGACTACCAAGGTGAAACCGGTTTTGGTGTTGTGGAAGGGGAGCGGGTGCGGCGTTTCCAGGGTGATATGTTTGGAACGGCCTGGGCAACAGAGGACATCTTTGACGTGGCGGCAGTCCGGTGGCTGCCACCGTGCCAGCCGGGCAAGATCATCGGCTTGTGGAACAACTTTCGCGCCGCCGCCGAAAAAAACGGCTGGGCGCAGCCCGCGGAGCCGCTTTATTTCTTGAAGTCGCCGGGCAGCGTCGCGGCACATTTGCAGCCCATTGCCGTGCCTGCCAGCTATGGCGGACGGGTGGTGTACGAGGGCGAACTGGTGGTGGTGATAGGCAAGACCGCCCGCGCGGTGGCGGTAGAGGACGCAGCGGCCCACATCTTTGGCTATAGCTGCGGAAACGACCTCACCGCGCTTGAGCTGCTGCACAGTGACGCCTCTTTTGCCCAGTGGACGCGCGCCAAAAGCTTTGACGGTTTTGCCGCCTTCGGCCCGGTCATTGAGACCAATTTCAACCCTGCCACCGCGCAGCTGCGCACCTTGGTGGGCGGGCGCGAGCGGCAGAACTACGCCTTGTCGGACATGTTTTTCAGCCCGCTGGAAATCGTGTCACGCATCTCGCAGGACATGACCTTGGAGCCCGGCGACCTCATTTACTGTGGCACCTCGCTGGGTGTATTGCCCCTGAAAGCCGGCACCACGGTGGAGGTGATGATTGACGGCATCGGCACTCTGTCCAACCGGTACGGTTGACTCTTCTATTTTGCTGCGACTTGCAGGCGGCCCTCATGCGTGGCCAGCGTGTGGGCGAGCAACTGCGCGGCTGCAAAAATGGCGTCAATGGTCGGCGTGGGCGTGTCTGTGATGCGGCCAAGTTCGACCACCGAGCCCACCAGCGCATTGAGTTCAATCGCGCGGCCGTGCTCCACGTCTTGCAACATGGACGTCTTGTGCGCACCCACGGCCTGGGCACCGGCGATGCGCTTGTCCAGCGAAATTTTGAACACCACACCGAGTTTCTCGGCCACCGTCTGCGCCTCGCGCATCATGTTGGCCGCCAGCGTGCGCGAAGGTTCAAAGGTGCAAATGTCTTCCAGCGTGGCGTGCGTGAGCGCCGATATCGGGTTGAAGCTCAGATTGCCCCAGAGCTTGAGCCAGATTTCGCCCCGGATGTCGCGCGACACCGGGGCCTTGAAGCCCGCGCGCATCATCGCCTGGGAGAGTGCCTCAATACGTTCGCTGCGGCTGCCGTCAAGCTCGCCGAGGGTGAAGCGGTTGCCCTCAATGACGCGCACCACACCCGGAGAGACTAGTTCGGCCGCCGGATAGACCACGCTGCCAATAATGCGGTCGCTCCCTATGGCTGCGGCAATGCGCCCACCGGGGTCCACACTTTCCAAGCCCCGGCCCTCGTGCGCGCCGCCAAGCCGGTGGAAGTACCACCACGGAATGCCGTTGATCATGGTGACCACCAGGGTGTTTGGCCCCAAAAGCGCTTGCAAGTCAGGCAGCAGGTCGCCCACCTGGTGTGCCTTGACCGTCAAAAGCACTGCGTCCTGCGGGCCTGCATCGGCCATGCGCTGCACCGCGCGCACGCCGGGCGCATGCTCCTCGCTACCGTCCTCCAGGACCAGGCGAAAGCCATTGCTCTGGATGGCAGCGAGGTTTTGGTTGCGTGCGATGAACGTTACCTCTTCACCGGCGTTGGACAGTTTGGCACCCAGATAGCCCCCAATGGCTCCAGCCCCGACGATGGCAATCTTCACGTATGCGTCTCCTATTGACTGAACTTCCGGCGTCCCAAAGCGTCTTTGGCCACGGACCACAGAGGCCAGAGCAACAACAAAATAGCCAGCCCGAAAATCGAGCCCACCAGCGGGTTGGCCCAGAAAATGGACAGTGAGCCCTGGGACAGCAGCATAGACTGCCGGAAACTCGCCTCGGCCATGTCACCCAACACAAGGGCCAGCACCAACGGTGCCATGGGGTATTTGAGCTTCTTGAACAGGTAACCAAGGACGCCGAACACCAGCATCATCACCACATCAAACATGGAGCTGTGCACGGTGTAGGCGCCGACGGCGCAGATGACCACAATCACCGGCGCGATGACGGAGAAGGGAATGCGCAAAAAAGCCGCCCAAAACGGCACGGTGGTTAGCACGACCAAGAGCCCCACCAGGTTGCCCAAGTACATCGAAGCAATCAGGCCCCAGACAAAATCTTTGTGTTCGACAAACAGCATGGGTCCGGGTTGCAGGCCCCAGATCATGAGTCCGCCCAGCAGCACGGCGGCCGTGGGCGAGCCCGGAATACCCAGCGTGAGCATGGGCAGCAGGGCGGACGTGCCTGCTGCGTGGGCGGCGGTTTCTGGGGCCAACACGCCTTCGATCTGGCCCTTGCCAAAGGAATCCGGCTCTTTGGACATGCGCCGCGCAATGCCATAGCTCATGAAAGACGCCGGTGTTGCGCCGCCGGGCGTGATGCCCATCCAGCAGCCCACGGCGGTGGAGCGCAGAAAAGTCATCCAGTAACGCGGCAGCTCTTTCCAGGTTTGCAGCACCACGCGCATATTGAGCTTGGCGCTTTTGCCCTTGAAGGCCAGGCCTTCTTCCATGGTGAGCAGGATTTCACCAATGCCAAACAGGCCAATCACCGCAATCAAAAAGTCAAAGCCTTTGAGCAGCTCAGGAAACCCGTAGGTCATGCGCAACTGCCCGGTCACCGTGTCCATGCCCACGGCGGCCAGGGCAAAGCCCAGCATCATGGACGCCACGACCTTGGCCGCTGGTTCTTTGCTCATACCCACAAAGCTGCAAAACGTCAGCAGCTGCACCGCAAAGTATTCGGCCGGGCCGAAATGCAGCGCAAATTTGGCGAGCATCGGCGCCAAAAAGGTGATCAGCGCCACGGCAAACAGCGCACCCACAAAGGATGAAGTGAAGGCCGCCGTCAGCGCCTGCGCCGCGCGGCCCTGCTGCGCCATCGGGTAGCCGTCAAACGTGGTAGCCACCGACCAGGGTTCGCCCGGAATATTGAACAAAATGGAAGTAATCGCTCCGCCAAACAGCGCGCCCCAGTAAATGCACGACAGCATGATGATGGCCGACGTGGGGTTCATCGAGAACGTGAGCGGCAGCAAAATGGCAATGCCATTGGCCCCGCCAAGCCCGGGCAAGACACCGATCAGAATGCCCAGCGTGATACCCACCAGCATGTACACCAGGTTCGGTAGCGTCATGGCGACGCTAAAGCCCTGCATCAGGTTGTTGATTTCGTCCATTAGAAGCCCAACAGGTTTTCGATAGGTCCTTTGGGTAGCGGCACCAGGAACCAACGCTCAAACACAATGAAAAAAGCCAGCGGCACGGCAATGGACACGCTGACCGTTGGTAACCAGCCAAATTTGCCATGGCGCCGCATAAAGTAGCCGATCAGCACCGCCGACGGCAGATAAATGCCCAGCCAGACCATGGTGATGATGTACACGGTCATGGGGATCAGCATGGCAAACACGGTTGCGAGCTGCTCCCTTTGGGCGAACAGCGCCTGGTCTTTGCTCCAGCGCAGCACGGTCGATAGAAAGACCGTGGCGCTGGAGGCCAGCAGCAGCACGCCAATGTAGAAAGGGAAATAGCCCGCACGCGGCCCATCGTCGGCCCAGCCAATGCCCACACGCATGCTGTCCTTGATGACCAGGGCAGCGATCAGCATGAGCAGCGTGGACACGGCGAGTTCAGGGCCGCGTTCCTTCAAGGGTGGTTTGTCGGGGCCGCCGGGCGGTGTGGATGGTTCGTTCATTGCGCGCCTTCAGGTGAAAGAACGTTCATGATTGGCGGTGCTGCGCACCTTCATGAAAGTCAGTTGGCCATAAATCCGGCTTCCCTCATCAGCACGCGGTGGGCCTGCTCGTTCTTGCCCAGCCAGTCCACGTACGCATCGCCCGACATCACCGTTTGCTTGAACGCACCCTTTTCCATAAAGTCTTTCCATTCAGGCAGCGCCCGCACTTTCTGGAACAGGTCCAGGTAGTACTTCACCTGGTCGGGCGTCACGCCGGGGGGCATGAAAATGCCGCGCAGCATCAGGTATTCCACGGGCAGTCCGGCAGAGGCGCAGGTTGGCACGTCGTTCCAAGACTGCGTGGTGGTGAGCTTGGCCTTGTAGGGCAGACGCTCCTTGTCCATCACGCACAGCGGGCGCAAGGTGCCCGAGCGCCAGTGGGATTCGGCTTCGATGGGGTTGTTCACCGTCGAGTCAATATGCTTGCCCACCAACTGCACGGCCACATCGCCGCCGCCTTTGAGCGGGATATAAATCATCTTCTTTCCCAGCGCCTTTTCCATCAGCACGGTGATGATCTGGTCTTCTTGTTTGGACCCAGTTCCCCCCATTTTGAAGGCCTTGTCCGGTTGGGCCTTGATGGCGGTGAGGTAATCCTTGGTCGTCTTGAATGGTTTGTCTTCATGAACCCACAAAATAAACTGGTCCAGCGCCAGCATGGATACCGGCGTCAGGTCACGCCAATTGAAGGGCACGCCCGTGGCCAAGGGGGTAGTGAATAAATTCGACAGCGTAATGACGATCTTGTGCGGATTGCCCTTGTCACCCTTTACGTCCAGAAAACCTTCCGCTCCCGCGCCGCCTGACTTGTTGACCACGATGATGGGCTGCGTGCTGAGGTTGTTTTTAGCAACCACACCTTGCAGAAAGCGCGCCATTTGGTCGGCGCCACCGCCAGTGCCCGCAGGCACCACAAATTCAATCGGTTTGGTGGGCTCCCAGGCATGGGCGGGCGGCACAAGCCCCGCGACCAGGCCCATAGCCATGCCAAGAGATGCGAGTCGTCGGTTCAGCAGTTTCATGGTGTCTCCATTCGTTGGGGGGTTGCTTTTCAAGGTGGGTTGGTAATGGGGCTCAAAGGCCGCAGCGGCTTGGCAAGGGTCTAGCCCAGGCCGAGCTTGGCCGCCAGACCGATGCGCTGTAATTTGCCGGTGGCGCCTTTGGGGATTTCGTCCATAAAGAGGATTTTTTTGGGCACCTTGTAGTCAGCCGCCTTGCTGCTGACAAAGGCCTGCAGTTCGCGCTCGGTGGCTTGCTGGCCTTCGCGCAGCACCACCACGGCGGCGACTTCTTCGCCTAATTTCGGGTGGGGCATGCCAAAACAAACCACCTGGGCCACGGCGGCGTGGTCCATCAAAATTTCATCGACTTCGCGCGGGCTGATCTTTTCGCCGCCGCGGTTGATGATTTCTTTGAGCCGCCCGGTAATGCTGATGTAGCCCTCGGCGTCCATCACGCCCTGGTCGCCGGTGCGGAACCAGCCATTGACGAAGGCCTCTTCGTTGGCCGTGGGGTTGCTCTCGTAGCCAGCAGTCACATTGGCGCCACGGATCACGATTTCACCGGTTTCGCCGCGTGGCAGCAGCGCGCCTTCGGTGTCCATGATGCCGACCTCCGGCCCGGCGGCAATGCCCACTTTGCCCGGTTTGCGCACGGCCGGGGGCAGCGGATTGCAGGCCATTTGGTGGGTGGCCTCGGTCATGCCGTAGGCCTCGATCAGCGGCGCGCCGAAAATCGCTTCCAGCTCGGCAATCACCTGCGGCGGCATGGACGACGATGAGGACCGCAGGAAGCGCAGCGGATTTCGCGCAATCACCTCCTGGTTGCCCTTGGCCCGGCTGACGATCGCCTGGTGCATGGTGGGAACGGCGGTGTACCAGGTCGGCTTGGCCTCGTCCATCCAGCTGAAAAATTTCAGCGCGTTGAAGCCGGGGGTGCAAAACACCTGCGAGCCGGCCGCCAGGGGTGCCAGCACCCCGGCAATAAGGCCGTGGATGTGGAACAAGGGCATGACATTGAGGCCGCAGTCCTGTGGCGTGAACTGCAAAGAATGGCGAATGTTGGTGGCTGATGCCACCAGATTGCCTTGCGACAAAGGAACAATCTTTGGCCGTGAGGTGGTGCCCGAGGTGTGCAGCACCATGGAGATGTCTGCGGGCTCGGCAAAGCCGCCGTGCGCTGCCGGGGCCGCAGCGCCGCCCTGGTCGCGGGGCTGTAGGCTGAAATAGCCCGCGCCCTGGTCCGCGTGGGCTACCAGGTCGATCACACGCACGCCCATTTTGAGGGCCACGTCCACTGCCGCAGAGGTGCTGCCTTGCTCCACGATCAAGGCGCGGGCGTGCAGGTCGGAGAGGTAAAACTCGAATTCGTCAGCGCGGTAAGCCGGGTTGAGCGGTGCACTGGTGACGCCACTGGCACAGGCCATGAAGCAGGTGGCCATCTCAGGGCCATTGGCCAGCACAATCGCCACGCGGTCGTTGCGACCTATGCCCAGGGCATTGAGTTGCTCAATGGTGTGTGCGATCAGGCTGCGCAAGGCCCCAAAGCTCAGGGCCGATCGGTCCGGGGCAGAAATTGCGGGGGCGTCTTGCGCGCCAGCGGCCAGAAGATCGCGCAACAAAAGAGGCATTCAAAACTCCGGTTCGGTTAAACCGGAATTCTTACACTTTTTACAAGCAAACAAGTACAGGGGAAGCCCTATATGCGTGTCACTTAAGAGAAAGCGGGTGCGTTCTTATTAAAAAGGTGTCTGCGAGTGCCACCGGACCGGCATCCTGAACCGGGGTTCAGGTGGGCGAGGTCAGAGGCGCATTGGGTCCGTCTAACGCGAGACGGTCACGCTTGCGCTGCATATTCCAAGCCCTGGCTCATAGAGCATAGGTTCAAGGAAATATAAAGCCCGGCGAGCACCGCAGACGCTTTGGATTGTAGGCTTCTGCCCGCGTGCCTGGGCGTTAAAACAAAAGCCCATCGCGCGCTAAGACCTTGTCCAAACGCTTGATCAGTGGTTCCAAGACGGTGTCGTCATGGCGGCGGTTCAGGGTAAAGGCTTGTGCTGCTTGGGGCTTGGCAGCGTCGCCATTCGGCTCGGCGTCGGCCACCTCAAACGCCAGGTTGAGCGCTGCCAGCACTGCAATGCGGTCCCGCGCCCGTACCTTGCCTGCATCGCGGATTTTGCACATGGCCGTGTCAACGCGCTGCACGGCGTTGACCAGTTTGGCTTCGCCCCCTTCGGGGCAACCGAGCAAATAGTTTTGCCCCATGATCTGGACGTCGAATTGTTTCATGGTGCGCCGGGCGTGGTTTTCAGTGGTGGTGTTGCAGGGCGAGCGTCTTGCGCATTCGCCGGTGGCAGTCGGTCTAGCAAGGCGTCTATGCGCGCACGTGCGGCGCCCAGGCGGGATTTGAAGGAGTCACGTTCCAGCGTCAGCGCCTGCACCTGGCCCTCTAGCAGGGCATTGGTGCGCTGGAGTTCTTCATAGCGCACCAGCAAGCGCTCCACGCGCTCGGCGATTTGCTCGATGGGGGACTGTGGCTGCATAGCGCGACATTGTAGGTCGCAGCCAGGGTGCCTGGGGCCGGGGGCGAGCCCCTAGAATCGGCGCGTTGGTGCTCGCGCCGTGGTTCACATGGCGCAGTTCAACGGGAAGCAGGAGGGACAAGCTGGTCAACAGCCCACCTAACCTGCGCTGCCCCCGCAACGGTAAGTGGACGAATCGCACGATTCCGCTTCCATCACAGCCACTGAGCGCCCTGAACAAGCGCTTGGGAAGGCGATGGAGGTTGTTCCACCAGCCCGGATACCGGCCAATAAGGTGGTTGCACGCCTGCGCGCAACTGTGACGCCCATGCGCTGTCGGGGAAGACGGCGAGGGTTTTATGGATGGTCTTTTTCCTATGAAAACTGGTATTTCCCAAGCGGGCGCTGTGGTGCTCGCGCTAAGCGCGTCCTGGAGTTCTTGCGCTCTGAGTCAATCCGCACTGCAAGAAGTGGTCGTCGTTGCCTCCCGGTTCGAAGAGCACTGGCTCAGCGCACCCACTGCGGTGCAGGTGATCACGAAAGCGGATATTCAAAACTCGGCAGCTTTGTCGCTTCCCGACGTGCTGCGCATGCTTGGCGGCGTCAACGTACGGGGCACGGCGGCTGGGCAACTTGGGCTCAATTCGGTGCTTGATTTGGGAGGCTTTGGCGTGACTGCCACACAAAACACACTGGTCCTGCTGGATGGTCGCCCCCTCAACCCCATTGACTCTTCGGACATCGCGTGGTCGGCTGTCCCCCTGTCCTCGGTCAAACGGATTGAAATCGCGCAGGCCGGCGCGGGTGTGCAATACGGTGCGGGCGCCACTGGCGGGGTGGTCCACATATTTACCGACAAAAAGTCCGAAGACAGTGCGCGGGTCGGTCTGCAAGTCGGCTCTTTTGGCACGGCGATCACGGATTTCAATCTGGAGCGCCAGTTCAATGAACTCTCCGTCAGCGTCAATGCGGGCGCAGCGCGCTCGGACGGCTGGCGTGAAAACTCGCAAGCAAGCAGCCAAAACGCGTCTGCCAAAGCCAAGCAGTACCTGGGTGAAAGCGCGTACGTCTTTGCCGAAGTGATGGCCGCGCAGCAGTCGAACGGATTTTCTGGTGGCGTGTTGGGCAAAGTGGGCGAAGGTGACCAGCAAGCGGCGAAATTCAACAACGTCGGGTCAAACAACAAGGTGAACCAGTCCGCAGTGCGTCTGGGCGGCTTCACCCCCTTGTCGCCACAAACCACCTTGGATATTGAGTTAACGCTGGGCAACAAGTCCAGCGTATTTACCCAACCCTACTATGACAGTGAAGATGCGTTGGCGGGTTTCTTTGTCAGTGGCCCCGGCCAGAGCACCTTGGAGGGGGACGATTACAGCTTTTCGCCCAAGTTGCGCACAGAGTTTGCCAACGGTGTTTCCCTGGTGTACGGAGCCGACTTATCGAATGCCCGGCAAGAGGGAGCGCAGGAATACGGCGCGCTTGCGCAAGAATTTATTCTGTCTAACCAAGGCGCAAACTCTTGGGAATACAAGGGCAATGTGCTGAGCGATACGCAGTCGGTCCAGTTGCGAAGCCAGGCGGCCTACCTAATATCCCGCATACCCCTGAGCCAGGCTTTGGATTTGAGCGTCGGGGCACGCCGACAAGTGCAGAGTTTTGACAGTTCGGACCTGAACAAAACCGTGGGGACGCCACAGGGCGCTTCCGGTGCCTTTGGCGCCAATGCCTACGAGGCGGCTCTGAACTTCAAGTTCAATGAATCAAGTCGCAGCTACCTGCGGGTCAACCAGTCGTACCGGTTTGCCAATACCGATGAATACTGGGGAAATGACATCGACTTCAATCGCGTATTTGCGGGGGAACTGCGACCCCAAACCACCAGGGCGTATGAATGGGGATACGACCACAAGGGCGCGGAACAGCAATTCAGCGTGGTGTTTGGTCAATCGGTGACGCAAGATGAAATTCGCTACATCCCCACGCTATACCACAACACCAATTCAACGGACGACATCTTCCGGTCCAGCGTCACTGCAAACTGGAGCGGGAAGTTTGATTCGCTCAGCCGCTTGAGTGCCGGGGTTCGCCTCCAGAGGGCTGAATACTTGGCAGGCGCCTACGCGGGGCAGACCCTGAGTCTGGTTCCGAGTGCGATCTATCACCTGGGTTGGACGCAAAAACTGGGCGGTGGCTCCAGCGCTGGCGCGCAAGCGACCCATGTGTCCCAGCAGAATTACGACGCCTCGCCCGAGGTGTTGCCGACCTTGGAGCAAATGCCCGCCTACACCACGGTCGATGTATTTTGGGCCCGTACTTCAGGCAAGCTCGATACCAAGGTGACCGTGAAAAACCTGATGGGGTCGACGTACTCCACCTACGGCGGCTATGGCTTTGTATCTACACCCGGCGGGAACGGCATGAACAGCTATTACTACTACCCGTCGGACCCCCGGTCGGTGTTTGTTTCCATGAACTACCGCTTTTAGCCTGGCTATGTACCACGGCCCCCAACGCATCGTCTGCCTGACCGAGGAAACCACCGAGTGGTTGTACCTGCTCGGGCAAGAGGCGCGCATTGTGGGGATTTCGGGCTACACCGTGCGCCCGCCGCGGGCCCGGCAAGAAAAGCCCAAGGTGAGTGCGTTTTTGAGCGCCAAGATCGACAAGATTGTGGCCTTGCAGCCCGACTGCGTTTTCGGGTTTTCGGACTTGCAGGCGGACATTGCGGCGGCGCTGATTCGCCAGGGTGTGCAGGTGACGGTGTTCAACCAGCGCAGCGTGGCCGAGATTTTTTCCATGATGTACCAGGTGGCGGCCATGGTGGGCGAGGCCGCCCAAGGGCTGAAGCGCATTGCCGCCATGCAGCAGGGGCTGGCACTTATGCAAGCCGAGGTGGCGGCCCTGGTGGCCCAGGGTGCGCGCCGGCCCCGCGTGTTTTTTGAAGAGTGGGATGTGCCCCCTATCAGCGCGATTCGCTGGGTGTCCGAGCTGCTGGGCATCGCCGGGGGCGACGACATTTTTCCTGAGCTGGCGCATCAGTCATTGGGCAAGAACCGCATCATTGCCGACGGCGCCGAGATCGTGCGCCGCAAGCCGGACATCGTCATTGGCTCGTGGTGCGGAAAGAAGTTCCGGCCCGAGGCAGTGGCGGCACGCCCTGGGTGGGAGCAAGTGCCTGCGGTGCGCGATGGCGCGCTGTTTGAAGTCAAGTCCCCTCTGATCTTGCAACCCGGCCCGGCGGCGCTGACCGATGGCGTGGCCGCCTTGCACCGCATTTGCAGCGACTGGATGCGCTCGTCCATAGGACGCGCCACGCCATGAGAGCAAGGCCGCGCTGGGCTATGGCGTCGGTTGCCGTGCTGCTGGCGGCCATGCCTGCGCAGGTGGCAGCGGTGGGCGACAGCGTGGTGGGCGACCGGGGCACGGTGGTGCCTACGCAACCCGTGCCCCAGCGCGTGGTGAGCCTTTTGCCGTCCTTGACGGAATCGGTCTGCGCCCTGGGCCAGTGCGCCACCCTGGTGGGCGTGGACCGTTATTCCAATTACCCGGCCAGCGTGCAAGCGCTCGCGCGCGTGGGCGGCGGGCTGGACCCGAACATCGAGGCCATCGTCGCGCTTAAGCCCGATTTGGTGCTGGTCGCCAGCTCTGCGCCCGGCACCGAGCGCCTGCGCGCCCTGGGCCTGCGCGTGCTGGCGCTGGAGCCCAAAGACTACGCCAGCGCGGTGCGCGTGCTGGGCACGCTGGGGCAGGTGCTGGGCGTGGACACCGCCCCTGCGGTCGTCGCGGCCATGGAAGCCGACACCCGCGCCGCCGCTGCCTTGGTGCCCGCTACCGCACGGGGCAAAACGGTGTACTTCGAAGTCAGCCCCGGCCCCTACGCGGCCAGCGCGTCCTCGTTTTTGGGCCACACGCTGGAGCGCCTAGGCTTGAAAAACATGGTGGCGGGTAGCTTGGGGCCGTTCCCCAAGGTCAACCCCGAGTTTGTGGTGCGCGCACAGCCCGACGTGATCATGGTGGGCGACAGCAACGCCGACGCCCTGCCAGCGCGCCCCGGCTGGAACAGCTTGCATGCGATCCAGCAAAAGCGGGTTTGCGCGTTTGACAAAGCCCAGGCCGACATCTTGGTGCGCCCCGGCCCGCGCATGGCCCAGGGCGCCACGCTGGTGGCGCGCTGCTTGCAGCAGGTGTTTGCCACGCCAGCCTCACCGGGTATCGAGAAGCGCGGCATTGCGAAAGGCGGCGCTGCGAAAGGCGGCGCGCCATGACGCAGTGGATTCGCCAACGGCCCATGGCGCTTGCCGCCGTACTTGCGCTGCTGGCCCTGGTGCTGCTGGTGCTGGGGGCTTGTGTGGGCAGCAGCGGGCTGCAAAGCCTGCAAGTGGTGTTGAGCGACCCAATGGCGCAGCAAATCGTGTGGGACATCCGCCTGCCGCGCAGCGCCGGGGCCTGGGGGGCGGGCGCCTTGCTGGGCCTGGCGGGCGCGGTGGCCCAGGGCTTGTTTCGCAACCCGCTGGCCGATCCGTACTTGCTGGGCAGCGCGGCGGGTGCATCTCTGGGCGTGTGTGTGGCGCTGGCCTTGCTGGGGGCGTCGCCCCTGGCTGCGCCCTGGCTGGTGCAACTGGGCTTAACTGGCGTGGCCTTTGTGGGTGCCACCGGGGCCGTGTTGCTGACCTTGGCGCTGGCGCGCGGGGTGCAACAGACCCTGCGCCTGCTGTTGGCTGGCGTGGTGGTGGGCGTGGTGCTGGGCGCGGTGGTGTCACTCATTTTGTTGGTGCAGCCGCAGCTCATGCAGGCCATGCAGGGATTTATGCTGGGCAGCACCGCCTTGGTCGGCTGGGGCGCATGCCTGCTGATGCTGGGCGTGTGGTACGTGTGCATGGCGCTGGCCTGGGTCTTGAGCCCGGTGCTCGACGGCCTGTCGCTGGGCGAAGGCACGGCGCTGAGCCTGGGTTTGCCGGTGGTGCCCATGCGCATTGCGCTGGTGCTGGTGCTGGCGCTGGCCACGGGCACGGCGGTGGCGCACACCGGGCTGATTGCTTTCGTGGGCCTGGCCGCGCCGCACCTGGTGCGCGCCATGGTGCGCGCGGGCCACGCGCGGCTGGTCTTGTTGTCCAGCCTGATGGGCGGGGCCTTGCTGCTGGGCGCGGACCTGCTGGCGCGCAGCCTGGTTGCGCCGGGGGAGCTGCCGGTGGGCGTGCTCACCGCCGTACTGGGCGGCGGCTATTTGCTGTGGCTGATGCACCGGCAAAACCCGCTGGCCGTGGGAGCCAAGCCATGACGGTTGCTTTGCACCCCTTGGCGCTGAGCGCCCGGGGTATTGGCGCCCGCTTGGGCGCGACCCAGGTGCTGCACGGCTTGGACTTGGACATGGAGACCGGCCGCTGGACCAGCATCGTCGGCCCCAACGGCGCGGGCAAGTCCACCCTGCTGAAGGCGCTTGCGGGCTTGTTGGCGCATGAGGGCGTAGTGCATTTGCATGGCCAGCCGCTGGCGGCCTGGCCTGCGCGCCAGCGCGCGCAGCAACTGGCCTGGCTGGGGCAAAGCGAAGCCGCTGGGGATGACCTGACCGTGTGGGATGTGGCCCTGCTGGGCCGCCTGCCGCACCAGCCCTGGCTGGGCCGGCCCAGCGCGCGCGACTGGGCTGCGGTAGAAAACGCCCTGCGCGCCACCCAAGCCTGGGACTGGCGCGAGCGCACGCTGGGCCAGCTCTCGGGCGGCGAGCGCCAGCGCGTGCTGCTGGCGCGCGCCCTGAGCGTGCAAGCCTCGGTGCTGCTGATGGACGAGCCCCTGGCCAACCTGGACCCGCCGCACCAGGCCGATTGGCTGCACATCGTGCGTGGCCTGGTGGCACAGGGCACCACGGTGGTCAGCGTGCTGCACGAGATTTCTATGGCTTTGCAAGCCGACACCGTGGTGGTGATGGCGCAGGGCCGCATCACCCACCAAGGCGCCTGTGCGCACCCGGCTAGCCACCGTGCGCTGGAGCAGGTGTTTGGCGGGCGCATCGCCATCCACGCGGCGGCCGGCCAATGGGTGGCCCTGCCGCGCGTTGCGCCGGTGCAATAAGCACACCAAAAGTCGCATCCATGGCACCCCGGCCTGCGCTGGAACAGCAAAACCCGTGCTTTGGCCACCCCCAAGGGCGCCACAATCTTCGGGACGACCGGCAGGGTCCGTTGTTGCCAATGGGCAAGCAGCGCGACGCTGCTGCCGCTTTCTTGTCACGCACACCGCCCCTATGACGCAAACCCCTTCCACCCGCATGGCCTGGGCCAATTCGGCCACGTCGACCACGTCGACCACTTTGGCCGGATGGACCCCATGGACCCGCGAAGACGCCCGCGCCTGCATTTGCCTGCCCACGGACCAGGACCACAAGTACACGCGCGGTGTGCTGGGCGTGGTGACCGGCTCTCGCCAATACCCCGGCGCTGCGGTGTTGACCACGGCTGCGGCAGTGGCGACCGGCCTGGGCATGGTGCGCTACTACCCCACCGCCGCACTGGCCGCGCTGGTGTTGCAGCGCAGCCCCGAAGTGGTGGTGGCGCCGGGCCGCGTGCATGCGTGGCTGCTGGGCTCTGGCGTGGCGCCACCGGGCGGCTGGTCGCTTGCCCATGGGCTGCGCCACCGCCAGATGGCCCAGACGTGCAGCACTTGCGCGCCCACGGTGCTGGACGCTGGGGCTTTGTACTTGGCCGGCACCTTGCGCGCGCCCACGGTCATCACGCCCCATGCGGGCGAACTGGCCGTATTGTTCAAGGCCCATGGCGTTGACACATCGCCCAGAGAAATAACCGCCGATCCGCAGGCGTGGGCACTGCGCGCCCACCGGCTTTGCGCAGCCACGGTACTGCTCAAAGGCGCGCAGACCGTGGTGGCGTGCGAGGGCGTGTGCATCGCCCTGCCTGCGGCCACGCCCTGGCTGGCCACGGCCGGCACGGGCGACGTGCTGGCGGGCATCGTCGGCGCCTTGGTCGCAAGCCACCACGCCGAATTGGCGGGCAACCCGGCGCTGCTGGGTCGCTTGGCTGCTACCGGGGCCTACCTCCACGCCCGCGCGGCGGACCTGGCCTCGGATGGCGCGCCCTTGACCGCCACGTCTTTGATTGCCGCCATTGCGCCCGCGTTGCGCGGCATCTTGCAATAAAGCCCCATGCGCCCAGCCGCAGCAAAAGCACGCGCCACCATGGCGTCCGCCGCTGGGCGTCTGTTTGCAGGACTCCTTTACATTGGGTGGTCCCTTTATTTCAGGGGCATGCGCCCCACCTGATACAGACTTTGCGCAGCCGCCACCTCTTAGACGACCTATTCACCACTTCTTATCAAGGCCAAAGCACCATGGTTCCTCACCTCGTCACTGCCCTGACCGGTCCTATCAATGAGCTTGAGCAGCGCATTTTGGACACCATGCCCGCCATCGAGCGCTGGTTTCGCCTGGAATGGATGGAGCACACGCCGCCGTTTTACACCTCGGTGGACGTGCGCAATGCGGGCTTCAAGCTCGCGCCGGTGGATACCGACTTTTATCCCAGCGGCTGGAACAACCTGACCCCGGCGATGCTGCCCCTGGCGGTGCAGGCGGCCATGGTGGCCATTGAAAAAATTTGCCCCGAGGCGCGCAACCTGCTCATCATCCCCGAGGACAACATCCGCAACACCTTTTACCTGAGCAACCTGGTGCAGTTGCGGCGCATTTTTCACATGGCTGGCCTGCACGTGCGCATTGGGTCGATCAGCCCAGAGTTCACCGAGGCGACGGTGATCGAGGTGCCGGGGGGCGAAACCATCACGCTGGAGCCGGTGATGCGCACCAATGGCCGTATTGGCGTCAAAGACTTTGACCCCTGCACGATTTTGCTCAACAACGATTTGCACGCCGGTATTCCGGGCATTTTGGAAGACCTGCACCAGCAGCACCTGCTGCCGCCGCTGCAAGCCAGTGGGACCCTGCGGCGCAAGAGCACGCATTTCAAGTGCTACGAAGAAATATCCAGGCGCTTTGGCAAGCTCATCGGCATTGACCACTGGTTGATCAACCCGCAGTTTGAGAGCTGCCACGGTGTGGACTTGGCGCATGCGCAGTCGGTGCAGCGGCTCACCGAGGGGGTGGACGCGCTGCTGACCAAGATTCGGCGCAAGTACAAAGAGTACGGCATCAAGGAAAAGCCCTTTTTGGTCATCAAGGGCAACAATGGCAGCGACGGCATGGGCCTGATGACAGTGCGCGACGCCAAAGACCTGCCGCAGGTGCTGGAGAAAACCGCCGCGCGCGGCCCACTGCCAGCGGGCATGCAGGACTTGATACTGCAAGAAGGCATCTTGACCCACGAGCGCATGAACGACGCCGTGGCCGAGCCGGTGGTCTACCTGATGGACCGCTACGTGGTGGGCGGCTTTTACCGGGTACACGCCGAGCGCGGTATCGACGAAAACCTGAGCGCACCCGGCTCCAGCTACGTGCCGCTGGCCTTTGGCGGCGGCGCGCAGCTGCCGCAGCTGGGCGTGCGCCCCGGCGCGAGCGACCCCAACCGCTTTTATATGTACGGCGTGATCGGGCGCCTGGCCATGCTGGCGGGCAGCTATGAGCTAGAAGCGACCGACCCGGAGGCGGACTTGGACACCTAAGCCCCAGCGCCTACCCAGCCACGCTTGTCGCGTGCGCGACGCTTGTTGCTGCAATGCAGCATATTCAAGCCCGAATTTTGCAAAAACGCCGTTTTTGCGCCTGGGCAGGGGCACAATGGCGCTCCCTTGTTGAATGGAAACCGGCGCGCCGCTGCCGCCGGAACAACGCTTGTCTGCTTCGAAATCTTCCCT
>CANEVH010000048.1 GCA_947442105.1 Comamonadaceae bacterium | reverse complement strand
TGAGGCGCGGGAAATGCGGGAAAACGAGGCTCAAACCGATGAAATCAGCCTCGAAAAGCGTCGGGAGTTCACGATATGAAAGGGTTGCGTGGAAATCAAATGTCCCGAGCAAGGCGCCACACTTTTGCGTGGGGTATTTCAGCAGCCTGCTAAGCCTTTTGCGGCGTTTGCTGCCCCGTTTTTACTTACCTTTTATTGACGAATCTATTGCCTGCCAAGCCCTGACGTTACCGCGCCAGGGGGAGGGCAGCGAAAAGAGGAATCTTCGCTTATGAAACACATCATTGCAGTATTGCTGGAAAACGAACCCGGCGCCTTGTCGCGCGTGGTGGGGCTGTTTTCCGCCCGTGGTTACAACATCGAGTCGCTTACTGTGGCGCCCACAGAGGACGCCAGCTTGTCGCGCATGACCATTCAGACCACCGGTTCTGACGACGTGATTGAACAAATCACCAAGCACCTGAACCGCCTGATTGAGGTGGTCAAAGTGGTTGACCTGACGGAAGGCGCTTATACCGAGCGCGAATTGATGATGGTCAAGGTGCGCGCGGTGGGCAAAGAGCGCGAGGAAATGAAGCGCATGGCCGATATTTTTCGAGGTCGCATCATCGACGTCACCGACAAGAGTTACACCATTGAGCTGACCGGCGACCAGTCGAAAAACGATGCGTTTTTGCAGGCCATTGAGGCCGGTGCGATTTTGGAGACGGTGCGCACCGGCTCCAGCGGCATCGGGCGCGGTGAACGCATTTTGCGCGTTTAGGCGTACCGACCACAGGTTTTCCATGCGCGTGCTTTGTGCATGCTCAGCGCGTTTGGACAGAGATGGCGAAACCAGCGTGTTTCGCCCTGAGACGAGCAAGTGTTTTGCAACCAGGCGCCAGCCGCCCTTATTTATTCGGAGAAGAAAATGAAAGTTTATTACGACAAAGACTGCGACCTGAGCCTGATCAAGGGCAAAACCGTTGCCATCATTGGCTACGGCAGCCAAGGCCACGCCCACGCCCAAAACCTGAACGACAGCGGCGTCAAGGTGGTTGTGGGTCTGCGCAAAGGTGGCGCTTCGTGGCCCAAAGTTGAAAAAGCCGGCCTGCAAGTGGCCGAAGTGGCGGACGCCGTGCGCGCCGCCGATGTTGTGATGATTTTGCTGCCCGACGAGCAAATCGGCAGCGTGTACACCAACGACGTGGAACCCAATATCAAGCAAGGCGCCTCGCTGGTGTTTGCCCACGGCTTTAACGTGCATTACGGCTTGGTGAACCCTCGCGCTGATCTGGACGTGTGGATGGTGGCGCCCAAGGCCCCTGGCCACACGGTGCGCGGCACCTATGCCCAAGGCGGCGGCGTGCCTCACCTGATTGCAGTGCACCAAGATAAATCTGGCCGCACCCGCGACCTGGCCCTGAGCTACGCCATGGCTAACGGTGGCGGCAAGGCCGGCATCATCGAGACCAATTTCCGCGAAGAGACTGAGACCGACCTCTTCGGTGAGCAAGCTGTGTTGTGCGGCGGCACCGTCGAGTTGATCAAGGCAGGTTTTGAGACCCTGGTGGAAGCCGGGTACGCGCCTGAGATGGCCTATTTTGAGTGCCTGCACGAGCTGAAATTGATCGTGGACATGATTTACGAAGGCGGCATCGCCAACATGAACTACTCCATCTCCAACAATGCGGAATACGGCGAGTACGTCACCGGCCCGCGCATTGTGACCAGCGCGACCAAAGACGCCATGCGCCAGTGCCTCAAAGACATCCAGACCGGTGAGTACGCCAAGAGCTTCATCTTGGAAAACAAGGCCGGTGCGCCAACCTTGCTGAGCCGGCGCCGTTTGACGTCCGAGCACCAGATTGAGCAAGTGGGCGAAACCCTGCGCGCCATGATGCCTTGGATCAAGAAAAACAAGCTGGTGGACCAGACCCGCAACTAACGCGGTTTTTGCGTCCTCGTCAAAGGCCACTTCGGTGGCCTTTGACATTTTTGGAGGGCCAAGTGCGGGGTGGCGCGTACACTGGCAGATTGAGGCAGGAGGAACGATATGAACGAGGAACTTGAGTCGGCGATTGAGCCAGAAGAGCCGGTACTGGTGCGCAAGCGCCGTAAGGGCATTTACGTGTTGCCCAACCTGTTCACGCTGGCAGCCTTGTTTGGTGGCTTTTACGCCATCGTGATGGCGATGGAGGGCCAGTTCGTGCAGTCCGCTATCGGCGTGTTTTGCGCCATGGTGCTCGACAGTTTGGACGGCCGGGTCGCGCGCATGACCAACACCCAAAGCGCCTTTGGCGAGCAAATGGATTCGCTCTCAGACATGGTGTCCTTTGGCGCCGCGCCCGCCCTTATTTCTTATGTGTGGGGCCTCAAAGGCCTGGGCAAATGGGGCTGGTTTGCCGCATTTGTGTACTGTGCCTGCGCCGCCTTGCGCCTGGCGCGCTTTAACGTCAACACCCACGTGGTGGACAAACGCTACTTTCAGGGCCTGCCTTCGCCCGCTGCCGCCGCATTGGTCGCCGGCTTTATGTGGTGGTGCACCGACCGTGGAATCCCCGCATCCAGCGTGTCCTGGTTCGTGTTCGCCTGGGTGCTGTATGCCGGTCTTACCATGGTGACCAACGTGCCGTTTTACAGCTTCAAAGATGTGAGCATGAAGCAAAGCGTGCCGTTTGCGGTCATCGTGATGATCGCCCTGGGTATTGCGGTCATCAACATCGACCCGCCCACGGTCATGTTTGGCGTGTTTGTGGCCTACGGCATGAGCGGCTACATCGTGTATGCGGTGCGCAAGTTCAAGGGCATTCACACCAGCGTGATCAGCACCTCGACCGACGAGCCCGATGAGCGCGGCATGCACCGCTAAACGTAGTGGCTCCGGGTGGGGCCATGGTTCAAGACGCAATTTGGAGAAGCAGTGGCTGACAAACTGATTATTTTCGACACCACTTTGCGCGATGGCGAGCAGTCGCCCGGCGCGTCCATGACGCGGGACGAAAAAGTGCGCATCGCGCGCCAGTTGGAGCGTCTCAAGGTAGATGTGATTGAGGCAGGTTTTGCCGCAAGCTCCAATGGCGACTTCGAGGCGGTGCAATGGGTGGCCAACACGATCAAAGACTCCACCGTGTGCTCGCTGGCTCGTGCCAACGACCGCGACATTGCCCGCGCTGCCGAAGCCCTCAAAGGCGCACAAAGCGCACGCATCCACACTTTCATTGCCACGTCAGCGTTGCACATGGAAAAAAAGCTGCGCATGACGCCCGACCAGGTGTTTGAGCAGGCCAAGCAATCCGTGCGTTTTGCCCGCAACTTGGTGGCCGATGTTGAGTTCAGCCCCGAAGACGGCTACCGCAGCGACCCCGACTTTTTGTGCCGCGTCTTAGAGGCGGTGATTGCCGAAGGCGCCACCACCATCAACGTGCCCGACACCGTGGGCTACGCCGTGCCCGAGCTGTATGGCAACTTCATCAAGTCCTTGCGTGAGCGCATTCCCAACTCCGGCAAGGCGATTTGGTCGGTGCACTGCCACAACGACCTGGGCATGGCGGTGGCCAACTCGCTGGCCGGCGTCAAGATCGGCGGGGCGCGCCAGGTGGAATGCACCATCAACGGCCTGGGCGAGCGCGCGGGCAATTGCAGCCTAGAAGAAGTGGTCATGGCGGTTAAAACCCGGCGCGATTACTTTGGCTTGGACCTGGGGATTGACACCCGTCACATCTTGGCCGCCAGCCGCATGGTCAGCCAGACCACTGGTTTTGTGGTGCAGCCCAATAAGGCGGTGGTGGGCGCGAACGCTTTTGCCCACGCCTCGGGCATTCACCAAGATGGCGTGCTCAAGGCGCGTGACACCTACGAAATCATGCGCGCAGAAGACGTGGGCTGGAGCGCCAACAAGATCGTGCTGGGCAAGCTCAGCGGGCGCAATGCGTTCAAGCAGCGCCTGCAAGAGCTGGGCGTGCAGCTTGAGAGCGAGTCAGAGATCAACGCTGCCTTTGCCCGCTTCAAGGAGCTGGCCGACCGCAAGGCCGAGATTTTTGACGAGGATATTTTGGCCCTGGTCAGCGACGAGAGCGTGTCGCAGGACAAAGAACTGTACGGCTTTGTCTCCTTGTCCCAGCACAGCGAAACCGGCGAGCGCCCCCATGCGGCGGTGGTGTTTACCAGTGCGGGCCAGGAAGTCAAGTCCGAGTCCGACGGCAACGGCCCGGTGGACGCCTCGCTGAAGGCGATTGAGGCCCATGTGCAAAGCGGCGCCGAAATGGTCTTGTATTCGGTCAACGCCATCAGCGGCTCCACCGAGAGCCAGGGTGAAGTGACCGTGCGCCTGCAAAACAGCGGCCGTGTGGTCAACGGCACCGGCTCAGACCCCGACATCGTGGTCGCATCGGCCAAGGCTTATTTGAGTGCGCTCAACAAATTGCAAAGCAAAGCGGACCGGGTGGCCGCACAGGGCTAAGCGCCGGTTTACACAGTATTGCTTGATGTTTAGGCCGCAAGTACTTGATTTTTCACGTTTTTTGTTTAAACTGCCTGAAATAATTCGGGCGTGACTGGCTCAGCCGTCAACGCTCCCTCAATTCAGTTGGAAAACCCATTGCATAAACGAATCATCACGGGGGTCTTTGCCCTTGCATGCCTTATCTGTGGGGCGGGAGCCCAGGCGCTCGCGGCCCAAGGCGACACTGTGATCAAAGCCAAAGCGACTGCGCGGGTCAAGGCAAAGCAGGCTACGAAGCAAGTAGCCAAGCAGGTAGCCAAGCAAGTTAGTAAGCAAGTTAGTAAGCAGGCCAAGAAGAGCGCCGCCAAACGCGTTGTGGTGGTGCCGAGCAAGCCGTCTTTTGGCGAGGTGGCGGGCTTGCATGGTGCGCGTGACGACTTTGCGCTCAAGTCCAGCGTCGCACTGGTCATTGACCAAGACACCAAAGAGGTGCTGATTCAAAAGAATGAGTCGGCTGTGCTTCCCATCGCGTCGATCACCAAACTGATGACCGGAGTGCTGGTGAGCGAGGCCCGGTTGCCGATGGATGAGCTCATCACCATTTCCCAGGCCGATGTGGACACTGAAAAAGGCAGCCGCTCGCGTCTGGGTGTGGGCACGGTTTTGTCACGCGGCGAACTCTTGCACCTTGCGCTGATGGCCAGTGAAAACCGGGCTGCGCACGCTCTGGGGCGCACCTACCCTGGCGGTTTGGGTGTTTTCGTCAGCCTGATGAACGCCAAGGCAAACGCATTGGGAATGCACGCCACCAAATACGTGGAACCCACCGGCTTGTCCAGCAAAAACCAATCCAGCGCGACCGACTTGGCTACCTTGGTGGGCTACGCATATGGCGATGCCACACTGCGCGAACTCTCTACGTCCCCAGGCTACGAGGTGGAAGTGGGACGGCGCACTTTGCGCTACAACAACACCAACCGCTTGGTCAAGAGTTCGTCGTGGGACATTGGTTTGCAAAAAACCGGCTACATCTCCGAAGCGGGCCAATGCCTGGTAATGCAAGCCAAGGTGGCAGGGCGCAAGCTGATCATGGTGTTTCTGGATTCTGCGGGCAAGCTCAGCCGCATCGCAGACGCCGAACGGGTGCGGCGCTGGGTGGAGTCCAATCCGGCCGCTTTGTCTCGCAATGCGCCGCTGGCGACGGTGTCGCTGGAGCCACGCCTTCGCCTCAATTAGACGCCTGCGCGCCATGCAGGCTTGCGTGGCTGCTCAGTCTTCACCCCGGTAGCCCAGCGTTTGAGAAATCTGCTGGGCGGTTTCTTTGAGTTTGGGCATCCAGGCATCGTCCATGCGGCCCGACGGTGATGAAATCGAAAGACCCGCCACCAGCTTGGACTGGTCGTCGTAAATACCGGCTGCCATGCAGCGCACGCCAAGCTCCAGCTCTTCGTTGTCATTAGCCTGGCCCGATTGGCGCACGCGTGAGAGTTCTCGTTCCAGGGTTGCGAGTTCGGTAATGCTGTTTTTGGTGTGCCCCTGCAAGCCGGTGCGGGTGGCGTAGGCCCGAATGCGCTGCGGGTCATCGGCGGCAAGGAATAGCTTGCCCACAGAGGTCAGGTGCAAGGGCGCCCGCCCGCCAATGGCGCGCACCACCTGCATGCCCGAGCGCTCGCTGAACGCCCGCTCCACATAAATGATTTCATCGCCTTGGCGCATGCTCAGATTGACCGGTTGTTGCGTGAGCTTGTGCAACTCGCGCATGGGCACAATGGCCGCGTCGCGCACATTCAATCGTCCCTTGACCAGATTACCCAGCTCCAAGAGCCGCATGCCCAGCCGGTAGCTGCCGGGTTGTGGACGGTCGGCAAATCGCCCCAGCACCAGGTCGTTGAGGATGCGGTGCGTAGTCGATGGGTGCAGGCCGGCTTTCTCGCTAATGTCTTTGAGCGTCATAGCCTCTGCGCGGGAGGCTAGCACGTCAATCAGCGTGAACATGCGTTCAATCACTTGCACCGAGGGCCTTGCTGCGTGGTCGGGATCAGGTGGGTTCATGGGTTTGATGTGGGGGCAACGCGATTTAACGCGAAAAAACTTTCATAGTGGGCAGTGCTGCGCACCTGTATGAAAGTTAGTGTGCGCTTTGCCAGCGCCCATCCATCAGGAGCTGCGCAGGCCGGTATTGGATCTTGTAACTCATTTTGGGGCTGTCTTCAATCCAGTAACCCAGGTACAAAAAATACAGTCCGAGTTGTGACACCTGCTGGAGCTGCCACAGTATGCTGAAAGTGCCGTAGCTGGCGTGGTCTTGCGGCTCATAAAAAGTGTAGACCGCCGAAATTCCGTCAGCCAGTACGTCCAGTATGGACACCATTTTGAGTGTTCCGGCCCCGGTACCGGTGCTGGGCTCCCGGAACTCGACCAGGCGGGAGTTGACCCGGCTTTGCAAAAGAAACTGTTTGTACTGGTCCACGCTATCTTCTTCCATGCTTCCCCCAGCATGGCGGCTTTGCTGGTAGCGCAAATAGAGCGCGTAGTGCTCGGCCACAAACCCCAGGGGCAGGATGCGCACTTCTAGGTCTTGGTGCTGTTTCCAGGCCCTGCGCTGGCTTCGGTTGGCACGGAACTGGGTGGCGGGCACCCGCAGGGCGATACAGGCTTGGCAGCCATCGCAGTGCGGCCGGTAGGTGAACATGCCGCTGCGGCGAAAGCCATCGGCCACCAGATCGGAATACAGCATCGTGTCAATCAAGTGGCTGGGTGTGGCGACTTGCGACCGGGCCTGGCGAGCCGGCAGATAGCTGCACGCATAGGGCGCAGTGGAATAGAACTGCAGGGCTTGCAGCGGCAGGTCTTTGAGGTGGGTCATGGGGGGCTTAGATGAACGCGTGGGTCATTCGGTCTACAAAAGCTGCTTCCAAAAATCGGGTGAAAAATGCCAATCCATCCCCGGGGCTTGCGCGGCTTGGGCCACCGCTGCCACAAAGGTCGCGCGCGGCTGTGGAGCCGCACCCAGCGATGACAGATGCCTGGTATTTTGCTGGCAATCGATCTGCGCTACCCCGTGGCGCTTGCACAAAGCGACAAGGGCAGCCAAAGCAATTTTTGAGCCGTCGCTGCGCTTACTGAACATGGACTCGCCAAAAACAGCCTGCCCTATCGCCACACAGTACAGGCCCGCCACCAGCTCGCCATCGACCCAGGTCTCCACGCTGTGGGCCAGTCCCAGGGCGTGTAAGCGGCAATAGGCCTTGACCATTGGCGGCAATATCCAGGTGCCGCTTTGCCCGCCGCGCGGCGCCTGTGCACATTGGCGGATGACCGTATCAAAAGCAGTATCCACACGAATTTCGCACGCGGGGTCTTGCGCAAACCGGTGCAGGGTTTTTTTGAAGGACCGGTGCAGCCGGAAATTGGCGATTGGGAGAACCATGCGTGGATCAGGACACCACCACAGGATCGGCTGGCCTTGGCTGTACCAAGGAAAAATGCCCCGCACATAAGCCTCGCGCAAACGGTGCATCTCCAAACTTCCTCCGGCGGCCAGCAGGCCGGGCGCGTCAGACTCGTCGTCCCAGGCGGAATCGACCGGCGGGAACGGCTCATCCGCTTCGAGCCAGAGCAAGGGGAGTTGCGCCATGGAAATCAGGATATTGCTTGCAGGCGTGGTGAGATTTCACCGCAGCATACTGTTGGCCGCGTGCTACAGGCGGTTAGAATACGCGCTGTCGGGGCGTAGCGCAGCCTGGTAGCGCATCTGGTTTGGGACCAGAGGGTCGAAGGTTCGAATCCTTTCGCCCCGACCACAATATTTGCCAAAGCCTTGTCTTTGGCATTTTTGTTTCTCGCAGTGCTAGTCCGTGACTGTCCGTAGCTCAGTTGGATAGAGCAACAGCCTTCTAAGCTGTAGGTCACAGGTTCGATTCCTGTCGGACAGGCCAAACTCAAGGTTTTAGCGTTCCGCAAACTTCCGGCCTTTGTCGTTTTCCCTCTGTAAGACTTCATTTTTTCGTGCGCAGTGGTTCGGGTTAGTGTGCCACGTTCCGGGGGCATGTGGGGGCATAAAAGGGGGCATTAATTGAAAAACTGGGGGCATCTCAAAAAGGCCTGGTTCTCCAATGAAAACGCGTACCGCCTGGGCTCTGCGCCCTGGTGGTGCTGGCCTTGATCGTCTCACAATACAACCCCCCATAGGCGGGCCATGAACAGGCCGGGAATGCCGCCGAATTCACCCGCGTGGGGTAGGCCGCTGGGAGTACCTTTTAGGGGGGTGCCCCCGCTTTACTGGCAATGTGCCCCCCAGCATGGGGGGGCTTGTGCCCCCACCAGTTCGGCGCCGCTGGCGTGGTCGCACCTCTAACCCCTGGGGGGTAGTTTTCACTTGCCATAAAAATCCGCCTAGACGTACGGTTTCCGGTGGCGAAGTGCCAGACTTTTACCCCCCCTTACCCCTGGGCGGCTCGACCGGCGGGAGCGTGCCCCCAGCTTTGGCGCTGTGTGCCCCCGCCTGGTGGGCTTTGTGCCCCCCGGTGGCGTTCACCATTCACCCGTTCACCTTTTCTGTGAACGTGGCTTCGCGCTTGATCGCGGCTGAAATTACCCGTGCCTGAAAAAGCCCTGGGAGTACCTTCCTAGGGGGGTGGGCAAGGCCTGCAATGGTGGTGCTGAGGCATTGGCCGGGGCGGTTTTGGGCTTGCTTTTGAGGGTTTCGCTTCGCCCTACCGTTTTTTTAGGCGGGGACAGCGGGGACAGCGGGGACAGCGGGGACACGTTGATTTATAAGGCTTTTTTTGTCCCCGGTGGCCTTTTGTAGGCGGGGACAGGCGGGGACAAAATCGCACCGATATGGTGCAGAAAGCCCTGAACGGCTTTCCCTGGTGCCTGAAAGTACCGAAAACAGGGGTTTTACCGCGCGCAAATACTTTTCCCCCGCCCCCCTGCCGCGCGCGCGATGCCACGGCCTTCGCCGTGTGCTTTGCCACTGCCTGCCGGTGGTGTGGCTTAAATGTCCAGCTCGAATATCTTGGGCGTGATTCGATAGCAGCGGCTGGGGCCAATGCCGGGAAGCTTGGTTTTCACGGTCAGGTGCCCTTCATCAGCAGCCAAACAGCCATGTTCCAGCAGTAGGCGGGCGACGGCCTGGGCGTCAAAGCCTTGGCATATCTCGCTCTTAAAACATTCCGGCATAACGAAGTATTCAAAGCTCACGTTTTCGCCCAATTCGGTGGGCATGCGCTCAACGTCCCCGGTTACTAGGTTGATTGTGGTCTTGATCGGTTGCCCTTTGTCGTTGACCATGCGCCGCACGCCTGCGCGATTCAAGGTTCTGGGGCTACGATCTTCAACGGCCCGGTGCCAGTAGGTGAACCGGCCTTCACCGTGTTGTTCCAGAAACCGGCGCACTTGGCGCAGCATGGCCACAATCTCACCGTTACCGCTGCCGCCTCGGGCTGCAAGCCAGGCGTCAAAGCAGGCGGTGGCTGCCCGCTCGCTCTCGCCCGTGGGCCATCCGGTCAGGCCTGCCAGGGTGGCCATTTCACCCGCTGCGCCCACCAGTGCAAAGCGCCCGCCTACGCGCTCCACTTGGCCGCTGGCGTTGGGGGGCATCATGGCTGCGGCTATGGCTTCGGCTCGGTTGCGAATGTCCGCTTTCAGGGTGTCGGCGTGGGCGGTTAGCCAGGTTAGCCAGGCGGTGCCCGCTGCGCCGTAGACGGCCAGGGCTTGGTCGGTGGCGTGCTTTGCCAGGGCTGCGCCGCCTGGGTGCCCATGCAAGACTTCAAAGGCGCCTAGGCCAGCGCCCGCATCAGCAGGAATATCGGCCATGCGCACCTCTTGGCCGGTGCGGGTGCGCTTTTGGCCTTCGGCCATATGGTCGGCTAGGCCTAGTTCGCCAGCAGACAGAAACAGCAGGCGCCAGGCTTGGCGGGGGCGCGGTGTGCCGGTGCGGGTGGCGCGGGCTTTGCCTTGTTCGTTGGCCAGCATCTAGGCGCACTCGCCCGCCGTCTTGGGGTCAATCTGCGCCAGCTCGTCCAATATCAGCAGGCAGTCGCTGTGCTGGGCTGCGGTGGCCTCCAGGGCGTTATCCGTTGCGCGCCAGCGCTGCAAATAGTTGGCGCCGCCGTACACACTAGCGGCCATCTTTAAGGCCGTGGTCTTGCCGCTGCTACTGTCACCACGGTAGTGAAACCCGCCGCTTTCCATGCCCGCCGGGCGTAGCAGCGGCCCGGCGAAGGCGCAGGCCACTGCGAAGGCCAGGCGGCTATTGCCCACGCATAGCGCGCCCACGCGGTCGCGCCACTGTTTGGCGCTGCCCTTGGTGCGAAAGGTGTTTTCCACTGCGTTATCGCTCTGGAAAACGATGCGCTCGGTGGTGTCGCCAATAGTTTCCTTGGGCAGCACAAAGGCCCGCCCGTGCCATCCTATGCGGTCGGTGCAGCTTGCAAACTCTGCGGGGGTGCGGCTTTGAATGTATTGGGTTAGCTGATTGCGGGCGCGGGGGCTTGGCGCGATAAGTAGGCCCATGTTCAGTAGCGTGGAGCGGTATTCGTTGCCGTCACCAGACAGCATGCGGGCGGGCATGGCCCACGTGCGGGGGTTTCCCAGTGGGTTGTTAAAAGCCAACAGGTAGCCCCACCCTGCGCCGTCTTGATCGTGGGTGCGCGCCTCGACTACCAAGCGGCTGCATACCCATTCGGGCGGCTTGCGCTTGCCATCAGTGTCGGCGCCGTTGAAATAGACGCCTCTATCGTCTACGGTGAATGGTTCGTACGCCATGCCCTGCGGTGCGGTGCCACCAGCGCCAGCAGGTGCCGCTGCGGCCCGTGGCGCGGCTTTGGCCTTGGTGGTCGCGGTGGCCTTGGTGGGCGTAGTGGTGGGGGCAGTGGCTAGGGCAGTAGCTGCCGGGGCGGCTGGCGCTGCCTGGTGGGCGTATATGGCGGCTTGCACCGTGGTGCGCACCACGTCAAGGCCTGCGGCCTGGTGCAGGTCGTTGAAGTCGCTTTTACCTTCGGGCAGGTTTTGGGGAAACACGGCCAGGCCTTGCACTGCGCGGGCGGCTGCGGTGGCTTTTTGTTGGCCGGGGTTGTTGCCGGTGCGGGCTTGGGTGGCGCGGTCATCGTCGCCACAGATCACCAGCAGCGCCGCCGGGTGGGCTTGGTGCAGGGCTTTGGCCACGTGGGGCAGGTTGCCCGCGTCAAAAGCGCAGGCGGTAGGGTAGCCGGTGGCCTGGTGCAGGCTGGCCGCAGTGGCGTAACCTTCGGCCAGCAGTAGCACGCTGGCGCCCTGCGGGTTGCCGCACCAGTGCCACAGGCCTGACTTGCGCCCGTTTTTCAAAAACAGTTTGTCGGTGCCGCCGTTGGTGGGCGGGGTGGGGGCGATGCGTTGCAAATTGTGCAGCGTGCCCGCCGCGTCTCGCATGGGCACCAGCAGGGCACCATCCGCTTCAAAGCGAAGGCCATAGGCTGTAACCCCCTTGCGCACCAGATAGGCGCTCTGGCCGGTGTCGCTGGCGTCGCCCCACTGTTGCGCGGCCTGGGCGCTGGCCTGGGCGTGGGCGGCTTGCTGGCGCGCTTGCTCGGTGGCTTGGCGTGCGCTGCGCTCGCTGGCCAGGCGGGCGACTGCGCCAGGGTCTGGCGCGGTGGTGGTGCGCTCGCCCTTGGGCAGGATGTACCCGTTTTGCTTGGCCAGGTAGAACAGGGTGCCTATGCCTACCCCGCCGCCGCTTTTCAGGCTGCGCCAGGCCTCACGCATGGCGCGCGGGTCGTATTGATCGCCAGCGGTGGCGCTCCACGTGTTGGCCAGCTCAAAGCCGGTTTCGTCTGGAAATTCGCTTTTGATCGCGGCCAGGACTTTGGCCCATTCGTCACGCGGGCAGTTGGCCGGTATGTGGCGAAGGGCTGCCGCGATGGTTTCAGGCGTGTGGTTTTGGTTCATTGTGGGGCGTGGCCCTATAGGGTGACTGTCCGCACCAGCGCAGGGGTGGGCGGCTCGAACGTTGCGCATAGCTCGCCGGGGCGTCCTGGTGGCGACACGGCCAAAACTTCGCCCGTGGTGGGGTCAATTACTTTCAAAACCCCCGGATAGTCGAATCGGGCAATTAATTTGCTCTTGCCATGGGTGAAAGGCTTTTTGATAAGTCGACCTGGAGGGTCGGCTTCTATTAATACCGCTGCCTTTTTTATTAGGGCAGCGGCTGCGGTCTTGGCTTGGGACTGCACATATTCGGGGCCGTGGTGGTTATTCACTTTTGCTGCCCCCATGCTTTGCGCAACACGCCCCACACGAGCCCACCAACAACAAAGGCCACGGCATAGCTGTATGGCTCAACGAAAAATGAACTCACCCAAGTGGCCACTAAAACCGCTACAAATAAAAGGTGAAGGTATAGAACGGCCTGAATCATTTTGCGGCCCCTTCAATTTGCGCCTGAATCCAAGCCTGAACCGCTGATTCAGGCCAGGCCACGGCCCGGCGGGATAGCTTTATCGGAGCGGGGAAGGCGGGCGGGGTTTCATTCATCTTTGCGTAGATCGCCGACTTTTTTATTCCCACGGTTTGTTCGACTTCGGTTAGTCGAAGCAGGCGTTCGCGGGGCGCGCGGGGTAGGTCAATATTTCCGGGTGTGTTTACTTGCACTTTGTTGGCCTTGAGTTGTTTAGAGGCCTTGAGTAGAGCAAAAATTCCTATGTTTACAAACTGTCTTTTTTTTCAAAGCAATAAAAATAGGTTGTTTCAAACTGTTTCAAACCGTATCAAACCGTTTCAAACGTCCAGATTAGTCCGGCTCCGTCTAGTTAAAATTTTTAATATATTTTTTGCTTTGTGGGGATATCACCACAGTTTTCTACGCCGTGCGAAGGCGTACACCAACGGGGGCAGGTTTTTGCAAGTTCAAACGGCCAGCGCCAGGCCGGTGAAGGTGTCCGGCTTTTTGCCCTTGGGTGTCAGCCTTGGGCTAGGCGTGGCGAAAACTTGGCTTGGTGCAGTGGGGGCGGTGTCGGTCAGGCCAGTGCTTCGGGGCAAAACACCGGCCCCGCCTTCCACACCGCAAAGCTGCCTTTTACCGGGCTGCAAAGCGCCATATCGGCCAGCGCGCCCACACTGGAAAGCATCTCGCCAACAACGTGAAAGTGCATCGCAGCGGTCGTTCTGCCCGCGTTCGCTGCGCTCTCGCTACACGTTTCGGCCAGCAGGTCGATGGAGGTGGCGATGTTGCGCAGTAGCAGGGAAAGCTGGCCGTCGCTCAGGCCGTTGAAACGGGTGGGCGCGGGGCGGTCGCCCGCATGTTGCGCGCCGTTTAGGCCGTGACATTCGGGCCCCAGCATCCATGCCGCAAGATCGCCCGTGTTACCGAGGGGTGTGCCAATATCGGCCATGGCCCCAAGGGAGGACACGAGGGCATTAAGGGCGTGGAAGGTGTTTTTTTGCTCAGTGTCGCCCACGGTGGCCGCGTGCTCACGGCACAGTTCGGCCACGAGGTTCGCGGTGCAGGCAATTCGGGCGAATACCTGGGATACCTGAACATCCGACAGGCCGTTAAAGCTGGGGTTTGGGTCAAGGAGTGCCATGGTTCAGGCCTCCATTCCAGCGGGGGCGGTGGTGACTTGGGTGGTGTCAGCGGTGCCGGTGGTGTCGCCTGCCCGCTTGGCCAAAAGCAATATTTCGTCAAGGTCGGCGCGCACCATTTCAAGCATGCCGGTCAGCATGGCGCGGGCGATGTCGGTATCGGTCGAATAATCGAGCGATTCGAGCGCAGTCTCTGCAAGGGTGTGCAGCATGTAAAGCCGGTCATAGTGCCGGTGCAGGCGCTCGGATACGTACGCGGCTTCGTTGGGCTTGGCTGCCATGCTGCGCCGCTGGGCTGCGGTGTTGGTCGTGGTGCTGGCGATGGTGGTGGGTTTGGGTTCGGCCATGATTTAAACCCCCTTGCGTGCGTTGAAGGTGGTGGCTAAGGGGTTGGCTTGGCTGGCCTGTTTAAGCAGCGTAAACGCCCGGTTTACGCGCGCCGTCGCTGCCCAAAGGTTGGCCGCTGATTCGCCGGGCTGGCGAACAAAGTGCAGTGCCATGGACAGGGCGTTCTCGATAGCGGCCTGTCGCTCTATAGGGCTGGGGGTGGGCGCCGTGGCTGGCGCTGGGGACTGTGCATGCGCTTGCATGCGGGCGCCAGCGTGGGGGCTGGCCAGGGGGGTGGCTTTCGTCATGGTTTCGTGCTCCTTATCGAGGCTTAAAAACCACTCGCCATGTTTTCACGCATGGCGGGTGGGCAGGATGTTGAAAACACGCGATAAGGCGTGCGCCAGGCGTTACCGCTTTGGCCATCCCGCCCGAAACTGTGCGCGCCCCCTTGCATGGGCTGTGCGCTGTGTCTAGACGTGACAAAACCTCACTGTCGGGGAGGTTGCGCCGCTTATCGTGTGGTGTTTTCACGCACCGGGCCATTGCTGGCTTGCGCGGATTATGGCATGGGGGCGGGCGGGGGTGTCAAGGGGTTGACCTTGATAACGGTGGTCGTTATTATTCGGGAATGATTCAAGACTTTCAGTGCAGCGATACCGAAGCATTTTTCGGGGGCAGTCGCATTGCGAGGTTTGTGAATTTTGAGGCGGTGGCCATGCGCAAATTGCAGCAGCTCCACGCGGCTACGACCTTGGATTTTTTGCGCCTGCCGCCGGGTAACCAGTTGGAAGCCCTCAAGGGTGACCGCAAGGGGCAGCACAGTATCCGCATCAATGGCCAGTGGAGGCTGTGTTTTGTGTGGGCAGGTGGCCACGCGGCCCGCGTTGAAATTGTCGATTACCACTGAAAGGAGCGTCACCATGGCACGCACAGTTCCGCTTGTTCACCCCGGCATCATCTTGTTGGAAGACTGGTTAAAGCCCCTGGGTATCAGCCAATACGCGCTCGCTAAGGCGATAGACGTACCGCCCCGGCGCATCAATGAAATTGTGAAGGGCTTGCGCGGTATCACCGTCGATACCGCGCTGCGCCTGGGCGCGTTTTTTGGCACCGATGCGCAAAGCTGGGTGAACCTTCAAACCCACTTCGACACTGAACAGGCGCGTATCGCCATGGCCGATGTTTTGGGGCGCATTGTTCAGCTCGAAACGTTCGAAGCCTAGGCCACGCCTAGCCCAAACCCACCAGCGCCAGCAGGGTCACGGCCTGGGCGCGCTGTGCGGCTCTCTTTTCCCCCACGTTGACCACGGCCCGGCGCGCGGTGCTGGCGCTGAATGCTGCCCGGTCGCTGGGCGTTGGGCATTGGGCGCCGGTCGCCCGGTGGGGTGTTTTTGCCTTGCGGTGCAGGCCGAAGGCCTAGGCGCTGCCGGGGTGGGAGTGGCGCCAGGGGAAGCACGCGCGCGCTGTATTCCGGTTAGGTGCGAAGGCGTGCGAATAAGGCCAGCGGGGAGAAGTCTGGGGCAGTGGGGGCGGTGGGCGAAGGGGGGGGTATATGTGAATGAATGAATTTTTCATCTTTCACATATTTACAGTGTCCCCACTTTGTCCCCGCTTTGTCCCCGCTTTGTCCCCACTCGCTTTTCTGGCCTTTCCCCTCTCAAAAGTCAGTTTGTCCCCGCTGTCCCCACCGTTTTGGCGCAGTCAGCCGGTGAATTTGCCTTGCGGCTGCGGTTTTGGCCTGGTTTTCGGTGGCCTGGGGGTGGTCTTTGGGCACGGTTGGGCGCGGTTGGGCGTGCCGGTGCTGGCGCCAGCAGGGGCACGGCCAGGGCTGCGGTCTGGTGCGTGTCAGTGGGGCGGGCTCAGGCCGGGCGCGGTGGCGTAGCGATGCCTGCCCGGCGGGCGTCTAGGTAGTCTGCCCACCACTGCATCAGCCGGGCGCGGTCAGCGGTGTAGGCGCTGCGGTGGTAGGCGGCTCGCACTTCGTTGCGCTCCACGTGGGCGAGTTGGCGCTCGATCACGTCAGGGTTCCATCCTGATTCGTTGGCCACGGTCGAAAACAAGGCTCTGAACCCGTGGGCGGTGGCTATGTTTTTGTAGCCCATGCGCGCCAGGGCTGAATTGAAGGTGTTTTCGCTCAGGCTTTGGCTCGGGTAGTAGGGGCTGGGAAACACCAGATCGCGGTCGCCGCTGTGGGCTTGCATGCTGCGCAGCACGTCAAGGGCTTGGGTAGACAGGGGCACGCGGTGCTCGATACCCATTTTCATGCGCTCTGCGGGGATAGTCCAAAGGGCTGCGGCCAGGTCGAATTCGGCCCAACGGGCGCCGCGTGTCTCGCCGGGGCGGGTGGCGGTCAGCATCATCAGGCGCAGGGCGTGGCGCGTGTGCGGGTCGCCGTCATAGCCTTCCAGCTTGGCCAGGAAGGCGGGAAGCTCTTTATCGGGCATAGCGGCCCGGTGTTGCACTTGGCGGGGCTTGAGTATTTCGGCGCCCACCAGATCGAGCATGGGATTGCTTTCGATGCGTTCATGCACCACTGCCCACCGATAAACCGCTTTGACGTGTTGCAGTACCTTGCCCGCCTGGTCGCTGGCGCCGCGTGCCTCTATCTTTTTCACCAGACGCATGACTTCGCCGGGCTTGATCGATGCCATGGGGCGCGAACCCAGCGGCTCAAAAACGTCGTTTTGGAATGCGGACACGGTGCGGGCGTGTGTCTTTTTTGCCCAGCGCTTGGCCTGGTGGGCTATCCAGTCGCGGGCTACGATTTCAAGGGTGTTGTTCAATTCGTGCACGGTCTTGGCCTTTTCCGCCTTGCGTAGCTCGCCGGGGTCGTTGCCGTCTTGCAGTGCCTTGCGCGCCTGGGCGGTCAGGTCGCGCGCTGCTTTCAAGCTCACGCCGGGGTAAACCCCAAAGGCCAGGCGCTTTTCTTTGCCGCTGTGCCGGTACTTCATACGCCAGTACCGCCCGCCCGCCGGGGTCAGTTCCAGGTAAAGGCCAGCGCCGTCTGCATGCTTGCCGGGTTTGGTCAGGTTGCGAATTTGGGCATCAGTCAGGGCCATAGGGGGGGTATCCGAAGCATTGTGGGGGCACATTTGGGGGCATAAATGGCCATGCTACAAAAAAACCCTATTGTTTACAACAGGTTAGGGTAAGACTTCGGTTTCTGTCGGACCCTTAAAAAAGCTCCACGTAGTGAGCCGGGCCGCTGCCGGTGAGCCACCGCTCGGCCGCGTCCTGCAGTGTGGCGACCGCGCCCGTCGTCCATAACTCTACCCAACCGGTGCCCACGTTGGGGACTCCAGCCGCAGCATCGTAGGTGATTTTCTGGGCCAGCAGGCTGTGCGTGCGCTGCGCCACTGGCTGGCCAGCTTCGATCAAAGCGACTTCAGGGCCCAGTAATTCATGGAAGACATGGGTCGCAAACGCATAGTGGGTACAACCCAGCACGACGGTATCGATGGCGCCTGGCGCATTCCCAAACGAGCCCATGGCCGCCGTATAGCGGGTGCACAGCGCCCTGATTTGTGTCACATCGTCATGCTCAATGGCGGCTGCAAGGCCGTCACAGGCTTGCAGCACAAAGCGTGCGTGTGAACTCTGCGCCTGCAGCAGCGCCTTGAATTTGCCGCTTGCCAGCGTGCCACGCGTCGCCAATACGCCCACCACGCCGGTGTGGCTGCGTACGGCAGCTGGCTTGAGCGCCGGTTCTACCCCCACAATGGGCAGCAACGGGTATGCCGAACGCAAGGTGGCAATGGCTGCGGCGGTGGCGGTGTTGCAGGCCACCACCAAAGCCCTTGCATGGTGCTTGCGCACCAGGTAGTCGCCAATGGCCAGCGACCGCTGGAGTACGTAGGCAACATCGCGCTCGCCGTAGGGCGCGTGGCCCGCGTCAGAAACGTAGACAAAGCGCTCCTGCGGCAGTTCCCGACGCAAGGCCTGGAGCACGCTCAAGCCACCCACGCCGCTGTCAAACACGCCAATAGGCTGCATGGAATGTTGGGTGGCGATGGGGGAATGGCGCAGATACCGGCGCGGGTGACGCGTTTAGACCGACTTGATGCCGATGTTCTTGAACTCGCCCGTGGCAATTTTCTTTTGCCACTCGGCCGGGCCGGTGACGTGGGCGCTGGTGCCGCCCGAATCCACTGCCACCGTCACTGGCATATCGACCACGTCAAATTCGTAAATGGCTTCCATGCCCAGGTCGGCAAAGCCCACCACCTTGGCGTGTTTGATGGCTTTGCTGACCAAATAGGCGGCGCCGCCCACGGCCATCAGATAGGCGCTTTTATGCTTTTTAATGGCCTCAATGGCCACTGGGCCGCGCTCAGCTTTGCCCACCATGGAGATCAGGCCGGTTTGGCTGAGCATCATCTCGGTAAAGCCGTCCATGCGCGTGGCGGTGGTGGGGCCGGCGGGGCCGACTGCCTCGTCGCCTACCGCATCGACCGGGCCCACGTAGTAAATCACCCGGTTGGTGAAGTCCACGGGCAGCGGCTCGCCCTGGGCCAGCAGGGTCTGGATGCGCTTGTGCGCCGCGTCGCGCCCGGTGAGCATCTTGCCGTTGAGCAACAGGGTTTGGCCGGGCTTCCAGTTGGCGACTTCGGCCTTGGTGAGGGTGTTCAGGTCCACGCGGGTGCTTTTCACGTAGTCGGGTGCCCAGTTGACGGCCGGCCACAGGTCCAAAGAGGGAGGTGTGAGGTACACCGGGCCGTTGCCGTCCATTACAAAGTGGGCGTGGCGAGTGGCGGCGCAGTTGGGGATCATGGCCACCGGTTTGCTGGCGGCGTGGGTGGGGTACATCTTGATTTTGACGTCGAGCACCGTGGTCAGGCCGCCCAGGCCTTGGGCGCCAATTCCAAGGGCGTTGACCTTGTCAATCAGCTCCAGGCGCATGTTTTCTACCGGTGTGAGCGCCGCGCCGCTGCTGGATTTGGCTTGCAATGCGTACATGTCCAGGTCGTCCATCAGGCTTTCTTTGGCCATGAGCACGGCTTTTTCAGCCGTGCCGCCAATGCCTATGCCCAGCATGCCCGGCGGGCACCAACCGGCGCCCATGGTGGGCACGGTTTTGAGCACCCAGTCGATCACCGAGTCGCCGGGGTTGAGCATGATCATCTTGCTTTTGTTCTCCGAGCCGCCCCCCTTGGCGGCCACCGTCACTTCAACCGTGTTGCCGGGCACGAGTTCAGTAAAGATCACGGCTGGGGTGTTGTCCTTGGTGTTTTTGCGCAAAAACTCGGGGTCGGCCACCACGCTGGCGCGCAAGGTGTTGCTGGGGTCGTTGTACGCCCGGCGCACGCCTTCGTTGACGGCGTCATCCAGGCTGCCGGTAAAGCCGCCCCAGCGCACGTCCATGCCGACTTTGAGGAACACGTTGACGATGCCGGTGTCCTGGCAAATCGGCCGGTGGCCGGTGGCGCTCATTTTGCTGTTGGTCAGGATTTGCGCAATCGCGTCTTTGGCCGCCGGGCTTTGCTCGCGCTCGTAGGCGCGCGCCAGGTGGGCGATGTAGTCGGTGGGGTGGTAGTAGCTGATGAACTGCAGGGCAGCGGCAACGGACTCGATCAGGTCTTCTTGGGCAATGGTGGTCATGGGAGCGTTGGCCTGGGGCCAGGGTCGTTGGGGTGTTGGCTGGGTACGAAACAGTTTAACCAAGCCGCCCCGGCGCAAGTCAGTGGCATGTAAGTGCCACCCCCGACCATCGCGCCCAGTTTTTTGCATAACTAGGAGACAGCACCATGAGTTCCTCATCCTCTGCCATTGAGTCGGTTTTGGTCGAAAACCGGGTTTTTTACCCCAGCGACGCGATGGTCCAATCCGCGCGCATTTCCGGCATGGACGGCTACCACGCCCTGTGCAAAGCCGCTGAAGACGACTTCGAGGGCTTTTGGGCGCAACTCGCCCGCGACAACGTGGTGTGGAACAAGCCCTTTACCCGCACCCTGGACGAGTCCAACGCGCCTTTTTACAAGTGGTTTGACGATGGCGAACTCAACGCCTCGGCCAATTGCCTGGACAAGCACATGGGCACGCCCAATGAGAACAAGACCGCCGTCATTTTTGAGGCCGACGACGGCGCCGTTACCAAAACCACTTACCGCGAGCTGCTCTCACGCGTGAGCCAGTTCGCCAATGCGCTCAAGGCCGATGGCATCCAAAAAGGCGACCGGGTGCTGATTTACATGCCCATGACGCTGGAAGGCGTGATCGCCATGCAGGCCTGCGCCCGCATTGGCGCCACCCACAGCGTGGTGTTTGGTGGCTTCTCGGCCAAGGCGCTGCAAGAGCGCATCATGGACGCCGGGGCTGTGGCGGTCATCACCTCCAACTTCCAGATGCGCGGGGGCAAAGAGCTGCCGCTCAAAGCCATTGTGGACGAAGGCATCGCCATGGGCGGCTGCGAGTCGATCAAAACGGTGTACGTGTACCAGCGCACCGCCAGCGCTTGCAATATGGTGGCCGGGCGGGACAAGACGTTTGACCAAGCGATGGAAGGCCAAAGCACGGTGTGCGCACCCGTGCCCGTGGGCGCGGAGCATCCGCTGTTCATCTTGTACACCTCGGGCTCTACCGGCAAGCCCAAGGGCGTTCAGCATTCCACTGGCGGCTACCTGCTTTGGGCCAAGCTGACCATGGACTGGACCTTCGATTTGAAACCCGATGACGTGTTCTGGTGCACGGCTGACATTGGCTGGATCACCGGCCACACCTACGTGGCCTACGGTCCGCTGGCCGCAGGTGCCACGCAAATCATTTTTGAAGGCGTGCCCACCTTCCCCAACGCCGGGCGCTTCTGGCAAATGATTGAGCGCCACAAGTGCTCCATTTTCTACACCGCACCCACGGCCATCCGGTCCTTGATCAAGGCCGCCGAAAGCGACGCCGCCGTGCACCCCGACCGCTCGGACCTGAGCAGCTTGCGCATCCTCGGCTCGGTGGGCGAACCCATCAACCCCGAAGCCTGGATGTGGTACTACAAAAACATAGGCCACGAGAAGTGCCCCATCGTGGACACCTTCTGGCAAACCGAAACCGGCGGCCACATGATGACGCCGCTGCCTGGCGCCACACCCTTGGTGCCCGGAAGCTGCACCTTGCCGCTGCCCGGCATCATGGCCGCCATCGTGGACGAAGCGGGCCACGACATTCCGAACGGCACGGGCGGCATTCTGGTGGTCAAGCGCCCCTGGCCGTCCATGATCCGCACCATCTGGAACGACCCCGAGCGCTTTAAGAAGAGCTACTTTCCCGAAGAAATGGGCGGCACGATGTACCTGGCTGGCGACGGCGCGGTGCGCAGCGCGGACCGGGGCTACTTCCGCATCACCGGGCGCATTGACGACGTGCTCAACGTCTCGGGCCACCGCATGGGCACCATGGAAATTGAGTCTGCCCTGGTGTCCAAGACCGACCTGGTGGCCGAAGCCGCCGTGGTGGGGCGCCCGGACGACCTGACCGGCGAGGCGATTTGCGCCTTTGTGGTGCTCAAACGCTCGCGCCCCAATGACGAAGAGGCCAAAGTCATTGCCAAGCAGTTGCGCGACTGGGTGGCCAAAGAGATCGGCCCGATTGCCAAACCAAAGGACATCCGTTTTGGTGAAAACCTGCCCAAGACGCGCAGCGGCAAGATCATGCGCCGCCTGCTGCGCTCGCTGGCCAAGGGCGAGGCCGTCACCCAGGACGTGTCTACGCTGGAAAACCCGGCGATCCTGGACCAGTTGGGCAAGGCTTATTAAGTTGGCATAGCCCAGGTTCGGGCGCAAAAAAAGGGATGCTTTAAGCATCCCTTTTTTGTTGGCCTCGCGCTGGCCGAAGCCTTGGCGAAGTCAGTGTTTAGCTCTCTAGCACCGCAAAAACTTGGGCGGTGATGGCGTCCACGTCGCCTAGGCCACTTATGGCGCGGTATTTGGGTGCCTTGGCGGGCTCCTGCTGCGCCCAGTCCGAGTAGTACTTCACCAAGGGGCGGGTTTGCGCGCTGTACACGGACAAGCGGTTTTGGACCGTGGCTTCCTTGTCGTCTTCGCGCTGGATCAGGGGCTCGCCGGTGACGTCGTCCACACCTTCGACCTGGGGCGGGTTGAACTTGACATGGTAGGTCCGCCCAGACGCTGGGTGCGAGCGCCTGCCGCTCATGCGCTCAACAATGCTCTCGAACGGCACGTCGATTTCAACCACATAGTCCAAGTCTACGCCAGCGGCCTTCATGGCATCGGCCTGGGGAATGGTGCGCGGAAAGCCGTCAAACAAAAAGCCATTGGCGCAATCGGGCTGCGTGAGGCGCTCTTTCACCAGGTTGATGATCAGCGCGTCGCTCACCAAACCGCCCGAGTCCATGATGGACTTGGCCTCCAGGCCCAGCGGGGTGCCCGCTTTGACCGCGGCGCGCAGCATGTCGCCCGTGGAGATTTGCGGAATACCGAATTTTTTGCAAATGAACGCGGCTTGCGTACCTTTGCCTGCGCCGGGAGCTCCTAGAAGAATCAGTTTCATTGCGAACCTCAAAAAGAATAAAAATCTCGTTTGCGCCTACGCACCACGGCGGTGCTGTCTCGTGTAAAGCGCACTATGTTTGCTTAAGAATAGCACGCGAGAACCCGCGCCAGTCTTACAGCGCGCCCCGTGCTCAGGGGGTGATTTCAGGGGTGCTGGGCCACCCAGGCGCGCACCCGTTCCAGGTCTTCGGGCGTGTCCACGCCAGCGCCGGGCGCAGTGTGCGTCAGGTGTACGGCGATGCGGTGGCCGTGCCAGAGTGCGCGCAGTTGCTCCAGGGCCTCCATGGTTTCCAGCGGCGCGGGTGTTAGTTTTGGAAACTGGCGCAAGAAGCCAACGCGGTAGCTGTAAATGCCAATATGGCGCAACGGCGCCGGGTCGGGTAGGGCGCTTGCGGTGGGTGCGTCGCGCCAGCAGGGTATGGGGGCGCGGCTGAAATACAGGGCGTGGGCGGTGGCGTCGAGTACCACTTTGACCACGTTGGGGTTAAAGAAGTCCTCTGCCTGCGTGATGCGGCAGGCGGCAGTGCCCATGCTGGCGCTGGGGCTGTGTTGCAGCACTTGGGCTACGGCGTCGACCAGCGCGGGGTCTATGAGCGGTTCGTCGCCCTGCACGTTGACCACGATGTGATCGTCACCGAGCCCGAGCAAATCGCAGGCCTCGGCCAGCCGGTCGCTGCCCGAGGCATGGTCTTGGCGCGTCGACAGCGCCTCCACGCCATAGCGGGCGCAGGCTTGCAAAATGGAGTCGCTGTCGCCGGCCACCACCACGCGCGTGCCGGGCGCCACGCCGCTTTGCACCCGCTGCGCCACGCGCACCACCATGGGGATGCCGCCTATGTCGGCCAGCGGTTTGTTGGGCAGCCGGGTGGACGCCAGCCGCGCTGGTATCAGCACGGTAAATGCAGCGGCGTCTACGCTCACAAACCCAGCTCTTCGTCGGTGAGCGTGCGGGCTTCGTTCTCTAGCAGGATGGGAATGCCGTCATGCACCGGGTAGGCCAAGCGGGCGCTGCGCGACCACAGTTCTTGCCGGTCAGGGCCCCATTCCAGAGGGCCTTTGGTGACCGGGCAAACGAGCAAAGAAAGCAGCTTAGTGTCCATGGCCGGATGATAAACGGGTGGCGCCAGGGGTCGAGGCATGGGGCGCGGGTATTTGGGCCGCGAGTTGGCGGTCTACGGCGTCAAAGAAAGCAGGTTCCATGGTTTGTTCCAGCCCCACGCTAAAGGCGCCAGGGGCCACTTGCCAGAGCTTGGGCGCGTCTTTTTCGGTGCAAACAAGCTGGTACCCCGCCCAGTGCGCCGTGTCTGCCAGGCGAAAGTCAAAGTGGTCTGGCAGGGACTGGGTCTGCTCCAGCACCAGCCCGGCGTGGCGCAGCATGGCAAAAAACGCTTCTGGCCGGGCGATACCTGCAAGCGCCATCAAGGGCAAGCGCCCCGGCGCATTGAGTGCGCGCAGGGTGAGGGTTGCGCCGTGGCCGTCCACCACCGTATGGCCTAGGCTGCGTTGGGCGCTGAAGGCGCCGTCAGGCGCCAGCCCGCTGGTGTGAACCACCAAGAGACGATCCGCACTTTGCCCCGCAGCGGCCACGGCGCGGCGCGGCCAGGGCTCGCGCAAAGGCCCCGCAGGAAGCTGCCAGCCATTGCCGCAACCCCGGTCGTCAAAAACGCAGATGTCCAGGTCGCGCCACAGGCGGTAGTGCTGCAGACCGTCGTCGCAAACGATCACCCGGATGTCGGGATGGCGCGCCAAAAGCGCGTTGGCAGCGCGCCAGCGGTCGCGCCCGACCCAAACTGGCGCTCCGGTGGCGCGGTGAATCAGCAGGGGTTCGTCGCCCACTTGCTCTGGGGCAGAGCAGGCGTCTACTGCCAAACAAGAAGCGTTGTCCCGCCCGTAGCCGCGTGACACCACACCCACCGCGTGCCCCCTGGCCTGCAAGTGGCGCACCAGCCCGATCACGGTAGGCGTTTTGCCGGCACCCCCGGCCACCACGTTGCCGACCACGATTACAAACGCATCTACCCGGTGGCTGCGCAGCCCAGCCCAACGAAATAGCTGGCGTCGGCCGGCTGCCAAGGCGCCGTACAGCCAAGCCACTGGCAATAGCAGGCAAGCTAGCGCGCCTTTGCCCGTCCATGCATGCAGCAAGCGGGCTTGCAGCGCTGCGCGCATCGCCTACTCTGCGCCCGGCGTGGCGCTTGACTGCAAGGCGAAGGTCACCTGGCTGATGCCCACCAGGCGCGCGGCTTCAATGGCCGTCATCACCGACTGGTGCGTGGCATTGGCATCGGCGCTGACGATGAGCACCGGGGTGCCCCCGCTTCCGCCCTGGGCGCTGGCACGCAGGGCTGTGGCCAGGGCGCGCAAGCCATGGCCCTGGAGCGCCTCGTTGTCCACGCTGTAGTCGCCATTGGCACTTACGCCCACATGCACTTCACGCGGAAACTCGCGTGCTTTTTCGGCGTTGGCTGTGGGCAGGTTGATCTTGAGTTGGGAGTATTTGTTATAGGTGGTCGACAGCATCAAAAAGATCAGCACGACCAGCAGCACGTCAATAAAAGGGATCAGGTTGATCTCGGGTTCGTCGCTTGACGGCGTGGCAAAACCCCAACCCGAGCCGGATTCACCAGGGCCTCCAAACCGCACGCTCATGATCGGATGTGCCCGCATGTTTTCAGGTGGCGCAGCAACTGGTCTGCGCTGGTTTCCAGGGTGAACAAGTAAGCGTCCACCCGCGCGCGAAAGTAGCGCCAAAACACCAGCGCCGGAATCGCCACCAAAAGGCCGAAGGCGGTGTTGTACAGGGCGATAGAAATGCCCTGCGCCAGCTGCGCCGGGTTTCCTGCGCCGCCTGCGCTGGGTGCCTGGGCACCAAAAATTTCAATCATGCCAATGACAGTGCCCAGCAAACCCATGAGCGGGGCCGCCGAAGCAATGGTGGCCAAAGCACTCAAATTGGCCTGCAGCCGCTGTGCCACCGCCCGCCCCGCGTGCTGCACCACGGCGCGCACGTCTTCTTCGCTCGACTGGGGGCGGTCGTTGAGCGCCTGCAAGGCACTGGCCAGCACCTGCCCCAGCAGCGAGCCTTTGGACAGCTCCGCTACCGACTGGGGTGATGGGATCCGCTGCTTGGTGGCGGCCATGACCGCATTGTCCAAACCGGCAGGCGCCACTTTGTCCTGGGTCAGGCTGACAAATCGTTCAAACACAATGGCCAGCGCGAGCACCGAGCTGGCAATCAGCGGCCAAATTGGCCATCCAGCAGCTTGTATGATGGAAAACAACGGCGTACTCCCCAAATCTTTTATGAACGGCGCATTATCCGGGATTGTCCGGCCAAGGCCAGCCCCCACCGCCTCCGTTTCCCCACCCCATTCATGCTTGACGCCAGTCCCGCCATTCGCAAAGCGCCCCAAGTCTGGAGCGTGGGCGCCTTGTGCCACGCCATTGCCGACGCGCTAGACGCCGGCTTTAACCCGGTGCGCGTGGCCGGTGAGATCAGCGGCTTTGTGCGCGCCGCCAGCGGCCACTGCTATTTTTCGCTCAAGGATGAGAGCGGTCAAATTCGCTGCGCCATGTTCAAGCGCGCCGCGGGCGGCCTGGACTTTGCGCCGCGCGACGGCCAGCGGGTCGAGGTCTCGGGCCGCTTGGGCGTGTACGAGCCGCGCGGCGAGCTGCAACTGGTGGTGGAAAGCATGGCGCGCGCGGGCGAGGGCACGCTGTTTGAGCAGTTTTTGCAGCTTAAGGCCAAACTGGAAGCGCAGGGCTTGTTTGACGCAGCGCACAAGCGCCCCATGCCCCGCCAGGTGCGCGGCATTGGCCTGGTCACCTCGCTGGGGGCGGCGGCTCTGCACGACGTGGTGACCGCGCTGCAGCGGCGTGCGCCGCACATTCCGGTGGTGCTGGCCCCGGCCAGCGTGCAAGGCGCAGGGGCTGCGGCTGAAATCTGCCAGGCCTTGCAGCAGCTTTACGCCATGGCCGTGGCTGGGCCTCACTCTGGTGTGGCGGGCGCGGTGCCCATTGATGTGATCTTGCTGGTGCGCGGCGGCGGCGCCATGGAAGATTTGCGGGCATTCAACGACGAAGCGCTGGCGCGCACCGTGTTTGACAGCCCGGTGCCAGTGGTGGCGGGCATTGGCCACGAAACGGATTTCACGATTGCCGACTTTGTGGCCGACCTGCGCGCGCCCACGCCCACCGCAGCCGCCGAGCTGTGCGCGCCCGCGCGCCAAGAGGCGCTGGACGCCGCTGCTTGGCTGCAAGACCGCATGCAGACCGCCGCCTACCGCGCACTGGACCGCCGCGCCCAGGCGCTGGACTTGGCCACTTCCCGTCTGGGGCGGCCGTCTGCGGCGGTGGCACGCATGCAACTGGCGGTCGCGGCGGTCGCGCAGCGCCTGGGCCAAGCGCTGCCACAGCGAGTGCAAGGCCCGCAGGTGGCGCTGGAGCGTTTGCAAACCGGGCTTGGCGTAGCGGGCCAGCGCGCTTTGCAAATCCAGGCGCACCGCTTGGCCGCCTTGGACCTGCGCCTCGGCCTGCTGGACCCGCGCTTGGTGCTAGCGCGCGGCTACGCTTGGCTGAGCGACGCACAAGGTCAGGCGCTTACCCACGCCGCGCAACTGCAAGTGGGGCAGGTCATAGAAGCCATCCTGGCCGACGGTAAGGCTGCTTTGTGCGTGGAGTCGGTCGCGGCCAATTAGTTTTTACAATCATTTTTTCAACCCCAAGCATCCAAAGGAACCCCATGGAACACACCCTGCCCGCACTCCCCTACGCCATTGACGCATTGGCCCCCGCCTATTCCCAGGAAACGCTGGAGTTTCACCACGGCAAGCACCACAACGCCTACGTGGTCAACCTCAACAACCTGCAAAAAGGCACGGAATTTGAGGCCATGGCGCTCGAAGAAATCATCAAAAAGTCCAGCGGCGGCATCTACAACAACTCCGCACAAATCTGGAACCACACCTTTTTCTGGAGCTGCATGAAGCCAAACGGCGGCGGCGAACCCACCGGCGCACTGGCTACCGCCATCACCGCCAAGTGGGGCAGCTACGCCGCCTTCAAAGAGGCCTTCGTCAAATCGGCCGTGGGCAACTTTGGTTCGGGCTGGACCTGGCTTGTGAAAAAGGCCGACGGCTCGGTGGACATCGTCAACATGGGCGCCGCTGGCACGCCGCTGACCACCGGCGACACCGCCCTCTTGACCGTAGACGTGTGGGAACACGCTTACTACATCGACTACCGCAACGCGCGCCCCAAGTTTGTTGAAACCTTTCTCGACAAGCTGGTGAACTGGGAGTTTGCACAAGCCAACTTCGCAGCCTAAACCTGCGCTCTTGCCCCCGCAGGGGCAAGGCTAAAAAAAGCCAGCCGGTGCAAACCGAGCTGGTTTTTTGCATTTATGATTGCCATAAAAATAAAGAACATGATAATAATTATTATTTAAGTAGTGTGCGAACCTCGTTTTGTGGTAATAATTTACCAAGCCTAAATTGTCAGCAATATTAATATGCCACGTCCACCTCAAATACCACAGCGCAAAAAGACGACGCCTAAAGTTGCAAAAAAACAGACCGAAGTTGACAAGGCTGCGCAGCTATTTCAGCAGGGTTTTGCATTGCATCAGCAGGGCAAGTTAAGTGAGGCGAAGGTGGTTTATGAAGCAGTGCTCAATATTAATCCACAACATTTCGATGCGTTGAATATGTACGGAACTGCGCAAGCGCAGTTAGGAAATTTTGAAATAGCAGTAGATTCTATCTCGCGTGCTATTTCTATCAATCCAAGAAATGCCTCATGCTACAACAACCGTGGTAACGCGCTTATGAAACTAAAGCAGCCAGAAGCTGCACTTGCCAGTTTTGATCAGGCCATTCAATTGGAACCAGATTATGCAGATGCCTTTTATAATCGCGGGGTTGTATTGCAAGACCTCAAACAGCCAGAAGCCGCAGTTGCCAGTTATGATATTGCAATTCAACTCAAACCAGATTATGCAGATGCGCATAGTAATCGGGGTAGTGCGCTATTAGAGCTAAAACAACCAGAAGCCGCACTCGTCAGCTTCAAAATAGCATTTGATTTAAATCCTGAGTTGGAGTACCTGCATGGTACTGTATTGCACGCACAAATGCATCTAGGTGATTGGTGGAATTTTGAGGATAGTGTTAACGATATATCTAGCAAAATAAATAATAATCAAAAGGTGTCGGCAAGTTTCATAGCAATTACACTAACCGATGCCTTGGCGACACACTATCAAGCAGCATCCATATGGTCAAAAGATAAACATCCTATAAATCCTGCTCTTGGCCCTATATTCAAGCCATCTTCAAAAGATAAAATCCGCATTGGATACTATTCAGCGGATTTCTAT
>CANEVH010000047.1 GCA_947442105.1 Comamonadaceae bacterium | reverse complement strand
GTTCGACGATGGCCAAGCCGGCCTGGTAGCTTTTCAGAGCAGCGGCGCTATCGCCCTGGGCGCTTTGCACATCGCCGATTCTGCTGTAGCCGAAAGTAAGGTCATGCTGCCGAGCGGTATTGCGCGGGTCGCTGGCGGCCAGGCGTTCGGCGATGGCCAAGCCGGCCTGGTAGCTTTTGAGTGCGGCAGCGCTGTCGCCCTGGGCGCTTTGCACATCGCCGATTCTGCTGTAGCTGGCCGAGAGTTCCCGTTGCCACTGGGTATTGCGCGGGTCGCTGGTGGCCAAGCGTTCGTTGATGGCAAAGCCGGCCTGGTAGCTTTTCAGAGCAGCGGCGCTATCGCCCTGGGCGCTTTGCACATCGCCGATTCTGCTGTAGCCGAAAGTAAGGTCATGCTGCCAAGCGGTATTGCGCGGGTCGCTGGTGGCCAGGCGTTCGACGATGGCCAAGCCGGCCTGGTAGCTTTTCAGAGCAGCGGCGCTATCGCCCTGGGCGCTTTGCACATTGCCAATTCTGCTGTAGCTGACCATAAGGTAACGCTGCCACTCGGTATTGCGCGGGTCGCTGGTGGCCAGGCGTTCGGCGATGACCAAGCCGGCCTGGTAGCTTTTCAGAGCAGCGGCGCTATCGCCCTGGGCGCTTTGCACATCGCCGATTTTGCTATTGCTGGCCATAAGGTCACGCTGCCACTCGGTGCTCCGCGGGTCGCTGGCGGCCCCAGCTTCGGCGGCAGACTGTGCTTTTTTGTAGGTACGCAAGGCCTCAGCGCTGCTGCCCTCAATCACCCAAGAATCGCCAGCCTCAACAAGCCACCAAAAGGATTCACTGGAAACGTCGCTTTTCCGTAAATCAAAGGCCATTTCGAACAATGTGGCGCCACGGGTTCGCTGCAATTGCGTCAGGGCCAGTGTGGCTCGCGAGGCGTTCAGGCTGGCCGCTTGCCGGATTGATTCGCGTGCCTGCTCCTGGATTCGCTGGGCGTCTTGCAAGGCAATCTCTGCGGCCTCGGCCAGCTTGGCATCCGCCTTGTCGAACTGACCCCGCTTGCGCGCCTCATCTGCTTGGTTGACCAAGTCCTTGATTTGGTCGCTGGTCACCGGTGTTGCTTGGATACGGGCGCCGAGTTGCAGATACTCCCGTGCAAGTTCCCCAAAAACTTGCGCCCATTCGGACTGCGGAACCTTCTTGCCCTTCAGGGTTGCCAGAAAGGCCTCAGCAACCCCGAGTGATAGCTTGTCCGCTTCCAACTGACGGTCTGGCTTGGTGTTGAGCCGCTTAACAACGTTTGCCAATTGCTTGGCCACTTCTTGGCCGGTTGCGGTGGCTAAGTCCTTGGCTTCTTGCGGCGTCAGGCCCAGGTTGACCGTTCCGCCACTCATGGTGCCAATGCCAATGTTGCCAGCGCCCGACACCGTCACGTTTGAAGGCTTGGCGTCTGCCGCACATGCAATACCGCTTGTCAGAAGAAAAAGTCCTAACGGCGCAAGCACAAAAATCAATGCCTTGCGGTTCATGGCTTGCTCCCATGTTTTGGCAGTGCTTCGCTGCTTTGCTGCGTCGGTGTTGCTACTGCGCCCACAGTGATCTGGCCACCGGTCATGGTACCGATACCCACATTACCGTTTCCAGAAACGCTGACCGCAGGCACAGCAGGTGTTGAAGCTGGGGTCGGCGGTTCGTTTGGGGGAACAAAGTGGCTGACCACACCCCAGACGAGTGTGCCAATGGCTACCAATGCGCCGGTCGCATAGGTCCAGCGCGGAGGTCCGTCTTTGGTGGCGTTGCGTTTGGGCTTGTGTTCCATGGCATGACCCTTTCAGCAAAAGTTTATTTCATTTCCAGTGTCCAAATGTTCTTCAAAAGAGAAATCGCTGAACGGGCGCGAGATTCGCAGCTTCACGTGTGGGCGGGCGTGCAAACACCAACGAATACGTCAAACTACTACTGTCACTCCCTCATAGCCGGGGGATCACTTGGTGGATTTATTTGGAACAGGCTCTGCCACATGGCACGCCACGCACACCTTGTTCCCTTCGGTGTCGCGAAAGTAGGCGCCGAAGTAGTGGGCGTGGTACTCCGGGCGCAGGCCTGGCGGGCCTTCTGGCGTTGCGCCGTTGGCCAATGCCACCGCAAAGGCGCGCACGACCACTTCTCTGCTCTGGGCGAGGAACGCGACCATTTGCCCATTGCCGGTGGCGTGTGCTTGCGTGTCGTAGGGCTAGCCGATCAGAAACAGGGCCGGGGATCAGGGTGAGACTGCCAGCCGGCCCACGGACGTTCTGGCTCGCAGAAGCGCTCTTCAATGCCCAGCACGGCACCAGATACGTCCGGCGCGCAGCGCGGTAAAAAGTCATAACGACATCAACAAGTTTATCGTCGAACTTATCGCAAATCCCCAGCCCCGCACTCCAATGGGTAGCCCCTCGCAAACAAACGCAAACGCCGCAAAGCTGCCGCCTCACTCTCACCCCAAAGGCACCACTACCCTTACCACCAAGCCCTGCGGCTTCGTAGCAAAAGCCTGCACGCTGCCCCCATGGCGCTGGGCGATTTCGGCGACGATGGCCAGGCCCAGGCCGCAGCCGCCGGGGAGTTCGCTGGCGCGCCAGAAGCGCTCGAACAGGTGGGGCAGGTCGGTGGCTTGCACGCCGGGGCCGTTGTCTTCTACTTCTAGCACGCACTGGCCCTCGCCCGTGGCGCGCACCCGCAGGGTGACGCTGGCGCCGCGCGGGCAGTAGCGCAGGGCGTTGTCGATCAGGTTGCTCAGGGCTTCGCGCAGCAGCACGCGGTCGGCGCGCGCGTGCAGGTGGTCTTCGCCTTCAAAACCCAGGTCAATGCCGGCCGCCAGCGCGCGGGGCGTCCATTCGCGCGCCACCTCGCGCGCCAGTGTGGCCACGTCCACGGGCAGCAGCGCTACGTCGGCCTCGGTGCGGGCCAAACTGAGCAGTTGATTCACCAGATGGGCGCTGCGCTGCGCGCCTTTGTGCACCTTGCTCAGGCGCGCGTGCAGGGCTTGGGGGTCTGTCTCGGTCAGGGCCAGTTCGGTTTGGCTGATCAGGCCGGCCAAGGGGGTGCGCAGCTGGTGGGCGGCGTCGTTCAAAAAGCGCTTTTCCTGGCTCATGCTGCGCCGCAGGGTGGTGAGCAATTGGTTGAGCGCTTGCGCCAGCGAATGCACTTCTTGCGGCGCCTGGGTGAGTTCTATGGCTTGTAAAGATGCCGCGTTGCGGTGGGCCAACTGCGCCTCCAGCCGCGCCAGTGGCGCCAGGCCGCGGCGCATGCCCGCGTACATCAGTACGCCCAGCACCGCGCCCAGCAGCAGCAGCGGCACCAGCACGTCGCGCACCAGCTCGCGCGCAATGGCTTGCTGCACCGCCAGGCTTTTGGCCACTTGCACGCGCAGGCGCTGGGTGGTGGGCGCGTCGCCAAAAGGCAGTTCGATGGAGGCCACACGCATGGCCTTGCCGTCGATGGCAATGTCGTAGAGCACCGGCACGTCGTCGGGCTGCAGCACACCGCCGCCGCCGGGGGCGGGCAACTGGGTGTTGCCCAGCAAAAAGCTGCCCGGCGGCGAGGACACCATATAGGCCAGCCGGTCCTGGGGGTCTTGCTCCAGCACCGCTTGCGCGGCCTTGGGAAAGTCCACCAGCAGGCCCGAGCCCACGGGTTTGACCTGGCGCGCTAGCGCCCGCACCGACTGGGTGAGCGATTGGTCAATCGCTTTTTCGGCATAAGTGAGCGCCACCCGGTAGGCCAGCACGCCGCCCATGGCCCACAGCACCAGCTGGGGCAGCAAAAGCCACAGCAGCAACTGCCGCTTGAGCGACAGTCCGGCGCCGGGCGTGGCCAGGCTGCTCACGGCGCTTGCAGTTCCAGCAGATAGCCCAGCCCGCGCACATTGCGAATGTTCAGGCCGCTGCCTTGCAGCTTGCGGCGCAGGCGATGCACATACACCTCCAGCGCGTTGGAGCCAGCCCCGGCACCGCTGGCCCCACCCCCGCCCGCGCCACTGGCAACACCTTCAGGCGCCTGCGTCTGCCACACCGCCAGCACCTCTTCGCGCCCTACCACCTGGCCCAGTTGCTTGAGCAGCAGGCCCAAGAGCGACCATTCGCGGTGGGTCAGTTCCATGACGTCCTCGCCCAGCCAGCCCATGGGCAACTGCGGGTCCAGCCGCAGGCGATGGGCACGGGGCGCGTCGGTTTGCAGCGAGCCGCCAAAGGCCGGCATGCGCGAGCGCCGCAGCATGGCGGCCAGGCGGGCCAGCAGTTCGGCCATGTCGAAGGGCTTGGTCAGGTAGTCGTCGGCGCCCGCGTTCAGGCCGGCCACGCGGTCGTCAATATCGTCGCGCGCGGTCAGTACCAGCACCGGCAGGTGCGGCAGGCGCCGGCGTATCCAGCGCAGCACCACAATGCCGTCCATGGCCAGGCCTTGCACCGGCGGCAGCCCGAGGTCCAGCACCACGCCGTCCAGCCGGGTGAATGCAATCACGTCTTGCGCCTGCGCGCCGTCGCCTGCGGCGTGGACGGTGTGGCCCGCGTGCATGAGCTGGGCGCACAGGCCGTCGCGCAGCAGTTCGTCGTCTTCTACCAGCAGCAAATGGGCCATGGCCTAGTGGGCCTCCAGGGCGGCCACCGCTTGCGCGCGGGCGCGGGCCACTGCGCGGCCAATGTCCGGGCCGCGCGCGCCCGCGTTTTGTGCGGCGCTGGCAATTTGGTCGGTGGCCACGCTTTGCGCTTGGCGCAGCGCGCGCAGCAGGCGCGCACCCTGCGGGTAGGCGGCTTGTTCGTAGCCCAGGCGGCCACGGGCATCGCATTCGCAGGCCAGCACCACCTGCGCAAAGCGCTCGGGCTTGCGAAAAGCGTCGCAGCGCTCCAGCAGGCGTACGGTGGCGGCGGCGTCCAGGCTGGCGCTGCGGTGGATGTTGCCGTGCTCGCGCGCCACCACCTCGGCCAGCTCGGTGCAGGCGTGGGGCAGGCGCAGGCGCTGGGCCAGGCCTTGGATCAGCCGCACGCTGCGCACTTCATGGGCAATGTGGCGCGGCCACTCGGCGGGCGGTGTGGTGGCCTTGCCCAGGTCGTGCACCAGGCAGGCAAAGCGCACTTCCAGCGGCGCCTTGGCCAGGGCGGCGCAGTCCAGCACCATCATCACGTGCACGCCGGTATCGATTTCGGGGTGGTGTTCGGGTGGCTGCGGCACGCCCCACAGGGCGTCCACCTCGGGCAGCACCACGGCCAGCACGCCGCAGTCGCGCAGCACTGCAAACATGCGCGAGGGCTGGTCTTCCATCAGGCCCTTGGCCAGTTCTTGCCACACGCGCTCGGCCACCAAGTGCTCGGCCTCGCCCGCCTGCACCATGGCGCGCAGCAGGGCCAGTGTGTCGCCTGCCACAGTGAACTGCGCAAAGCGCGCCGCAAAGCGCGCCAGCCGCAAGATGCGCACCGGGTCTTCGGTAAACGCCGGGCTGGCGTGGCGCAGCACGCGGGCGGCCAGGTCGCGCTGGCCGCCGCAGGGGTCCACCAGGGTGGTGATGTCGGGGGTGTTGCTGCCGTCGGGCAGGGTGCGCGCGGCCATGGCGTTGATGCTCAGGTCGCGCCGGGCCAGGTCTTCTTCCAGGGTGACGCCGGGGTCGGCGTGCACCACAAAGCCCCGGTAGCCGCTGCCGCTTTTGCGCTCGGTGCGGGCCAGGGCGTATTCCTCGTGCGTTTGCGGGTGCAAAAACACCGGAAAGTCCCGCCCCACCGGCACAAAGCCCTGGGCCACCATCTGCTCGGGCGTGGCGCCCACCACCACCCAGTCGCGGTCTTGCACCGGCAGGCCGAGCAAATGGTCGCGCACCGCGCCGCCGACAAGATAGGTTTGCATGCGGGGCCGTGGCGCCAATCAGCGCTGCAAGCGGTAAGGCTCGTCAAAAATCACGAAGTCGTGCTCGGCCAGCGCGCCATCCACCCAGGCCTTGACGCCGGGCAGGGCGCAGACGCGGTCTACATAGGCGCCAATGGCGTCGGGCACCGGCAGGGCGTAGGTTTTGATGCGCATGCACACCGGCGCGAAATAGGCGTCTGCAATGCTGAACGCGCCAAACAGCAGCGGGCCGCTGTGCGCCTGCAGCAGCTCGCCCCACATTTGCACCAAGCGCGCCACGTCCGCACGCACGGCAGCTTGGTCGCGCCACACCAACGCGCCTTGCTCCGGCAAGTGCGCTTCGATATTCATAGGGCAGTGGCTGCGAAGGGCCATAAATCCGGCGTGCATTTCGGCACAAATGCTGCGCGCATGCGCCCGCGCCGCTGGGTCGCGCGGCCACAGGTGTTTGTCGGGAAACATCTCATTCAGGGTTTCGGCAATGGCCAGCGTGTCCCACACCGCTAGCGAGCCGCTTTGCAACACCGGCACTTTGCCCACAGGATTGACGCTGCCAATGGTGCGCTTGAACTGCGACTCGGGCGTGAGGGCGTCAAAGCGGACCATGACCTCCTCAAACGCAATGCCGGCCTGCGTCATCAGCACCCAGGGGCGCATGGACCAAGACGAGTAGTTTTTGTTGCCGATAAAGAGCTTGAGCATGGGGTTCCTCCTGGGGTTGAAATGGGTCGTTGTGGGTGTGGTTGGGTTGGGGTTGGGGTTGGGGTTGGGGGTTTGGGGGGTTGGGGGGTTGGGGGCGCCGCTCAGGGCAAGTCGAGCCCGATTTCGGGCACTGCGGCGTCCACCGGCCCCACAAAGCCTAAGCGCGCCTTGATGGACTGGGGCTGGCCGCTCAGCACTGCGGCGTACAGCGTGGCGTTGGACAGCACTTTTTTGACGTAGTCGCGGGTTTCGTGGAAAGGAATGTTCTCGGCCCAGATGGCGGCCTCCAGGGTCGGTGCGCCGCTGGAGCCGCGCCAGGTGCGCGCACGGCTGGGGCCGGCGTTGTAGGCCGCAGCGGCCAGCGGCATAGAGCCACCAAAGCTGTCAAGCACCAGCTTGAGGTAGCCGGTGCCGATGGCGATATTGGTGTCGCGTTCGTTGATCTTGGCGGGGGTGAAGTCGTTCATGCCGATTTTTTTGGCCGTCCACTTGGCCGTGGCGGGCATCACCTGCATCAAGCCCGATGCGCCCACGCCCGATTTGGCGTCCATGATGAAACGGCTTTCTTGGCGAATCAGGCCGTACACATAGGCCGGGTCCAGGCCAATGCTTTGCGCGCGCGCGGTGACTGCCGCTTTGAAGGGCATGGGAAAGCGCTGCTCCATGTCAATAAAGCCCTTGGTGCGCTCGCTGGTGTTGATGCAGCGGTCCCACACCTCGGCGCGGCAGGCCAGGTCGGCGGCGGCCAGCAGGCTGCGGTCGTCCATGCCGCCTTTGGTGTGCAGGTTGGTGCTGTAGTTCCACTCGCGCACGCCCTCACTGCGCAGGCCCAGGGCAATGGCGTAGAGCGCTCTTTGCAGGCCGGGGTTTTGGCGCGCGGCTTCTTTTTCTTCGGTGCTGGGCGTGGGCGGGCGGGGTGGGGCGCTGCTGCGCTGGCCTAACTCTTCCTGCGCCAGTTGCTCGTAAAAGCCGCGCACCCCGGCAATGGCTTGCAAGTCCGCCATCGCCTGCTTGCGCACCACGTCCCCCGGGCGCTGCGCTAGCACTGCGCGCGCATGCCAGTACATCCAGGTGGGATCGTTGCGCAGCCCAACGGGCAGCGAGGCAATGGCCTGTTGCACCTGCGCCCATTGTCCCGCGCGCAGGGCAGCTCGGGCGGCCCACTGCAAGTGGTCTTCGTGCATTTGGTCAAAGCGGCCCTTGGCAAAAGAGCCCAGTGCGGTGTCTTGCCCTTTTTGCGCGGCGCGCTTGCCGATCACGCCCCAAATCCAGCTTCGCTCCTCTGCGGTGAGCTGGGCGCGCCAGCGCAGTTTTTCTACCTCTATGGCGGCGTCTTGCGGCTCCAGATAGGCCTGGCGGATCAGCGCCAGCGACACAAACTCGCGCGTCTGCGGGCGCAGCGCGGTGAGCTTGTCGTCCAGGTATTTGCCGGGGTTGAGGTAAATGGCGTTCACCGTCTTGACCCATGTTTCGTTCAGCGCGCCCACCGCCTGGGTAGTTACCTTGAGGCGGTCGTTTTCCATGCCCAAGCGCGCGCGCACCCAGGCGGCTTGCGGCGGCATTTTTTTGGCCTTGATCAGTTCTTCGGCCAGCCCGGCGCAGGCTTCTTCGGGCTCACGTTGCGCCAGCCACAGGTCTTGCACTTGGGCGGCCACGTCGGCGCCGGTGGCCAGCCAGTCGCTCCACAGGCCATAGCAGGCAATGGAGCGGTCGTCGCCCATGCGGTACTGCGCGAGCTGTTGGCGAAAGGCGGGCCAGTCGCGGTTGCGCCCGAGCTGCAGCAGCCAGTCGGCGCGCAGGCGGTCTTCCTGGTAGCTGCCAGCCCAGCGGGCCAAAAATCCTTCTATTTCAGCTCTGCTTGCGGTGTCTAGCCGCGCAGACAACTCCCAGTACGCCGCCCAGGGCTCTAGCACCGAGCCTTTTGCTGCGGGCAGCAGGCCGCCCAGGCGCTTGGTGTCGCGTTGTTTGTAGGCTTGGGCCATGTCCAGCACGGCCTCGTCGCTGCGCGTGGCGTCCACGGCGGCGGATGTGGCTGCGCACGCGGGCAGACCCAAAGCGGTGCCAAGCGCCAAAGCTGCCAAAATAGATCGGTAAAACTGCATAGGCTCATTATGGACAACCCAAGAGACCACAGCGGCCCAGACAAAAAGGCCTTGCGCAAGCTCTTGCTGCAGCAGCGCCAAGACTTGCCCGACCGCTTGCACCGCGCCGAGCTGCTGCTGCGCGTCATGCGGGTGTGGCTGGTGGGGCGCGCTGACACCACGATTGGCGCGTATTGGCCTATCAAGGGCGAGTTTGACCCGCTGCCCGCCCTGCACCGCTGGAAAGAGGACGGCGAGCTCAACGACGCGCCCCAGCGTCGGCGCATTGCGCTGCCGGTGATCAACAAGCAGCACAAAACCATGACCTTCCACACCTGGTACCCCGGCTGCCCCATGGAAGAAGACGCCTACGGCATCCCCAAACCCAAAGACACGGAGATGGTGGCGCCCAGCTTGCTGTTTGTGCCCTGCGTGGGCTACAGCGCGGGCGGCTACCGCTTGGGCTACGGCGGCGGCTTTTACGACCGCATGCTGGCGAGTTTGGAGCCCAAGCCCTTTACCGTGGGCTTGGCCTTTGGCGTGAGCTATGTGCCCGACTTTGAGCCCGAGGCCCACGACGTGCCGCTGGACGCGGTGCTGACCGACTTTGGCGTGGCCTGGCCGCTGGGGCCGTCGGCGCGCGAGCTGCGCTAGGGCGGGGCCGCGAGTGCAGAGCTGTTAACGTGAAAGAACTTTCATGATTTGGGGTGCTGCGCACCATCCTGAAAGTTAAGGCGATTGCCCCCGCAAGACCTGCACATCCTGGGCATAGGCCTGTAGTTTGCGCACCAAGTTGCTGCGCTGCTGCGGCGTGGCACTGGCGTGCGCTTGTGCCATCGCCTCGCAGGTTTGCGCCACCGAGCGGTCGCGGTAGGCGCGGTAGGCGGGGTCTGACGACTCAAAGTACTCTTTCATCAGCTTGCCCAGTGCCGCTTGCGCGTTTGCAGCACTGTCGCCGCGCAAGCCGTCCAAGGTGCGCAAGGCCTCTTGCTGGCGGCGCACCCGCTCGCGGTACATCTGTGCTTCGTCCAGCCCGGCGGCGGCTAGGCGCTGTTGCAGTTGGCGCGATTGGTCCGGGCTCAAGGGGCCGTAAAAGTCTTCGAGCCGCTCGCGAAATTTCTGCGTGCGCTTGTCCAAGGCGTCGGTGTCGGTGGTGAGCCATTCCTCACGCCATTTACGGTTGCCTTTGTCGTAATGGGCGGCCAGGTTTTTGACTTGGCTTGGGCGCAGCGTGGGTGCTACGGCCGCCATGGCGGGCAGTGCGTGCTCTGCCAGTGCCTGCATGCGCAGCAGGCCGCGCTCGTACAGAGCGCAAATTTGGGCGGCGTCGGGCTGCTTCTGGGCCAAGGCTTGGGCGTTTTCGAGCAGCTCGGCGAGCAGCGGCAATTCTTCGCGCCGGTGCCAGCGCGCCATGTCAGCCAAATCGGTGCGCACGCGTTCGGTTTGCGTTTTGTCGAAGTCAAAATAATCGTCCATCCACCAAAAGGCCAGGGTTTCGGCGTTGTTGTAGCTCAGGCGCAGCGCCGTGCAGCCACCCAGGCCCAGCAGGGTGCCGACCAACAGGGCGCCGATAATCCAAAGCCGCCGCCATGGGCCCTGTGCGGGCAAACAATTTTTCAAGTAAGGCATCACTGTGAGTCTATTTCAGCCCCCCTCCACGCCCGCCGCCGGGTCGCTTGCCCCCCCGGTGGACGTGGTCATCATGGCCGCTGGCAAGGGCACGCGCATGAAAAGCCGCTTGCCCAAGGTCTTGCAACGCTTGGCCCACGTGCCGCTGGTGCAGCACGTGCTGGCCACTGCGCAGCAACTGCAGGCGCGCTCTGCCGTGGTGGTTACTGGCCACGGCGCCGAACAAGTGGAGGCGGCGCTGATGCCCATGGCTAGCACGCTGGCGCTGAAATTTGTGCGCCAGGAGCCGCAGTTGGGCACCGGCCACGCAGTGCAACAGGCCGTGCCCGCGCTGGGCGACGATGGTGTGGTGGTGGTGCTCTCAGGCGACGTGCCGCTCACCCAGGCAGACACTTTGCAGGCGCTGATCGCCCTGTGCGCCGGGCAGCACCTGGCGCTTTTGACGATTGACCTGCCCGACCCTGCGGGCTACGGCCGCGTGGTGCGCGCCGGTGAGGCGGTGACCGCCATCGTGGAGCACAAAGACGCCAACGCTGCCCAACGCGCGATCACCGAGATTTACAGCGGCATCATGGCCGTGCCGGCCGCGTTGCTCAAGCGCTGGCTGGCGCGCCTGGACAACCACAACGCCCAGGGCGAGTACTACCTGACCGACATCGTGAAATTTGCGGTGCAAGACGGCGTGACCGTGCTGGCACAAAAAACCGACGACGCCGTGCAAGTGGCCGGCATCAACAGCCCGGTGCAGCTGGCCGAACTAGAACGCGCCTTCCAGCGCCGCCAGGCCCTGGCACTGATGGAAGCCGGCGTGCGCCTAGCCGACCCGGCGCGCCTGGACATTCGTGGCCGCCTGACGTGCGGCATGGACGTGGAAATTGACGTGAATTGCATTTTTGAAGGCGTGGTATCGCTGGGCGACGGCGTCACCATCGGCGCCCATTGCGTGCTGGCCAACTGCGCGGTGGAAGCGGGCGCGGTGATCCACCCCTTCACCCACATTGACGGCGGCGCCCAAGGCGCACACGTGGGGCAGGGCGCGCTGGTCGGCCCCTTTGCCCGTCTGCGCCCCGGCGCAAATTTGGGCGCGGGGGTGCATATTGGCAACTTTGTGGAAGTGAAAAATTCCACCCTGGCCGCAGGCGCCAAGGCCAACCACCTGGCCTATCTGGGCGACGCCACCGTGGGCGAGCGCGTCAACTTTGGCGCAGGCAGCATCACCGCCAACTACGACGGCGCCAACAAACACCGCACCACGATAGAGGCCGACGTGCACGTGGGCAGCAACTGCGTGCTGGTGGCACCGGTCACCCTGGGAGCGGGTGTCACGGTGGGAGGCGGGTCTACCATTACCAAAGACGTTCCTGCCGGGGCGCTGAGCGTGGCGCGGGGCAAGCAGGTCACTATTGCCAACTGGACGCGGCCTGAGAAAAAGTCCAAACAATCCATAAGTTAAAGCTTGCAGCAAAAAAAAACGCCAAGTCAGCAAAGACTTGGCGTTTCAATTCAGCGCAATAAGCTACTCTTTGTAAGATTTTGTGCTGAAAGTCGTGGGTTTTGACAAGGGTGTGTTTTTCTTGACGTACTGAAGGAATGAGTCCGCGTAATCCAAGAAGGTGTTTTCCTTGAGGCTCTTGTCGATGCCTTTGAGCGTCAAATAGTTGTCGCCGCCGCCCGCCGTAAAGTCGTTGGTAATGACTTTATAGGTTTTACTCGTGTCAAAGCTGACCCACTGGCCATTGCTTTGGAATTCGAGGTTGGTGGCACGTGCGCCTTTGGTTTTGGTGATGTCCACATCAAAACGCAAACCTGCCATGTAGGGATATGCACCGGAGCCCGTGCCCCCGTTGTTGCCCAGCATCGAGTCAATGCCGTCTTCAACAGTGTCTTTCACTTGCTGACCAGTCATGGTGACGCGTACCAAAACGTTTTTGAATGGTAAAAGTGTGTAGACCCTGCCAACAGTGATGTCGCCTGCAGCAATGTCAACCCGAACGCCACCAGCGTTTTGCAAGGCGATGTCAGCGCCGCCAAAAGTTTGACCTTGCAATAAGAAGGCTTGTGCAACCAGTTGTTGTATGTCGCCGCCACGGGCAATGACATCGGCATTCTTGTTACAGATGTCACCCAAGGACGAGCGAGTGGTGTCGCTTTTAGGTCCAGTTCCTGGCACTCGCCGCAAGCACAGGTTTTCTGAAGATTCACCTGCCTTGATTGAACCAAGTGCGATTTTGGCCTCGCTGAAAGGCTTTAATGCAGCAACCGTTTCGGCAAGTGGTGTGGTGATCCTAAATACTCCCGAATCATTCAACGCTTTCGTATACGCAGCGGCATCGGTCGCAGAAGGGGTTGCGGTAGCGGCGGAGGCTGTGTTGCCATCTTTAAAAGTATCTCCGACAAGTACCATCGGCGCGCCATTGCAAGTGCTGACAAAGCCCTTGTTGTCAAAATCCACCTTGAGTTTTCCAACCACGTGGCTGTATTGCCAAGCTTGCACCACACAAACTGGCCGACCATCGAGATCGGTGAGCCGGGTAGGGTAAGTTCCCTCGGGTGTCAGGCCAAAAGGCTTCATGCTGTCTGGGCCGAGCAGACTGTGAGAGTCACCGCCGACAACCACGTCAACGCCTCGCAACTTAGGGGCGAGCTTCGTGATGTCAAACTCATAGCCCACATGGCTCATGACGATGATCTTGTTGACGCCTTGGACGGTGAGTTCGTCAATGTAGGCTTGTGTGCTCTTTACTTCATCGGCAAATAGGGTTGTTTCGTCAGGACGTGACGCATTTTTGGTTTTGTTTGCAATCGTGACCCCCACAATGCCAATTCTTTGGCCTTCACGGGTGATTGTCGTGTAAGGCTTGAATTTACCCGCGATAGGGGAAGTACTGCTGGTGCTGACGTTGGAGGAAAGCAAAGGTGTCTGGCACTTTTTAGGGTCCTTGTGCAAAAAGCCGATGAACTTGGACAGTCCGGCATCGCCAGTGTCAAATTCATGGTTACCCAAAGTCATCGCGTCAAAGCAAACGGTATTCATAACAGCTGCATCAGCCTCACCCTCACTTTGGGTGAAGTACAAGTCGCCTGTCAGGGCATCTCCCGCGTGCAGTTTGATGACGTTGGTGCTTTTTGCGGCCTCTTCGCTGATGGCCGCAGCCACACGTGCAAACCCACCGATTGGCAGGGCTACATATTTGGCGGCTCCTGCCGCATTGGACATTTGTAGCGTTGTACTCTCCGCGTCAAGGCGCGAATGGTGGTCGTTGATGTGCAGCAGTGTCAAGGTGATGGGAGGGTCATTGACTTCCGAAGAGCCGCCGCACCCTGTCAAGGCGATGGACAGCAGACTGGCACCCAGTGCAGATTTAAGGAGAGTTGTTCTTTTCATGGCGAATAGTGGTTTCATGGTTGGCAGTCAAAACTTGAATGTTGAAGCTAAAGAACATTTTTTAACTCGAAATTGCGACGGATTGATGAAGGTCCATTTGGTATGGGAAAAATGCACTCAAATGAGACATGTACTTTTGAACTTCGCCCGCTTCAGGCTAAAAAACGCCTTCACATTACGCACATTGGCGTCTTGCGTGAGCAGACGCTGGGTGGTAGCCAAGTAATCCGCCATGTCGCGCGCCTGGATGACAAGCACAAAGTCTGGCCCCGGCGACACGCGCCAGCACTGTTGCACCGCGGCGTCCGCCACGGCGCGGGCTTCAAAGGCATCCAGGTGCTCGGCACCCTGGCGGTCTAGCGTCACTTCCACCAGCGCGCTCAAACCCTGGCCGTGCAGCGTGGCCAGCCGGTCGGCGTTCAATACCGCCACTTGGCGCTCGATCCAGCCCGCATCCACCAAGCGTTTGACGCGGCGCAGGCAGGTGGGCGGCGAGATGTGCAACAGTGCTGCCAGCGCCAGGTTGCTGCGCGAGGCGTCGTGCTGCAAGGCGTCGAGCAGCTTCAGGTCGGTTGTATCTAAGAAATTTTCTTCCATTAATTAAATGTATAAAACTTTAAATTCCAAACTAGGAATTTGTTGAAATTTTACGACTGTAAAGTCAATATTTTCGTTGAAAAATTTTTCATCACCCTGCCTATGATTCGCCGCATCACCCTTTAAGGAGTTTTTTATGTGTGGCATCGTCGGCGCCGTTTCTACCCGCAACATCGTTCCCATCCTGGTCCAGGGCCTACAGCGGCTGGAATACCGGGGCTATGACTCCTGCGGCGTGGCCGTGCACGCCGCCAGCCTGGGCCAGCTACCGGGCGGCCTGCGCCGGGCGCGCAGCACGGCCCGAGTGTCGGAGCTGATGGAGCAGGTGCAAACCGACCATATTGAAGGCGGCACCGGCATCGCCCACACCCGTTGGGCCACCCACGGCGCGCCGGCCGTGCGCAACGCCCACCCGCACTTCAGCCACGGCCCCAGCGCGGCGGCAGATGCAAGCAGCGTGGCCCGCGTGGCGCTGGTGCACAACGGCATCATCGAAAACCACGACGCCCTGCGCGCCGCCTTGCAGGCCAGGGGCTATGTGTTTACCAGCCAAACCGACACCGAAGTGATCGCCCACCTGGTGGACAGCCTGTACCAAGGCGACTTGTTTGACGCCGTCAAGGCCGCGCTGGCGCAATTGCACGGCGCCTATGCAGTGGCCGTTTTCCACAAAGACGAGCCGCACCGCGTGGTGGGCGCGCGCGCCGGTTCACCCCTGATTTTGGGCGTGGGCAAAGACCACAGCGAAACCTTTTTGGCCAGCGACGCCATGGCCCTGGCCGGGGTGACCGACCAGATCGTCTACCTCGAAGAAGGCGACGCGGTGGATATTCAGCTCGGCAAATACTGGATTGAAGACCGCGCCCGCCGCCTGGTAACCCGCCCGGTGCAAACCGTGCAAGCCCACAGCGGCGCGGCCGAACTCGGCCCCTACCGCCACTACATGCAAAAAGAGATTTTTGAGCAGCCGCGCGCCGTGGCCGACACCCTAGAAGGCGTGGAAGGCATTACGCCCGAGCTGTTTGGCGACGGCGCCTACAGCGTGTTCAAGGCCATAGACCGGGTGCTGATTTTGGCCTGCGGCACCAGCTACTACAGCGGCTGCGTGGCCAAGTACTGGATAGAGGCCATTGCCAAGCTGCCATGCCAAGTGGAGATTGCCAGCGAATACCGCTACCGCGATTCGGTGCCCGACCCGCGCACGCTGGTGGTGACGCTGAGCCAGTCCGGCGAGACCGCCGACACCCTGGCCGCCCTGCGCCACGCCCAAGGCCTGGGCATGGCGCACACGCTCACCATTTGCAACGTAGCCACATCCGCCATGGTGCGCGAGTGCAAGCTGGCTTACGTCACCCGCGCGGGCACCGAAATTGGCGTGGCGTCCACCAAAGCCTTTACCACCCAGCTCGCAGCGCTGTTTTTGCTCACCCTGGCGCTGGCGCAAACCAAAGGCTTGCTCGGCGACGCGCAAGAGGCAGACCACCTCAAAGCCATGCGCCACTTGCCCGCCGCCTTGCAAGCCGTGCTGGCCCTGGAGCCGCAGGTGATTGCCTGGGCGCAAGAGTTTGCGTCCAAAGAAAACGCGCTGTTTCTGGGCCGGGGCACGCACTACCCCATCGCCCTCGAAGGGGCGCTCAAGCTCAAAGAAATCACCTACATCCACGCCGAGGCCTATGCAGCGGGCGAACTCAAGCACGGCCCGCTGGCGCTGGTGACCAGCGCCATGCCGGTGGTCACCGTGGCCCCCAACGACGCGCTCTTGGAAAAGCTCAAAAGCAATATGCACGAAGTGCGCGCGCGCGGCGGCGTGCTCTATGTGCTGGCCGACGCCGACACCCGCATCGACAGCAGCGAAGGCATCCACGTCATCCGCATGCCCGAACACTACGGCGTGCTCTCGCCCATCCTGCACGTGGTGCCGCTGCAACTGCTGGCCTACCACACGGCGTGTGCACGGGGGACGGATGTGGACAAGCCTAGGAATTTGGCGAAGTCGGTGACGGTGGAGTAGGCGTTTGGGTGTCAGATTTTCGGTGTGTCAACGCTCAAACACTGGAGAAGCAATGCAATCAGTTCGCTGGAACAGCTCCGTCTCGCCAGACACCGACCAATCTGTGCGAATGTTTATCGCAGCGGGGGGCGAAGGGCGAAGGGCGCAAAGGCGATTTGCCGCGCTTTGGTGAGGAGGCGGTTCGCTCCTATTGGTTGGAAAAAGCGGTAGAGCAAGCCAATGGCGCTGCCGCAGGCATGGGCGAGACTGAATTGAACGACTTGATTGACGAGGCAGTGCAGTGGGCGCGTGAGCATTGATGCACGTCATTTTGGATGCCAACGTGCTGCTGGGCGCCTTGCCACATCCAGATATTGCGGCGCTGAACGATCCCAACGACGCATTCCTGCTTGCCATGGCCTTGGCTGGCGAGGCTGATTACTTGGTCACCGGTGATCGTCGCGCTGGACGGTTGCAACGTGGCAGCGCCGGTCGCACCCGCATCCTGAGCCCGGCGGGCTTTTGCGCGCAAGCGCTTTGAACCTTGCCATGCATTGCCCCAGCAACCGTCTCATCACCGCAGTTTCAGTGCGTGCCGAAAATAGAAACACCCGCGCTTTGGGCTGCCTTGGCCAAAATGGCGTCCAGGGTTGCCAGCGGCAGGCCGCTGCGCAAGGCAAGTTCTAGGTAAGCCGCGTCATACGCCGATAGCTTGTGGCGCCGCGCCAGGTGCAAGGTGTCACCCAGGGCGTGCGCAGCAGTGGCAGGGTCGGTCACGATGTTGAGCCGCCCCAGCAGGGCGATAAAGCGTTGCGAATCGGCTTGTGTCAACAGGCCTTTGGATTCCAGCTTGGCCACCACGTTGGACGCTTCTAGCGCCATCAGCGACGGCACGAGCGCCTGGGTTTCTTTGAGCGCAAGCAGGGTGGCAGTGGCGTAATCGACGCCCGCCGGCTGGGTATCTGGCGCCAGCCAAAGCAGCGCAACCGAGGCATCCAGAACAAAACTCATGACCTTCCTTCGTTCAAAAGTGCCTTGAGATCAAGGCCGCCCATAGGCTTGCGCGCCTGCATGAAGGCCAGCAGGGCGTCAACAGCTTCCACTGCGTCTGCGCTTTGAGAGCTTTGCGCAGGCACCAAGTCGGCTACGGCCTCGCCGCGCAAGGTGATGGTGTAGCGTTTGCCGCTCTGGACGCCGCGCAGCAGCTCTGGCAACTTGGTTTTGGCCTCATAGGAGCCGACTTCAATGTGCATGGTGCTTTCCCTTTTCAAGTAGACCAGTATATAGACCAGTCGTAAAAACCCATGCGGCAAAAGGCTGCGCGAGAGCGGGGACCTACGCGCCCTCGCTGAAGGCGTTGAGCCTGCGTACACTGCGCCGCTTTGCCGCATCCACCCCCATGCCCCCCATTTTTTCCCCCGAGCTGTTAGAAATGCTCGGCCTAGGCGCCGCTCTCGGTTTTTTGGGCGGCTTGTTTGGCATTGGCGGCGGCATCATCGTGATTCCGCTCTTGGTGCTGGGCTTTGGCCTGGACCAGGCGGTAGCCCAAGGCACTGCCTTGGTGATGATGGTGCCAAATTTGCTGATCGGCTGGTGGCGCTACCACCAGCGCCACCCGGTGGCCCTGACGACTGCGCTGCAGATTGGGGTGCTGGCCTGCACCACCACCTGGCTGGTCGCCCAGCTGGCAACGCGGCTGCCCTCGGACCTGATGCGCACGGTGTTTAGCCTGTTTTTGCTGGTAGTGGCGCTGCGCATGCTGCGGCCAGCGCCCGCAATCTACGGCGCTGCGCACAAGCCGCCGCGCGACCTGCGTTACTTGCCGCTGGTGGGCGTGCTGGGCGGCAGCTGCATGGGCCTGCTGGGCGTGGGCGGCGGGCTGGTGGCCACGCCGGTGTTTACCGGCTGGTTTGGCCAGCGGCAAACCGTGGCCCAAAGCCTGTCTTTGGCCTTGGTGGCGCCCAGTTCCATCATTGCGCTGCTGACCTACAGCGGCGCGCACCGGGTGGATTGGGCGCTCGGCCTGCCGCTGGCGGCGGGCGGCCTGTTTACGGTGTCGGCCGGGGTGGCGCTGGCCCACCGCTTGCCAGAGCGGCGCATGCGCGTGGCTTTTGCGTGCATGGTGCTGTGCACGGCGGTGTGGATGTTGGTCAAGCCCTTGTTTTTGAAGTAGGGTGACGGCGCAGTGGCAGCGCTTGCCACAGCCAAAGCGCTTATCGAAGTGCTTATCGAATGTGCCAGCGTTGTTACCATGCCGCCACGCAGCGACAGGACCAACATGAAGCCCATCAACCGCACCGCAACACAAGCCCTGTTCTTGCTCTCCCTGGCTGGGTTTGCTCTGGCAGCCCAGACCGCAGGCAAGCCGCAAGAAATTCAAATGGCCGGTTACTTATTGGTGCCGCACCGCCAGTCGCCCCAGTCGTATAACGCCGGTTTTTCGATGTACACCGCTGTGTGGCCGCTGTTCCACGGTTTTGATGCGCAACCGGTGGATTCGGGCTCCTTTGGCACCTGGATGTGGGCGCAGCGTGACGACTCCAGCGAGCCCAAGTTTTATGCGGACATTGAAGGCGGCGTGGGCCGGTCTAAGGGCCGGCATTTTGAAACCGAGACGCCCAAATTCAGCATGGGCGGTGTGGGGCTGGACTTTAGCGAGTGGGCCAATGGGCCAGGCAAAGGCAAGGGCAGTGGCAAAGGGCTGGATTGGAGCCAACCCAAAGGCCAGTACGGCGTGGCGCAGCTCAGCCCCTGGTTGGTGTGGCCCCTGGACGGCTTGAACTTCAAGCAAGGCAGCCAGGGCGAGCTATTTGGCTACGGCTACCTGCCGCTGCCGCTCACCCGCGCCAAAGCCACAACCGCAGGCCGCAATGTGCCCACCGGTGACCAGTCGTGGACGCTGTTTGTGAACACTGGCAATTTCAAAGGCCCGGTGGCCTTTTTTACGCCCTATTACTGGTCGCATTTCTCGCTGCAACGGCCCGACTTGGCCGGCATGTTCTTGGACTCCCGCGGCTCCAACCCCAACAAAGCCTTGCAAATGGAGACCCACCACATACCCGCCCTGCGCGCCACCGATGCGCGGGGTGAGGTGTACGCCAAAGTGGCGCCGCTGTCCTTTCCGCGCAACGAAAACGGCGACGCAGTGGTGGTGCACCGTCTGAGCGTGTTTGACCGCAGCGCACTCTGGGAACCCGTCAAGGCGTGGTTGGAGGGCGGCGCGCCCGCCAGTGGACTTGTGGACCCGCAGGGCACGGCGGAACAAACCTTTGGCGGGGGCGGCCAGTCGACCTGGAAGATATTTGCGCCCCGCACCCCCAAAGAGGATCGCGTCCCTATCGCCTGGAACTCTTTTGCCACGCCCACGGCGTTTGACGAAAACACTTTCGGCTACCGCTGGAACCCGGCCTTGGTGTCCAAAGACCCAGACGCGGGCACCCAGCTCAGCCGTCTACCCCAGTATTTCCATTTGACCCAGAACGCGGCGGGCAAGCCGGTGTGGAAAGTGGTGGCCGTTGCCGACGTGCCCTTTGACACTGGCTTGGTGCAAGCGCAGTTCAAAAACAAGCCTCGCGAATCGTCCGAGCCCTTTGTCACGCCGCAAGAGCCCAAAAGCGTCTGGAAAAAGCCCGGCCCCGTGGCCGGCCCGTTTCAGGTTCGGCTGGGGGACGGCAGTTTTCTCACCTACTACTGGTACCGCTTTGCCGACCAGCCAAGCCTGCTCAACGCCGACCTGAGCCCGCAGGAGCGCGAAGACATGCAAAAGCGCGTGGAAAAACTGCACCGGCTGTGGACCAAAGAGCGCGCGTATTTGCCGCCCCCCACTGTGGGGCGGCTGGTGGACCTGGACCCCGCGCTCATCGTCACCCCGCCCAAGGGCCTGGAGGTGGGTTATGTGCCCATCGCCACGCGTCAGGGCTTGACGCGGAACTGAATAGCTAGCGCAAAGAGGTCACATGAAGAAAATCTTTGAAGTGGACGGCATAGAGCTGCTGGTAGAGGGCCAAGGCCCGCGCACCGTGGTGATGGTGCACGGCTGGCCCGACACCTATCGCGTGTGGGACGCGCAAGTGGCGGCGCTGCAAGCGCAGTACCGCTGCGTGCGCTTTACCTTGCCGGGCTTTGATATTGCCAAGCCGCGCCGGGCGTATTCGCTCGACGAGATGGTGGCTACCTTGCTGCACGTCGTGGACCAGGTATCCCCCAACCAGAAGGTAACCCTGTTGCTGCACGACTGGGGCTGCGTGTTTGGCTACCAGTTTTATATGTGCCACCCCGACCGGGTGGACTGCATTGTGGGTGTGGACATTGGCGACGCCGATTCGCCGCAGTACCAGCAATCGCTCAGCTTGGCGGGCAAGCTGATGGTGGCCAGTTACCAGGGCCTGCTGGCCATTGCCTGGAAGCTCGGTGGCCGCTTGGGCGACGCGCTGACGCGCGGCATGGCAACCGCGCTCAAGGTGCCGTCGCCACGCCAGTACATCAGCGCTGCGATGAACTTACCGTACTACATTTTTTGGACCGGCGCGTACGGCTCCTACAAGCACCGCCTGGCCTTTGTGCCGCAGTGCCCCATGTTGTTTGTTTACGGCACCCAAAAGCCCTTTATGTTCCATTCGCCGCAATGGGCGCAGGCCCTGAGCGCCAAGCCCGGTAGCCAGGTGCTGGCGCTCGATACCGACCACTGGCCCATGCTGCGCCAGCCGCAAGAGTTCAACCAGGCCTTGATGCAGTGGCTGGAGGCGCCTGGGGCGCAAGCCAGCCCGCTGGGGCACAGCCAAGCGGTATGACATCGTGTAGCCTCACGCTCCTGAATTTAAGAAAGAACGCCCATGTCTGACGCCACCCCCACCCCCACCTCTGCCCCCTACGTGCCGCCAAAAATCTGGACCTGGAACAAGGCCAACGGTGGGCGTTTTGCCAACATCAACCGCCCGGTGGCCGGCGCTACGCACGACAAAGAGCTGCCGCGTGGCAAGCACCCGCTGCAACTCTATTCCCTGGGCACGCCCAATGGGGTCAAGGTCACGGTGATGCTCGAAGAGCTGCTGGCGCTGGGCCACACCGGCGCGGAATACGACGCCTGGCTGGTGCGCATCAACGAGGGCGAGCAGTTCTCCAGCGGCTTTGTGGCGGCCAACCCCAACTCTAAAATTCCGGCCTTGTGGGACTACAGCGGCGAGGTGCCGCAGCGCGTGTTTGAGTCAGGCGCAATTTTGTTGTACCTGGCGGAAAAGTTTGGCGCCTTTTTGCCCACCGACTTGGCCACGCGCACCGAGTGCATGTCGTGGCTGTTTTGGCAAATGGGCAGCGCGCCGTATTTGGGCGGAGGTTTTGGCCACTTTTATGCCTATGCGCCCTTCAAGATCGAGTACGCCATCGACCGCTTTGCCATGGAGGTCAAACGTGAGCTTGATGTGCTTAACCGCCGCCTGGCCGAGAGCCGCTTTATCGCCGGGGACGAGTACACGATTGCCGACATCGCCATCTGGCCCTGGTACGGCGGCATGGTCAAGGGCCAGATGTACGAGGGCGGCGAGTTTTTGCAGGTGCAGGAATACACCCACGTCATCCGCTGGGCCGACGAAATTGCCAAACGCCCCGCAGTGCGCCGGGGCCGCATGGTCAACCGCGTAATGGGGCCACTTGAGACGCAGTTGCACGAGCGCCACGACGCCAGCGACTTTGACACCCGCACCCAAGACAAGCTGCAAGCGCCCAAGGCCTGATCGGCTGGGGTCTTGTGGCGCGGGCGGGCTTTAGGCTGCGGCCTGGTCCGCGTCTTTTAACACCCCGGCCAGGTAGTCCATCAGCACGCCCACCCGGTGCGGTATATAGCGGTTGCTGGGCAGCACGGCGTAAATGCCCAGCGGTGGCGACGCAAAGTCTTGCAGTATTTCCACCACCTCCTGGCGCGCGATAAACGGGTCGGCCAAAAAGTCGGGTTGCAGCGCAATGCCCATGCCTTGGGCTGTGGCTTGCAGCAGCGCCACGCCGTTGTTGGCCGTCAGGCGCCCGCGCACCGCAAACTGCTGCACATGCCCATTCACCCCACCCGCTGCGCCCATCCCACCTGCCGCATCAGCCACCCGGTAGGGCCATGTGGCGGTGTTGCTGCTCATGGAATACACCAGGCACTCGTGGTGCTGCAACTGCGCGGGGTGCGTGGGCTGCCCGTGCAAGGCCAAGTAGGTGGGCGCGGCCACCGTCAGCAGGCGGCACGAACCCAGCTGGCGCAATATGTCGCCGGGCTGCAGGTTGGCGGTGATGCGGATGGCCAGGTCAATGCCTTCTTCAACCAGGTTGGAGCGCTGGTCCGAAAAGTTGAGCAGCAGCTCCACGTACGGCTGCGCATTGGCAAAGTCCAGCAAAGCGGGCATAAGACGCTGTAGGCCAAAGCTGTGCGGCAGCGCCAGGCGGATGCGGCCCCGGGGCACAGCGTTTTCTTCGGCGAGGCTGGACTCGGCGGCGTCCACCATGTTCAAGATGACGCGGCACTTTTCCAGGTAGGCAGACCCTGCGGCGGTCAGGGTGAGGCTGCGCGTGCTGCGGGTGATCAGCTTGGCTGCCAGGTGCGTTTCTAGCGCGGCAATCTGACGCGTCACCACCGAGCGGGCCACCTGCAACTGGTCGGCCACGGCGGTAAAGCTGCCGGCTTGCGCTACGCGCACAAAGGTTTGCATGGCGTCGAGTTTGTCCATTGTTGCGAATTGTGCAACAAGTATTTGTGGATTAGCACCTTTTTCTTTTGCTTTATGCGGCCTACAGTCCAACCCATCGAAAGACCACCCACCATGCAAACCGCCCGCAAGGTTCTTTTTGTGCCCCACGGCGCGCCCACTTTTGCCCTGCACCCCGGCGCTGCCGGTGCGGCCATGGCGCAGTTGGCGCAGGGCTTGGCCACGCCGCGCGCGATTGTGGTGGTCAGCCCGCATTGGGACACTGCGGTGCCCACCGTGGGCACGGCTACCCAGTTAGAGACCATCCACGACTTTGGTGGCTTCGATTCCCGCTTGTACGACCTGCGCTACCCCGCCACCGGCTGCCCTGAGGCGGCGCAGCAGGTGGTGGCCGCGCTGCAGGCCCACGGCATTGCGGTGCCGCAAGACGCCCAGCGTGGCCTGGACCACGGCGCCTGGATTCCCTTGCGCCAAATGTTCCCGGATGCCGACATTCCGGTCGTCCCGCTGTCGGTGCAAAGCCACGCCGGCCCCGCGCACGCTTACCGCATCGGCCAGGCGCTGGCGGCGCTGGCGCAAGACAACTTTTTGATCGTCGCCTCGGGCAACATCACCCACAACCTGCGCGACTACCAAACCGCGCGCATGGCCGGGGGCCAAACGCCGGCCTATGTGCAAGACTTTGCCGACTGGGTGCACCAGCACATGGTGGCCAAAGACACCGCCGCCTTGCTGAACTACCGCCAGGCCAGCGCCAGCGGCGCGCGCGCCCACCCCAGCGAAGACCATCTCTTGCCCCTGTTTACCGCCCTGGGCGCGGCGGGCCTTGACGCGCAGCCTGCGCCCTTTTACCGGGGCATGAGCGACTACGTCATCGCCATGGACGGCTATTCCTTTCACTAACCCTGACGCGAGGCACCCACCCTATGAGCACCCACTACACCGCCACCGCCAAAAGCCTGCACTGGCTCATGGCGCTTTTGATTTTTGGCCTGTTGGCCCTGGGCTTTTATATGTCGGACTTGCCGCTCTCGCCCGAGAAGCTGCAGTTCTACTCTTGGCACAAATGGGCTGGGGTGACGGTGTTTTTACTGGTGTGGCTGCGCTTGTTTTGGCGCGTCACGCACCGCCCACCGGCTTTTGCCGCAAGCCTGTCAGCCAAACAACAAGCGCTGGCCCATCTTGGCCACCTGGCGCTTTACTTGCTGATGGTCGCTATCCCTTTGAGCGGCTGGTTGATGAGCTCGGCCAAAGGCGTGCAGACCGTGTGGTTTGGCGTGCTGCCTCTGCCTGACCTGCTGGGCCGCGACAAGGCCCTGGGCGCGCAACTTGCTGATTTGCACTCGGCGCTCAACATCGGCTTGCTGGTGCTCATTGGCGGCCACGCCGCAATGGCCCTGTTGCACCACCTGGTGCACAAGGACGACACCTTGCGCCGCATGCTGCCCGCACGCTCTGATTCAACCACCTGAAGAACCCACCATGCTCTCTACCTTTCACCTGTGGCGCAAGCTCGTCTTAGCCCTCGCCACTGCCCTGGCGCTAGCCGCCCCCGCACACGCCGCGCCCTACCAGGCGGTGCAGCTAGACAAAAGCAGCGTTAGCTTTAGCTTCAAGCAAATGGGCGTGGCCATGGACGGGCACTTTGCCAAGTTCACCCCGCAAATCAGCTTTGACCCGGCCAAGCCCGAGCAAACCAAGGCCAGCATAGAGATTGACCTGGCCAGCGTAGACACCGGCTCCGGCGAGGCCGACCAAGAAGTGGTGGGCAAGTCTTGGTTCAACACCGGCGCCTTCCCCAAGGCGCTTTTCGTGGCCAAACAGGTCAAGCAAACCGCGCCCAATGTGTACGAGGTGCTGGGCACGCTCACCATCAAAGGCCGCGCCCGCGACATCAAAGTCGCCATGAAGCACACGCCCCAAGGCAAACAGGGCTTGCTGAGCGGCAGCTTCACCCTGCAACGTGCCGACTACGCCATTGGCGAAGGCATGTGGTCCAAATTCGATGTCGTGGCCAATGACGTCCAAGTCAGTTTCCAACTCACCGCCCTCGCTGGCAAAAAACTTTTCAACTTTTTTTCAACTGGAGTATTTTTATGATGACTTTCAAACAATTGAGCGCCGCTTTGGCCTTGGCTACCCTGGCTGCGGGCTCTGCCCTGGCCGCCCCCGTCACGTACACGGTGGACAGCTCGCACACCTTTCCGCGTTTTTCGTACTCGCACTTCGGCTTTTCTACCCAGCTCAGCAGCTTTGGCAAGACCACGGGCGCCGTGGTGTTTGACGCCCAGGCCAAGACCGGGTCGGTCGACATCGTGATCGACACCACCACGGTGAATACCGGCTTTGCCGACTTCAACGGCCACATCCAGGGCGAAGACTTTCTGGACACCGCCAAGTTCCCCAAAGCCACCTTCAAGTCCACCAAAGTGGTGTTTGACGGCGACAAGCCCAGCGCCATCGAAGGCCAGCTCACCATCAAAGGCGTGACCAAGCCTGTCACCTTGACCGTGACCTCCTTCCAGGCCATCCCCCACCCCATGATGAAGGTGCCCGCCCTGGGCGCCAATGCCTTCGTCACCATCAAGCGCAGCGAATTCAACGCGGGCAAATACGCACCTTACGTGGGTGACGAAGTGCGCATCGACATCGCTATCGAAGCCCAGGCCAAGTAAGCCCCTTCGGCCCAAAAAAAGGGGCCCTTCGGGGCCTTTTTTTGGGCCTTGCGCGCCAGTAACGCGCAGGGGAGGTCCTCTACCTTGCCTAAAATATGGAGATGTTTGTTTAATTCATAAAAAAGGTGTTATTCGACAGATTGGAGTCTGTGGAACCGATGGACCAGGCCTGGGTTCAACGCGAATTCCAAACCGGCTTTGCCGCGCACCAGCGCCACGCGCTGGAGCAGGCGAGCGCCGCCTATGCCCGCGTGCTGGCGCTGGACCCGCAGCACAGCGACGCACTGCACCTCACGGGCGTGCTGGCCTGCCAGCGATCAGACCATGCCCTGGCCGCCGAACTGATTGGCCGGGCCATTGCCCTCCAACCCCAGCGCGCCGACTACCACTACAACCTGGGCATCGCCCAGCAGGCGCTGGGCCACTGCGCAAACGCCGTTGCCAGCTACGACCAGGCCATCGCGCTGCGACCCGATTACGCCGACGCCTACACCAACCGGGGCAATGCACTCAGCGAACTGGGGCAATTCCAGGCCGCGCTTGCCAGCCATAGTCAGGCCTTGGCCTTTAACCCGCTGGACGCTGCAAGCCATTTCAACTGCGGCAAGGCCTTGCACAGCTTGCAGCAGTGCGAGGCAGCCTTGGCGTATTTTGACCAGGCCCTTGCCTTGGCGCCGGACTTTGTGGATGCGCACCTGAGTCGCGGCAACGCGCTCACAGCGCTCCAGCGCCATGGCCTGGCGCTTGCCAGCTATGAGCGCGCGATTGCACTGGCCCCGGCCAAGGCCGAGGCCTACTTTTTGCGCGGCAGAGCGTTTGCCGCAGGCCAGCACTATGACCGGGCTTTGGCCAGCTACGACCAGGCGCTGGCCTTGCAGCCCGGCCACGCCCAAGCCCACTTCAGCCGGGGCGTGGTGCTAGAAGCCCTCAAGCTGGTGCAAGCGGCCTTGGTGGCCTACGAGCAAGCCATTGCCTGCCAACCCTCGCTGGCCGTGGCGCACAACAACCGGGGCGTGCTGCTGAGCGAACAAAACAGCTACCGCGACGCCATTGAAAGCTACAACCTGGCCATTGCCGCCGACCCTGCCTTGGACGGCGCCTACTACAACCGCGCCAACGCCTTCAAAGACCTCCAGCAATGGGACGCCGCCATCGTGGACTATGAACGCTCCCTCACCCTCAACCCGGTCAATACCAGCGCCCACCTCAACCGCGGCAATCTGTATTTGCAGCTGGGCGACATCGCGGCGGCGATGGCCTCGTACGACCATGCGCTAGCGGCAGACCCGGGTTACCTGCAAGCAAAGTTCAACAAGGCCATGCCCCTGTTGTTGACCGGCCAGCTACTGGCAGGCTGGGCGCATTACGAAGGGCGCTTTAAAAACCCCGACCTCCAAATGGTGGCCAAGCACGCCCAGTACCCGGCGTGGCGCGGCCAAGAATCGGTGGACGGCAAAACCGTGCTGCTGCACTGCGAGCAGGGCTATGGCGACACCCTGCAGTTTTGCCGCTACGCAAGTGCCGTCGCCGCGCGGGGCGCGCGCGTGGTCTTGGAGGTGCAGGCGCCGCTGCTGGGGCTGGTGGAGAGCCTGCCCGGCGTGTCCCAAGTGATGCCCGAAGGCGCGGACTCAGAAGCGCTGGGGGAGCGCATTGATTTTCAATGCCCGCTGCTCAGCCTGCCCCTGGCGTTTCACACCGACTTGGACACCATCCCGGCCCAGGTGCCCTACCTGCGCGCCAATGCGTCCAAAGTGCGCGCCTGGCAGGCGCGCCTCGGGCCAGCACAGCGCCCACGCGTGGGCTTGGCCTGGAGCGGAAGCACCGGCCACAAAGAAGACCGCAAGCGCAGCATCCCCCTGCCGCAACTGCTGGCCCACTTGCCGCAAGGCTTGGACTATGTGTCCTTGCAAAAAGAAGTGCGCCCCGCCGACCTGCCAGCTTTGCAAGCCAGCGCAAACATCCAACACTTTGCCGACGAACTGCACGACTTTGACGACACCGCCGCCCTGCTGGAATGCCTGGACTGGGTGATCAGCGTAGACACCAGCGTGGCCCACCTGGCCGGCGCCTTGGGCAAGCCGGTGTGGGTGTTGTTGCCCTTTGTGCCCGACTGGCGCTGGCTGCTAAACCGCGACACCAGCCCCTGGTACCCCCAGGCGGTGCTGTACCGCCAGAGCGCGCTGGACGACTGTGACACGGTGCTCGCGCGCCTGGGTGGCGATTTGCGCTTGCGCGTGCCTTCAGCTAAAAGCTGAACTAAGCCGCTGATGCGGTGGCTGGGCGCAAGCACGGCCAGTGCGATTTGCGCCCTTGAATTCGTCCATCTTTGCGGTGGGCGCGAGGATTTCCGCGTCGATGTTGGGTGTCTTGAGTTCGAACATGCTCGTAGATATATCCAATTCCAACCAGTTTTCAAATCTGAGTGGCGCGTATCCAATAAATCACCCATATTTACCTAATTCTATAAATTATTCTTTTTATCTCGAAATTTCGACACCCCAACTTGCGCGGATGGCGCGCCTGGCCGCTACGGCCATGCCATGGAACAAAAAAAATCACCCAATACAGATATCCCTCGTCGGTACGCAAGCTATAGTGTTTGTACTTTAGAACTTCCCGACGCTGATCAAGCAAGCGGGGCGACTGGGAATATAGGAGATGGGTTTGGAGGATGTCATGAATACTGCAATCACATCCAGTTTATGTATGCCACAGCGAAACAACAAAGGGCGTTGCGCAACTTTTCGCTGCTTCGATCAATCCAGCATGCCCAGCTTATTTCGTCGTCTAACTTGGGAATCTCAGGATATGCGCTCGGCTACACTACGTTAGCCTTCTTCAACTGGGAAAGACATGGGCATACACGAAACGCAAACGCCTTCGCATTGGAACTACTTTCTTGCCCTGGAGGAAGACGTTGTCCGCTTGTCGCGCTATATCGAATTCACGCAGGACAACTTCTCTGCCTATTCGCTTGAGCTGGCCAGAGTTCTTTTCTCGGCTGCATCTGAGGTTGACGTTGTTGCAAAACAACTCTGTGCGCGGCTAGACGCCGCGCGCCAAGCAGACAATATCGCCAAGTACCGAGAAATCATCCAGCCTTCGCTTCCGATTCTCGCCGACACTTTGGTGTTGGTTCCAAGGTTTGGCTTAACCCTGAACCCATGGGAACAATGGCGAAACGATGCCAATCCATTTTGGTGGAAGGCATACAACAACGTTAAACACCACCGGCACACGCATTTCGCTGACGCATCTTTGAAGAACGCTCTGAATTCGGTCGCTGGTCTATTTGTCTTGCTGCTCTTTTTCTATCGTGAAGAAAGCCAAAATGCGCGCCTCATGCCAGATCCCGTGCTCTTCAAAATTGGTGCGCCCTTCACGATCGACTATCTGGCCTTCGGAGGGCCGGGGACCTTTTATCAACTCGTCGAGCATGCCAAAGAAGGCTAACGAGTAAGGTTAGATCGTGCGAAGCCACGATCTGAACCGATTGTTGGACGAGCCCGGTCAGACCTACCTCTCTTCTGAAATTATCTTTTGCGCCACATCGTCCGCGAAGGACCTTGGGGTAAGCCAAGCCCGACGGTGACGAC
>CANEVH010000046.1 GCA_947442105.1 Comamonadaceae bacterium | reverse complement strand
GAAGGCGGGTGTGTAAGTGCGATGGGTGCGTCGCGTTTGGTGTGTTGAATTCTCTGAATCTTTGAGCATGATGTGCGCGATGTGTTGCGTGCACACGATCTTGCAAGACGTAGAGCGTCAATTCAAGAGGGGGATGGCCGGACGCTTACGTTTCAGCTGACGAAGTAGCTGTCGTTCTCGCTTCGCGAATCCGAGTTGCCTGGATACTAAAGGATGAGGATTTGCGGCTCACGAAAAACGGCCACCGCTGCAAGCGTCCAGATCCCGAGACCGCTTACAGGGAAGCTGGCATTGACCTCACCGAGAGCGAAGGCGGTCCAAGCAGCTGAAACTGATGCTGCTTTGCAACTAAAGGTAATGTAAGGCAGGTAACACCAGAAAAGGCGCCATCTATGGAAATCCTCTAGTTTTCAGTGCAATGGCTGGCGGTACGCAAAGCCAGCACTGAAAACGAGAGTACCCCTTTTCGACTTGTGCTGCTACTGCCAAAAAGCAAGATTTGCTGATCGAGCGAACCGTTGTGGCTCCGGAACGGAAATGTGCCACTCCGAGTTTTTTTTGCTGAATCGAACGGGAACGGCGTCGTAGCGGGTGTTGTTCTCAGCCCCGAGTTGCTGGACCAGAAGTAAGGTCGCAAAAGAGAAGCGCAACTTACATATTCACTAATAAGGTGCCATTGAGCCTGTACCGGTGGGCTCCATCCATCATATTGATTGAAGGGTGACGATAAACTTCAAAACCAGTATACATGCCAATGTTTGGAAGAAAATGTCCCTTTTGTGAATCAACGATTTCCCAATTGCCGGTTAAAAAAACTTCTGCCCAGTTATGGTAGTCTCTAGGTACCGGTGAAACATCATTCAAGGTGAGATACCCGCCTATCATTCTTGAAGGAATCAAGTTGACTCGTGCGAGTGCCACCACCAGATAAGCATACTCTGTGCAATCACCAGACTTTTCTTCTAGAGCATGTAGCGCACCAAAATCGTCTGGCGTATACCCTGCGTACTTAACGTTGCTAATTACCCAATCATAAATATTTTCAATGGTCTTTTTATCAGATGTCGAGCGCAGTGCCCGCGCAAGATCGATTATCTTCAGATCGCTTGTTTCAATAAATCGCTCAGGTTGCAGCCAACTTGAGCTGAGTAAATTGGATTGATTAGATGATGTTTTGAGAAATTCTACTTGAACCTCTAAGTTAACTACTTTTTGGAAATGACTATGTGCAACAGGAAATTCTATTTCAAGTATATTTTGTCCAAGGTTATCAGTGTGAAGGCGGTACGGAACTGAAACTTTCAAATCTTGCAGTATTTGACTTCCTGAGTTGAACGGAAGGTAGCACCAAAACAACTGCCGACCTAGGTTTTTACTAGAAGGGTTATGAAATGAAAGTGAGAAGCGAAGTCTCCGTCGTAACCGCATGTGTACATGATCAATTGTGTTGGAGTGCGCGGCAACGCATGCATTAAGAGACGAAGCCCCGATGAGAGAAAGCGGGCTAAGCATTAAAAACGAACGACGGGAAGTAAAGAAATTCAAAGCCCGCAGCCTAGCTTTTTGGGGCCATTTGCTTGAGCGATCCAAGTCTTCTTTTGTTGCTCCAAAAACTTTCGATATTCAGTCGAAGATCCGGTAAACATCACCAACCGCAGTGGTAGAGCCGCTTTTTGTAATGCGAGAATTTGTTCGGTTGTCAATGTACGCGCACCAATCAAAATAATACCCAATAGTTTCTTAGATTTCTGTGTCTTGACTAAAGAAATAATTGCATCCGAAGATACATCCTTTAGAACCGAAGCTGAGGGGAAAAAAGCATGCATATCGTCTCGAGTTGCATCTAGGTAGATTAGGTTTTCCGGCTCACGAGACTCAATGAAGAGATCGGTAACGGACAATCGTATATTATCGAACGCAGCACTTAAATTGCCGAATATCGTATTGCCACTTAACACCCAATTCGTCATACCGCCATGAATTACAAATACATTTGGATACCCCATTTGTGTTAGGAATGTACAGGTGCGATAAACTTCACCTTCCAACTTTCCATTGCCCATTAGAAAAATATCTTTACTCTTCAAATACGACTTTGCTGCGATTTCGGATCGCGACATATTCATCGCTTGGTTGGCGTGAAAGTTTTGAAACTCAGTAGGAGTGCGAAGGTCAATCAACACAGAATTTGGATTAGCTAGTAAGGCAGTTGCATCCTTAACTGTGCGACCACATTTGAAATCTAATCTAGTATATTCTGCAGGTAGACCGAGGGGAGCAGATATGATTGTGGCGTCTTCGCGACGACAGACACCCGTTGTTGCTGGCAGTTGCTGAAGCGCATGAGGTAATTCTGTGATTGGCTTCAACGCATAATCGGTCTGTAATGGGTGCGCATCATTCGCCACAAGCAAAACATACATCGAGCATACAAACTTAACGATAAGCTTTCCTATCAAGTCAATATTAACCATAGTGGCTTCAGTAAGTAACACTGCAATTCACGGAGTAACTGGCTTAACACTACTCGAACTTAAAGATGTAACAAGTAAATCCGGTGGATAAGCAAAGACCCAGTCGCTGTATTTTTTCGAATTTGCAAAGTGTCCGACGTCATGTTCAAACGCGGCTTGCTTGATTGGCAACATTTCGGACAAAGAGTGCACGGCAACAATTCGCCCGCCCACACGGGTAAAGCCCCATTCCAGCTTGCCTGTAATTGGATCCATAGGTATTTTCCGTAAATGACGTTTCATGCCTGGAAAACGTGGATCTTGTACTAAATCCTCAAGGCTGTTTGGGTACTCTTTGCGACTGTTCGGAGGAGAACTCAAATGATAACGCTCAATCGCTTTTTGGAATTGACGGCCAACTGCAAGTAACGCCATTTCGCGATCACGACGTGCGGACGTTGCCATCAACTCGGCACTGATAGTGAGCGCTATTCCCATTAATGAAACAAGCAGTAGCATCCATAAGAAACTGAAGCCTGCCTGTTCCTTGAAGGTGAATGCTCTACAAATTTTCATACAAAATACCATCGCGTGATAGACCCCGCGCGCCACTTTTTACGTCTGCAATTCCTGGTAGCTTTGCATCAGGCGAGGGAATCAGCATCCAGGTATTTGGAGACTCTGTCACAGGATCCAAAGGTACAGCACGGAGGTATCGATTTTCAACTATCTCTTGTAAATTTTGAGGATAGCGACCCTTGTCAGCGTAGAATTTATCAAGGCTGAGGCGTAATACTTTTAGATTTTCCTTTAATGCCACTTCCTTTGATTTTTCGATTGAACCGAAATACCGAGGCAGTGCAATCGTTAATAGCAGTGCAATGATTGACATCACAATCATGATTTCAATGAGTGTGAAACCGTGGATATTCTGCTTCTTCATGCGCACCATTACCACTCCCGGTAAGGGATGCCATTCAGACCAACTTTGTCTGATCGTGAAAAGACGTCGAAAACATCAAGTCCTTCAGCAGGAGCATCAGCAGGTGAGATATAGCTACGCAAGCCCCAACTAGTGCTACCAGTTTGCGCAGTCGGTTCGACCATAGGATCTTGCGGCAATTTACGCAAAAAATAAAGTTTTTGCCGATTAGGACTGCGCTGATCTACGACGCCCTCCACAAGTTGATCCAATGTAAATGGATATCCCGATTCACCTACGCGTACAGGTATCCTGCCTTGATCTGATGCCCGTTTGTATGCGTCTATGCCGTCACGAATCGTCGTCAAGGCAGACCGCAATTCCCGCTCTCGTTCTCTCTGCAGGCTAACCTGTACCAATGGAACCGCTACGGTAACCAACACGGCCATTATGGCTAGCGTCACCATCAGCTCGATTAGGGTGAAAGCCTCTAGGCGCTTGCGGCTCTTTGCGTTCAAGCGCATTACGGTACAACCCTTATCACTTGCTCAATCGGCAAAGTCACTGGACTCGGCGGAGGTGGCTCCGCAGCAGCGGAAAGCAGCTGTAACCGCGTTGACCCCCCCGCCCTTATCGCCTTAAAGTTAACTCGCATCAATTCCCCCATGCCGTTAACCCCGGTGTCCTGAGGGCTTCGCGCCTGCCTCACTAGGGAAGCGAACACCTTGCCCTGTGCGGGGTCCACACGGTGACTGAAGTTAGTCTGGCCATTACCTTGTTTGAAGAACCCGCCTTCTTCGACGTTGACAACTTGCAGCACCTGTGGGTCGAACCCTAGGAGTACCGGCAGACCACGCAATGCCTGGGCACTGTTTACACGAACCATCGCGCTGAACTGCTCTCCAACACGGACTTGCGCCGGGGCTTGCCATGCAATGCTGAGGCTGCCCGTGCTGGAACCCGTGGACGGACCACTGACCGGCTCAACACGAGGCTCGTCGGTTGTACCGCGCACCATTGCGCCTCCCGATACTGGCTTAGGTGCCGCTGTGGTTGTTTGCTTGCTAACAGCAGACTCAGCCCGTCCGTCGATCGCGTTTGGTGCGACTGTGGCAAGTCGCAACGTCTGCGCACCAACAGTGCTTTCAGTTCCAGATTCAAACTCAGCATCGAGCAAATCAGGTCTTTGAATGGATCGGACTATCCTAGGAGTTATTGAAAGCAAGATTTCGCTACTTTGGTTGTCATCTTTTTGGCTGCCAAACAAACGACCTGCCACGGGCAACTCACCTAGTCCCGGAACTCTATTTGCAGTGGTACGATCTTCATCGCTGATGAGACCGGCAAGTATCTGCGTTTCGCCATCCTTGAGACGCAAAACAGTATTTGCACCGCGAGTACCGATCTGGTACGCAAGCGTGCCGGACTTGCTCAGGACTTCTCGAACGAGGTTCGACACTTCCAAATTTATTTTGATTGCTACTTCTTCGTCTAAATAAACGGTTGGTTCAACTTCCAACTTGAGTCCCACATCAATGTAATTAATAGATTCAGAAACAAACCCTGTCGATGTTGATGTAGTGGTGATTGCTGGTACACGATCACCAATTTGAATCTTAGCTTTCTCTTTGTTGCGAACTCGAATTCTAGGATTCGCAAGTATATTGCCATACTGGTCCTCTTTCCTCGCGTTGATTATCAAGCTTCCTAAACTTGCTTGTGTGGTTGACTGAGATAAGTTATTTATATCATCCAAAGTAAGTGGCGCTCCCCCAATCTCCAAAGGAGCGAGAGTCAATTGACTGGGCCATTGAATTCCTAGCTGAAGCAGCCTTGAACGCTTAATTTCCATGACTTCAACTTCAAGCATTACCTCTGGATCGCTAAGGTCCTGAAGCCGCACAATTCGTTCTGCCATGCGAATCGCCTCGGGCGTATCTCTAATAATAATTATGCCCAATCGTTCATCAATCACAATATCCTTGCTCTTGAGTATCGTCTTAATCGTGTTAGAGACAGCCTTCACGTCGGCATTTGTGAGATAAAAGCTACGTACGACTAACGGCTGATAATCTTTGATCTTTTGTGGTGTATTAGGATAAACCAGAACTGAGTTCTCGTTGAGAATTTTAATTTCCAATTGGTTTGTTACCAAAATTACCCGCATTGCATCTTCTATAGATATATTCTTGGTAAAAACCGTTACCTTTAAATCTGGTCGTACTTCCTTGTCATAGAAAAAATTAAGCCCAGAAACTTTGGAAATTACCTCCAAAACAGACTTCAATGGAGCGTCGCGAAACTCCAGAGATATAGGTTTTTTAAAATTTTCGGCTAACTTTGCCTCATAGTTTCTATCCTTGATATTGAGATCGTCGATTTTTGATTTTAAATAAAATGCGGACTTATTATTAGGGTTTTCTGCCAGAATTGATCGTATCTTTTCCGAAGCAGAGTTCAAGTCTGAACGGGTTCCCTTCTTTAACAAATCCTCTATTTCTATCAATGCTAGCTGGTGACGTCGTCCCTTAACTAGGGCTTCCATACCTTGGCGAGCCATTACGTTTTGTGAATCAAGAATCTGAACTTGCCTGTATGCTTTTTCTGCATCGCTAAATTTTCCGTCGCGGCGAGCACTTTCGGCATTAGCTAGGAGTTGATTTATGGAAGTTGCCCGCCGGTTGGCACGCGCAAGTCGGTATTCGGTATTTTTTGGATCAAGTTTTATCGCTTCATCCATTTTGGCGAAACCTTCTTCAGTTTTTCCTGAAGCTAGCAGCGCCTGACTCTCTTCAAAGGCGTGTTGTCCAGCGCAACCGCTCAAAAAAAAGATAACAGCTAGTTGACCGATAACTAATCTTCTGGCAGTTAAAAAGGATTCATCCTTACATCTATTGCATATTGATTTCAAATAACAAATAATGATATAAAGTTGATGTTGGATCGGCGAATGCATCTCGATAATCTTTCTTACGGCGTTGCAGGTAATTCAAGTACTTGCACTACATTCAACGGAAGAAAGCGCAAGTGAATTGAATTGGAATCAATACGTTCTACCTTGTAACTTCCTGACACCATTTCTCCCTCCTGCGCCACCCAGGTCTGGTCTGCCTGCAATAAAAAAACAGCTGGGCGGCCATCCTCCATGTAGCGCCCCATAAATCGAAACGGTAATGGTGGTGCCGACGGTGCCACCGGGGTAAGCTGTGGCCCCGCTTGGCCAGATGGCGCCTCTGCGATTTTTGGGCGTATCCACGTCGGCACAGCAAACACCGAGTCGCCGTTGTTGATGAAGCGCGTTTGAATTTGCAGCAGCTCATGAGCAGAGTTGTTACCGTCTCCACGTCCAACGGCTATGAGTTCCGTTGGGTTGGTGGCTGCTTTATCCCTGCTCAAGCGCAGAGCGTGGTCGCTCAACTTCACTGCGTCCACGGTGGAGTCTGGTGCAAACCAAGCCGCGACTAGCGTTACGACAAAAATCAACCACCACGCTTTGCGTACTGACAAAAACAGCTTCATCTTTTTAAGACCTTCTGTACGCTATTGGTCCCAGGTAGCTGCGTGAGAAAAACCCATTGGATTTTGGCGTCGAGATCAGGTGCGTTTAAATCGTCGCGACTGAAAGTTGCACTCTCCAACAGCAGGTATTTATGCTGTTTTAATGCCGCCTGCATGTACCGATTAATAGCGGATCCATTTCCCTTAATGGGCATTACCATCCGGTAACGCATAAATCCACCCACTGCATCTTCGCTTGTTTGATACTCAGCCCGTGGTATCGATAATCCTCGCTCCTTGGCGAGGTTTAACAAATCAGACAGAGACTGAGGAATTTCGTCAACTGGCAATAAGATGCGCTCAAAACTATGTATACCGTTCTCAATATCCTCCCGCCGAGATTGCGCGCTGCTAGGTGATAAATCGACGGCAACATGAGGGTTGGCATTTTTTAACGCTTGCCGGTACACTATCTCCGACCGGTAGTGCTGGGCGACTAAAACCGCTGTGGTGCCGATCGTCACTGTACATAAAAGGCCCCAACCCCATAATCCAAGCGCCCACGAGACCACTCGCATGGTGCGATATAGCTCCCAAGTCCAGCTTGCTCGCCATAAACGCAGGGTGTCCAACAACTCTCCGCGCTCGGAATACGCTTTCAGTCGTTCCATTGCGCCTCCAACGTAAACCTAAAGCGTTCAGACGGTGAGTCTTGGACATCATGTTGAATCAAATATGCACGCACAAAAGGTCTTCGCCCGGCAATGAACGCCGTGTAGCGTGTCATATCGTCGCTGGTTGGGGCTTCGGCCTTGACTTTTAACGAGTTTGTTGATCGGTCCGAATCATTGAGGACCGTCTCTACTGAGAGCACCGCCACTCGAATGTCGCGCGGTGGGATTAGTGCCTGTAGCACGTCACCTATTGGCGCATTGAGCTGGCGAATGGCCGCGTTAACAGACAATAGTCTGCGTTGCTCGTCGCGGCTCAAGGGAGCAACTTTAGACAGACTCGTTACCGGTCGCGCCGCGTCTGGTGCGTCACGCGCGAGCAAGGCTAGAGAGCGCTGATTCCAAGCATCGGCAATCATTAGGCAGGCCGCCAGCACAAGGGCCACTAAAAGCGCCCACAGCCACACGCTGCGCTCGCTCGGTAGGCTGACTGCATCAAGGGGATCTCCGCTGCTGAAAGCACTTAACCAATGTGTGGCAGGGCTCCGGCCAGACCATGTTTCCCGCTCAGGTAAAAAAGGCGGCTGCTTTACTACTCCTATCGCATTCGGGTCACTGGCATCCCAGACCTGCACTTCATTTATGCGTTGCACCGCTGAATAACGTAAGCACCAACGTTGCCATGCAATTTGCAGACGCTTCTCAGGAACGTTGTTAAATCCGCTTAGCATCATATGAATGGCACTTGGTCGCGGCGCCCCCCACCCAGGGTTGGACTCAGAGAACCCAAAAACCACGCTATCTTCACCAACAATTGCCATTGCCTTAGTTTTCTGATCCCTTAGATGCTCCCAAGCCAATACAGATTGGGGGCGTATGGTTTGGCAGTGCATGTTCCAACGATCTGCGCACGTTGCTATGCTTTCTAGAAGCACCGCTGGATAGCAAACTGCCCATCGCGCCACCCCGAATGCAGAGTTATCCAGGCGTAAGCGATCCGTTGGTAAAACATCGAATCCAAGTTGGTTGAGATATTCCCGGGCGAAGGCGTGCGCTGCGAGGTAATCTGTCATAACGGGGCTCCACGGCACGCATGCCATCGCCAACCAGCGATCTGCAAGCACGACACGCAAAGTCATACGGCGTGCGTCATCAGTCCCGATCCCGCTCTGAAAAACGCTCAGCGCCTGGCACATCGCCGCTAACGTCACCGTGCCCGGCTCAGTTGAGTGAAGCTCCATCGCTGCTACGCTTTTCCATTGAATGCGGTGGTCCAAGCCGACCAAGTGTCCTAAGTGCAGACTGCGCTCGCCCACCCAAAGATAAAGAGGATGAGTTGACGTCCGCCAGCGTAACCGGCTAAAACCACTACCCAGTGACACGCATCACCTCATCCAAAGTAGTGCTCCCTTTGGCCACCCAATCCAAAGCAACAAGTTCCAAAGATTGCAAGCCTGCCGCTTGTGCTCGTTCTTTCAGTAGGGAGATCGGAGCTCGCTGAGTGATCAGCTCGCGTAAACCGTCGTCAAAAATCAGGACCTCCGCAATCGCCTTCCTGCCCTTGTAACCCACACCTCTGCAATGGCCACAACCTTGGCCGGCGCGAAAACGCCAACCGATCACTTTCTCTTGCGTCAAACGCGCTCTTTGCAAGAGTTCAGCGTTAGGTTGGATCGCTACCTCACAATGAGGACAATTCATTCGTAGCAGACGCTGCGCCACAATCCCATTAAGCGCAGCGGCAAAGCTGTACGGGTCCACCCCCATATGTAAAAAACGCCCCAATACGTCGAACACGTTGTTTGCGTGGACCGTGGTGAAAACTAGGTGACCTGTTAGTGCCGCTTGAACCGCGATTTGGGCCGTGTCGTCATCACGAATCTCTCCAACCATGATTTTGTCGGGATCATGTCGCAAAATTGAGCGCAGCCCGCGCGCAAAGGTGAGGCCTTTTTTTTCATTTACGGGTATTTGCAGGACGCGAGGTAGTCGGTATTCCACTGGGTCTTCAATGGTAATAATCTTGTCCCTCCCAGTGTGGATTTCAGTGATCGCCGCATACAAAGTGGTCGTCTTCCCAGACCCTGTGGGTCCCGTGACCAGAAGCATGCCGTAGGGCTTATTGGACAAGGCACGAATTGCGGTCATCGCATTTGCATCTAGGCCCAGATGGTCGAGTCGCAGCGTCCGCGCCTCTTCAGTCAATGACTGCCGATCCAGCAGGCGCAGCACTGCGTCCTCGCCAAATATATTGGGCATCACCGAAACTCGGAAATCAATCTCTCGGGCGTTAACCCGAACTTTAAATCGCCCATCTTGAGGAATTCTTCGCTCAGCAATATCCAATTCGGCCATCACTTTGATTCGTGAGATCACTTGTTCCGCCATCTCTTGGCTCTGAACTTGCGTGATGGGGACCAAAACACCGTCAATACGATACGACACATGCAAGCAACCGACATCGCATTCGAGATGGATATCACTTGCTTGCAGTTTCAGTGCATCGTAGAGCGTGGAGTTCACCAGCTTAACTACCGAACTAGTGTCGTCACTGATAGAGGCGAGGGTAATGACTGCTGCGACCTCATCATCACTATGTCCTATACCTTGCGCCTCAAATCCGTCCATTGCCCGGACTTGGCGTTCTTGTTGGGCCAAGTAGGCTTGTACGTCATCAGGATGGGCTAGTGCCACTTCAACGTGCACATAACGTGCACCGCCTTTGCGCAATGCCCATGCCTCGCTCCACCCGTCAAACGGATCCGAAAGTATTAAGGTGCCGTTGCGAAGCTCGTCTACAAGCCAAATGACATGGCGCTGCGCGCAATCGGTGTAGGCAATCAATTCAAAATCGGCTTGTAAGGACTGCAACCTCTCCATACTCCACACGGGATAAGCAAACTGTCGAGACAATGCATCCATAAGGTCGTGATTGGTCCATGAGGTAACTGCCTGGATGCCTCGCACCAAACTCACATTTTCTGTTGCACTGTGGTGACGCGCCCGCTCCAACAGTTCGCTGCTAATTGAAAATTCATCAACGTAAGGCGCGACCATCGGGGAATGAGTATTCCTGTTCACTACAGACTTCCTGCCAATTCAAAAATCGGCATGTACATGAGTACCACAATGGTTCCAATGACGACGCCCAGGACTGTCATCAATAAGGGTTCAAGCAACTTAGAAGCCCAATCAATCCAGCGCCCAAACTCATCATCGGCAAAGGCGGCTGCGCGCTCCAGCATTTCGGCCATCTGTCCCGAGCGTTCCCCCACCTTCAATAAAGACTCTGCCACAGGGGTTACGAGCTGGTTTTCGACCAAGGCTGTTGAGAGGGCTTTACCTTGGTCAATGGATGCGCGACATCGAAGAAGTTGCCGCTGCTGCGGCAGACTTAACAACCCGGCCACCATCTCGAGCGCACGCGGTAGCGCGATTCCAGCGGTTAACAAGAGGCTGACAGCCCGATAAAAGCGTGCCAATCGAAATTGACGGGCTTGGGCCGCCAATAAAGGCACCCGCAAAACTTGATTGACCAACCAGGCGCGTCCTGCCGGGCGGCGGATACACCACACTGCGGCCCAAACGCCTGAAATCAAAGCAGTCAGTGCGACTTCCCAATGGATATAAATGGTCTTTCCAAACGATAGCAATAGGCTAGACAGCCAAGGTAATTCACGCCCGGAGGATTCATAGACCACGGAAAAACGCGGTACCACGTAACCCAATAAAAACAAAGTCACCAATCCGCCAACGCCCAAAAGCACTGCGGGGTAAATCGCTGCTGAAACTAGCATTTTACGCAGAGAATCGAATTGCATTTGGTAAGAGATGTAGCGTGACAGCGCGCGGGGCAAATCTCCGGTACGTTCGGCAGCGCGAACAGTGGCGATATAGACATCCGGAAATTGCTGTGGCATCAGTGCCAGTACGTCGGAAAAGTTACGCCCCTCATTCAGCGCTTGCACAACCTGCTGCAGCACTGCGCGGGTGCCGGTTTGTCGCTCTTTGGCCAACAGAGTGGTAAGGGCCTCGCTAAGGTTGAGCCCGGCCTCGAGCAGGGCCAATAGTTCCTGACTGAACAACAACAAGGGAAAAAGAGGCTGCTGACCCGTAATAACGCCGCGCAGCTCGGGCGTCCTAGTTGGCTCGACAGACAAAACCGTTAAACCTCGCGCAGTGACGCGGTGAATTGCTTCGGACTGTGCGATACCGCTGAACTCCAGTGTCTGAATTCCCGAAGTGCTCTGGACCCTGATACGAATGGAGGTCGGTCCAAACAACGGCGGCTTTTCGGAAGACCTAGTTGTTGAAGCCAAGTCGGACGAATTGCTCATACTCATCATGCTGGACCCATAATTGCGTTACCGGTAAGAGATGTCGGCCGCATCTCCATCACCGCCCACTTGTCCATCCTTAGCCAGAGAAAACAGATCAAAGTCAGCCCCTTGGCCTGGTATTCGATAGACATAAGCTCGCCCCCAAGGGTCAAGCGGAACGGCCTTTTGCAAATAAGGCCCGTTCCATTTCGGCTCGTCAGAAGGCCTTACGTTCAACGCATTTAACCCTTGCTCGCCCGTAGGGTATCTCCCGGTATCCAAACGATAGGTATCAATGGCCCGACTCAATCCTTCAATCTGTGCTTTAGCAGTCGCACGTTCAGATTTACCCAACTGGGAAAAATAACGGGGACCAACGTAAGCCGCAAGAAGTCCGATGATGACAATCACAACCAACAGCTCGAGCAGAGTAAAGCCGCGTAACCTTGTCGAATCGCTGGAGTACAGCACGACCTTTCGTTTATCCCAGCTCATTGCTTCACCACTACATTCCAGCGAAACCCCGAGCCAAGCTTGAACACTTGCACCGGAACAGGAAAGCGCGACCGAAGCGTCACCACGTCAGTGGTCTTACCCGTGTTACCTTGACCTATAGCGCCGTAATGCAGGCTACCCTCCACGATTTGGAGATTGAATGGCACTGATTGGAGCTTCGAAGTTACGCCTTTTACATCTGCACCGCTGTTGGTTAGTTCTGCGCGGAGCGTGTACTCCCACGTACGCGCATTCACCTTGCGTTCGCTGATCTGGGTCAGACCGCAGATATGAAGGTTGGGATTACCGGTCTTGGCTTGCGGGCGGACACTGTCAGCGTTCATCACAGTTACCGGCTTCCCAGACAGCCCTATGTACTCTGGGTCCAAGGATTGAGCTTGCCCTGAGAACACCTGGTACGTCTTCTTTCCGTCTGGCAAACAATCTTTCTGTCCTGTGACTGTCACTGTCTGATTCGAAGCCCAGTTTTTTGGAGTAAACGTCAGACTGGCTGGCGAAGGAGTGCCTTCATGAACATTACCACTCCATAGCGGCACCTCGACCGACGCAGTGGGTTCCCTACCCAAGCGAACATTGAAGCTTGCACTTAAGCCATCCTCTGACGTCCGCAAGTTTTTTCCTGCCGTAACCGTAATGCTGCCGACCTGATCGGCGCTGGGAATAACCAAAGCGCCCGGAGCGTAGGCTCTTCCCATTCCTTTAGCGTCGTAAATAGCGGCATAGACGTAATAAGTGCCAGAGGCCATATCGGTCACGTCCCAAACGTAGCTACCGCTTTGCATACCTGCGCTTTGCCGCAACCCGTCGACAATTACGTTACCCGCATATCCAGAGTTTTTCTTGTCCCAGTAGAGTGCTATCGTTGGTTCGATGTTGGGATCCATTCCCTCCCAGCGAAGAGTGACCTGTTTGCGAGTACCGCTTGTAGAAGAGACCTGATCCGGCATTACGGCGGTAGCGGGCGTGGTCAATGCAATGGTGGGTTGCTGGTACGGCGCACTGCTCACATACAAAACCGTTGGCGCACTCCAGGCACTAAATGCTTCGTGAGGATCGAATGCGCGGACGTGCCACCAATAGGTAGACTTGTCTTTCAAGGGCCTAGGCAGGATGAAACCGGTGTTACTTGATCTGCCATCCGTTACCAGGGACGTCATCCTCTCGTCTGCGTAAATTTCAAACTGGTAGCTCACTACCTCACCCTCAGGATCGAAAACTGGGTTGGACTCGAGGCTAGGCTGCAAAGTCGCAGTCCAAGCGGCACTGCCAGGATTTTTAACTGTGGGCGCGGGCGGTGAGTCATTGACCGCGTTCACCAAAAAATTGCCGGTAACCCATGCTGATTCGGCGCGGCCATCCAAGGCCTTGACACGCCACCAGTAGCGTTGGTTTTCAAGCAGTGAAGGTGTTGTCCAGCGCGTAGCAACACTGCCTTGGACCACCGGACCTGAGCTTCGCTTGTTCGCTGAATCAAACGTATTTACCGAGTCAATTTCAAATACATAGCTAATGAAATCACTTTCAGCATCACTGCTGTTGTTAATTACCAATTCCGTAGTAAGCGAAGCACTTTCGCCACCCATTGGGGGTGCAATCAAAGCAGGTGCATTAGGCGCAGTATTGCCGGTGTAGACAAGAAAGGAGCGTGTCGGAGTCGCAGTTTGCGCACCCAATGCATCCTTTGCCACAACGCGCCAGTAGTAAGTCTGGTGGTTGACCAATGGAGTTGCGACCGTCCAGGAGGTACTGCCGCTCGTGTCAGGAGCAATGTCCTGCGCTTGCGCTGCCAGTTCCGTAGCGGCGGCGTCCTTGTAAACCAAGACCGAATAAGAAATTGTCTCGCCATCCTTATCAACGCTATTGGTCCAAGCTAAGGGCGGTGTCAAGGTACGAACCTCCGCACCAGGTACTGGACTTGTCAAGTTGAAACTATCTGGTGGATCATTAAAAAGATTGACGAAAAATCGTCCACTGACCCACGGGCTGTACAAACTTTCATCAAAGCCTCTTGCGCGCCACCAATAGTGGGTGTTATCCGCCAAATCTTCCGTCAATTGCGTTCGAGTGGCTTGCGGAACGCTGCCTGTGTTTTCCCCTGTAACCGGGGTAGCGGCAGGAACCGTTAGCGTCGTTAGCAACTGGGATTTCGCTTCGTCGGAATACACCTCAAACTGTATACTTTTCGTAGGGTCCTGCGCAGCACTGGAAGCCATTACCGACAACACCGGTTTGAGCGTGCTCACCTGCGCGCCCGGTAGCGGCGATTCAATAGTAGGAGTGCCTGGGCCGGGAAGCACGGCAACAGCTTGAACACGAATGGTGGCCGAGCGTGATGTAGTCAGCACACCGTCATTGGCAAAGTATGAAACCAGGTAACTACCTGCGCTTCCCTTGCTCGGGGTCCAGTCAAAGATCGCACGGGTTAAGCCTGGATTGGTGAGGTCTGCTGGTTGGGCAGTGAAAGTTGCACCCACCGGTAGTGGAGCAGCACTGAGCCTTAACGCGCTACCGAGCGCACTGCTCGCCTCTACCAAAAATGACACTTGCTGGTTTTCGTCTACCACACGGTCGGGAATAAACTGCAGGGCAGGGGGCGTAGCAGCTGGCGGGGGTGCTTGAAACTCGGCGTCATACTGGCCGGTACTGTTGACATCGAAGAAATTAATCCAATACTGCAATTCCTTGGTTTGTTCATTGCGCGTTTTAGAAAACCAGATATTTTCGGGCAACATATCCTTGGCGTCAGAGCGAATCACCTTGCCAAATACCTTAGTGCCGTTGAACGGATCTGCAAGCCGCACAAAGGTAAAACCCGACGCCGCCGGATAACTCAATGTGAAGTGGGGGTTCCCATTAATTTCGGTGGCTGACGTCAGTGTCGCAACACTGCTCCTGTCAGTCACCACGGTGTCAGGGCCATCCGACTCGTAGATACGAATCACGTCCCCATCCTGGGCGAGGAAGTCGCGCACATGGTCGCGGCCGGGTAAATCGACTCGAACGTCACGTAACAATAAATGGGCGTTGGTAGCCTGTAAAATGGAGGTTAATGCTCCACCCAATTCGTCGGAATGGCTAAAGCGAGCGGTAAACTCAGTGAAGCGCCCTGCAAGGGTTGATTCCATTACCCAACGGCCCATCTTGCTCGAATTAGCCGCTACATCACCGAAATTTATTAACAGGCTGTTTTGTATCGGGGAGTCATTAAGGTAGCTACCAGTGATTAAAAAATTAATCAATAAGCCCTGATTGTTTTCAATAATCTTTGGCTGGGCCGAATCGATTTTTAGGTTTTTAGCCGTCGAATACCCGTTATTTTTTACTCGCACACCAAGCGTGAAGGGCTCAGAAGCTTCTATCGCCGGAGTTAGAGGGTCGTCTGCTACTACATCCTGAGTCAAAAAATAGTCTAAAGTGAGGAGGGGTAAAGGCTTTACAGTAATCACATCTGGTGAGACTGTAAGTATGGTTTCTTCACCACCAAACTTATACCGTAACGTGGCACCCACCAGGTATTTTTTTCCTACTGGACTACTACCGGCAGATCCCGGGGCTGGAATAATCAACCAATTAATAACACTGGTAGTTTTTGGATTAACTGTGCCACTGCCATCGATTGCAGATATATTTTGCTTGTTTGACAATCGGACAAAAAACTTCGCGGTGAGGTCATTCGGATCACTTGTGATAATTGTGGACGTTCCCGCTTCGTCCGTGATTTTTACTTCAATCGCAACATTCTCAATAACAGCTGTATCGGTTGTGTTGTTTATCTTCATCTCGGCGTCAAATGCCTGCCGCTCCAGGGTCAGCTCTTGCTTGATTTCTATTTTGACGCGCGCGCACACAGTCTCCTGGGCATTCGCTGAAAGGTTCGCACACAGAAAAAGCAGAAAAAAGGAGCCAACGAAACAGCGAAGAATACTGTAAGGAAACTTTAACAAGTTGGTACCGAGAATTTTATGCATCATCTCTTCCGTCATTTACGTAGCTTCATCTGCACTAACAACTCAATCATTGCTAAGGAAGTTTCGTAGGTTTCTAGGTATCGAAATTGCCTCTTTTAAATCACTTGTTTGTTGTTTAGATTGAAACAACACTTTCTTACACCAACGCAAAACTTTCTGCTTTGCGTTAGGCTCGTCGAGCCCCCTTGCTGGGCAAGCCCAAAAGGTGGGTCCCCACTCGCTGCGATGCGCCCCTCACACCAAATCAGCATTGCAGCGGCGCAACCTTTCAGCCAAAGCCCTGTCAGGATACCATGCCAGCGCTTGAATAGTTACGAATACAACAACTTTATCCCGACATTTAAGGCGGCACGTCCACGGATGGATGTGGTGGTAGGCGCCTTCAGTGGATATGAGTGCCATCTCAGCTACCTGGATGGCAAGACCCCCCTGGTGCAGTGGTCCATGTGCCTTGGTCGTTCGCACCGCTTGCGCTTGCGCCCAGCACCGCGTGTGTGCTTCGATTGCCACGCGCGATGGCGAACACTACATCTTGCCGGAGGTGCTTGGGCTGTGGATAGGTGTTTGTTCTAAGCTATGTTGGTAACAATGTCTTGTATGATCGCGAAATCTTTAACGATGTAACGAAGGGGTTGTTGTGCCGGGACTTGCTGTTCAGCTCCTCGTGAATATTCAGGCCAAGGCAGGCACTGCATCGGTGTTCAGTGGTCACTTTCCTCCCAACCTTTGCGCGCATGCCGCTTCGGGAGGTATCTCGGCGTCTGGTTCACAGGCGCAAATTCATCGATCACCGGGCGCTGGCAATGCACTTCGTTGCGATTAAGCGTTTCGCTGCCGCCAGTGGGTTGAGAGGGCTTCTGCCCCGTTTGGTGTTTGCTTTTTTTCTCCTGATTAGCTCCCTGCAGCCAGCCCAGGGGCAAACCCTTGTCAGTGGAACCATTAGTGCCCCCACGCGTTGGACTGCCGCCAGCAGCCCCTACCTAGTGACTGGTGATGTGGTTCTGCAAGACTACGCGGTACTGACGATTGACCCGGGCGTGACCATCTACATGGCGGCAAATGCGAGCCTCGCAGTGCAGAACGCAAGCATTCGTGCCCTCGGTACGGCCACCAAACCTATTCGGGTTGATTCAGACAGGACGCGGCAGGGGCTTGGAGCGGCAGCTGGTGATTGGCGGCAATGGACGTTCTTATCCTCGCCTGCGCAATCGACGCTTGAACACGTGATTTTTGATCACGGCAAAGGGTTGTCGATAAAAGGAGCTAGTCCTACCCTCAACTACGTCAATTTAAAGAACCACCTTGGCGCAGCAATTACGCTGGACCTGCTGGCTTCGCCAACGGGCCTGGGTCTGCAGGCCAGCGGAAACACAATAAACGGGATCGCGGTTCCGGCAGGAGATATCACCACCAATGTGGTGTGGGGTCTGCGTGGCATCCCCTACGTTCTTTCCGCTGGCACCGTTTCCGTTGGCACCACGCCGAGTGTCCAGTCCATCACTCCCTCGGTCGTGCAGCGAGGTCAAACCACCACGGTGACCTTGAGCGGCTCGCGCCTGAGCGGAATAGGGCGATTGGTATGGGACGGCGCCGATGTGTCATCCACCGTGTTCCCCGGCGCCTCGGACAACCAGGTCAACCTCCAGGTCACGGTGGGTAATGCAGCACCAGTGGGCCCTATGGGCTTTCAACTACTGGTAGACGCGGGGCAAATACACGTGCTGCCGGGCCTTGTAGTCAGTCTGCCAACACCTGCGGTAACCGGCGTCACCCCCGATGGCGTCGAGACCCAGGCAGGCCTCACCGATGTAACAGTGACCGGCCGGAACTTTTTATCCAGTTCTGAGGTCCTAGTCAATTCTGCACCCGCAGTCACCCGATTCGTGAACGAGTCCGAACTTCAGTTCACCTTGCCCAACCAAACGGCAGTTGCAACGCTGCAAATTCAGGTGCGCAGCCCCGACCCGGCAGGTGCTGGCCAGTACATTACTTCTGGGCAGCAGGCGTTCGTAGTGCGCGCCGCCACGCCCCCCTCTATTGCGGTAGAACCCGCACCCATCGCCATCCCGCCGGACAACAAATTGCACGCGATTACGGTGCGCCTGTCCAAGCCCGATTACCGCGAAAACCGCCTTAACTTCCAAATTGCCGACAGCAGCAAGGCCAGCGTCAGCCCGTCCACGGTGTTGATCCCGGCTGGCCAAACCACTGCAAAAATTTATGTATCCGCAGCCCAACCGGCGACCACGGCACTGCAAATCACCAGTGCCACTTTGGCCGCCGTGGACGTGCCTGTGTTTGTGAGTGGCGACTTCAGCTCCATCAACACCGCATACGCCTCGCCGGTTGGCGTGCTGATAGGAACGGCGGATCTTCCCCAGACCAACATACTCACCGCGACGCATACGCCAGTGGGCGTGGTAGTCGGCGGCGTGCTTACGGGTGTTTCGCCACGCGGCATGATTGTGGGCAGCAGCACTGCGCTCACCATCCAGGGCCAGGCCATACCGGCGGGTGCCCGCTTAAGCTTGGTGCCTGGCGATGGGCTTAGCGTTGAAAACACCACGCTGGACGCACAAGGCACGCGCTTGCAGGCCACGGTGCGTGCCTCTGCGGACGCCGCCGCTGGCAGTCGTCGTCTGCGCGTTCAGGACGCGGACGGCGCCGAGATACCCTTTGCAGACCCGGCGCTTGCCGTGTTCAATGTGGCGCTCACCGCGCCCACCTTGGCATCTGTTGAACCCTTTGTTGCCGAACGCGGGCAAATTACCACCCTCACCGTGCGCGGCAAAGGGCTTGCGCAGGGCGCAGTGGCTCTTGAGCCTGCCAGCGGCCTGCAATTGGACAGCCAGCCCCAGATCAGCGCCGACGGCACCCGGCTGACCGTGCGTGTGGCCATTGCGGCGGATGCTGCGCTGGGCGCACGCGTGCTGCGCGTAGCAACGCCGGCAGGGGTGAGCAGCAGCACCGCTGGCCCCGAGAACACACTCACTATTGCAAGCAAGGTCGATACGGTGACTTCCGGGCTGGTTGCACCCATCGTAGGTGTGCGCGTGGGCGAGCCCCCAGTGCCCCCGCCAGTTACCGTAGACAGCCTGCAGGCCAGTGCCAATGTGGGTGTATTGGTGGGCTCGGTGGTAACGGGCTTCACTCCCCGCGTGGCAGTGGTTGGCAATGACGTGGTGCTGACGGTGCGCGGTATTGGCCTGCAAGAATTAAGCGCCGCAGACCTGGCGCCCAACGCCGGCATATCGTGGGTGGGAACGCCGGTGCTTAATGCACAAGGCACCGAGGCTCAGCTAACCCTGCGCGTGGAAGCCACCGCCAGCCAAGGAGTGCGCGGCATTGTGTTCAAGGCGGGCGACCAAGTCCTTGCCAAGCTACCGGCTGACCTGGGCGGTGTGCTGATCACCGCGCCGCTGCCAGAGCTTGTTTCTGTGGACCCGCAGGTCTTGCTGGCTGGCGACGCCAGCAGCACCAAAGTGAGCCTGCGTGGGCGCAACTTCAGCAATGTGAGCGCGGTGCGCATCGTGCCGGGTGATGGCGTCACCATCAGCGGGCCGCTGCAGGCCAGCGCAGACGGCACGCAACTCTCCTTCTACGCACAAGCTGCGCCTGACGCTGGTAGCGGCACGCGCACGGTGGTCGTCACCACCGCAGCGGGCGACTCCAGCTTGGCTGCGACACCCAGCAACCAGATTCAAATCGCCACCCAGGTCGGCCCCACATACGCCAACATCATGTCCCTACCGGTGGGCGTGCGGGTGGGCGATGTGCCGCCACCGCCCGTGGTGACCGATACCTTCACACTGGTCTCCGGCGTGGTGGGTGTGAAAGTTGGCGAGTTGGAACAGCTACCCAACCCACCCAGCACCACCGTGAGTGGCACCGTGGGCTTGCTGGTGGGCGCTGGCGCTCAAACCGTCAGCCCCTCGGGCTGGCTGCAAGGCAGCAGCGGCACCCTGTCCATCACCGGCCAGGGCTTGCAATCGGTCACCTCCGTGCTAGTCACTCCAGACACCGGCATTTTGCTGGGCACGCCGTCGGCCAGCGCGGACGGTAAGCGCGTAGAGATGTCCATTGCCTTGACTGGGGACACTCCCGCCCAAAATCGCAGGCTGCGCCTGCTTACCGCAGACAGTGAAGTTCTGTTTGTCACCGACGCCGCCGCCGCGCTAGGCGTTGGGCAAATGCCTACTGTGAACTCCATCGCCCCCGTCGTGTTGGCGCAAGGTGAATTGGCCACCATGCGCGTGCGCGGTAGCCAGTTGCGCAGCGTGTTCGCCGCCCAGTTCGAGCCCGCCAGCGGCATCACCTTCGGCAGCGCACCGGTCTGGGGCCAAGACAGCTTCGGCGAGTTCCTCAGTTTCACCGTGCTTTCGGGCGGTGAAGCCACCGTTGGCCAGCGCGTGCTTCGGCTGCTGGTTCCCGGTGGTGTCACACCTGCCGCCGCTGCGGCGTTTAACACCCTCACCATCGTCCCCGCCCGTTAAGGAGCACGCCATGCCTACCCTGCTTAAACCCTGTTCTTTTGCCATTGCACCGCCGGTGCACCCGACCGTTCGCCCTTGGTTCTCCGTTTTACGTTTCGTTGATTTGAGGAGTTCTTCCATGTCCCACGCCACCTACTGTTCTTCAACGCGCGTTCCTCTTATGGCGCGTCGCCCGCAGCCCTTTTTTGGCAGCCTGCTGGCCAGCCTGGCCCTGCTGTGCGCCGCTCCGGCCATGGCCGCCGTCAACAGTGGCAGCACGGGGGCCGACGGCGAATTCAACCCCACGGTCAACACCGAGGTGGTGCTGCCCCCCAGCGGCGTGTTGAACTACACCACGGTCAACATCCCCCTGGGCGTGACCGTAAAGTTCAAAAGAAACGCGACCAATACCCCGGTGTACATGCTGGCCACGGGCGATGTGGTCATTGCTGGCACCATTGACATACAAGGTGGCACCGCCCCCTCGGTTGGCACCCAGGGTGACGGTGTGCTGGCGGACGACGGCAACCCTGGAATAGGCGGTCCCGGTGGCTACGACGGTGGGCGGGGGGGGCGGGACGATGTGGCGTTAACGCCAAGCATTATTCGCGGTGGCGCCGGGCTAGGGCCGGGGGGAGGGCGGGGCGGCAGAGAAGGGGACAATAGCTGCGATGGTTTGGGCGGGTACGTTCATTACTTTGGAACTGGGGGCGCTTATGCGGCTACAACGCGCCCTGCCTGGGGAGCTGACAATTGGGTTTGTTCGACTCTTGCGTCTGAGTACCACAGTAGTGCTTACGGTTCCACTTTACTTCAACCACTGTTAGGCGGCTCTGGTGGCGGAGGGGGCCGCGGCGGCAGTTCTTTTGCTGGGTCAGGCGGCGGCGGCGGCGGCGGTGCCATCCTCGTAGCCTCTTCCACCAGCATCAACCTCACCGGCGCCATTACTGCGCGCGGCGGCGCAGCTGGTGGCGTCGGCGGTGTCGGCGGTGGAGGCAACGGTGCTGGTGGGGCGGGGGGCGCCATTCGCTTAGTCGCTACCAGCATTTCAGGCAGTGGCAGCCTGAATGCCGATGGCGGCTGTGTCAACCAGGACAACAATCCAGGCAACTGGTGCGGTATTGACGGCTACCATCACCAACTTGGCGGCTCACCCGGCCGTATCCGCCTTGAGGCCGAGGCCTTTACCTTCAACGGCCCGGTCTCGCCAGCGGTCGTAGTGGACACCCCCGGGCCGCTGTTCATCAGCGCCGCGCCCAGCTTGCGCATCAGCCAGGTGGCCGACCAGGCCGTGCCTGCCAGCCCCACCGGCACGGCTGACGTGGTCTTTCCCGCCAGCACCACCGGCCCTGTAACCGTCACTTTTGCCACCACCAACGTGCCGGTGGGCAATATCATCACCCTGCGCGTAGTGCCCGCTTATGGGTTCCCCACAGATGTCATTAGCCCCGCCATTGCAGGCAGCGCGGCGGCGGGTACCACCCAGGTGTCGGTCACGCTGCCTTCAGGCCCCAGCACCTTGCAGGCCACCACCAGCTACACCGTGGTGGTGGCGGGCACCCTGGACCTGTCGCGCTTTGCCGAAAACGAGGCGGTGGACAAGGTGGTGGTCACCGTGGCCATGGTGGGCGAGCCCCAGGCCCGCTTGATTACCGCCAGCGGCAAAAGCTATGTGGTGCCCTATGCCGCGCTAAGGGCTGTGGGCTTTAAAGGCTAAGCCTTGGTGCGCACTGTCTAGGCCGTCCCTATCCACGCTGCCATGAACCAGCCCCCACGCCACCGCCACTTTTGGTCACGCTTAGGCACAGGCCTGCGGGCCATCGCCCTGGGTCTGGCCGCAGGGGGGCTGTGTGCTGCTGCGGTGCTGGCAGCCGAGCTGCGGCTGGAAGACGGCGTGGTGGTGAAATTTGGCACCGATGCCCAGCTGGTGGTGCGCGACCACCTGGTGGCAGGCAGCGCGGTGACATTGACCAGCGTGCGCGATGACAGCGTGGGGGGCCAGACAGCGCCCACAGCCCAAACCCCGGCGCCCGGCCAGTGGCGCGGGCTGCGGCTAGAAAAGTCGGCCGCGCAGTATGGCGGTGGCTTGAACGACATGAGCTTGCGCTACGCCGGGGGCAGTGACGCAACGGGTGCCACTGGCGCGCTCACCGTTCGGGGTTGGGCGCCGCCGCTGAATTTCTTGCAGTTCAGCAACAATGTGCTCGCCTTGCAACTTTTGGACGGTGCCAGCCCCATAGTCCAAGGCGCCAGTTTTCTTGGCAACGCCACCGGCCTGCAAACCAGTGGCGCCAGTGCGCCCACCGTCACCCAAACGCAGTTTGTTGGCAACACACTGTATGCGGCACAAAACCTGAACCCAACCGGCAGCTTGCGTGCACAGGGCAACTGGTGGGGTGACGCCACCGGCCCCAAAGACGCAGTCGCCAACCCCCAGGGCAAGGGGGACGCGCTGGCGGGTGTGGTGGACTTTGCAGACTACCTGCCCAGCGCGCCACTGCTCAGCCCGTCCGTGCGCCTGCTATCGCCTGCCAACTATGTGGAGCAGCGCTTGGTCACCTTGGCCTTGCAGTGCTTTAACGCAACCGAATACCGTATCGCAGAGGCAGACGCGTTTGTGGGCGTAGCGTTCCAGCCGCTTTCCAATGGCCGCATCCAATTGCCATTCACCCTGTCGGCCGGTGAGGGCCGCAAGCGCATTAGCGTGCAGTTTCGGGACGCCAGTGGCAACGTGGTGTCTGCGGCGTTGGCGGGCGGCGTTTTGTATGACACATCGGCCCCGGTACTGGCCTTGACCAACCCCACAGCCGGCAGCGTGGTAAACCAGTCCATCGCCATCCAGGCCACGGCCACCGACGGTGCAGGCGTCACCGAAGTGCGCTTTTACATCGACAACGCACTGGTCTACAGCACCGTCAGCGCGCCTTACAGCATGGATTGGAATACCGAGACCGCCAGCGTAGGCGCGCACACCATCAAAGTGGTGGCCTATGACGAGGCTGGCCGCACGGCGGAGCAAAGCGTGAGCGTGCGCGTGGAGCGCGTGGTGCAAGAGCCAGACACCGAGGGGCCGACGCTATCGAACCTTCGGCTGGATGGCGCGCCTTTGCAAGACGGCATACGCATCACCCGCAGCGCCACACTCAGCTTCTCGGCCACCGACCGCAGTGGCGTAGCGCGCGTGGACTTGCTGCGCGACGGCCTGGTGGTTGCCACCGGCAATGCCAATGGGGACCAGAGTCTGCCCGTGTCCATCACCGCAGTGGCAAACGGCAACCATGTGTATCTGCTGCGCGCCGTTGATTCTTTGGGCAACACGAGTAGCAGTTCCACATTCACCCTGATGGTAGAGCACACCGCACCGGATGCACCTACGCTGATTCAGCCAGGCAGCGGGCTGGTGACCCGCGACGCATCGGTCACCGTGGTGGGCATCGCAGCCCCAGGCAGCACTGTGCGGCTGCTGCGCAACGGCGACAACATAGGGGCTGCACTCATTGCGGCGTCGGATGGCAGATTCACTGCCCCGCTAGCCCTGCTGGAGGGCAGCAACCTCATCCAAGCCACCGCCAGCGACAGCTATGGAACCAGCGCCTTGTCGGCGGGCATCACCGTCACCCGCGACAGCGCGGTGCCGACTGGCCCCAGCGGTTTGTCGGCGCAGTCGCTTACCAGCGGCAGAATCAAGCTGGCGTGGACACGGCCCACCGACCCCAACGTGGTGGGCTACCAGATTTACCGTGCGCAGCGCAGTTTCAGTGCCTTGGACGAGGCCACACCAATTGCGCAGCTGGTCGGTGTGAACAGCAGCTATGAAGACATGCCCAGCGCGGACGGCACCTGGTCATACCGGGTGATTGCGGTCAACGCGGCGGGCACTGCGTCCTTGCCCTCCAACCTGGCCAGTGCGGTGTCTGACAACACGCTACCCAAGGCGCTTTCTATCGCCTACGCCTCCCTTGGCAAAGTCGATGCCAGCACGGGGCGCTATGGCCAAGGCCGTATGAACGTCACCTTGACCGTCTCTGAGCCATTGCAGTCCACGCCTTATTTGGCTGTGGTACCTGCGGGCGGTGCGCCTATTACCGTGGAGCTGGTCAAGTCCACCGACACCCTGTATTTGGGCAACTTCTTGATCGATGCCAACACGCCCGCAGGCACGGCAAACGCCTTGTTCTCTGCGCGCGACATGGTGGGCAACCGGGGTACGGATATTGACGCAGGTGCCACTTTGGCGGTGGAGACCGATGGCCCCATCTTGTCCACGATCACGCTCAGGCCATCCACGCCCATCAAGGTAGATGCAAGCCCCACGGTGCAAGCCACCTTTGTGTACAACAAGGCACCGGCTGCAACCCCGCAAATCAAATACCTGCTGTCCGGGCCATTGCGCGCTGCGACGCTGGTGGCAGGCCTGGCACGGGTTGATGCGCTTACCTACAGTGCCAGCTTCAGCTTGCCAACGGATGCTGGTTTGGGCCAACCCGAGGTGCTGACGTTTAGCCAGCGCGCGCAAGACGGCTTAGACAATGTGTCTACCGTGGTGGCCGGGTTCAATCGCTACCAGGTCTACCAAGGCAATCTCCCGCCGCTGGACATTCCTTTGGGATTAACGGTCAAGGCCCAGCCTGGTGGCAAGGTGAAACTGGCGTGGCAGGCAGTGGCCGACGTGTCGAGCTACCAGATCTACCGCAAAGGCCCCGGCCAAAGCGTTCTTGTGGCATTGGCACGCACGGGCGGCACGGACTACATTGACCAAACACCAGCAGACGGCGTCTACAGCTACGCACTCGCCAGCGTGCGCCAAGCCAATGGACAGGAATCTATCTCTGGGCAAACAGTAGCCATTGAAGTCATTGCCAGCGCTAACGGACCGGGTGCACCGCAAAACTTGACCCTTACGCTGACAGGCCAAGGTATCTACGCCGCGTGGCAGCCGCCCCTTTCCAGCACGGTGGACTACTACAACCTGTACCGCAGCACTGGCACTCGGATCACCAGCATTTCTGGCCTGACACCGATCAAAACCCGCGTCAAGTCGCCCCAAACCTATGACAACAGTCCCTCGCCCTATGAGGGTGCGTATGTGGTGACAGCGGTGGACGCTGCGGGCAACGAATCGGCAATCTCTAACTCCATGTACCTCAACGCCAGTTTGTTGCCGGTGCGCAATATTCGGGTTGAGCAACTAGGCAACACGCTGCCCGTCGTCTCGTGGGACGCGCCCAATGGCTCGGTGGCGGGGTATATGGTGTACGTCGGCCCCGACGCCTCCAAGGTCAAACTCACGCCGTCCGCCATACCGGGCACCAGCTTTACAGACTCGGGCTACACGTCGGGTGAACGTCGCTACACGGTTGCCACCGTGGACGCCAACCGGGTCGAGTTCCCGCACACCGTGACCTTGCCCAATGTAAGCAGCCAAATCGTCTCTGGCCTGCCATTAAAGCGCGGCATCATGAATCGCTTGCAAGTGCAAGTCAGCAATACCTCGGCCATAGCACTGGACACGGTTAAAGCGTATGTACGCGTTCCCATTGACCGGTACTCCACGCAATTCGTTTACCAAAAATCTCCGGCCTTCAGCTTGGGCAGCAACGAGACCAAGCTGGTTACTGTGATTGTTGGTGGCTACGCCGACCTGCCCGGCGCACCGAGCGCCCAAGTAGGGGTTGAAATCGTGCCCGCCGAAGGTGAACTGGTGCGCATTTCACGCGACCAAACGCTGGCCGTGTCCGAAGGCGGACTGGTGGTGGGCATGGCAACCGAAGAGTTCGTCCGGGGCTCCACCGGCAAATTGAAACTCACCATTGAAAACACCAGCGAGGTCGAAGTCGAGCTGCTCACCGCAACCAATAACGGCGCCTCGGATTCCTCAGAAATGCGGTTCAAGATATTGGACGCTGACGGCAACGTGCTCGCAACCCAGCCCTACAAGCAGGTTTTGGGCGCCAATGTGGTGACCTTGACCAACGGCCAAACCGTGGCACGCATTCCAGCGGGCAGCAGCTATGTGTCGGACATCTTTACGTTAAACGTGCCAAGCTCCAGCCCCAACAACATTCGCATCCGCCTAGAAGTGGATACCCTGCGCTACCACAGCGGTCAGGAAGACGAGGTTCTCATTGCTGGACGAGGTTCCGAACGCACGGTTTCGCTTTTGGACACGGCTTATCTGGGCGAAGTCACGGATGTCAGCCCCATCAATTCCTTCGGCGACCAAGACGTCATCATCAAAGGCCGTGCCCTGGACCGGGCTGGCAAAGCGCCCTTGGCCAATACCCGCCTCAAACTCGTGCTCAATCAACAGGGTTTTGAGCGCGTCCAAAGCGTCATTACCGATGGCACCGGCGAGTTTGTGTACACCTTCAAGCCAACTTACACCGACGGCGGCCTCTACAAAGTCAGTGCGGTGCATCCCGACATTACCGACCGGCCAGAGCAAAAATCTTTCACTATCAGCCGGGTAACGGTGGGTCCAACCCCCTACGGACTTGACGTTCCGCAAAACTACCCGTTCACCATTCCCTTTTACGCGCAGGCCGGCGTTGGCACCAGCGCCAATAACCTGCGGCTCGTGTTGAACGCTGCCAACCAGCCCACAGGGCAAATTCCGGCGGGCGTTTCGGTGCAACTGCCGCCGTCCGTTAATTTGGTAGAGCGCCAGACACTCAACCTCCCAGTGCAATTTGTTGCCAACAACGACGCTCAACCCTCGGGCGCGCTGATCTTTGATGTGCTCAGCGACGAACACGCCAATACGCCCATAGGCCAGGTTCGCGTGGACTACCGCCTGTCTGAGGCCAAGCCCTATCTCGTGAGCACGCCTAGCTTGATTGAAACCGGCTTGGCACAAGGCGGCAGCCAAGTGGAATCGGTCAGCGTAAAGAACAACGGGCTGCAAGATGCACTGAACCTGAGATTCACTTTAACCAAGGTAGACGGCAGCCCTGCGCCTGCGTGGGTCAGTATCGGCAGCGCTGCCAACGGCACCCTTGCCATTGGACAAAGCAGAACCATTGATTTGGCGTTTTCGCCCCCCAGCGGCACACCCGAGGGGGTGTACGAGTTCAGGCTCACGGTCAATGGCGACAATGTGGCCAGCCAAAGCCTGAACGTGTATGCCAGCGTGACGCAAAGCGGGCAGGGCAACGTGCTGTTCAAGGCGTCCGACATCTTTACCGCCACGGTAGGCAAGGACGGCCGAATCATTGCCGGTCTGGCCGGTGCGCGCATCGCTATTCAAAACGAAGATGTACCCACCATCAATCCCGAACTGGTGACCGACGGGGTGGGTGAGGCCTTCTTCCAGGCACTGCCCACCGGTCGCTACAAATTCCGCGCCTCGGCAGACAACCACCAAGAAATCGGCGGGCGGCTCACCGTCAAACCCGGCATTACCGCCAACCAAGCGGTGTTTTTGCAGTACAACACGGTCACCGTGGAGTGGAGTGTGCGTGAAATCACCATCCAAGACCGCTACGAAATCACCCTGAACGCTACCTTTGAGACCGATGTACCGGCAGCCGTGATCGTGATGGAGCCAGCGGGCACCAATTTGCCCAAAATGGCCACTGGCGACGTCTATTACGGCGAACTCAAGCTCACTAACTATGGCTTGATCCGCGCCGACAACGTGCAACAAACTTTGCCGCTAAGCAATGCCTATTTCCGCTATGAGTTTTTGACCAACATTCCGTCTAGCCTAGAGGCCAAACAGCGGGTCACCATTCCCTACCGGGTGGTCGCTTTGCAGTCGCTTGACGATGTAGCCAGCAGCGGTAGTGCCTCGGGTGGGGGTTGCTTCAATTACAGCGATGTCATGTTGGTTACGGCTGACTTTGTATGCCGCAATGGTGCCTTATCGCAAAGCTCTACGTCCGCTAGCTGGTTCGCCGTTAGCAACAGCACTTGTCCAGGTGTTGGAGGCGGGTCAAGCGGTGGAGGAGGAGGAGGTGGTGGTGGTTGGGGTATTTTCGGGGGCGGTTCCACCAGCACGCCGGTGAAGTTAAAAGGCCAAAAATGCGTGTACGTACCCAATGTAGGGCCTACCCAGTGCAGAGCACCATAAAGAAATGAACGCCATTCATAACTCCTATCTCCGGTGCATTGCTAGGTCCATGCCTATGCCGCAAAAGACACGAAACACATTGAAACACTACGTAAGCGCGCTGGCTTTGGTTCTTGGTCCGGTACTTTTTTGGTCAGCCACTCCATCCCACGCACAGTCGCTATCCGACTCCCCCCGCGCAGCTTCCACCAGCGCGGTCAGCGTAAGCGCCCCCAACGGATATGCGCAATTGCGCGCAACCGACATGCAGCTTCAGACAAGCGGTGGCGCAATCGTCTGGAACCGCCAGTGGGACGGTCAAGAGTGGAAGTTTCAACCG
>CANEVH010000045.1 GCA_947442105.1 Comamonadaceae bacterium | reverse complement strand
TGCCGCCAGCGTTCAATCTGAGCCAGGATCAAACTCTTTAGTTCGATCTTGATTTTTTTGCTCTTTCGAGCAACTCATAAATTGGAACCGACGTAGATCTCATTTCTGATTTCCACATCTTTTTTACTTCATGAGCGTTTGTTAGCTAATTAAAGCTAAGTTCCAAAGAACTTGGCAATCGCCTTCAAACGCCCACGCTTATCGGCTGTAAATTTTTAAGGATCTGCGTAGAGCTAAACCCTACTTGTCTTGCTTGGCTGTGATCAGCGAAGCCTTCAATCATAACACAGCTTTTTAGACTGAGGCAGGAAACTTTCGTTTTCCGTCTTTCCCCACCCAGATCAACGCTGTGGGGAGCTTATTTTAGCGTCGTTTTCGAGTGCCGGCTAGGCTGTACAAAAGAATTGTTGATCTGCATGGGCGCCGGTCAATAGACCGACGAGCACCGCTGCGCCCGTTCGGAGTGGCGCGGACTACCGACGGCCACGTCTCCTGTCTCGCTAAGGACAAAGCACCTCACGCGCTTGGGCTCCAATCGGGTCATGGGAAATGTCTACTTAGTGCGCCATGGCCAGGCCTCGTTTGGTGCAGCGGACTACGACAATCTAAGCGAGCTCGGAATCCGCCAAAGTGTGCGGCTCGGTGAGTACTTTATGAAGAAGGGGCTCGTATTTGATGCTGTGCTGACCGGTAGCCTTCGGCGCCATGCGCAAACGTGGGCTGGTATCGCTCAGGGCGCGCGCTCTACTGTTGTGCCGCTGACGTGGGCCGGTCTCAACGAGTACGACAGCGAAGCTGTGATTCGCGCGATCCATCCGCAACCTCTGGAAAAGCCCGACACCCCTGAGTTGTATCGCCACCACTTTCGCTTGCTGCGTGACGGTCTTACGCAATGGATGAACGGGGTGGTGAGCCCCCAGGGCATGCCAAGTTACCCTGCGTTTGTTGCGGGCGTATCAAGTGCACTTGACCATGTGCGAAACCAATGTAGCGGCAACGTACTGATTATTACAAGCGGTGGGCCCATTTCCACCGCCATAGGCCATCTGCTGGGGACCACACCCGAGACCACGGTGGAACTGAACTTTCGCATACGCAATACATCGGTGACCGAACTGACATTCAACCCCAAGCGGCTCATGCTGGTGACGTACAACACCTTGCCCCATTTGGATGCGGAGGAGTACGCCTCTTGGGTCACTTACGCCTGAGTTTGCGCTGGGGGCCCAGCTCTGGGCAGGCGGTGGTCGCGAAGCGATCTTGCTTGGGCTGCTTTAGCCCGCAAGAGTGCTCATAGGGAGTTGCTGCACTTCGTCCAAGAGTTGCGCCAAGGCCTTGCCGGCTGCTTCGAGTACTCGTCGCCCTTTGTCGACTGTTGCCGCTGCGGCGTTGCCCACGGCCCCAGACGGGTTGTAGTCCTGAATTTGCCACGCCAACTTGGCTGACTTGCCGTTGCCTAATATGTCGTAACGCGCTGCACGCGCCTGCGAAGTAGATGAGAAATTCTCTGCCCTGTCCATGGCGACATGGCCCGGCGACAGCGCCAGCATCAAAGAGGTTTCGATATCGCCGGCGTGGATTCCAAACCGATGTTCCTCTGCGCTAAACAAGGCATTGACATCTTCGCCATGGGGGCCGCGTAGCGGCAGTCCGTACCAATTGACGCTGAGCACCAGCATGCCCAAACGGACTCGTAGGTCGCGCGCCACGATGTCCATAAAGTTGGCTTGTCCGCCATGGGCGTTGAAAAACACCATTTTTCGGACGCCCGTGGCGGCCACGCTTTCGCCGATGTCGGTCCAAAGGCGGATCAGCGTTTCGGCTTTGAGGGTGAGCGTGCCGGGGAAGCCCGCGTGTTCGGGGCTGAAGCCTACGGCCTGCGTCGGCAAAAAAAGCGCACTGGAATCCACAGGCAGGTGCGCTAGCGCAGCTTGGACCACGCCGTCAACAATGGCTGTGTCCACCTTCAATGGCAAATGAGGCCCGTGCTGTTCGGTAGCTGCGACCGGAAGCACGGCAATGGTCTGTGTGATCTGGCCGCTGGCTTGTAATGCCTGAAAGTACGCAGTACCGTGGTCAGCCCAATAGCGAGAGGCAGGCGCGGAAGGAAGTGGCATAACTGGCATCGGTAGGGTGCGTCCAAGTAAACGGTGACATCAGCTCGCCACGACGGACGCATGGCGTTGCTGGCGCTGAGTATGTACGGGCACATCGCTAGCGTATTTACTCGCGGTGGGGCTTGCTTGGCGAGGCAGGTAGCCTCGCAGCGCCTGCGGACTTGCGCGCGCACCGCTGCCCACATAGTCGGTACGCAAGGCTTGTAGCACGCGCTCATTCGGCAAGCCACGCTGCTGGCACAAATATTCAAACAGGAGGTCCACCAACAGCTCGGGCGTCAGGCCACTGGTGCGCTGCTGGCTGCGCCATAGCCAGTCGGAAAACTGCGAAAAAGCGACAAAAGGCGACGGTGCATCGAGCAAGAGTGGCAGTGTCAGGCTAAATCGACCGGAATTCGCAACAAGGTCCCAGTAGCGCGCCAAGCGGCTAAAGGCCTGAACTTCCATAGCGCTGACGGCGTCGGTGTGGCGCACGGTATACGGAGGCGCTGGGTCAAACGCTATGCCAGGCAAAGACTTGGTCGCCATCGGCGTGCCGCGCAGGCGCTTCAAAAGGCCAAGCTGGATTTCATGGGGACCCCAAGACCACAGCGTGTCAAACCCCTGCCCAAAGCTTTCCCAAGTTTCGCCAGGCAGCCCGAAAATCAGATCGGCATGCAAGTGGGCCAGGCTGTGGGTGGCCAGCCAGCGCAGGTTGGCTTCCGCCTTGGCCACGTCTTGGCGGCGGGAAATCGCCTTTTGCACGCTCGGATTGAGGCTTTGGATGCCAATTTCAAACTGCAAAACGCCAGCCGGAAAACGCAGGACGCATTCTTTCAAGCGGTCGGGCAAGTGGTCTGGCACCAGCTCGAAATGCACAAACAGGGGCTCCGCAGGGCGTTGCGACAAGCGCGCCAGGAAAAACTCCAGTATTTGCACCGAAGCGTCAATCTTCAGATTGAACGTGCGATCGACGAATTTAAAGGTGCGCGCGCCGCGTTCGTACAGCGCCGCCAACTCGGTCAAAAAGGCCTCTACATCAAAGGCCCACGCCGTTTTGTCCAAGGCGCTGAGGCAAAACTCGCACTTGAACGGGCAGCCGCGCGAGGCCTCGACATACAGCACCCGCTGTGCCAAATCGGTGTCGCTGTACTGGGCGTAGGGCAACGAAATGTCGCCCAGTGGCGGCTGCTGGCCCACGATGACCTTCATCAGCGGCTGGGGGCCGTGTACCAACGCGCGGCACAGCTGTGGAAAACTGAGGTCCCCCCAGCCGGTGATCACGTGGTCGGCCAGCGCGACGATGGCCTGGTCGTGCAGCTCATGGCTCACTTCCGGGCCGCCAAGGACCACCCGCACGTCTGGGCGCTGCGCTTTGAGCAGCGCAATCACGCGCGCGGTGGGCAGCACGTTCCAAATGTAGACCCCAAAACCAACAATATGCACACCGCCGGGCTGCCTGGTGCCCAAGGAATTGAGCAGCGCATCCACGATGTCCTGCGCCGCGCGGTGGATGGTGAACTCTTGCAAGACGGTGCAAGCATCGAGATCTGCGCCACCGTGGCGCCCCATGTTGGCGCGCAGGTAGCGAAGGCCCAAAGAGGCGTGGATGTATTTGGCGTTCAAGGTCGCCAAGACGATACGGTGCGGCATGGCACTATTATGAATAGCATGCGCCCATTCAACGCTGATACTTTTTTCGCCTGGGACGGGGACGTGCTGGTGCTCAATATTTTGGGCAAGCCCGCAGCGCGCAAAGACGCGATCGGCAAGCCCCACGGCGCGCAACTGAAGGTGAGCGTCACTGCCGCGCCGCAAGGCGGTCGTGCCACCGACCACATGGTGCGCTTTTTGGCGCCTCTGTTTGGCGTTGCAGTACGCGACATTGAGGTGGTGTATGGACGGGAAAGCGTCAACAAGCAGCTTCGCATTCACAGCCCCAAAGTGCTGCCGGCCGTGTTCACAGATCCTAGGGTTTAGGCGCAAGCTGCGACAATCCCGCTTGATCCTGCGCATGCGCGCCGGGCGAATATTTGACCGACACCATGTTCTTGTCTACAGCACTTGCCGCCATTTTTGCCGTGCTTTGGCGCGCATTGAGGCCCAGCGGCGCCGCCTGCCTTTTGTTGGGCGTGGGCTTGCTGATGGCACAAGGCAGCGCTTCGGCGGCACAAGCCAAGCTCCAATTGCATTCGGCGGCGAACGCCGGAGCGGTCGTACAGACGCCTGAAGTGCGGGCCGAGCTGGTGGCTTTTGCCCCGGATGGCATTGGACGCGGTCGGCCGTTGGCCTTGGGCCTGTTGTTGCAGCACCAGCCAGGCTGGCACACCTACTGGGAAAACCCGGGTGACTCCGGCCTGCCCACCGAGCTGCACTGGACGCTTCCGGTCGGTCTTAGCGCAGGACCGGTGCTATGGCCTACGCCGCGCAAGATTTACGTCGGCAACTTGGCCAATTTTGGCTATGAAGGCGTCTTACTGCTGCCGGTCGCCGTCAGCGTGGAACCCAAGTTCCAGCCAGTGCAGGGCGCCAGCGAGATCACGGTGGGGCTTAAGGCGTCTTGGTTGGTTTGTCAAAAAGAGTGCATACCGCAAGAAGGCGAGTTCGCGTTGCGCCTACCCTTGCAGGGTTCCAGTGCCTTGCACGCTGGCCTTTTTGAGGCCGCGCGCGCTGGGCAAGCCCAACCCATTCGGGCCAAAGTGAGCGCCGAGATGGACGGTGACAGCCTGGTGCTTCGTGCCGAAGGCTTGCCGGCCCAGTGGCAGGGCAAGGCCATCAACGCGTTTACGCCCGCGGTGAACGTGTTTGCCGCATCCAGCACACCCAGCGACACCGACCCGGTGGAGATAAGCGCGCCCATCGGCGGTGTCGCAAAGACGGCGCCCAAAGCGGGCACCCAAGCTTGGCAGGGCAATACATGGAGCGCGCGCCTTCCGTTGTCGCCGCAACGAAGCACCAGCCCGGCACACATTGGATTGCTCTTCGCGCTGGGCGACCGCAGTTTTCAGGGCAGCGCCGACGTGAAGGGTGATTGGCCTGTCGCTCAAGCCCCGAACCCGTCGCAGCCGCAGCAGTCGGACAATGGTTTTCAGGCAGGTGCAGTGGACGCCGCTCTGGCGCCATTGCCAAGTCCCACAACGAGCCCCGCCCATCCAGGACTTTGGTGGGCCATAGGGGCGGCCTTTATCGGCGGACTGATTTTGAATTTGATGCCCTGTGTTTTTCCGGTATTGGCCATTAAGGTGCTGGGTTTTGCCACCCAACCGGGCAACCGCCGCGTGGCACCTGGCGTCCTTGGGCTGGCTTACACGGCGGGCGTAGTGGCGTCCATGGTGGCGCTTGGCGGAGGATTGCTGGCCTTGCGCGCAGGGGGTGAGCAACTGGGCTGGGGCTTTCAGCTACAGTCGCCCGCAGTGGTGGCGTCGCTGGCGGTGCTATTTACCCTGATTGCTCTGAACCTTTTGGGACTTCTGGAGTGGGGTACGCTGGTGCCCGGCACGCTGGCAGGCCTGCAGCTGCGCCACCCGGCGGCTGACGCAGCCCTGTCCGGCGTGCTGGCAGTGGCTGTGGCATCGCCCTGCACGGCGCCGTTCATGGGCGCATCTTTGGGCCTGGCGCTCACGCTGCCGGCCTGGCAAGCCATGGGCATTTTTGTTGCACTGGCCTTGGGCCTGGCACTGCCGTTTGCCGTGGCGAGCAGCATTCCCAAAGTCGCGAGCTGGCTTCCACGGCCCGGAGCGTGGATGGTGCACCTGCGCCACTTCATGGCCTTTCCTATGGCCGCGACCGTTCTCTGGCTGCTGTGGGTCCTGGGACATATGGGCGGTCTGGACGCGGCCGTTTCGCTCGCCGTGCTGCTGTGGTGCCTGGCGCTGACGATCTGGGCACTCGGCCTGCCTGGTCGCAGTCGATGGGTGTTTGGTAGCCTCGCCCTGCTCCTATCGCTGGCCATGTTGCAAATGGTGGGGCACAAGGTACTGCAAGTCCAGCCCCCGTCGGCGGCATCGGCTGCACCAGGCGATGGGGACCCCGCGCAGCCCTTTGCCGGCCTTGGTCAATGGCAGTCATGGAGCGCCCAGCGCGTTACTGCCGAACTTGGCAAAGGGCACCCCGTTTTTGTAGATTTCACTGCCGCATGGTGCATCACTTGCCAATACAACAAACAAACCACGCTCTCAGACAAGGAGGTCTTGCAGGACTTTGCTGCCAAGCAGGTGACTCTGCTGCGCGCCGACTGGACCCGGCGCGAACCCTCCATTACGCAAGCGCTGGCGGACTTGGGTCGCAGTGGGGTGCCGGTCTATGTGCTGTACCAGAGCGGTCACCCGCCGGTCGTGTTTTCGGAAATACTGTCGCCATCAGACTTGCGCACCGCATTGCGCGCTTTGTAAGCACTGCGACTTAACGTTGCGAAAACATCTGCTGAAAGTAGTCTGCTTCCAATTTGGCTAAATCCGTCTGTTTGAGCGCCTCATCGAACGCGTCCCGCATCGCCAAACCGCTTGGTGTGCGTTTAAAGCAAATATGCAAGCTGAGGCTTGCAAGTGGGCGGGGATTGAACACCGCACCGCCAGGCTTATTGAGCTTGTAGAGCGTGTAATCCAGCACGTTTTTGTCCACCACAATACCGCGAATTTTTCCAGCCAGCAGCTTGGTGATATTGGCGGCGTCACTGGCACCAAGCTCTACGGCTTGGCGCTTTTCTTTGATGGCGGCGTCCAATTCCTCGCCATTGAGATAACCGTCTACCACCCCCAAGGTGTAGGCGCCCAGGTCCGACGGTTTGTTCCACTTAATAGGAGCGCTCTTCAAGGTTGCAATACCCAATACGCTGGTACCAATGGACTGCGAAAGGTGACAGGCTGCGTCACGCTCTTTGCTGTAGTACTCAGGAAAATAGCCCTCGAATTCCGGGCTCTTTTCGCCCTTTTCCACCGCTTTTGTCCATTCAAACGAAGCAGCCAACAAGCGAAAACCTGCTGCTTTGGCAACGGTGGTGGCGATATAAGTTGAAACCCCTTCTTTGGGCAGAAGTATTCCGGTAAACGGTGGCCACTCCAAGGTGGCCAGGCGCATTAACTTGGCTTGGGACTGGGCCAAACTGCCAGTCGCAACCAGGGCAAGCAGCAGCCCCAAGCACATCCTCTTCTTCATTTCTTTTCCCCTTATCAAAACTCAGGCAGTGGCAGGCTCTGCGCAATAAGAGCGGACCAGGCCCACCAATTCGGCCTCTGAATACGGTTTACCCAGGTAATGGTTGACACCCAGCGCCGCTGCGTGGTCGCGGTGTTTTTGCGCAATGCGCGAGGTAATCATGATGATGGGAAGGTTCGCCAAAGCCGCATCGCGCCGAATATTGCGCGTGAGGTCCAAGCCATCCATGCGCGGCATTTCAATATCTGAAACCACCACCACCGGTCGCTCTTCCCGCAGCACCTCTAAGGCCTGCAAGCCGTCCATGGCCAAGACGACGCGAAAGCCCTCACGCTTGAGCAAGCGCTGGGTTACCCGTCGCACGGTGATGGAGTCATCCACGACCAATACCAAGGGGGCCTGCTCGGATGCATGCAGGTCCAGCGTACCGTCCCCAAGCTGCGCCTCCATCGAAGCGGCGTTCCCCAGCCGCTGTGCTCCAACGAGCAATTGGCGGGCGCGCGCGCTGTCACCATAGAGTCTGACCAGCGCTACCGGGTTGTAAATCAGCACAACCGCACCCGAAGCCATCACCGACATGCCGGCCAAACCAGGTAAGCCCGACAGCTGTGGGCCCAGATTTTTCACCACCACCTCCCTGTTGCCCAAAACCTCATCGACGTGAAGGGCCACGCGTTGACCGGCGCTGCGAATAAGGGCTACTGCATGCTGTCGGTGTGCGACTTCTTGGCTGAAAGACGACACATTGAACAACGCTCCGGCCCAAAAAAACGGAACCGGCGCTTGGTCTGCGTAGGCGAAGCTAGCGCTGGCATAGGCCGCGCCCAGCGCGGACGCTGGCAAGCGAATGACCGTCTCCAACAGGTTGGCAGGAACGCCGACGGTGACCGTGCCAATGCGCAACATCACGACTTGCGTGACGGCCGTGGTCAGTGGGAAAACGACCTTGAAGCTGGTACCGCTACCCGGCTGCGAGGCGCACTCAATTCGTCCGCCGACCGCACTCACGTCCGACAAGACTACATCCATGCCGATTCCGCGGCCCGCCACCTCGGTAACCTGATCCGCCGTCGAGAAGCCGGGAATGAAGAGCAAGCGTGCAGCCTCTTCCAAGCTCAAGGGCTGGTCTGGTTCCCAAAGTGCGGCGGCGATGGCGCGATCGCGAATTTTGTCGATCTGCAGGCCCCCACCATCGTCGGAGAATGTGACGGATACATCACTGCCGTCTTGCTCCACCTTGATCGAAATAGCCCCGGTGGCAATCTTGCCCAAGGCCTGCCGAACCGCTGGCGGCTCAATGCCATGCGCCACCGCATTGCGCAACAGGTGCTCAAAAGCCGGGGTCATGCGGTCAAGCATGCCCCGGTCGATCTCTATCCCGCCCCCCACAATGTCAAGCCTGATTTGCTTGCCTGTGTCTTTGGACGCTTGCCGAACCACACCGTAGAGCCGGTCAGATATACCTTCAAACTCAATGAGGCGCATGCGCAGCAGGTCGTTCTGCAACTCCTTGGCTCGCCGCCCCTGAGAAAACAGGTCCTCATGCGCGCCCTCTACCGAACTTTGCAGAGTTCTTTGCAAGGTCTCTATGTCGCTCACCGATTCAGCCATCATGCGGGATACTTCCTGCACCCGTGTGAACCGGTCAAACTCCAGCGGATCAAAAACTTGCGCCGTTTCTTGGGGCTGTGTCACACGAGACTGCATTTGCAGGTCCGCCTGTAACTCCAAGTCGCGTAACTGGTGGCGCAATCGATCGAGGTTGCGCCCGAGTTCGCCCAGCGTGCTGCGCAACTGGGTGACGCGCCCGTCCAAGCGCGACCGACTCACCATCACCTCACTCGCTTGGTCAATCAGACGGTCAAGTATCTGCGAGCGCACCCGCACAGAGGGTCGATTCAAAGCGCGGGCTGCGGAGCTTCCAGGCGGCAAAGCAAGCGCAGCCGAAGGGGTATCTTGATGTATCGCGGCTGTGGACGGCTCAGATGCGCCCTCGGCAACAGAGTCGGTAGAGGGTCCATTAGCGCCATCGTCCAGTGCATCAAACATGGTGCAGAGCTGGTCTAACTGGCCAAGGAGGGGCTCCAACTGGGCGGCGTGCCATGGTCCCAGACCCAGTTTTTCAATAATGGACTCCATGCGATGCGCCTGCTCACCAAGCCGCAAAGCACCCGCCAAGCGCGCACTTCCCTTGAGGGTGTGAAGCGTGCGCAAAGCCTGAGCACGAAATTGGACCTGCTCGGGCTGCGCCACCCACTGCTGCAAACTCGTGCTCAATGCGGGCAAGAGTTCCCGCCCCTCGTCCATAAATATCGGGAGCAACTCGACGTCCAATGCGTCCTCGCTGTCGAACTCAGGGGACTGCAATTGCAATGTTTTCACTGGCACCAAGGCTGGTTGAATCACTGCCGTTAGCGCATCTTGCACGGTGGCGGCGCTAGCAAATGAAACAGGGAGAAGCGAAGGCAGGTCTTCGACCGCTGGGGGCACAGTACCCAGTGCTGCTATTTGCCCATCCGGGAGCTTGATCACGGCGTCGGTTTGGGCAGGGGGTTCAGCGTGGTGTTTATCACCGGCGTCGCTCGCAAGCGGCGCTGGTGCAGGATTCAGCAGGCCTTTGAGAGCCTGAAAAATCACAGGGTCCGCCTCAAGCAAGGTCCGCTGGGAAAAACCGTCAAGCAGCCGGACGATGTCTTGCGCGGCGGAGCAAAAGACCCATTGCTCTTCTACGCTGCAATCGGCGCGCGGCTGCAGGTGGTCTAGCGCCTGCTCCAATGCGCGCGCCAAGGCCGATAGTCCACAAAAACCAACGGCTGCGGCGCTGCCTTGCAAGGAATGCGCAAGGGAACTGGCCGCTGCGGGAAGGAACTTATGGGTTTGGGGGTCCCAGTGCGTAATTTCCGCCAACAGTCGCTGCGACCAATCGCTCGCCTCGAACATGAATACATCAAAGAACGCCTGGCTGAGTCGTAAATCACCAATCAGAACCATTGGCGCCACGTCATCCGTCACTGCTGCGGGCTCTGGGCCCATCAAGTAAATGCTGGTTTCGCCATCGTCCACCAGATCACCGAATCGACCCATCGCACCTATATCAAGCTCAGAATGCGGGGCAGCAATGGGTTCTAACTGATCCGTCAACGCACTGCTTTGCCCGGAGACCGCATTCGCCGGGGCGCCTGAACTCTCAGCGCGGGTCCAGCCTTGGACTGGCTGGAACTGGATATCCTGCCTCAAACTGTCGGCGCATCTCTGAAACTCGTCTATATCCCAGGACGTGGGCTGGTCAGCGCTCATGTCCTCAATCCATTGGCTCATGCCCAGCAGCGCGTCATGGCACAGCCGGACAACGCGCTCTTCTGCAGGGCGCTGCTCTGCCAGGGCGGTATTCAAAAGTTGCTCTAGCGCCCAAGCGGCATCCCCAAAAGCATGGTTTCCCACCATGCGCGCACTGCCCTTGAGCGTGTGGAACGCGCGACGCAAAGTGGCTTGGGCAGAAACATTGTCTGGAGCGGCGGCTAAGGCAGCTACCGTGACCAAACCGTTGCGAACCACGCCACTGGCTTCGCTCAGAAATATGCCTTGAAGTTCATCATCTTCTGACTCATCAAGCTCCGCGGCTTGGAGACTGACCGGCGCGGGTAGATTCACCGGAGCCGCTGCGGAGCCCGTCTCGTCGTCTGGCATTGCGTCGTCGAATGCATCCGTTGGAAGTTCGAAGCCCGGAGGCGTTAGCAAGACTGCTTCATTCGTGGGCGCATCCGGCGCAATCGATTCTTCTCGCTGCATTCTCATTCTGAACTCGCCCTGCTGCTCGTCGTAAAAGAACAACTCCTTGGCCATCAAAGGCTGGTACGCCAGCATGTCAATCAAAAACCCGATCGCACTCAGACTATTCACCTCCCGCGAGGACAAGACCGGGGGCTGATGGGTGGAGGCAGCGTCCGGTGCCAGCAGTTGCTCTACACCGGACCGAATACGCAAGGTCGCCAAGGCGGCTTGGTCCAGACCGAGGACCGAAAAAACGCCACGCATTTGCCCCAGGTGAACCGGCGCCGACTGCAAGGCCAGCAGGTCGCCAGGATTGCGGAAATGGCGGTCAAAGGCCTTCTCAACTTCTGCCAAAGCATTGCGCAACTCCAAGGTCACCGTGCCCATGGACTGCCGGTCACTCACACGACGGTACAGCTGCTCCATCCAGGCTTCAATCGGCTGAGACGCACCGCCGGTACACACATTCTGCAACCGGGCGGCCAACAGCTTCCCGCGCTGTGCCATGGCATCATTGGCAAGGTCGAGGTCGTCATAAAAAGCCTCAAGGTACAGAATCGACGTGGCGACCTCGATGGCAATGGCCGGTGTGGGCGCCACGCCCGTACGTGCCGTGGAGTTCACCGCAGAGCTCAGTGCTGCGACCAATGCAGCATTTTCGGTATGCAGTTTGGAAATGGCCTCACGTACTGCGGCAAATTGCTCAACCGCCGTTGTCAGTCGCCCCAGATCGCCACCGGCCAGGGCAGACCAGGTTTCTGCTGCGGCACCCAGTCGGCTTCGTGCCTGCGCCAGCTGCGCTGGATCAAACCGTCCAAACGGGGAGGCCTCGTAATCGATATGCCGGTACTGATCCAGTAAATATGCGCTACGCACCGCGCAGAGTACCGACGCCCCATCGCTGTTGAGCGGACGGGCGATGGCGCAAAAAAACAACATGTCTTGTGCAACACGCTCGGAAGGCATCGTTTGCCGGCTGGATAAACGACCATATTCGGGTAAGACCCGCGCTGCCGTGCGCCTGACATACACGTCATCGGGCAACAAGCCCAAAGAGACAGCTTCAAAAAAACCGGCAGCGATGGCCCAGAAGGTGCGGCTGTGCAAGGCGCTTTCACGCGTCGCCAATCCCGCGCAGGTATGCGCCATCTGCGTGGAGTGCGCGCGATCTAGCGTCTTGATGACGGGCAACATAGCGTCTCCCAGTCGCGCTCGCACCGCAGACTCATAGTGCAACGGCGCCCAGGCACCAAAATCGGAGACTTCAGCCCATTGCCAGTCGTGCGGCCACAGGTCGGCCGGGTGAATTCGCTCTGCGCCTGCGAGTTCCATCAATGCGCGCTGCTGCGGGAAAAGAGCCACAGGCGAAGTCTGACCTCCTTTGAGAGCACCTTCCAAATAGTCCACCAGCGCGCGGCTGGCATTCTCCACGCGCTGTGCGGCGTCTTCGGTACAGGCGTCTGGCCATTGCACGAATTTTTGGGTCAGCGTCTCCATGGCGCGCAGCACCTTAGCCAGTGCTTGTTGCCCCACCATTTCCAAAGCACCGGCACTTTGGTGAAACTGGCGCCGGGCCATACGCAAATCACTGGTGTCAAGGTCTGTCACATTCCCCGAGAGGCCGGACTTTGTGTCCCAAACGAAGCGACGAATGGAGGCGGCAGCGCCGCCGAGGGACTTGCGCAAATCATCAATGACCCAGGCCAAAGGGCCCAGGTCTTGCACGGCAACACCCTTAGGGCGGCCTATTGGAAGCGAGGACATGGGCTGGGCGTTGGGATGGACACTTGACGAAAAAATGGCGTCTGCAAGGGCGCTAGACGATTTTGAATCGGGCGACGGATTGACGCAGTTGCAGCGCACTGTTCGACAGTTCGCGCACCTCCTGCGCCGTGGCCCGCGTACCCTCCGCCGTTTGCTCCGTCACCGCAAAAATATGCTGGATGTTGTCGGCGACAATGTTGGCAAGCCCCGCTTCGCGCGATGTAGCAGCGGAAATCTGCTCAATTCGGTCTGCAACCTGCCTAGACACCTGGTCAATCTCTGACAAGGCTGCGCCAGCGTTATCTGACAGTCTGGCCCCCGTAACCACACCTTGCGCCGACAGCTCCATAGCGGCAATCGCATTTTGGGTATCGGTTTGAATGACCTTGACCAGTGCTGCGATTTGCCGCGTGGCATCTGCAGATCGCTCGGCCAAGCGCTGCACCTCCTCGGCCACGACTGAAAAACCTCGCCCGGCTTCACCCGCAGACGCTGCCTGTATCGCGGCGTTGAGTGCCAGCACATTGGTTTGCTCGGTGATGTCTGAGATCAGTTCAGTGATTTCACCGATCTCTTGCGACGACTCACCCAGGCGCTTGATGCGTTTGGAGGTCTCCTGAATCTGGTCGCGGATGGTGTTCATGCCGCCAATGGCGTTTTGCACAGCGTGAAGACCAGACTCTGCAGCCTGGCGGGACTGCCTTGCAACCTGGGCAGATTCCTGGGCCTGGGTCGAAACCTCGTTAATGCGAACGGACATCTCAACGACAGAGCGTCCTACCTCGCGGATCTCCAGCAATTGGGCGTTAGAGGCCAGCAGCAGCGCCGACGAGGTGCCGTCCACCGCCGCCGTCGTTTGGACCACGCGGTCTGCGGTATTTTGCACATTGGTCACCAAGGAGCGCAGTTCCTCCAAGGTGTAATTGACAGAGTCGGCAATAGCCCCGGTAATGTCCTCGCTGACGGTTGCCTCTTGGGTCAGGTCGCCCTCGGCCACTGTTTGAAGCTCATTCATCAACCGCAAAATCGCCGACTGGTTGGCATCATTGACACGCTTGGCATTGAGCTCCAACTGCTCGGCCTGGATACGGCGCTCTTGGGCAAATTGGCGCTGCGCCTCTGTCAACTCCTGGCGAATTTTCCCTTCCTGTACCTGCACAAACCATAGACCGGCAACAGACAGCGAGAGCAAAAGTATCAGTAGCGCCAAGCCTCCGTTTGCTATAACGCCCCCCTGCGATTGGCTGGATAGCTGGTTTTGCAAAGTCTCCAGCTTTTTGCCCAAAGATTCACTTTCTGTCATCACGACGGTCTGGGCCTGACGCACCGCGACCAGAAGCTGCAAATTGTCCAAAATAGCACCAGCTTGCACACGGCTGTCGTCAAACATCGCGATCAACTCGGTCAATCGGTCCCGCGTTGGCGTGTCCTTGGTGGGATTCAGGCGCAGGTCTGCGCTGCCGTCGAGCAGTCCACGGGCGATGTCCGAGAAGGAGTTCAAATCCTTGCCCAACAGGAACACGGCTTCGGCACTGACGCCTTGGCTGGTGAGAAATTCGTTTGCAGATTTTCCAATGCGCTGGGTCAGGGTAGACAGTTCGCCCACAGCGGATATATCACTGGGAGCGGCGCCTTGCTGCTGTTTCATAGATGAGATGGTTCTCGTCAACTCCAGCAAGTCCTCGGATTGGCGATTGATACGCTGGAGTGCTGACGCTATTTGCTCCAGCACCTTTTGCTGCGCCAAAATCGTGTTGGCGCTCTCTTTTGCTTGCGCCACCAAAGGCTTTGCTTGCAAAAGCAGTGCACGGGCGTCCTCAGGCAAGGGCTGTAGCTTCGAATCGTTGGCATCGTTCTCCAGCACGTCAAAGGACTTCGTCAAGATTTCTGAACTATCGGCCAAGTCGGCAAAGGCCTGCGGATTTCCGACCAGCGCTTGGCTCACCGATTTGGCCAAGCGCTGCGATTGCAGCATGACCGTACCCGTGGCCTTGATTTGCTGTGCCAGCCCGTCCAGAAGGAGGAATTTATAGATGGATGCGGGGAGCAAAGCGAACGACGAAGCTGCAATGAGAGCAACGAGTAGGCGACGCTGTGCCTTGACGCTGCGTTTGCCCAGGCCAGGCACCGATATCAAGACGCTAGATACTTCTTGCGCAGGCGGGGGCTCTGACCCAGCGGGCGCTTGCGCCTGGGCCGCGTCTTTTGCGGCCAACGGCATCATCATCTCTGGATACGAGGTGTCGGCAAATCCGGGCGAGCCCTTCTCTTTGCTGGTGTCGGTGCTGGGAAACAATTTGGGGATGACCATGGAGTTACCTGACTAAGCGCTAATGTTTAAAAACTGGGGCGAGTGGGACAAAATTTGGAGGTCGAGTTCCTGCCAAAGTTTTCCTTCTGCATCCTGAAATTGCTGCCCGAAATAAGCGGGTGCCTCGTCGCGTGGCGGCATAGCGGAGCTGAAGGATTCATTGGCACGCAGTCCAGTCAGCCCACTGACTTGCAAAGCGCAATTTACCTCTAGCAGAGGGCTCAGCGTCACAAAGGTGCTGTTCTCTTCCTCCGCCTGGGAAGCGCGGGACGGGGCTTGAACCTGCGAAGGCGTAGTCTTGGCGATGAACTGGCCGAGATCTACCGTTCCGAACAAGCTTCCGCGAATATTAACCACGCCCATGAACCAAGACTGGGTTCGGGGTACAGGGTGCAGTTGTGTAATCGGCAGAATTTCACCGGATTGGCGCAAGGGCAGCAGGTAGTTCCCTGCGCCGGCCGTGACCGCAAGCCAGGCCATCGGCGCGTCCGAGGACTGTGCAACTTGCAAGCGATCCGCCAGACGCGTCTGCAAATCTTTGAGCGATTCGCGCTTTCTCATGGCAGGGCTCAACCAAGCGCCTTGATTTTGCTGAGTAACTCGGCAGAATTCACAGGCTTGGTGATGTAGTCACGCGCTCCCTGCCGCAGCCCCCACACCCGGTCGGTTTCGAGACTTTTGCTCGTACAAATGAAGATAGGAATGTCAGCGTATTCGGGAGAGCGTGAAATAACGCGGGTGAGCTGGAAGCCATTTTTTCCGGGCATCACCACATCCATAAGGATGAGTTCGGGTCGCTCTGTCGCTATGAGACTCATGGCTTGCTCAGCACCCTCGGCGCATGTTACCGAATAGCCGCCTCTTTGCAGCATTTCGGTCATGAACATGGTTTCGGTTTTCGAGTCATCTACGATGAGCACTTTTCGCACGGGCATCAACTCACTCCTTGCATTAGCTTGCCGAATTGCTGCACGGCGAGCAACAATTGTTCTTTGGTAAAAGGCTTGGTCATGTAGTGCTCGGCACCTACGATGCGGCCGCGGGCTTTGTCAAAAACACCGTCCTTGGAGGAAAGCATGACCACTGGAACCGAGGCAAAACGCCGATGGCGCTTGATGATTGCGCAAGTCTGGTATCCATCAAGTCGCGGCATCAGAATGTCACAAAAAATGAGGTCCGGCAAGATGTCGTTGATTTTTGCCAACGCGTCAAAACCGTCTTCCGCAAGAAAGACTTCGTAACCGCCCAGCTTGAGGAATATTTCGGCGCTTCGCCGGATGGTGTTGCTGTCGTCCACCACCAGAATTTTGCCGACAAAGTCATTTACGATCATTATCACCCCCGAAACGTTATGTTTTTTGATATGGCTGATTGAATATACATGTTTTGTGAATTTGGTGGCCTGAATCGGTCAATTTCTTTAGGCGGCTAGCACGTTTGCAGAACGGGGCCCAACATGGGTTGGTCTAAGCGTATTCCCAAGCATCAAGTTTGAGCGCATCCTCATTGGTCGCGATGAGGCAAGCCGTTTGCTCTGCCACCTTGCGCGCCAGCGCGTCGACACCCAGTTGCCGCTCTGTGAGCTGGGAAAGGCGCTGGTCGATGCCGCCGGCGACCTGCTGCACTTTTTCCATGGTTTCGAGACGTTGAACAAAGTTTGCCCGCCGCAGGCCCACTTGCTCGTCGAGTGCTCCAAGCTGCGTTTTTCGCCAGATATCCAGGTCTGACAACACTCCGTAGCAAAGCCGTCGCAGTCGGGCGTCGAGCGCTCCGACCAGTCGCTGGGCAAACTCCGTCTGCGCGAGCCTGAGGGCGTTACGAAATCCAAGGTATTTGGTATGGTTCAGTTCGGCAAGGTTCAGGTCTGTAAGGTGCGACTCCAGCGAGGGAGGGGCAATCGGGCGCAAAGCGAATCCGAATTCGATGTTGATCTGCGCAAATGTGGCTTCATGCATCGACTGGATTTCTTCCACAATGGATTGAACGCTGCGCAAGCGCTGCCGCAATCGGTCAAAAGTTTCACCAAATACTTTTTTCACACCTAGCTTCAGGCCACGCTGTGTGAGGGCGGTGTCCAACAGACCCATTTCTTGGCGCAGAGCCCGTTCATCCAGGGCCAATACGATTTGCTGAAAGAGCTTATCTTGCACTGCTTTGATGGCCACGAACTTGCTTCGTCCGAGTTCAAACTCTTGCTGCTCTATGGCGATGCGGCGGCGCATCTGGGCCAGCACTGCCCTGCTTTTGCCCTGCATGCCAGACAGTTCGGCGAGTTGCTCTGCCAGGTCGCACTTGCGGATGTGGATGGCTCGGTCTATGTCCAATTGCAGACTAGTCAGCGCATCGTTGACATTGGCACGCAAAAGCTTGTAGCGCTGCCCAAGCATGCCTTGCGCCAGGGCAGCCTCTAACTCCTCAATACCGCTTTTGGCAAGCAAATCCTCGTTGTTGCTAATTTTTGCGATGAGTGCTTTTTGAGCGGACACTGCCAATACTTGATGCTCGGCCATGCCCAATGCGCGCGCAACATCGGCCTTTTGGCGGCCCAGTTGGCTTTCCGTCTGGCCCGTCGTACTGAGCTCGTCCCACAGCATGTCAATTTTGTTCAGAACGACCATCGGGCTTGGACCCAGGTCAGGTTCTGTTACAAGGTGGTGCTGCCAAATGGCCAGATCAGAGTGCGTTACGCCGGTATCTGCACCCAAAATAAAAACCACTGCATGGGCTTGTGCGATCAGGCTGACGGTGAGTTCGGGTTCTGCGCCTATGGCGTTGAGACCCGGTGTGTCCAAAATCACCAACCCTTGTTGGAGCAGGGGGTGGGAAATATTGACCAGGGCGTGGCGCCATTTCGGAACTTGGACCAGACCGTCGGCGTCCAGCGGTGGATTCGTTTGCGGCGATTGCTCATGCCAAAAACCCAGGGCCTGCGCTAATTCGGTGCTGACTTGAATCGTGTCAGTGACGCGCTCCATCGTACGCGCCAGTTGTTCGGCATCGTTGACATCCAATTCGCTGACAACCCAAGCATCCGCTTGGCTGCGCCAATCGAACAGAGAGGCGGGCTGCAATCGGGTTTGGATGGGTAAGAGTCGCAAGCACGCGCCAAGATCGGACTCGTAGCCAATTTCAGTAGGGCACATGGTGGTGCGCCCAGCGCTTGCAGGCATGATGCGGCGGCCGTAATCGGCAAAGAAAATCGCGTTGATCATTTCCGATTTGCCACGCGAAAACTCCGCCACGAATGCGACCATCACCTTTTCGGTGCGCACCCGGTGCTCCAGGCGGCTGATGCGCGCTTCTACTGCGGCGTCGAGAAGCGCGTTTTCCTTCAACCACTGCGAAAAAAGCCGCAGAAGAAAGCAAAACTCACAGCTCCATGCGCTGTGCTCAGCCCACCGGTCATTGAATGTAGATTCCAACGGTTCCCCTTGTTATTCTGGCAGTATAGCCATCACTTAAATTATGTTAAATGTTCTACATAAGTTAACTGTTAACTTAATTTTAATTTGCTGACCCAAAGGCAATGCGGATAGGCCACTGCGCGTCGGCCACGCTTGCGTTGGCTGGCATTTACTGGCGAAATAGTTGCGTACACTTGGTTCTAGTGTGGACTAGGCTTTGGCGCTAGCGCGGCATTTGTCCGCGCACCGCCCCCAAAAAAAGTGATTTGATGTTGGACTGGCATTGCAGTCTGGAGACACTACGCGAACGGTACCCAAGAGTACAAACTATGACCCCTACCAACCCCATGAGCCCCATGCCCACGCCGCAAGCACTGACCAGCACCTTTGCCGCCCTGCAAAACGACACCTTTTTGCGCGCCTGCCTGCGCCAGGCCACGCCTTACACACCGCTGTGGCTGATGCGCCAAGCCGGACGCTACTTGCCCGAGTACCGCTCCACACGGGCGCAGGCCGGCAGCTTCATGGGCCTGGCCACCAACCGCGACTACGCCACCGAAGTCACGCTGCAACCCCTGGAGCGCTACCCCCTGGATGCAGCCATATTGTTCAGTGACATCCTGACCGTGCCCGACGCGATGGGGCTGGGCCTGAGCTTTGCCATGGGCGAAGGACCGCGCTTTGCCCACCCGGTGCGCGACGAAGCGGCCGTAGCCAAGCTAGAGGTGCCCGATATGGACAAGCTGCGCTATGTGTTTGACGCGGTGGGCTCCATCCGCAGCGCCTTGCAGCAGCCCGATGGGCGGAGCCGCGTTCCCCTGATCGGGTTTTCTGGCAGCCCTTGGACCCTGGCTTGCTATATGGTGGAAGGCGCTGGGTCGGATGACTACCGGCTTGTCAAGACCATGCTGTACGCCCGCCCAGATTTGATGCACCGCATTTTGACGGTCAATGCCGATGCCGTGGCCGCCTACCTGAACGCCCAAATTGATGCGGGCGCCCAGGCGGTAATGGTCTTTGACAGCTGGGGCGGGGTGCTGGCCGACGGCGCTTTTCAGACCTTCAGCCTGGCCTACACCGCGCGGGTGCTGGCCCAACTCAAGCGCCACGGCCCGCAGGGCCAGATCATTCCGCGCATCGTGTTTACCAAGGGCGGAGGACTCTGGCTGCAAGAAATGGCCACCTTGGACTGCGAGGTGCTGGGCCTGGACTGGACAGTGAACCTCGGTGCTGCACGCAAGGCCGTGGGCGGCAGCACCGGCGCGCCCGGCAAGGCGCTGCAAGGCAATATTGACCCCAATGTGTTGTTTGCGCCTCCAGATCAGATTGCGAGCGAGGTGGCGCGGGTGCTAGACAGCTTTGGTGCGCCGCACCAAGGCGCGGGCGTTGGGCCCACGCACATTTTCAATTTGGGGCACGGCATCAGCCAGTACACCCCGCCGGAACACGTCGCCGCGCTGGTGGACGCAGTGCATGCCCATTCTCGCGCGATGCGAACTGAAAAAACCAAGCCATAGCGCCGCATGCGCGGTGGGGCTCTCCCCCGTTATACACGCTCTTTGGCCTTGATTTTGATAGTTGTGCACAAAATTTTGCGCTCCTGATCGCGACGGCGCCGGGATTCGCTGCCAAGCGTCGCCGATCATGAATCCGCCTAAGTCATTGATTTATATGGATTTTTATTTTTGCATGTTTTCAAGGCACTGTGCTAAAAGCCCGGAGTTCTGCGGCTTTACAGTGATACCCGAAGAGATATCAACAAAGTTATCCACAGAAAGTCGTATCAATTACAAATCTTCATACAATTCAACGGCTTAGGTGAAACTCTGAACATTTTTTGGAGAAAATCACGGTAATTCACCCTGCTCGGATTGGGCGACAGATGGTGCTTGGTCGCGAAGGTCCGTGGATTGAGGTTGGATGCTGTGTTGGCCTGTTAATGTGGCCCTGCCGGTGTCCTGCTTACACATTTTTTGCGAGCCGTCAATCCGGTTATGCACAAAAACCAAACATTGACTTAGCGCCTCTCCAAAGTCCTGCACAAGATGCCAAAAGAGTCGCTTACCGAGCTTAAGTTATTGATTTATATAAGTTTTTTATAAATGCTGAATTTATAAGCAAACTGAAAGTTAAGCGCATTTAGCTAGGCGCAGGCAAGCCAAATCAGTGATATCAACAAAGTTATCCACAGAAATTGGGGGTAATTTTGCAAAACCATAAAAATCAAGTACTTAGCGTCGAATTTCACTTTAAAATATGCATATTGATATATTTGCCAGTGCCTTACGCAGGACACCGGAGTGCTGCCGATGAGCATTTGGCTGTCCGTCTTGGTACAGACCCCGGCGCACGCGGCTCTCGGTCCACTACTGACCTACCGCAGCGCCACGCAGTTGGCCGTGGGCACGCTGGTGCGCGTGCCACTGGGCAAGCGCGAGACGCTGGGCGTGGTCTGGGGGGACGATGAGCAGCAGGGCACCGGCGAAATGGACAGTGACAAGGTTCGCGACATCGCCGACGTGTTCGACACCGTAGCACCGCTGGGACCGGCTTGGCAGCAGCTGGTGCGGTTTGCCGCCCAGTACTACCAGCGCTCCCTGGGAGAAGTGGCTCTGGCGGCCCTTCCCCCACAGTTGCGCGACCTGACGCCACAGCAAATGCAAGGCAAAGCACGGCGCAGCAAGCGGGCATTGACCGAGGCCGCCCCCGCCGCAACGGCGACCGCTGACAAGGGCGTGGCGGCGGACACCGCGCACTTCTACCCCCCTGCGTTGACCGCCGAGCAATCTACCGTGGTTGAACACATTGCTACTGCGCAGGGCCCGTTCTTGCTGTTTGGGGCTACAGGCAGCGGCAAAACCGAGGTCTATTTGCACTGCGTGCAAAGCTTGCTGGAACGCGACCCCAGCGCGCAGGCGCTGGTGATGGTGCCCGAGATCAACCTTACGCCCCAGCTAGAGGCCCGCTTTCGTGCGCGCTTTGCGCCGCTGCTGGGCGCGCAAGCGGTGGTTAGCCTGCACAGTGGCATGACCAACCCGCAGCGCCTGGCCGCCTGGCTGGCAGCGCATGAGGGCCGCGCCCGCATTGTGCTGGGCACACGCATGGCGGTGTTTGCCTCCATGCCCCACTTGAAATTTATCGTGGTGGACGAAGAACACGACCCCAGCTACAAAAGCAGCGAGGGCGCACGCTATTCGGCGCGCGACCTGGCGGTGTACCGGGGCAAGTTGCAGGGCGCCAAAGTGTTGCTGGGCTCGGCCACGCCTTCGCTGGAGAGCTGGCACCACAGCCGTCCGGCAGCCGAAGGCGGTCGCTACCTGCGCCTGCACATGCCCGCGCGGGTGGGCGCCGAGGTCGTAGCGCTGCCGCTGGTGCGCCGGGTGGACATGAACCACCAGCCGCGCAACGCGGTGTTTTCGCTGCCGCTGCTGCAAGCCATCCGGGACCGGGTAGCGCGTGGCGAGCAAAGCATGGTTTTTTTGAACCGGCGCGGCTACGCCCCGGTGCTGCACTGCACCGACTGCGGCTGGAAGAGCGAATGCGCCCATTGCAGCGCGTTTCGGGTGTTTCACAAGGTAGACCGCACGCTGCGCTGCCACCACTGCGGTTTTACCGAGCGGGTGCCGCGCGCCTGCCCAAGCTGCGGAAACATCGACATCACCCCCATGGGGCGCGGCACAGAGCAGATAGAGGAACAGCTAGAAGCGCTGCTGGCCGACATTCGCCGCCCCAACTCCATCAGCGACGCCTTTCCCGAAGGCGAGCCGGTGCGCGTGGCGCGCATTGATGCCGACACCACCCGCCTTAAAGGCAGCCTGCAAGCCCAACTGGCGGCGGTGCACGCGGGCGATGTGGACGTGCTGGTGGGCACGCAGATGATTGCCAAAGGCCATGACTTTCGCCGCATCACGCTGGTGGCCGCCGTCAATCCGGACGGCGCGCTGTTTTCCAGCGACTTTCGCGCGCCTGAGCGCCTGTTTAGCCTGCTGCTGCAAGCCGCAGGGCGGGCCGGGCGGGATGCGGCGCTGGGTGAGCGCAGCGAGGTCTGGATACAAACCTTTCAGCCTGCGCACCCGCTTTACGCAGCACTCAAGCAATACGACTACCCGGCGTTTGCCAGCAGCCAGTTGCAAGAGCGCGCGCAGGCGGGCATGCCGCCGTTTAGCTTTCAGGCCCTGGTGCGGGCCGAGGCGCGCAGCCAAGAGGCGGCGCAGGCTTTTCTCAACGCCGCCAGCGCCAACGCCCGCAGTGACATGGCCAGCTGGGACGGCTGGCACGAAGTGCTGGCCCAGGTCACCCTGTATTCGGCCGTGCCCATGGCGATTGCGCGGGTGGCCAATGTGGAGCGCGCCCAAATGCTGGTCGAAAGCCCCTCGCGCGCGGCCTTGCAAGAGTTTTTGTCGGGCTGGCACGGCGTTTTGCACGCCACACGCGCGCAGCCGGAGTGCAAAGGCCTGATCCGCTGGGCCATTGATGTGGACCCGCTGGCGATTTAAAGCGACTTAGCGCTTACCGCCTTCGCAGGCATATTTCAGCTGCGCCAAGTCCAAGGGCGTATTGGCTACGGGCGCAAAGTTGGCGCCTGAATCAAAGGTGTAGGCGGGGTCGCCCTTGGCCAGGTTGGCGGCGAAAATGGCGGTGCGCACCGTGCGGTGCCAGGCTTTGGTGCAGTCAAACTCTTTGAGTTCTTTGACGGATGAGTAACTCAGCCAGAGCAGCGGCGGCGGAAAGCGCTGGGACTGCGCCACCTTGAAGTCCCCCAAAACCCACACTTTGGCCACAGGGCCAGCACGCTGAATGCTCGACGGGTCGGCGTACATGGTGAACTCATTGGATTTACCAATAAAGTGCCAATCGGCCCACGCTGAGCTGGCCACTAGAAACAATAGACACGCCAGCTTTTTCACTTTGCGTTTTCTTTCCGATAAGACTTTTTGACCGCTGCCATGCGGCGATCTTTATTTGTCTCCCTGTGTGGGCGGGTAATGTAGCGCAAACGACCGGTCAGACAACCCACCCGGTGAGCCCCGGAAGAAGCGGTCAACGGGTCAGGTCGCCAACAGGGCGCTGGGCCGCCGACTGCGCCAGCCTGGTTCACAGCTTGGGCAAGCACGCCACCGCCGCCGAAAAGCTCAAAAACGCCACCGCAGTAGACACCAAAATAATGCGCGCAATGCGCCCGTTGTCCGCCCCAAAGCGCTCGGCCAGCATGGACACATTGCTGGCGCTGGGCAGGGCAGCCACCAAGACCATGACGGTAAGGGCAAACGGGTCCAAGGGCACGCCCAAGGCGCGCACCGTATGGCCGACCGCAAACACCCACAGCGGATGGACAAAAAGCTTGATGCCGGCCACCGGCAGCACCTCGGACCAGCGCACTGCTGGCGCGTGGCCGCTGGCGGCCAGCATATTGGAGCGCGCCAGCACCGCGCCAATGGTGAACAGCGCCACCGGCGAGGCCGAATCCGCCAGCAAACCCACGGTGGCCGCAAGGGGTGCGGGCAAGCGCAGCTGGTAGGCCGACATCAGCGCGCCCGACAGAATGGCCCAAGGCATGGGATTGGCGGCCACGCCTTTGAGCGCGTTTTTGGCCGCTTGGCCGGCAGACACCTGCGCTGCGCCCACTCCCACACCTTGTCCCGAGCCGTCGCCGGGGCCGTGACCCAGGCGCGAAAGCGCAATGCACAGCGAGGTGGTAATCACCATGTCCACCAAAATCGTGACGATGGCCGGGCCCGCCGCCTGCGGCCCCAGCAGCGCCACCAAGAGCGGCACGCCCATGAAGCCGGTGTTGGGAAAGGCACCCACCAGGGCACCAAAGGCGGCGTCGTTCCAGCCAATGCGCCCGCGCAGCGTCACACCCACCACCAGCGCCACCATTACCAGCGCACAAAACAGGTAAGTCAGCGCCACGCTGGGGTCGAGCAACTGGGCAATCGGGGTGCTGGCGCCAAAGCGGTAGAGCATGCAGGGCAGCGCAAAAAACAGCACAAAGGTGTTCATGCCGGGAATGGCGGCCAGCGGCAGCAGTCCCTGGCGGGCGGCCAGGTAGCCACACAAGACCAGCGCGAAAAAGGGAAAGGTGACAGTCAAAGTGGCCAACATGGCGCCATTGTCTGGGCAAAAGCCAGGGCGTCAGGACTAAGATGCCCGTTGGCGACACGCTGTTTCTGCGCCTTTTTTTAGCCCCTTTTTGCGGCCACAGGCCAATCACCTTCGCTTTTGCTTCGCGCCCCCGCTCCCTGATGTCCGCCACTCCCTCCAACGCCATGAACCTCGCCCAGCAAGAGGCGGTCAACTACCTGCACGGGCCCTGCCTGGTGCTGGCTGGCGCGGGGTCGGGCAAAACTCGGGTCATCACGCACAAGATAGGGCGCTTGATCCAAATGGGCCTGGCGCCCCAGCGCATTGCCGCCATCACCTTTACCAACAAGGCCGCCGCCGAGATGCGCGAGCGCGCCAAAGGGCTGATTGGCAAACCGGCGGGCGAGGTGCTGATTTGCACCTTCCACGCCCTGGGCGTGCGCATGCTGCGGGCCAATGGGGAGGTGCTGGGGCTCAAACCCCAGTTCAGCATTTTGGACACCGACGACGTGACCAGCATCCTCAAAGACGCCGGGGGCAGCACCGACGCCGCCACCGCACGCGCCTGGCAGTGGACGATTAGCGCCTGGAAAAGCGCCGGCCTGAACGCCGCCCAGGCCCAGGCTGTGGCCGCCAACGACAGCGAGCGCCTGACCAGTGTGGTGATGGCGCGCTACGAAGAGCGGCTCACCGCCTACCAAAGCGTGGACTTTGACGACCTGATCAGCCTGCCGCTCAAGCTGCTGCGCGAACACGCGGACGTGCGCGCCCAGTGGCAGACGCGCATGGGCCATGTGCTGGTGGACGAATACCAAGACACCAACGCGACCCAGTACGAAATGCTCAAGCTGCTGGTGGGCTGCGAGCCCGACGGCAGCCGCGCCGCGCACCTGGACGGCGACGCCCGCTTTACCGCCGTGGGCGACGACGACCAGTCGATTTACGGCTGGCGCGGCGCCACGTTAGACAACCTGAAAAAACTGCCCATCGATTTCCCCAAGCTCAAGGTGGTGAAGCTGGAGCAAAACTACCGCTCCACCTCGGCCATATTGCGCGCCGCCAATAACGTGATTGGCCCCAACCCCAAGCTGTTCCCTAAAAACCTGTGGAGCGACCTGGGCGAAGGCGAGCCCGTGCGCGTGATAGACGCCGACAACGAGGAACACGAGGCCGAGCGCACCGTGGCGCGCATCCAGAGCTTGCGGGTGGAAGGCCTCGCAAGCACACCCCCAGGCGCGGGCCCCGCCGCAGCGCCGGGCCGCCCCAAGCAAGGCACGGCCCCCTCGGGGGGCAGCGCAGTACACGCAGTGACAAGCGTGGGGGCACAACAATACAGAGAGTTCAAAGACTTCGCGGTGCTGTACCGCGCCAACCACCAGGCCAAACCGTTCGAGAAGGCGCTGCGCAAGGCGAATATTCCCTACAAGGTGTCCGGCGGCCAAAGCTTTTTTGACCGCGCCGAGATCCGCGACCTGTGCGCCTGGTTTCGGCTGTGGGCCAATAACGACGACGACCCGGCCTTTGTGCGCGCCATCACCAGCCCCAAGCGCGGCATTGGCCACCAAACGCTGGGCAGCCTGGGCGTGTTTGCCAGCAAATACAAGCTGAGTTTGTTTGAGGCGCTGTTCTCCTCGTCCCTGGCCGCCGTGTTGCAGGCGCGCGCCGTGGGCAGCTTGCACGAATTTGGCCGCTATGTGAACGACCTGCAGTTTCGCGCCCAACATACGCAAGGTGCCGAGAACGCCCGCGTCTTCTTGACCGACTGGCTCAAGGAAATTGGCTACGAAAAACACCTGCACGACGGCGAAGAGACCGAAAAGCTCGCCGCCGCCAAGTGGTCCAACGTGCTGGAATTTTGCGACTGGATGGCCCAGCGCTGCGGCGGCCAGATCGACGACACGGCGGGCGTTGCTACGTCTCGCGAAGTCAAAAACCTGCTCGAAGTTTCGCAAACCATCGCCCTGCTTTCGACCATCAGCGAGCGCGAAAACCACCAAAACGTGGTCACCCTGTCCACCCTGCATGCCGCCAAGGGCCTGGAATGGCCGCACGTGATGCTGGTGGGCGTAACCGAAGGCATGTTGCCCTTCAAACTGCGCGAACAGGCCGCTGACGCCGAAGCCACGCCCGCCACCACCGCCAGCGCACTAGAGGCGGGCGAGGCCCATTTGCAAGAAGAACGCCGCCTGATGTACGTGGGCATCACCCGCGCCCAGCGCAGCCTGGCGGTGAGCTGGACCAAACGCCGCAAAAAAGGCCGCGAACTGGTGGCCGCCCTACCCAGCCGCTTTATTGCGGAGATGGCGCTGGACAAAGCCACCGCCAAAGAAGACCCGCGCGAGAAGCTGCGGGCGCTTCGGGCGGAGTTTGCGGCGCGGGCGGCGGTTCCAAAGACTTAAACTGCGTCCACATGGCCCCCTTAGGGAGAGCGCTTTGGCGCCAAACTGCTTGGGGGTTTTTTCTTTGGCTGCGCCCAGAAGCTATGGAACGCATCCGCCACAGTTGGACCCATAAGTCAAACGGTTGACAAAAAAATCAGAATGAATGATTCGTCAACCAAGGAGAGCGCCATGATTCACAACCGAATCCACCGGGCACGATCGCTCAGGGGCTTGAGCATGGAGGCCCTCGCGTCCAGCCTGGGCGACATCAGCAAACAGGGGTTGAATAAGTTTAAAAACCCTGACGGCCACTTCAAATTCTCCCACCCTTTTTCACCTTAGCCCTGGGATGCGCCGCGTCATACGCCTTGGCGAGGTGCTGAAAGTCCAGGCGCGTGTAGACCTGGGTGGTGCTGATGTTGAAGCGCGCCGCGCATGCTGCGCGATGAGCACGGTAGTGGTGCCTGCCGCGCCAGCGGTGGAGAGTATTTCGCTAAGCATTGCCGCGCTGCGTGGTCAGCGGGTGATTCTGGACAGCGATCTGGCGGCGCTGTATGGCGTGGAGACCAAGCGTTTCAATGAGGCGGTCAAGCGCAACGCAGCACGGTTTCCAGCGGATTTCATGTTCCAGCTCACCGCCGAAGAGTCCGATTCTTTAAGGTCGCAAATTGCGACCTTAAAGACCGGGCGCGGCCAGCACCGCAAATACCTGCCCTACGTTTTCACAGAGCACGGCGCCATCATGGCCGCGATGGTTCTCAACAGCCCGCGTGCGGTGGAGGTGTCGGTGTACGTGGTGCGGGCCTTTGTGCGCCTGCGTGAGGCGGCCGTGCTGCACAAGGATCTGGCCGAGCGGCTGTCCAGTCTGGGGGATAAGACCGAGGCGCTGGCCATGTCGCATGACACCTTTAGCCGCAATACGCGCAACCAACTGCGCCAAGTGTTTGAAGCGTTGCGTGAACTGACTCCGCCCGATTCGCCCAAGCGGCATATCGGGTTTGTGGGGCCTGAGGACAAGTCCAAGGGTAGCGAGGCAGTGCGGGGAAAGAAGGCCGGCTGACGCACCGGCACCCGCTGAAGAACACAAGCCAACTGGCCCCCCTGCCTCAGCGGCTGAAGGGGGCAGGTGGCTTTTTTTGTTTATGAATTACAGGGGAAATGGGCTGTAGTCCGTGCGCGAAGGACGTTGGACGCTGCTAATTTTGCAGCGATTAAGCCACCCATCATTTAGCTACTTGGTTGGGCCGTAGAAATACACAATGAGCACGGCGGCCAATGCACTGGTAACTGCGATTGCCAAGCTCGATATGAACTTATTCCTTGAGCATTCGCCAGCAGGAGTGAGTAGACCGGGGATCGCTCCAACAAGAAACGGGAGAAGATTTGCGATATGTTGCTTGCTTGGAGCTATCTCTGAGTGCATGCGGAACGCGTGAATGACAGCCATGGCGGTAAAGCACATGGCCACCAACAAAAGCACTATGCATGTGATCGGCCAAACAATTTCAGGCATCATTTTTTCTTGCCTGGGGCAAACGAATCGAGAGCCCAATCAAATAGATTTCTCATGCTGAGAACCCCTGTCTTGGAAACCGACGCCCCCGCGTTGTAGCCAGGGCCGACATGCACACCCACGCCGTTCGGTCGATTGTTCTGATCAAAACTGAGCGAAAGTCCACCTATACCATCATTGAAAGACGCTTCCTTGCCCCAACCCTCCATGCCATCACGAAGGCTGCCGCGCTGATAACCAACACCCACCGCCCCCTTTCCTGTTCCAACGTCAAACCCTGAGCCATTCACTGTTCCATAAACGCCCACATCAAATTCGCCGCCTGCGTCACCCGGTACCGACAGAGCGAGTCCGAAGCTTCCACCTTGACCGAGATAGTCTTGACCATAGATCAATTTGGCCGCCCAAATGGGAGGGCGAAGCGACACCCCAACATGCACCAAGTGGTTAAAGAGATACCCAAACGCCGCAGTAGTCGCCCCGTTCTCGAACTTACCGCCTGCGATCACGGATCCTACCCCACCAGCCACAACGGTTGCCACGCCACGCGCAATCACTCCGCCGACTCCGGGTCCGCCAAACCCACCCAGCGCGTTCGTTGTGTATTTGCCAAACACCGCAGAAGCAGCGCCCGCACCGCAATTACCCCCTCCTGCCAGCGCAGAGACACAACCTACCGAAGCGTGGGCAGCGTAGCGAGCAAAAGAGTTAGCGCCACTAACGACACCAACGCCACCAGCCGCACCAAAGCCAGCACCGGTCAATG
>CANEVH010000044.1 GCA_947442105.1 Comamonadaceae bacterium | reverse complement strand
TGCAGACAGTGTGAGGCGCGGGAAATGCGGGAAAACGAGGCTCAAACCGATGAAATCAGCCTCGAAAAGCGCCGGGAGTTCACGATATGAAAGGGTTGCGTGGAAATCAAATGTCCCGAGCAAGGCGCCACACTTTTGCGTGGGGTATTTCAGCGGCCTGTTAATCCCGCCAAACCACGCACATCATCCCACCGGTGCATCGGATACGCAAAATTTCATTCCGACAGGCGGCAGGAACACGGGCGGTGGTGGATGCCTTAATGGAAGACAAGGCCGCTGCAGACGCCGGGCCTATGGCAGGTTTGCTGGCCCCGCTTGCCGACCGAATCCGCGCCTATGAGGACCAGAAGCACCCCTGGCCCGACCACAGCACACCCGCGAGCCGCCTGGCGTTTTTGATGGAGCAGCACGGACTGCGCCAGTCCGACCTGCCCGAGCTGGGGCCGCAAAGCGTGGTGTCCGATTTGCTGCGCGGCAAGCGCACACTCAATATGCGCCAAGCCGTGGCGCTGGCCAAGCGCTTTGCGCTGCCTCTGGAGGCCTTCGTTTAAAGGCCGCTTGGGCAGCGCAGGCGTCTGGTCGCCCTACATATTGCGCCGGTACTGCCCACCCACCTCAAACAGTGCATTCGTAATCTGCCCCAGCGAGCAGACGCGCACCGCGTCCATCAACACCTCAAACACGTTGTCGTTGGCAATCACGGCTTGCTGCAGGCGCGCCAGCATGGCGGGGGACTGGGCGGCGTGGCGGGCGTGGAAGGCGTGCAGGCGCTCTAACTGGCTGGCCTTTTCGGCATCAGTGCTGCGGGCCAGCTCCAACTTGTCCATCACCTGGTCGCCGTGCGGGTTGCGGAAGGTGTTGACGCCGATGATGGGCAGCTCGCCGGTGTGTTTGAGCATTTCGTAGTGCATGGATTCGTCTTGAATCTTGCCGCGCTGGTAGCCGGTTTCCATGGCGCCCAGCACGCCGCCGCGCTCGGCGATTTTCTCGAACTCGGCAAGCACGGCTTCTTCTAGCAGCTCGGTGAGTTCTTCGATGATGAAGGCGCCCTGGCCGGGGTTTTCGTTTTTGGCCAGGCCCCATTCGCGGTTGATGATGAGCTGTATGGCCATGGCGCGGCGCACCGAGTCTTCGGTGGGCGTGGTGATGGCTTCGTCAAACGCGTTGGTGTGCAGGCTGTTGCAGTTGTCGTAAATGGCGATCAGCGCCTGCAGTGTGGTGCGGATGTCGTTGAACTGAATCTCTTGCGCGTGCAGGCTGCGCCCGCTGGTTTGGATGTGGTACTTGAGCTTTTGGCTGCGCTCGTTGGCGCCGTATTTGTCGCGCATGGCCACGGCCCAGATGCGCCGGGCCACACGGCCCATGACGGTGTATTCCGGGTCCATACCGTTGCTGAAGAAAAAGCTCAAGTTCGGCGCAAAGTCGTCAATGTGCATGCCGCGCGCCAAATACGCCTCCACAAACGTAAAACCGTTACTCAGCGTAAAGGCCAGTTGGCTGATGGGGTTGGCCCCGGCCTCGGCGATGTGGTAGCCGCTGATGGACACGCTGTAGAAGTTGCGCACATCGTGGTCTACAAAGTACTGCGCCACATCGCCCATGACCTTGAGGCTGAATTCGGTGCTGAAAATGCAGGTGTTCTGGCCCTGGTCTTCTTTCAATATGTCGGCCTGCACCGTGCCGCGCACATTGGCCAGCACCCATTCCTTGATCTTGGCCGTCTCAGTGTCTGTGGGCTCGCGGCCCTTGTCTGCCTTGAACTTGTCGATGTTCTGGTCGATGGCGGTGTTCATGAACATGGCCAGGATGCTGGGCGCCGGGCCGTTGATGGTCATGGACACGCTGGTGCTGGGCGAGCACAAATCAAAGCCGCCGTAGAGCACCTTCATGTCGTCGAGCGTGGCAATGCTTACGCCACTGTTGCCCACCTTGCCGTAAATATCCGGGCGCAAGTCGGGGTCGTTGCCGTACAGCGTGACCGAGTCAAAGGCCGTGGACAGGCGCTTGGCGGCCATGCCGCTGCTCAAGAGCTTGAAGCGGGTGTTGGTGCGAAAGGCATCGCCCTCGCCCGCAAACATGCGGGTCGGGTCCTCGCCCTCGCGCTTAAAGGCAAAAGTGCCAGCGGTGTAGGGAAAGCTGCCCGGCACGTTGTCGAGCATCAGCCACTTGAGCACCTCGCCGTGATCCTCATACGTGGGCAGCGCCACCTTGCGGATGGTGGTGCCAGAGAGCGACTTGCTGGTGAGCGCGGTGCGAATCTCTTTGTCGCGGATTTTGACGACGTATTCGTTCCCGGCGTAGGCCTGTTGCAGGGCGGGCCACTGGGCCAGCAGTTTTTTGGCGGCGGCGTCTTGCACCTGCTCGCGCTCTTGCGCCAGGGCCAGGGCAGCCTCAGCCGCGCGGGCTTTGACCGGGCGGTCCACTTGCAGCATGGCGGCTGCGGCTTGGAGCTGTTGAATCTCGCGGGCGAGCTGCGCCTGGGCGCGGGTGCGCTTTTTGTAGCCGCGCACGGTGTCGCTGATCTCGGCCAGGTAGCGGGTGCGCGCGGCCGGCACGATAGGCATTTGGTTGCTGCTGTGGCGCACACCGGCCACGGGCAGCAGGCGCTGCGCAGGCACGGCCAGGCCCAGGGCTTGCAGGCGCGGCAGCATGGCCTGGTAGAGGGCGGTCACGCCATCGTCGTTAAAACGGGCGGCCATGGTGCCAAACACCGGCATGCTTTCTAGGGGCGTGGTCCAGGCCTCGCGGTTGCGCTGCACTTGCTTGGCCACGTCGCGCAGCGCATCGGCAGATCCCTTGCGGTCAAACTTGTTGATGGCCACGAACTCGGCAAAGTCGAGCATGTCAATCTTTTCCAGCTGGCTGGCCGCGCCAAACTCGGGCGTCATCACGTACAGCGGCACGTCCACCAACGGCACAATGGCCGCGTCGCCCTGGCCAATGCCCGAGGTTTCGACCACGACCAAGTCAAACCCGGCCACTTTGCAGGCGGCAATCACGTCCGGCAGGGCCTGGCTGATCTCCGAGCCGAAGTCGCGTGTCGCCAGACTGCGCATAAACACTCTAGCCCCCACGCTCCCCACTGCGTGTGGTTCGCTGCCCCCCGAGGGGGCTAATTCTTCTTGGGACGGCCCGGCGAAAAATTCCGCACCCTTGGTGGTGGCCCAGGGCGAAATCGCATTCATGCGGATGCGGTCGCCCAAGAGCGCGCCGCCACTCTTGCGCCGCGAGGGGTCAATCGAGATCACGGCGATACGCAGCGTGTCGCCGCAGTCCAGGCGCAGACGGCGAATCAGCTCGTCGGTGAGTGAAGATTTGCCCGCGCCGCCGGTGCCGGTGATGCCGACGCTGGGAACCTTGCTTGCAGCAGCCTGGGTGCGCAGGGCTTGCAAAGTCTTCTCATGGACCTTGCCAGCCTCGACCACGGTCAAAAACTGCGCCAGTGCGCGCCAATGTGCGTCGCTGTGGCCCTGGAATGCACTCAGATCGGCGGGCGCGTAGGGCGCCAGGTCATGGTCGCAGCGCATCACCATCTCGCCAATCATGCCGGCCAGGCCCATTTTCTGGCCGTCTTCGGGGCTGTATATGCGGGTCACGCCATAGGCCTGCAGTTCCGCAATTTCGGACGGCACGATCACTCCGCCGCCGCCGCCAAACACCTGGATGTGCGCGCCGCCGCGGCTCTTGAGCAAATCGACCATGTACTTGAAGTACTCCACATGCCCGCCTTGGTAGGAGCTCATGGCGATGCCCTGCACGTCTTCCTGCAAGGCGGCGGTCACCACCTCTTCCACGCTGCGGTTGTGGCCCAGATGAATCACCTCCGCGCCCATGCCTTGCAAGATGCGGCGCATGATGTTGATGGCCGCGTCATGCCCGTCAAACAGGCTGGCAGCGGTTACAAAGCGCACCTTGTGCTTGGGGCGGTAGTTGGCCAGGGCTTTGAATTCGGCGGCGAGGTCGGTCATGGGGCGGTCTCTGAAGGGTTGTTTTTTGCTGCGTGCCGGAAGGGAGGCGAGGAGTTGACGTTTACGTTAACGTCAACTCCCAGTCCCCGACTGTAAACCATCACAGCGCGTTGGCGATAATTCGCCGAAACTTCCCTGGCCCCTATGACCCTTCTTGCTCTGGACATTGGCAACACCCGCCTGAAGTGGGCCCACTACGCATCGCCCCAACCCGGCGCACAACTGCTGGCCCAGGGCGCCGAGTTTTTGGAAAACATCGACAAACTGGCCGAAGGCGTGTGGGCCACACTGCCGCATCCCACCCACATTTTGGGCAGCGTGGTGGCGGGGGACGCCATCAAGCGCCGGGTGGAAGAACAACTCGAAATTTGGGACGTCACCCCGCAGTGGGTGGTTGCCAGCGAAGCGCAGGCCGGCCTGACGAACGGCTACGACCACCCCAGCCGCCTGGGCGCGGACCGCTGGGTGGCCATGATTGGCGCCTACCACCGCATGCTGGCCCTGGGCGAGGCGCGGCCCATGGTGGTGGTCATGGTGGGCACTGCGATGACCGTAGAGGCCATTTCGCCTGACGGCCGGTTTTTGGGCGGCTTCATCTTGCCGGGCCACGGCATCATGTTGCGCGCCATGGAGTCTGGCACCGCCGGACTCCACGTGCCCACTGGCGATGTGAGCCCATTTCCTACCAACACCAGCGACGCCCTCACCAGCGGCGGCACCTTTGCCATTGCGGGCGCGGTGGAATGCATGGTGCAGCATGTGCGCCAGCGCTGCGGCGCCGAGCCCATGTGCGTGATGACCGGCGGCGCCGGCTGGAAAATGGCGCCCAGCATGACGCGCCCCTTTGAGCTGGTGGACAACCTGATTTTTGATGGCCTGCTGGTGATTGCCCAGCAGCGCTTCCAAAAACCTCAAGACGGCTAAAGCCCTTCAGGCGGCGGGCGCCAACCAGGCCTCGGCCAAACGCACCCAGTAGCTCGCGCCCAGCGGAATCAAACTGTCATTGAAGTCATAGCTGGGGTTGTGCAGCATGCAGGGTCCACCACCATGGCCCACACTGCGGTGGTCTCCATCGCCATTGCCCAAAAACACATAGCAGCCAGGCTTGGCCATCAGCATGTAGGCAAAGTCTTCCGCGCCCATGGTGGGCTCTTGCGGCTCAATGTGTTCGGCGCCCACCAAACCAGTCATCACCCGGCGGGCAAAGTCCGCCTCCGGCGCGCTGTTGATAGTGGGCGGGTAGTTGCGTCGAAACTCAAATTCGCAAGCCACGCCAAAAGCCGCTGCTGTGTGTTGCGCTACTTCCTGCATGCGCTGCTCGATCATGTCGAGCACGTCAAAAGTAAAAGTACGCACCGTTCCCTGGAGCACGCAAAAGTTGGGGATGACATTGGTGGCCTCGCCCGCGTGGATCATGGTCACCGAGATCACACCGGCGTCTATGGGTTTTTTGTTGCGGCTGATAATGGTTTGAAAAGCTTGCACCATCTGGCAGGCCACCGGCACCGGGTCCAGCCCTAAATGCGGCATAGCACCGTGGGCGCCCTTGCCCCGGATGGTGATTTTGAATTCATTGCTAGACGCCATCACCGGCCCGGCACTGACCGCGAAATTTCCCTGTGCAATGCCCGGCCAGTTGTGCATGCCAAACACTGCGTCCATAGGGAAGTGTTCGAACAATCCTTCCTTGATCATCTCCCGCGCGCCACCACCGCCTTCTTCGGCTGGCTGAAAAATCAGGTACACCGTGCCGTCAAAGTTGCGCTCGGTGCTTAGGTGCTGCGCCGCCGCCAGCAGCATGGCGGTGTGGCCGTCGTGCCCGCAGGAGTGCATTTTTCTGGGGTGGACGCTGGCGTGGGCAAAGGTGTTGAGCTCTTGCATGGGCAGGGCGTCCATGTCGGCGCGCAGGCCGATGGCGCGCGCAGAGCTGCCCGCCTTCACAATGCCCACCACGCCGGTCGTGCCCAGGCCCCGATGGATGGGTATGCCCCACGCGGTCAATTGGTTTGCCACCACGTCGGCGGTGCGCACCTCTTTGAAACACAGCTCCGGGTGGGCGTGTAGGTCGCGACGGATGGCGGCAATGGCCGGGGCGTACTGGACGATGGATTCGATCAATTGCATATTGGTGCCTCTGTAGTAGCCCTAGGCTGCGGTGTGCAGACGGAGCAGACTGGATGGCGCGGGCTTGCTACCATGGAAGCCATTTTCCACCCACGGCGCCATCCGCCAACGCCACTATGCCAGAGACCATCGCCATCCACGCCCAAGCCTCACCCGGCAGCCACCAGGTGCTGGGCGCCTGTCCGCACGACTGCCCGGACACCTGCTCGCTGCTCACGACCGTGGAAAACGGTATCGCCACCAAAGTGCAGGGCAACCGGAACCACCCGCAAACCGATGGCGTGCTATGTACCAAAGTGTCGCGCTACACCGAGCGCACTTACCACCCTGAACGCATCTTGACGCCCTTGCGCCGCAGCGGCCCCAAAGGCGCGGGCCAGTTCACTCCGGTGCCATGGGACGAGGCGCTGGCTGACATCGCACAGCGCCTGGGCGCCATCGCCGCCGACCCCGCGCGCGGCCCCCAGGCGGTGCTGCCCTACAGCTACGCTGGCACCATGGGCTGGGTACAAGGCGAGGCCATGGCGGACCGGTTCTTTAACCGACTGGGCGCTTCTTTGCTGGACCGCACTATTTGCTCATCCGCTGGCGGCGCCGCGCTGGAGGCCACGCTGGGCGGCAAGGTGGGCATGCGGGTGGAGTTTTTTGCCGAAAGCAAACTCATCATCATCTGGGGCAGCAACGCCATCGGCAGCAATCTGCACTTTTGGCGCTACGCCCAAACCGCCAAACGCAATGGCGCCAAGCTCATTTGCATTGACCCGCGCAAAACCGAAACCGCCGAAAAGTGCCACGAACACATCGCCCTGCGGCCGGGCACCGACGCCGCGCTGGCGCTGGCCGTCATGCACCAGCTCTTCACCCACGACTGGCTGGACCATGACTACATCGGCCAGCACACGCTGGGCTGGGAGGCGCTGCGCGAACGCGCCTTGCAGTGGACGCCCGAGCGCGCGGCGCAGGTCTGTGGCGTCCCGGTGGAGCAAATCTATGCCTTGGCGCGCGACTATGGCGCGTCCGTAAGCAGCGGCGAGCCAGCAGCCATTCGCTTGAACTACGGAATGCAACGTGCGCGCGGGGGCGGCAATGCAGTGCGCGCGGTGGCGTGCCTACCAGCGCTCATTGGCGCCTGGCGGCACCGGGCAGGCGGCATGCTTTTGTCGGCCTCCGGCACGCACAAGTTTGACGATTCGGCGCTCAGCCGCCCGGACCTGCGCACGGGTGGAGCGACCCGCACTATCAACATGAGCACCATTGGCGACGACCTCTTGAGGCCTTCCAGCCCAGACTTTGGCCCGCGCGTCGATGCCCTCATCGTTTACAACAGCAACCCGGTGGCGGTAGCGCCCGACTCCGGCAAGGTAGTGCAAGGCTTCGCCCGCGACGACCTGTTTACCGTGGTACTGGAGCATTTTCAAACGGATACCGCCGATTACGCAGACTACATCCTGCCGGCCACCACGCAGTTGGAGCATTGGGACCTGCACACCACCTATGGCCATACCGACATCTTGCTGAACCGCCCGGCCATCGCGCCCGTGGGGCAAGCGCGGACCAATACCGACATCTTTAGGGGTCTGGCACGCGCCATGGGCTTTACCGAGGCCTGCTTTGACGACGATGACCTCACCCTGTGCCGCAGCGGCCTGGACGCACGGGTGGACTTCAATCTTTTGCTGACGCAAGGCTTTGTGAGTTTGCCCGCACCCGATGCGCCCTTTGCACACGGCGGCTTTGGCACGCCTTCAGGCAAATGCGAGTTCTTCAGTGCCCGCTTGGCGGCACAAGGCGGAGACGGTTTGCCGGACTACCTGCCCAACCATGAGCTCGGCCTTGCGGGAAGCGTGTATCCACTGGCCATGATTTCGCCACCCGCGCGCAACTTCCTCAACTCCACGTTTGTGAATGTCAAAAGCCTGCGGTCTATCGAGGGGGTTCCCATGGTGGAAATCAGCGCCCTGGATGCCGCAGCGCGTGGCATCCACAGCGGCGATGTGGTGCGCGTGTTCAACGACCGCGGCCAGTACCACTGCCACGCCGAAGTCAGCGACCGCGCCCGTCCGGGAGTGGTCAACGGCCTGGGTGTGTGGTGGCGCAAACTCGGCCCCCAAGGCACCAACGTCAATGAACTCACTGGCCAGCGTCTTACCGATATGGGCCGGGCTCCCACCTTCTACGACTGCGCGGTAGAGCTTGAAAAATGCGAGAACGCCAGGCCCACGACCACCTGACACTCCTTCGCCAAGCCTATGCGCTGCGCTAGGGCTTGGCCTGGGCGAAGTTCAACACGCGCGTTGCAATCCAGGTCTCTACCAAGAAGCAAACCAAGGCGCATTGAAAAAACACCACGCCCGCCAGGAAACTGACAATCGAAATACGAAGCCCCTGCAGGTTGAGCGTTTCACCCAGAAAAAGCACCATGATCGTTAGCCCGATGCAGACCGCACACAGGGTCAGCAGGGCAATGCTGCAGTTCGCCAGCAAGCCACGGCGCCGCAACTGGGCCAATTCGTCGTAGACCTTGCCATGGTCGCTTTCCTGCGCTTTGCCGGCAACACTTTGTTCCAGAAGGCGCGCACGGTCAATGATGCGCGCAAGCCGGTTGGCCACTGCGCCAATCATTCCAGACACCGCTGTCAACAAGAACACCGGCGCTACGGAAAGCTGTATGCCGTGCGAGACGGCATCGGGATCTAAGGGCAGCATGGCGCAGTTCCTTCAAAAAAAACGCCAACTGAAAAGTTGGCGTTTTGAAAACAACATCATCTGCCGTTTTGTTGGTTGCGCGAGTAGGATTTGAACCTACGACCTTTGGGTTATGAGCCCAACGAGCTACCAGGCTGCTCCATCGCGCGGTATGTTTGTATTCTAGCTTAAACAGCCGCCTTCGTGGCGTCATCTTCAATTATTTCTGTGCGTTCTACCAATTCGACCAAAGCCATAGGCGCATTGTCCCCCACGCGGAAACCCATTTTCAGGATGCGTGTGTAGCCGCCTGGACGGGCCTTGAAACGGGGTCCCAAAACTTCAAACAGCTTGGTGACGCTGTCGCGGTCACGCAAACGGTCAAACGCCAAACGGCGATTGGCCAGGGTGGCTTCTTTGGCTAAGGTGATCATTGGCTCAACCACCCGACGCAGCTCTTTGGCTTTAGGAACTGTGGTCTTGATCGCCTCATGGGCAATCAAGGAGTTCATCATGTTGCGAAGCATTGCCAAGCGGTGTGAGCTTGTGCGGTTCAGTTTACGTAGTCCGTGACCGTGGCGCATTTTTCATTTCCTTCAATTTACTGTGTACGAGCAGCCGTACCAGGTACTGCTCTGGGCGCCGGGCCACTAAGGCCCGAATATTGGCTTAGTGCTTCTCGAGCGCGGCAGGCGGCCAGCTTTCGAGCTTCATACCAAGCGTGAGACCGCGAGAAGCCAAAACTTCCTTGATCTCGTTGAGCGACTTGCGACCCAAATTAGGCGTCTTGAGCAACTCGTTCTCGGTGCGCTGAATCAGATCGCCGATGTAGTAGATGTTTTCGGCCTTCAGGCAGTTGGCCGACCGCACGGTCAGCTCCAGCTCATCGACCGGACGCAACAAGATAGGATCAAACTTGGCTTCGCGAATCGACGCCGCAGGGCCAAAGCCCGGAAGCTCGTTGCCTTCGAGTTGGGCAAACACAGCCAGTTGCTCCACCAGAATACGGGCCGACGAGCGAACCGCATCCTCCGCACTGACCGCACCGTTGGTTTCAATTTCCACCACCAGCTTGTCCAGATCGGTGCGCTGCTCAACGCGGGCACTTTCAACCACATAGCTCACGCGCTTCACAGGCGAAAACGAGGCGTCAAGCACCATGCGACCAATGGACTTGGTCTGCTCATCCGCGTGGCGGCGCATGGAACCAGGAACATATCCACGGCCTTTTTCCACCTTGATCTGCATATCAAGCTTGCCTCCGTGCGACAAATGCGCAATCACGTGTGCCGGATTGATAATCTCCACGTCGTGGGGAGTCTGGATATCAGCAGCAGTAACCACGCCTTCCGAATCCTTACGCAGGCTCAAGGTAACTTCGTCGCGGTTGTGGAGTTTGAAGACCACGCCCTTGAGGTTGAGCAATATGTTTACGACATCTTCCTGAATCCCGTCGATAGACGAATATTCGTGCAAGACACCGGCAATGGTGACTTCCGTTGCCGCATAACCCGGCATAGAGGACAACAGCACCCGACGCAAAGCGTTCCCGAGCGTGTGGCCGTAACCACGCTCAAAAGGCTCCAAAGAAACCTTGGCGCGGTTCAAACCAATCTGCTCAACGCTGATTGCCTTTGGCTTCAACAAACTATTTTGCATTTAAACTTCCTCTCAATACCCCCGACTCGTTACGTCGGTAAGGCTGGTGAAGCGCCTAATGCGCGGTGAACCGCGAACTAGGGACAATTAAAACGACTCAGCCGCGATTAGCGTGAGTACAACTCAACAATCAGAGATTCGTTGATATCCGCACCAAACATGTCGCGGTCAGGCACCGATTTGAAAGTACCCTCGGCCTTGTCTGCGTTGACGTCAACCCAAGAAGGCATTCCAACCTGTGCAGCCAATTGAAGCGCTTCGACAACGCGGTTTTGCTTCTTGGACTTGTCACGGATAGCCAGCATGTCGCCAGCCTTCACCATGTAGGATGGGATATTCACCGATTGTCCGTTGACCGTGATGGCCTTGTGGGAAACCAACTGTCGCGCTTCTGCACGCGTGGAACCAAAGCCCATGCGGTAAACCACATTGTCTAGGCGAGATTCCAGCAAGAACAACAAGTTTGCGCCCGTATTGCCCTTGCGACGATCAGCTTCTTCAAAATAGCGGCGGAACTGGCGCTCCAAAACACCGTACATGCGCTTGACCTTTTGCTTCTCGCGCAACTGCAGTCCGTAATCGGAGGTGCGTGCGCCTGACGTGCGACCATGCTGACCAGGTTTGGAGTCGAATTTGGCCTTGTCCCCGATCGCGCGACGAGCGCTTTTGAGAAACAAGTCCGTGCCTTCACGGCGTGAGAGTTTGGCCTTGGGGCCTAGATAGCGTGCCACTTGAACTTCCTTTTTATATCATCTGCCGCGCCGTAGGCACGGGAGCCGAAAACTGTCGTCGTCGGCGGTGGGCTTGTTAAAAATTAGATGCGACGGCGTTTTTGTGGACGGCAACCGTTGTGGGGAACCGGCGTCACGTCAGCAATCATATTGATGCGAATTCCGAGCGCAGCCAAAGCGCGTACAGAAGACTCGCGGCCAGGACCTGGGCCTTTAATTTCGACATCAAGGTTCTTAATGCCTTGTTCCAGCGCTGCTCGACCCGCTACTTCGGAAGCAACCTGGGCGGCAAACGGTGTCGACTTGCGCGAACCCTTGAAACCTTGCCCGCCGGACGAGGCCCAAGACAAAGCATTGCCTTGACGGTCTGTGATCGTGATGATGGTGTTATTGAAAGACGCGTGCACGTGTGCAATACCGTCCGCAACGTTTTTGCGGACTTTCTTGCGGACACGTTGTGCGGCGCTATTTGCAGGAGCTTTTGCCATACTGTTCTCTTAATCCGTCTTATTTCTTCAAAGATGCAGCGGCCTTACGCGGGCCTTTGCGGGTGCGTGCATTCGTGCGGGTACGCTGCCCACGCATCGGCAAACCGCGACGGTGGCGAAAACCACGGTAGCAGCCAATGTCCATCAATCGCTTGATGTTCATCGTCGTCTCCCGGCGCAAGTCACCTTCGATCGTGAATTCCGCGATTGCGTCGCGAATCTTCTCGAGGTCACCGTCGGTCAAATCCTTGACCTTCTTGGAATACGCAATGCCACATGCTTCGCAAATTTTGCGAGCGCGTGTGCGGCCGATTCCAAAGATAGCGGTCAGACCGATCTCAGAATGCTTTTGCGGCGGAATATTGATACCAGCGATACGTGCCATTTACGTCCTCTTAAACTCTAGCCATTAACCCTGGCGCTGCTTGTGACGTGGATCAGTACAGATCACACGAACAACGCCTTTTCGACGGATGATTTTGCAGTTACGGCAAATTTTCTTAACCGAAGCCGAGACTTTCATTTTTTCTCTCCTAAAACTTAAACCGTAGTGTGGTGCTTTTTAGCCAGCACCACACTGCAAACAAACTTGAAACCAACAATCGCACAAGCTGCCCTCGGCACCGATTACGACTTGAAGCTCGCCTTTTTCAGCAAAGAATCGTACTGTTGCGACATCATGTAGTTCTGCACCTGGGCCATGAAGTCCATGGTTACCACGACAATAATCAAAAGCGATGTACCACCAAAGTAAAACGGAACGTTGTACTTGAGAATCAAAAATTCAGGCAACAAGCAAACAAAGGTTATATATACCGCACCAGCCAATGTCAGCCGAAGCAAAATCTTGTCGATGTACTTGGCGGTCTGGTCACCAGGCCGAATACCTGGAATAAACGCGCCGCTTTTCTTCAAGTTGTCCGCAGTTTCCCGGCTGTTAAATACCAGCGCGGTGTAAAAGAAACAGAAGAAAACAATCGCACCGGCGTACAACATCACGTAGATTGGCTGACCGGGACTCAAGGTGCCAGCGATGTCTTTCAACCAACGCATGGACTCGCCAGAACTAAACCAATCCGCAATTGTGGCTGGCAGCAAGATAATCGACGAAGCAAATATCGGTGGGATTACGCCGGCCATATTCAACTTAAGCGGCAGGTGAGACGACTGGCCCCCGTAAACCTTATTGCCGACTTGGCGCCTGGCGTAGTTAACAAGGATTTTGCGCTGCCCCCGCTCCACAAACACCACAAAGTAGGTTACCAACGCCACCAACACGACAATCAACAGCGCAACAATAATGCTCATTGCACCCGTACGCACCAGCTCCAATAAGCCACCAATAGCGTTGGGCAAACCTGCTGCAATACCACCAAAAATCAAAATCGAAATGCCGTTACCAAGACCGCGCTCGGTGATTTGTTCGCCCAACCACATGAGAAACATCGTTCCTGCCGTCAAAGTAATCACCGAGGTCACGCGAAACCCCATACCTGGCGAAACCACCAGACCTGCGGAGGCTTCTAAAGCCAAAGAAATACCCACCGACTGGAACAAAGCCAAACCCAGAGTCCCGTAACGGGTGTACTGCGTGATCTTTCTACGTCCCGCTTCGCCTTCTTTTTTCATCTGCTCAAACGCCGGGAGCACATAACCCAGCAACTGCATGATGATGGATGCCGAAATGTAGGGCATGATTCCCAACGCGAAAATCGTGAATCGCGACAAAGCTCCGCCGGAAAACATATTGAAAAGACTCAATATGCCACCTTGCTGGCCCTTGAACAGCTGCTGTAGCTGGTTAGGATCAATTCCAGGAACCGGTATGTGTGCACCAATACGGTACACCACCAGCGCCAACAAAAGGAACATCAAGCGGCGACGCAAATCACCGAACTTGTCCGTCTTACCAGATTGTGCTGCGTTGCTTGCCACAAATATTTCTCGAACTGCCTGACTTAGGCAACGCTTCCACCGGCCGCCTCAATGGCTAGCTTGGCTCCGGCAGTCACACCCAGGCCAGTCAACTTGACAGCCTTGGTGATCGCACCGGTATTGATGACTTTGACCACTTTCGCGATCTGGCCCACCAGCCCGGCTTGCTTCAGAGTCAACAAATCGACTTCAGCCGAGCCCAGCAATTCAAGCGTTGTCAACGTGATTTCCGCGTTGAACTTCAGCAAATGGGATTTGAAACCGCGTTTGGGCAAGCGTCGATGCATAGGCATCTGTCCGCCTTCAAAACCCACCTTATGGTAACCACCCGAGCGCGATTTTTGACCTTTGTGACCGCGGCCTGCGGTTTTGCCCAAGCCCGATCCGATACCGCGACCCACGCGGCGCTTTGCATGCTTGGCGCCATCCGCAGGTTTAATGCCATTGAGTTCCATCATCAATCCCTTAGAGCACTTTGACCAAATAGCTGATCTTGTTGATCATGCCGCGAACTGCTGGCGTGTCATCCAACTCGCTGGTGCTGTTCATCTTGCGCAGACCCAAGCCGCGAACCGTAGCGCGATGGGACTCTTTGCATCCAATCGGGCTGCGAACCAGCTGGACTTTTACTGTTTGTGGTGTCGTCATAGTCAATTCCCCGTATTAAACGAAGATCTCTTCAATAGTTTTTCCACGCTTTGCAGCCACTTGCGACGGTGTCGTCGACACGGACAAAGCGTCCAGCGTAGCGCGAACCATGTTGTAAGGATTGGTCGAACCGTGGCTCTTGGCCACGATGTCGGTAATGCCCACGACTTCAAACACGGCACGCATTGGTCCGCCAGCAATAATGCCGGTACCTTTGGGAGCTGGAGCCATCATCACATTGGCTGCGCCGTGGTGGCCCATCACCTTGTGGTGGATCGAACCATTTTTCAGGCTGACCTTGATCATGTTGCGGCGAGCTTCTTCCATCGCCTTTTGAACAGCCGCAGGCACTTCTTTGGATTTGCCTTTGCCCATGCCAATACGGCCATCGCCGTCACCAACCACCGTCAATGCTGCAAAACCCAGAATACGACCACCCTTGACCACTTTGGTCACCCGGTTGATCGCAATCATTTTCTCGCGCAGACCGTCCTCTGGCCCTTCGGCCTTGCCCTGCATTTTTGCTTGTACTTTAGCCATCTTTATTTCCGATCTGCTTAAAACTGCAAGCCGGCTTCGCGGGCTGCGTCTGCCAAGGCCTTGACCCGACCATGGTAGGCAAAGCCTGCACGGTCAAACGCCACTTTTTCTATTCCAGCCGCTTTGGCCTTTTCAGCCACCAACTTGCCGACCATTTGCGCTGCGGCCACATTGCCACCTTTGCCCGCGCCGCCCAGCGCAGCACGAACATCCGCCTGCGCCGTAGAGGCCGTGGCGAGCACTTTTGCGCCGTCGCCAGAAATCACGGTGGCGTAAATGTGCAGGTTGGTGCGGTTTACCGTCAAACGCGCTACACCCTGTATTGCGATACGGATGCGCGTTTGGCGCGCCCGGCGTAGCCGTTGCTGTTTTTTCGTCAACATGGTGCAGCCTCTTATTTCTTCTTGGTTTCTTTGATCGTGATCTTCTCATCCGAGTAGCGGATGCCCTTGCCCTTGTAAGGCTCAGGTGGACGAACGTCACGGATTTCAGCGGCGACCTGACCGACGCGTTGGCGATCGGCCCCTTTGATCAGAATCTCCGTCGGCGTAGGTGTTGCCACCGTGATACCGACTGGCATGTCGATGTTGACGGGATGCGAATAGCCCACCGCCAAATTCAATTTATTGCCGGTTGCCTGTGCTTTGTAACCCACACCAATCAATGTGAGCTTTTTCTCGAATCCCTTGGTCACACCGACCACCATATTGTTTACCAACTGGCGCATGGTGCCTGACATTGCATCCGACTCACGCGAATCGTTAGCGGGGGTGAAGCTCAGTTTTCCTGCTTCACTCACAATCGTGACCAACGCGTTTTGCGCCAGATTCAGGCTGCCACCGGCGGCCTTGACATTGATCTGATCGCTTTGCAACGTCACTTCAACACCGGCCGGCACCATCACTGGAAGTTTTCCTACACGAGACATTTTTTATACTCCTCTAAGCAGGGTTAAGCGACGTAGCACAAAACTTCGCCACCGACGCCGGTAGCGCGGGCTTTGCGGTCTGTCATCACGCCTTGGGGCGTTGTGACAATAGCTACGCCTAGGCCGTTTTGGACCTGGGGAATTGCGTCGCTGCCGCGGTAAACGCGTAGGCCAGGACGGCTCACACGCTCAATGCGCTCAATGACAGGACGTCCTGCGTAATACTTCAAAGCGATTTCCAGTTCAGACTTTCCGTCTGCGCTCGTTACTTTGAATCCATCGATGTAGCCTTCGTCTTTCAGGACTTGGGCAATGGCCACCTTCACTTTGGATGAAGGAACCAAAACTGTTGGTTTGGCAACCATTTGCGCGTTACGAATACGCGTCAACAGGTCGGCAATGGGGTCACTCATACTCATATTTGTTCTCCTGCCGCTTACCAGCTCGCCTTGACCATGCCAGGGATTTCTCCGGCAAACGCCATTTCGCGAATCTTTGCTCGGGCCAGTCCGAAATGTTGGAAGGTGCCACGCGGGCGTCCGGTGATAGCGCAGCGATTGCGCTGACGGGTCGGATTGGCGTTGCGGGGTAATTTCTGCAAGCCTAGTCGCGCCATTGCGCGCTCATCTTCAGTGACTTTTACGTCGCTTGCGATGGCTTTCAAGGCTGCGTATTTCTTCGCATACTTAGCCGCCAACTTGTCACGCTTGAGTTCGCGCTCAATTAATGCCATTTTTGCCACTGGTCACCTCAATTCTTGAACGGGAAACGGAAACCGGCGAGCAATGCTTTGCATTCTTCGTCTGTCTTCGCGGTCGTGGTAATGCTGATATTGAGACCACGCAAGGCGTCAACCTTGTCATATTCAATCTCAGGGAAAATGATTTGCTCTTTGACGCCGATGTTGTAGTTTCCACGGCCATCAAAAGCGCGCCCAGAAATACCCCGGAAGTCACGCACACGGGGCAGGGCCACGGTAACAAAACGATCCAAGAATTCGTACATCTGCACGCCGCGCAATGTAACCATGCAACCGATGGCCTGGCCTTCGCGAATTTTGAAGCCCGCAATGGCCTTCTTCGACTTGGTAACCACAGGCTTTTGGCCGGCGATCTTGGTCAAGTCAGCAACGGCGCTGTCCATTACTTTCTTGTCTGCAACGGCTTCGCTCACACCCATATTCAAAGTGATCTTGGTGAGGCGAGGAACCTGCATCGCCGAAGTGAAGCCAAATTTGGCCATCAACTCAGGTGCGAGTTTTTCGCGGTAGTGCTGCTGTAAACGTGCCATTTTTATGCCGCCTTAATTTCTTCGCCGCTGGACTTGTAGACGCGTACGCGCTTGCCGTCAGCCAACAACTTGATGCCTACGCGATCCGCCTTGCCCGAGGTCGCGTTGAATATCGCCACATTCGATTGGTGCATGGGCATTGTTTTTTCCACAATGCCGCCTGCCTCACCCTTCATGGGGTTGGGCTTGGTGTGCTTTTTCACCAAATTAACGCCGTCCACCACAATGTGAGAGTCGTCTTTGCGCAACGAGACAACGCCGCGCTTACCTTTATCGCGTCCTGCGATGACGATCACTTGATCGCCTTTGCGAATTTTGTTCATGGCCGGTCCTTACAAAACTTCAGGTGCCAAGGACACGATCTTCATGAACTTCTCAGTGCGCAATTCGCGGGTCACTGGTCCGAAGATGCGGGTGCCGATAGGCTCAAGTTTGGCATTGAGCAAAACTGCTGCATTGCCATCAAACTTCACCAAAGAACCGTCACTGCGACGAATACCTTTGGCAGTGCGAACCACTACCGCGCTGTACACCTCGCCTTTTTTGACGCGGGAGCGGGGAGCAGCTTCTTTGATGCTGACCTTGATGATGTCGCCAACGCTTGCGTAGCGGCGACGTGAACCACCCAGTACCTTGATACAAAGCACGGATTTTGCGCCGGTGTTATCGGCGACTTCCAGTCGAGATTCAGTTTGGATCATTTCTTTATTCCCAACTTGCACCAAAGGCGCGTCGCTGTTCAGGGCTTTGCGCTATCGGTCAGTCTTGGGCCCGCTGTCTGCGGCTCGAACCACTCGAACCACATCCATTTAGGCAGATGTCTTAGCCCTTTCGAGCCAAGCCTTTTATTATGCACCAGATATCGGGGGTGCTCAAGGATTTTTTCACGGCAGGTTCAAGAAATGTGCACTGATCTGGAGGAATTCGGCCAATTGGGTATCGCCGCCCAGTTCTTCGCCCAGAATTCGGGCGACCGCAGGCGCTACGTCCGCGGCATTTCGCGCGTCCAGGAATAGCAGCCGGTTGCGCCGCGCCAACACATCTTCGACGCAGGTGGCGTACTCGTAGCGGGCCGCAAAGCGCACCATGGCCTCCGACAAGCCGGGGGCAAGCCAGCGCTGCGCGCCCGCTATGGCTGCCAGCGTTGGGCCGTCGTCGCCGTAGGAATGCGCGCCCTGTGCTGCGCCCATGGACACGGTGTGGCGCCCACCCACGGCAAGCCCCTGCGCGCCTACCAGCCGCAGTTCACGGGTTTGGGAGGCGGCTGGGGAAGTGAGCAGCCCCCGTTCAATGCAGGCGCTGAGCACGTCTTCGGCCATCACGCGGTAGGTGGTCCACTTGCCGCCGGTGACGGTAACCAGCCCGCTGCGGCTCAGGATGACCGTGTGTTCGCGGCTGAGTGTTTGGGTAGCACCTTCGTCTTCGTGGTGTTTGACCAGCGGGCGCAGGCCGACCCATACGCTTTTGACATCGGCGCGCGTGGGCGCTTTGCGCAAGTACCGGGCCGCTTCACCCAGAATGAAGTCCACTTCTTCCTTCAGGGGCGTGGGCTCAAGGGCGAGGTCTTTGCAGGGCGTGTCGGTCGTGCCCAATACCACTTTGCCCAACCAGGGCACGGCAAACAGCACGCGGCCGTCTGACGTTTTGGGCACCATCAAGGCCACGTCGGCGTCCAGGAAGGCACGGTCCACCACCAAATGCACGCCCTGGCTGGGCGCCACCATCGGCTTGGCCGCCACTTGGTGGCCCGAGGGGTTGGCGGCGGCGTCGCTCTCGCGCAGGGCGTCCACCCAAACCCCCGTGGCGTTGACCACGCAGCGGGTGTCAATCTGGTAAGCGGTCTGCGTCAAGGTGTCAGTGCATTCAAGGCCGGTGATTTGGCCCTGCGTGTAGCACAGGCGCTCGGCTCGGCAGTAATTGATTAACAAAGCCCCGTGTTGCGCTGCGGTGCGGCCAATGGCGAGCGCCAAGCGGGCGTCGTCAAACTGGCCGTCCCAGTATTTCACACCGCCGCGCAGCCCCTGCGGCTGTGCGCCGGGAAGCATCGCCAGTGTTTTGGTGCGGCCAAGCAGCTCGGTTTTGCCTAAGCCCGCTTTGCCTGCCAACAGGTCGTACACAGTGAGGCCAACACCGTAAAACGGCGCCTCCCACCAGCGGTAGGCCGGAATGACAAAGGCCAGGGGCTGCGCGATGTGGGGCGCGTTGTGCAACAAAGTGCTGCGCTCGTGCAAGGCTTCACGCACCAAAGAGATATTGCCCTGCGCCAGGTAGCGCACGCCGCCGTGCACCAGCTTGGTGGAGCGTGATGAGGTGCCTTTGGCAAAGTCCTGCGCTTCCACCAGCACCACGCTGAGGCCGCGTGCCGCAGCGTCCAAGGCCACGCCCAGGCCAGTGGCGCCTCCGCCCACGACTGCCAGATCGAAGCGCGGGCTGGCGGCCAGGCGGGCCAACAGGTCTTGGCGCTTGGTGGGCAAGGGTGGCGTGTCAATGCGGGGGGCGGTCATGCGTCTTGGGCGTAAATGTCCTTCGTGCGCCTTTGTGGCCCACGAACATGAATCTGTTTTTCGGGGAAGTGGACGCGTGTTGTGCATGCAACACGCGTCCGGGCCTCAGGAATGAGGCCAGTCTTTCAAGGGATTAACGGACTTTGCCGTTTTTCCAGGCGCTGAGCAGCGTGTCGTAAGCGATGGTTTCGCCCTTGGGTTTCTCGTTGGCCAGCTTTTTCCATGGTGCGCCTTTGTCGCTCAGGTACTTGTTGGGGTCACCCTTGGGGTTGAGCTTGGGCGGGCAGTTGGCCATGCCAGCGCGCTCCAGGCGTCCCATCACGTCGTCCATCTCGTTGGCCAGGTTGTCCATGGCGGCTTGCGGGGTCTTCTCGCCCGTCACAGCCACTGCCACGTTCTTCCACCACAGTTGCGCGAGCTTGGGGTAGTCGGGCACGTTGGTGCCGGTGGGTGTCCAGGCCACGCGGGCGGGGCTGCGGTAGAACTCCACCAAACCACCGAGCTTGGGCGCCATGTCGGTCATTGCCTTGGACTGGATGTCCGATTCGCGGATGGGGGTCAGGCCGACGATGGTTTTCTTGAGCGACGTGGTCTTGGCCGTCACGAACTGGGCGTACAGCCAGGCGGCTGCCACTTTGTTGGCGTCGTGGTCTTTGAAGAAAGTCCATGAGCCCACGTCTTGGTAGCCGTTTTGCATGCCTTGCTTCCAGTACGGGCCGTTGGGTCCGGGAGCCATGCGCCATTTCGGTGTGCCGTCTGCGTTCACCACGGGCAAGCCGGGCTTGATCATGTCGGCGGTAAAGGCGGTGTACCAGAAGATTTGCTGGGCGATCTGGCCTTGGGCAGGCACGGGGCCGGCTTCACCAAAGGTCATGCCAATGGCTTCTTTGGGCGAATACTTTTTCATCCAGTCGATGTACTTGGTCAAGGCGTACACGGCAGCGGGCGAGTTGGTAGCGCCGCCACGGGCTACGGAGGCACCCAAAGGTGTGCAACCGTCAGCGGACGCGCGAATGCCCCACTCGTCTACCGGTTTGCCGTTGGGAATGCCAATGTCGGCGGTGCCGGCCATGGACAGCCATGCGTCGGTGAAGCGCCAACCCAGCGATGGGTCTTTCTTGCCGTAGTCCATGTGGCCGTAGATGGGCTTGCCGTCAATGTTCTTGACGTCTTCGGTGAAGAAGGCCGCGATGTCTTCGTAGGCGCTCCAGTTCAAAGGCACGCCCAGGTCGTAGCCGTACTTGGCTTTGAACTTGGCCTTGAGTTCGGGCTTCTCAAACAGATCGGCGCGGAACCAATACAGGTTGGCGAACTGCTGGTCGGGCAACTGGTAGAGCTTTTTATCGGGGCCGGTGGTGAAGCTGGTGCCGATAAAGTCTTTCAGATCCAGGCCGGGGTTGGTCCACTCTTTGCCAGCGCCTGCCATGTAGTCGGTCAGGTTCATAACCTTGCCATAGCGGTAGTGGGTGCCGATCAGGTCGGAGTCGGTGATCCAGCCGTCGTAAATCGATTTGCCCGACTGCATGGAGGTTTGCAGCTTTTCGACCACGTCGCCTTCGCCGATCAGGTCGTGCTTGACCTTGATGCCGGTGATTTCCTCAAAGGCCTTGGCCAGTGTCTTGGACTCGTACTCGTGGGTGGTAATGGTTTCTGAGACCACCGAAATCTCCTTCACGCCCTTGGCCTGCAGCTTTTTGGCCGCGTCCATGAACCACTTCAGTTCATCGGCTTGCTGCGCTTTGCTCAGCGTGGAAGGCTGAAACTCGCTGTCAATCCACTTTTTGGCTGCGGCCTCGTCGGCCCAGCTCTGGCCAGCCACCGCGCACGCGGCGGCAATCGCCAGTACGGAATACTTGAACTTCATGTCTTGGTCTCCTCAGTCTGATTAGCCCCTGTTCGATAGAAAGCACCGGCCCCAGGGGAGTCAGGCCGGTGCATAGGAAAAACCTCAACCCTTGCGCATGATGAGCGCCAACAAACCCATGGACAGCACAAAGCTGAACCAGATGGACGGCTCAGACTCCAGCGCCAGCCACTCGCTAAGGTGCCCGCTGATGCCAACAAAGGCCAGATTCACATAGGCGGCGCTGAGCAAACCGATAAACAGGCGGTCGCCGCGCGTGGTTGCTATGGGCAAAAAACCTTTGCGCAGGACGGTGGGCGATTTGATCTCCCACACCGTCATGCCCACAAGCATGAGCGCGATGCAGCTAAAGAACACCGCCACCGGAAGCGTCCAGGCCATCCATTCAAACATTGCCAATTCCTCTCAAACGCGCCCCATCGCAAAGCCTTTTGCGATGTAGTTGCGGACAAACCAAATCACGATGGCGCCGGGCACGATGGTCAGCACACCGGCCGCAGCCAGCGTGGCCCAGTCCATGCCCGAGGCCGACACGGTGCGCGTCATGGTGGCGGCGATGGGCTTGGCGTTCACGCTGGTCAGGGTGCGCGCCAGCAGCAACTCCACCCAACTGAACATGAAGCAAAAGAACGCCGCCACGCCCACCCCGGCTTTGATGAGCGGAATAAAGATACGGACAAAGAAGTGCGGGAAGGTATAGCCGTCGATATAGGCGGTCTCGTCAATCTCGCGCGGAATGCCGCTCATAAAGCCCTCCAAAATCCAGACCGCCAGCGGCACGTTGAACAGCAGGTGCACCAGGGCCACCGCAATATGCGTGTCCATCAGCCCCACCGACGTGTACAACTGAAAGAACGGCAGCAAAAACACCGCCGGGGGCGTCATGCGGTTGGTCAGCAGCCAGAAAAAAACATGCTTGTCACCTAAAAAGGTGTAGCGCGAGAAGGCATAGGCTGCGGGCAGGGCCACCAGCAGCGAAATGACCGTGTTAATGCCCACATAAATCAAGCTATTGATATAGCCCGAGTACCAGGCCGGATCGGTGAGTATGGTTTTGTAGTTGTTCCAGGTGAAGTGGTTGGGGAACAGGGTGAAACCGGCCAATATCTCGTTGTTGGTCTTAAAAGACATATTGACCATCCAGTAGATGGGCAACAAGGCAAACACCACATACGCCAGCATGAACAGCGAGCGCTTTTGGAATTTGGGCTTATTCATGACCGGCCTCCTTGGCCTGGGTGCCCACGCGCTGCATCCAGTTGTACAACACAAAGCACATCAGCAAAATGATCAAAAAGTAGATCAAGGAAAACGCGGCCGCCGGACCCAGGTCAAACTGGCCCACCGCCTTTTGCGTCAGAAACTGCGACAAAAAGGTGGTGGAGTTGCCCGGCCCGCCGCCGGTGAGCACAAAGGGCTCGGTGTAAATCATGAAACTGTCCATAAAGCGCAGCAGCACCGCAATCATCAGCACGCCGCGCATTTTGGGCAGTTGCACGTACCAAAACACATCGAGCTTGCTAGCGCCGTCAATGCTGGCCGCTTGGTAATAGGCGTCGGGAATGGAGCGCAGCCCGGCGTAGCCCAGCAAGGCCACCAGGGGCGTCCAGTGCCACACGTCCATCAGCAACACGGTGAGCCAAGCGTGCAGCGCGTTGCCGGTGTAGCTGTATTCAATGCCCATGCCTTGCAGCGCGGCGCCCATGAGGCCAATGTCGGTGCGCCCGAAGATTTGCCAGATGGTGCCCACCACGTTCCAAGGAATCAGAAGCGAGAGCGACACGATCACCAGCGCGGCGGACGACTTCCAACCCTTGGCAGGCATGGACAGCGCCAGCAAAATGCCCAGCGGCAATTCCACCGCCAGCACCGCAAACGAATAGGTAATCTGGCGCAGCAAGGCACCATGGAGTTCCTCGTCGCGCATGATGGCGGCAAACCATTCGGTGCCGACAAACACGCGCCGCTCGGGGGAGATGATGTCTTGCACCGAGTAGTTCACCACCACCATGAGCGGCAGAACGGCAGAAAAAGCCACGCACAGCAGCATGGGCAGTATCAGGAACCAGGCTTTTTGGTTGACGGGTTTGGTGGTGGTGCTCATGGTTCTTACCTTAGGCCACGATCTCGTCGTCTTTGTAAAAGCAGGTGTGCGCGCCCATCACCTGCAGCCACGCGGTATCGCCCACCTTGAGCTGTGTGCTGTCCGGCGCCAGGCGGGCTTTGAGCAGCGCGCCCTCGCGTACCGCGCTCAGGATGACGTGGGTGCCTACGTCTTGCACCTGGCGCACCTCCATGGCCAGCGTGCCAGGGGTATTGGGCACAGCCAGGGTGAGGTATTCCGGGCGCACGCCGAGTTTGTAGTCGCCGCTGGGCAGCGCACACCCTGCTGGCAAGGGCAAACTGGCGCCCACCGTTTCAAACACGGCGCCATCGCTGCGTCCGGCCAAAAAGTTCATGCCCGGCGAGCCAATAAAGTCGCCCACAAAGGTATGACGGGGGCGCTCGAACAGGTCGGTCGCGCTGCCCACTTGCACGGCGCGCCCGCGCGTCATCACCACCACCTGGTCGGCAAAGGTCAGGGCTTCCACCTGGTCGTGCGTCACATAAATGAGTGTGAGCTTGAGTTCGTGGTGAATCTGCTTGAGCTTGCGGCGCAGCTGCCACTTCAGGTGCGGGTCAATCACCGTGAGCGGCTCGTCAAAAAGGACGGCTGAAACGTCGGGGCGCACCAAGCCGCGGCCCAGTGAGATTTTTTGCTTGGCGTCTGCCGCCAGATTGGCTGCGCGCTGGTTGAGCTGGTCGCCCAGCTCCAGCATGTCGGCAATCGCGCCCACGCGCTGCTTGATTTGGGCCGCAGGCATTTTGCGGTTGCGCAGCGGAAAAGCCAGGTTTTCCGCCACCGTCATGGTGTCGTAAATCACCGGAAACTGGAACACCTGGGCAATATTGCGCTGCTGGGGCGTGCGCTGGGTCACGTCCTGTCCGTCAAACTTGACGCCGCCTTGCGAGGGCGTCACCAGCCCGGACATGATGTTGAGCAAGGTGGTTTTGCCGCAGCCCGAAGGCCCGAGCAGCGCGTAGGCGCCACCGTCTTCAAACGTCATTTTCAGGGGCAGCAGCGCGTAGTCGCTGTCTTGCTGGGGCTTGGGGCGGTAGGCGTGGGCCAGGTCGAGTTCGATGCGGGCCATATCAAGGTCCTTTGCCGCGCGCGGGGGCTTGCAGCAGCAGGCCGTGGGTGTCAAACGCATACACCTGCGCGGGGTTGAAATAAAAGGTGACTGCGGCGCCCAGGTCAAAGTGGTGCACGCCCGTGAGCTGCGCCACCAGCTCACCCAGCGCGGTCTGAAAGTGCACAAAAGTGTCGGTGCCCGAGATTTCGGCCAGTTCCACGGTACCGGACAAGGCCACGTCGCCCGGCTGCACTGTGGTGCGCAGGGCGCTGGCGCGCATGCCAATGGTTAAGGCAGCCGTGTTGGCGGGGGCAGACGGCAGCGCCAGGTCCAGCAGCGGACCGCGATCAAGCTGCACACCCGAAGCCACGCGCTGCGCTGGCATCAGGTTCATGGGCGGATCGCTAAAAGCGCGCGCCACGCGAATGGAGCACGGCGCGTGAAACACTTCCGCAGTGGGGCCGTACTGCAGCAGTTCACCCGCGTCCAGCACTGCGGTGTAGCCACCCAGCAAAAGCGCCTCGCCGGGCTCGGTGGTGGCGTAGACCACGGTGGAGTTGCCCGCCGCGAACAGGGCGCTTAGCTCATCACGCAGCTCTTCGCGCAGCTTGTAGTCCAGGTTGACCAGGGGCTCATCGAGCAGCATGAGCGGCGCACCTTTGGCCAGGGCGCGGGCCAGTGCCACGCGCTGCTGCTGGCCGCCCGAGAGTTCGGCCGGGTAGCGGTCCAGAAACATCTCAATATGCAGCTTCTCGGCCAGGGCCGTGACGCGTTGCGCAATGTTTGCTTCGCGGCGCAGTTTGAGTGGCGAGGCAATGTTGTCAAACACCGTCATCGACGGGTAATTGATGAACTGCTGGTACACCATGGCCACATTGCGTTCGCGCACCGGCACGCCCACCACGTTGACGCCGTCGACCAGCACCCGCCCGGTAGTGGGCACGTCCAGCCCGGCCATGGTGCGCATCAAGCTGGTTTTTCCGGCCTGGGTTGCGCCCAACAAGACCGTGACCGCCCCGGGGCGCAAGTGCAAGTCCAGGTTATACAGCCACGGCTGCGCCCCCACCTTTTTGCTGATGCCTTCTAGCCGTAGCTCCATCTCCGCCCTTTGGAAAGCTGCACCGTTTTGGCGCAAAAATTATTCTATTGTGAGAATTATTGTTCGTATTTATTCGTTATTTCTAGGTTTTTACCCTGAAATTATTCCTTTCGGTTCGATTTAGAGTCGATGGAAGCGCTTGTACGCAGCATGCAAAAATTTAACGATGAACCCGAACCCCCGCCAAATCAAACTCCTCAAGGTGGTGCAAGCCCTCGGTTCGGTGACGGTTGAGCAGCTAGCGGACCAGCTTGATGTGACGCTGCAAACGGTGCGCCGCGATGTGCAGCGCCTAGCCGAGGAGGGGCTGCTCACGCGCTTTCATGGCGGCGTGCGGGTGCCGGGCTCCACGGTGGAAAACATGGCCTATCCGCAGCGCGAAATCTTCAACGTCGAAGGCAAAGCCCGCATCGCCCGCGCCGTGGCAGCCGCCCTGCCCCACGGCTGTTCGCTGATTTTGAACATTGGCACCACCACCGAAGCCATTGCCCGCGCCCTGATGCAGCACACCGGGCTGCGCGTCATCACCAACAACCTCAATGTCGCCGCCATCCTGAGCGCCAACCCGAACTGCGAGGTCATCGTCGTGGGCGGCGTGGTGCGCGGGCGCGACCAGGGCATTGTGGGCGAGGCGGCGGTGGACTTTATCCGCCAGTTCAAGGTGGACATTGCGCTTATTGGCATCTCGGCCATTGAGTCCGACGGCTCGCTGCGCGACTTTGACTACCGCGAGGTCAAGGTCTCGCAAACCATCATCTCCCACGCCCGCGAAGTGTGGGTGGCCGCCGACGGCAGCAAGTTCAACCGCCCGGCGATGGTCGAGGTGGCGCAGCTGTCGCAGATTGACCGCCTGTTTTCTGACGCCCTGCCGCCCGACCCGTTTGTGGAACTCATGGCGCAGGCCCAGGTTCGGTTTGAACTTGCCTAGGCTTGCAACTGCTGTTCCTTTTTCTTTGCACTTAATTTGCCCATGACCTACCTGCTCGCCCTTGACCAAGGCACCTCCAGCTCGCGCAGCATCGTGTTTGACGCCCATGGCGCCATCGTTGCCATGGCGCAGCAAGAAATCACCCAGATTTACCCCCACCCCGGCTGGGTGGAGCACGACCCGCTGGAAATCTGGCGCACCCAGCTCGCCACCGCCCGCGAAGTGCTGCTCAAAGCCGGCATCACTGCGCGCCAAGTGCGCGCGGTGGGCATTACCAACCAGCGCGAAACCACGGTGGTTTGGAACCGCGCCACCGGAGCGCACATTCACAACGCCATCGTCTGGCAAGACCGGCGCGCCGAGCCCAGTTGCGTGGCCCTGCGCGAACGCGGCCTGGCGCCCACCATCCGGCAAAAGACGGGTTTGCTGGTGGACGCCTATTTCTCAGGCACCAAGCTGCAATGGATTTTGGATAACGTGCCCGGCGCCCGCGCCCATGCGGCCAACGGCGAACTGGCCTTTGGCACCGTAGACAGCTGGCTGATGTGGCAGCTCACCGGCGGCGCGGTGCACGCCACCGACGTGAGCAACGCCGCGCGCACCATGCTGTTCAACGTGCACAGCAACACCTGGGACGCCGAACTCATGCAGGCGCTGGATATTCCCCCCGCCATGATGCCGCGCGTGCTGCCCTCGGCAGCGCTATTTGGCGAAGTGCTGCCCGGCCTGCTTGGCCACGCCTTGCCCATAGGCGGCGTGGCGGGCGACCAGCAAAGTGCCTTGTTTGGCCAGGCCTGCTTTAGCGCGGGCATGGCCAAAAATACCTACGGCACGGGCTGCTTCATGCTGATGCACACCGGGCAAAACTTCCAGACTTCGACCAACGGCTTAATTACCACCAGCGCTGCGCAAGCCAGTGCCACGCCCGAATTCGCCTTAGAAGGCAGCGTGTTTGTGGGCGGTGCCGTGGTGCAGTGGCTGCGCGACGGCTTGGGCGCAATTCGCAGCAGCGCCGAAGTGCAGGCCCTGGCCGAAACTGTGCCTGACAGCGGCGGGGTGATGCTGGTGCCCGCCTTTACCGGCCTGGGCGCGCCCTACTGGAACCCCGAGGCACGCGGCACCATCACCGGCCTCACGCGCGGCAGCACCACCGCCCACATTGCGCGCGCGGCCCTGGAGAGCATTGCCTTCCAAAGCGCGGCCCTGCTGCAGGCCATGGCGCGCGACGCCCAGCAGGCGGGCGCGGCGGCCGTTACTGAGCTGCGGGTCGACGGCGGCGCCTGCATTAACGACTTGCTGATGCAGTTTCAGGCCGACTTGCTGGGCATTGCCGTGGTGCGCCCGGTGGTGACCGAGACCACCGCCCTGGGTGCCGCCTATCTGGCCGGTCTGTCCTGCGGCCTGTACCCCAACACCCAGGCCTTGAGCGAACTCTGGAAAGCCGAGCGCCGCTTTGAGCCGCGCATCAGCGCCGCGCAAGCCCAAGAAAAAATGCAGCGCTGGGAACACGCGGTGCGCCAGGCCACGGCGCTGTAACCCCCGTGCGCCGGTGGGGGCGTAGTTAGACTCTGGGCGCATTTCCACTCCCTAAGGTCCACACCATGCAGCAACGCATCGCATTCATAGGCGGCGGCAATATGGCCAGCGCCATCATCGGCGGCCTACTAAAGCACGGCTGGCCCGGCGATCACGTTGACGTGGTCGAGCCTTTTGACGAGGCCCGCGCCAAACTGCTGAGCCAGTTCGGCATCACCGCCCAGCCCCTGGCGGGCAGCTTTTTGACCCACGCCGACACCGTGGTCTGGGCCGTCAAACCCCAGACTTTCAAAGAAGCCGCAGCCCAGGCGCAAGCCCACACCCGCGCCGCCCTGCACCTGAGCGTGGCCGCTGGCATTGGCAGCGACACCATTGCGCGGTGGCTCGGCAGCGAGCGCGTGGTGCGATCTATGCCCAACACACCTACGCTCATTGGCAAAGGCATTACCGCCCTGTTTGCCCGCGCCGCCGTTAGCGACACTGATAAGGCACTGGTGAATCAGGTGCTGGAAAGCACCGGCGAAGTGATGTGGGTGGACACCGAGGCGCAGATTGACGCCGTGACTGCGCTCTCCGGCTCCGGCCCGGCCTATATGTTTTATTTCATGGAAGCCATGCGCGAAGCCGGCATCGGCATGGGCTTAGACGCCGCGCAGGCCTACCAACTGGCAGTCGCCACCTTTATTGGCGCAGGCGAACTGGCCAAGGCATCCACAGAGCCGCCCGAAGTGCTGCGCCAGCGAGTCACCAGCAAAGGCGGCACCACCTACGCGGCACTGAGCGCCATGGAGGCCAGCGGCATCAAGGGCGCGTTTATTGCCGCCATGCAGGCGGCGCAAGCGCGGGCCCGGGAGATGGGGGAGGAGTTTGGGGCGGGGTGAGGTGCGCCAATGGCTCTGTGGTGGGGCTGCGCCTCTTCAAGCTGAAATAACTTTCAAGATCGGAGGTGCTGCGCGCCTTCATAAAAGTTAAAGCCCGCTTGGCTTGGCGTGTATAAACTGAGCCTCAACAGGTGACCCAATGACCGAAGACATGCGCTGGAAACAGCGATTCAGCAACTTCCGTAGAGCACTGCAAACGCTGACCGACGCGGTGGAACTCGCCGGGCAGCGCCCTTTGAGCAAGCTAGAGCAGCAAGGTCTTATCCAAGGCTTTGAATTCACCCACGAACTGGCCTGGAATGTGCTCAAAGACTATTTGGATGCGCAAGGCTACGTAGGCCTGATCGGCTCCAGAAATGCGACCCGCCAGGCCTTCAAGGATGGCTTGATTCAGGACGGTGAGGCCTGGATGGACATGATCAAGGCGCGCAACCTGACATCGCACACCTACAACACGACCGTGGCCGAAGGCATTGCCGCGGACATACTCGCCCGCTTTTATCCGGCCTTCGTCGCCATGGGCGCCACTTTTGTGGCACTCAGCGCCCAAGCGGACCCCGACGCATGAAATACGGACTGCGCCAGCACACAGTCGATCAAATCTGCGCAGTGCTGGCACAGTATTCGCAGGTGGAACGTGCGGTTCTTTATGGCTCGCGTGCCAAGGGCAATTACAAACCCGGCTCGGACATAGACCTGACCTTGTTTGGCACCAGCCTCACACCGCGTCTTTGCGCCTCCATCGCGGAAGCGCTCGACGATCTGCTACTGCCCTACACCATAGACCTGTCGCTGTTTGCGCAGCTTCAGCATCCTGAGTTAGAAGCCCACATTCAACGGGTGGGTCAGGTGTTTTATGCGCGGGAACACACGAGCGAACAGCAACCGGACGCTGCCCCTAGCCTTGTCTGAACCAATGAACCGGGCGCCAACAACAAAACGCCAAGCCACGGGCTAATGAAAATGAGCAGCCGAAAAATCATCACCCATCGCACGCCTGCGGATGGCAATATCTTTGCGGACCTTGGATTTGCGCCTGGCGAGGCGGCAAGGCTGCTGGCGGAGGCTGACCAAGCCATCGATCAAAAGCGGGCACTCAAGCAAGTGCTCATGGCCGAGATTGCGGGCTGGATGGATGCCAAGAACCTCAAGCAGGCACAGGCTGCCGAGATTCTTGGTGTTAGCCGTCCTCGGGTATCCGATGTGGTCAATCAAAAAACACCGAATTTCACGGTCGACTCTTTGGTGGACATGGTTTTGCGCACGGGCAAGCACGTTCAGCTGTCTGTCCAATAGGACGCGCTCAATTTTCGTGACGGTGCGCAGCACCCCTAGCCATGAAAGTTGATTTACCTTAACGCTCAAACCCCCAACCCCCTTAAATACCCCGCCGCCTGCACCACCTCCACCGCCCCTGAGCTGAAGGAATGCCGCAGGTTGCGCACCACCTGCACGGCTTTTACCGGCGCCTGTTCACTGGCAAAGCGCAGCAGCGCACGGTGGGGTTTGTCGTCAGACAGTTTGCATTCCACCAGTTCGGTGAGCTGGGCTTTGTCGCTCAGGGCGAAGTCCACTTCGGCGCCGTCTTTGGTGCGGATGTAGTGCAAAGCGGCTTCTTTGCCCTGCGCGTCGTGCTGCCACTGCACTTGCTTGTAGAGCGCGGTGGCCACCAGGTTTTCGAAGCGGATGCCCTCGTCGCCGTCCACCAAGCCGGTGTCATAAAAGTAGACCTTGGGCGCTTGCAGCACGGCGCGGCCAATGTTGTGGTGCCAGGGGCGCACCACGAACACGATGAACAGCGCCTCCAAGATGTCGAGGTATTTTTTGAGCGTGATGGGCGACACCGCCAGGTCGCGCGCGATGCTGGCCAGCGACAGGGGCGAGCCCACGCGCGTGCGCAGCATTTCGGCAAACAGGCGGATGGTGCCCAGCTCTTGGATGCGCGAGAACTCCAGCACGTCGTTGCGCACCAGGCCGTCAAAGTACTGGCGGCGCCAGCGCTGGGCTTCTTCGTCGTTTTCGGCCAAACACGGCTCGGGAAAGCCGCCGCGCGCTAGCAAGTGCGTGAGCGCGTCTTGGGGGGTGGCGCCACTTTGTTCGCACCATTCGCGCACCGAGATCGGGTGCAGGCGCAGGCCAAAAAAGCGCCCGGCCAGCGATTCGCCGCTTTGGCGAAAGGTGTCCATGCGGGCGCTGCCGGTGACCAGCAGTTGCTGATCGGCCGGTTTGCCGTCGTACACGCCTTTGAGCCAGGCCTTCCAGCCCGGCATTTTGTGCACTTCGTC
>CANEVH010000043.1 GCA_947442105.1 Comamonadaceae bacterium | reverse complement strand
GTCGTCACCGTCGGGCTTGGCTTACCCCAAGGTCCTTCGCGGACGATGTGGCGCAAAAGATAATTTCAGAAGAGAGGTAGGTCTGACCGGGCTCGTCCAACAATCGGTTCAGATCGTGGCTTCGCACGATCTAACCTTACTCGTTAGCCGCCTTCTCGCGGAGCAACGGCGAAGATCTTTGACTCAAGCACTCCGAGCAGCACCGGACCACAGATGTGATTGGCAACGTACGAGTTGTTGTAGTCGCAGAAGGGAACCTTGGCACTTGGGTCTTGCGCGAGTTTTCCGTTCGAAGTTACATAGCAGCGCCAGACTTCCACTCGACTCTCTCCGTGGCAAATATTGAATACGTACTCAGCGGCGAATTCACCAGTTGGCGTCCGAACAAATCGGGAGTCTGCCGTTGCCTCATGACCGAAACAGTCAATTCGGATACTTGACCCTGACACTTCCAGTCGAGTTGGGAACTCCTGCGACGTTGGGTTCTTCGTGCAACCCTCGAGAAAGCGGTCGTTCAAATCGCTCAGTGCACTGAGCACCTTCTTGGCATTCGCAATCTCGACAATTTGTTGTTTATTCACTGGCTCTCCATCGCGGGTTGGTGAAAGTAAAACTGCCCGGTTGCCCAACTTACCAGAAAGAAAGTTGGGCCGAATATGTTCAAGATTGCCTTAAAGTCCCATGGCGCGCCGGAAGTGCGAATGTTGTAGATCGTCCAGGCAATGGCGAACAGCGCGGGCAGCCAGAATTCCTTGAGCAGGCGAATCGCGATGTTCATTTGTGGGGCCTACGTGATATAGCCGAGAGTATCTCCTGGGATTCCCAAGTTAGACGACGAAATAAGCTGATACGGCACTATAGCCTCAAAAAAATGATCGTCTTTATAGTTAGCTTTTTTCAATGCTGTGGTCGTTCCAAAACATCGCTGCACACCACCCGCGCAACGCAGGAGGCGTGGAAGTGAAGGCGTTTTGTCCAAGCGCGCAGGCTTGACGCTAGGCGCTTAAATTTCCAAGTTATCAATCAACCGCGTGCCGCCCAGCCGCGCCGCCGCCAGCACCACCATGGCGTCGCCGGGTTCGGGTGCTTGCAAATCCGCTTGGCGGCGCACCGCCACATAGTCTGGCTGCCAGCCTTTGGCGCGCAGGGTGTCCATAGCCTGCGCTTCAAGCGCAGAAAAATCGTGCTGGCCGAGGCGCAGCGCTTGGGCGATGGCCTGCAAGCAGGCATGTAGTTCGCTGGCCTGGGCGCGCTCGGTGGCGCTGAGGTAGCCGTTGCGTGAGGACATGGCCAGGCCGTCGGGGGCGCGCTGGGTGTCGCCGCCCCGTATGTCGATGGGCATGTTGAACTGGCGCACCATGTGGCGTATCACCATGAGCTGCTGGTAGTCTTTTTTGCCAAACACGGCGGTGCGTGCCTGGGTGCAGGCCAGTAGCTTCATGACCACGGTGCACACACCGGTGAAAAAGCCGGGGCGAAACGCGCCCTCCAGCACATCGGCAAGCGCGGGGGGCGGCGCAATGCGAAACACCTGCGGCTGGGGGTAAAACTCTTGCTCGGACGGTGCAAACACCAGGTCGCAGCCAGCGGCTTCTAGTTGCGCGCAGTCGGCTGCCAGGGTGCGCGGGTAGGTGTCAAAGTCGTCCTTGGGGCCAAACTGCAGGCGGTTGACAAAAATGGTGGCCACCGTCACGTCGCCCAAGGGTTTGGCTTGGCGCACCAGCGCCAGGTGGCCGTCATGCAAATTGCCCATGGTGGGCACCACGGCGGGATGGCGAAAGGGCTTGAGTGCTTCTGCCAGCGCGGGCAGGGTGTGGACGATGTGCATCAATGGCGAAGCAGTAAGGGAATCAAAAGGCGCCAGCGCCGCAAAAAGCTGGCAGGTGCCGCAGCAGCACTACCAGGCGTGCACCGCGTTGACCGGGAAGCTACCGTCCTTGACGGCTGCCACATAGGCCTCCATGGCGCCGCGAATGGAGAGCGAGTCTGCCATAAAGTTGCGCACAAATTTGGGCATCTTGCCCAGGTTCACACCCAGCATGTCGTGCAGCACCAGCACCTGGCCGGCCGTGTCCTTGCCCGCGCCAATGCCAATGGTGGCGCAGCGCGTCAACGATTGGGTGAGTTCGGCCGACAACTGCGCGGGCACCATCTCCAGCACCAGCATGGACGCACCGGCGTCTTGCAGCGCGTGGGCCTCGGTTTTGAGCAACTCCGCGCTGGCGTCGGACTTGCCTTGCACCCGGTAGCCGCCCAGGGCGTGCACGGTTTGCGGGGTCAGGCCCAAGTGGGCGCAGACCGGAATGCCACGTTGCACCAAAAAGTGCACTACCTCGGTGGTCCAGCCGCCGCCTTCTAACTTGATCATGTGGGCGCCGGCTTGCATCAGCACGGCGGCGCTGCGAAAAGCCTGTTCTTTGGATTCTTGGTAGGTGCCAAAGGGTAGGTCGGCAATCACCCAGGCCGTGCCTTGGGAGCGGCGTATGCCGCGCGCCACGCTCTCGGTGTGGTAGCGCATGTCCTCCAGGCTCACGCCCACGGTGCTGTGCAAACCTTGGCAGACCATGCCCAGCGAGTCGCCAATCAAGATGCACTCCACCCCGGCGGCGTCGGCCACAGCGGCGAAGGTGGCGTCGTAGGCGGTGAGCATGGTGATTTTTTCGCCCCGCGTGTGCATCTCTAGCAAGCGCGGCAGGCTGATGGGGCGGCGCGTGCCCATGGGCGACGCTGGGGGCAAAGTGCCATAGGGCGTGCTTGAGGCCATGGCGCTTGGCGCTTGGGTGCCGGTGTTTTCAGGGGATGCGCTTACGATCATGGGGGCCTCCTTGTGTGCAAATCAGGGTGAAAAGGTCGCAAACTGCGTGGCCGGGCTCAGGTGGCGGTGTAGGCCAGCCGCACATAAATCGGCGCAAAGGCTTCGGCCTGGGTGATTTCGACCAGGGTTTCCTTGGCCAGCTCCAGCAGGGCGATAAAGGTTACCACCAGCACGCCCATGCCCGCGCTGGGCTCAAACAGCTCTTCAAAGCCGACAAAGCGCCGCCCCTGCAATTTTTTGAGCACCATGCTCATGTGCTCGCGCACGGAGAGTTCTTCGCGGCTGATTTTGTGGTGCTGCACTAGCCGCGCGCGTTGCACGATGGAGGCCCAGGCCTCTTGCAGGTCGGCCACGCTCACGTCGGGAAAGCGCGGTTGCAGGCTTTGCTCAATGACCACGGCGGCGACCAAAAAGTCGCGCCCAAACTGCGGCACCGCGTTCAGCCGCGCGGCGCCTACCTTGATTTGCTCGTATTCCAGCAAGCGGCGCACCAGCTCGGCGCGCGGGTCTTCGGCTTCTTCGCCCTCGGCCACTTTTTTGGGCGGCAGCAGCATGCGGGATTTGATCTCTATCAGCATGGCCGCCATCAGCAGGTATTCGGCAGCCAGCTCTAGGTTGCGCTTGCGGATTTGGTCCACATAGACCAAATACTGCTTGGTCACGCTGAGCATGGGAATGTCCAGGATATTGAAGTTTTGCTTGCGAATCAGGTAGAGCAAAAAGTCCAGCGGCCCTTCAAAGGCCTCTAGAAACACCTCCAGCGCGTCCGGCGGGATGTACAGGTCTTGCGGCATGGCGAACAAGGGTTCGCCATACAAGCGCGCTACTGCCACGTGGTCCACCTCTAGCGGGGACGCACTGGCGTCCGCCATGGCTTGCGGCGCGGGGAGGGTGATGGGGGTCACGGGCGGCTCGCGGAAAAGAATACGCGGCGCGCGTTCATGCCCATAGCGCAGCGGCCCGTATGCGGGGGCCTAGTGGTCCGATTTGGTTTGGTAGACGTAAGCGCTTTGGGGCACTTTGGCACTTTTGAACTCTTGCTGCTCGCTGCGGTCCAGGTTTTTGTCCCAGAGCAGGGCGCGCCCTGCACGTTGTTGCGCTTCTAAGCCAGGCTTGCTGGCCTTGAGCTGGTCAATGAACTGGGTGGCTTCGGAGTGGTAGTCGGGGCGGCGAAAGAGTGGCATGGGTCATCCTGGTTGCGGCGGATTTTACGGGCAGCGCCAGGGCGTTCTCTCTAGCGCCCACTCTGGCGCAGGCGGCGGCGCCAGAGTGGGCGCTATGCTACGCGCCCTATGACGCATTTTGACTTTTCCCCCCAGGCGATGGATGCCTTAGCCCACGCCGATGTGGCCCGCGCCCTGGCCGAGGATGTGGGCACTGGCGACCTGACCGCTGGCCTGATAGACCCCCAACGCCGCGCCCGCGCCCGCGTACTGGTGCGCGAATCCGCAGTGCTGTGCGGCAGCGCCTGGGCCACTGCTGCGGTGCAGGCGCTAGACCCCAGCGCCACGCTCACCTGGCACGCCGCGGAGGGCGAGCGGGTGCAGGCCGATACCGTGGTGCTGCACATGGAAGGCCAAGCGCAAGCGCTGCTGACCGCCGAGCGCACCGCACTCAACTTTTTGCAGTTGCTCAGCGCTGTGGCCACGCACACCGCCAGCTTTGTGGCTGCAATTGCCGAGGTGCCGGGCAACCGCGCCGTCATCGTGGACACGCGCAAAACCCTGCCGGGCCTGCGCTTGGCGCAAAAGTACGCGGTGCGCGCAGGCGGTGGCACCAACCACCGTATTGGCTTGTTTGACGCGGTGCTGATTAAAGAAAACCACATTGCCGCAGCCGGGGGCGTGACTGCTGCCTTGCAGCGCGCGCAAGCGGTGGCCGCACAAGCGCAGTTTGTTGAGATTGAGGTGGAAACACTGGCGCAGCTTGACGAGGCGCTGGGCTCCGGCGCGCGCATGGTGCTGCTGGACAACATGACGTTTGCGCAAATGCGCCAGGCGGTGGCACTCAACGCCGGGCGGGCCATTTTGGAAGTCTCGGGCGGCGTCAATTTGGACACCGTGCGCGAGATTGCCGCCACCGGCGTGGACCGCATTTCCATAGGCGCGCTGACCAAAGACGTGCGCGCCACCGATTTTTCCATGCGTTTTGAGGACTTGTGATGGCCAACCCTGTGCTTGAAGCTGGCGTCATCGACGTCGAATACGAACAACCCGCCTGCAGCACCCGCCACGCCTGGGCGCGGGTGCCGGTCGAGCCCTCGCAGTCGGAGCGTGCGCGCTTGAAAGAAAAAATCGCCGCTCTTTTGAAAGAAAAGAACGCGGTGATGGTGTCGCACTACTACGTGCACCCCGATTTGCAGGATTTGGCAGAGGCCACTGGCGGCCTGGTGAGCGATTCGCTGGAAATGGCGCGCTTTGGCCGCGACCATGCGGCGCAAACGCTGGTGGTGTCTGGCGTGCGCTTTATGGGTGAGACGGCCAAGATTTTGAGCCCCGAGAAGCGCGTGCTCATGCCCGACCTGGACGCCACCTGTTCGTTGGACCTGGGCTGTCCGATCAGTGAGTTCAGCGCCTTTTGCGATGCCCACCCGGACCGCACCGTGGTGGTCTACGCCAACACGAGCGCCGCCGTCAAAGCGCGCGCCGACTGGGTGGTGACCTCGAGTTGCGCGCTGGACATCGTGCGCGCGCTCAAAGACGCGGGGCAAAAAATACTGTGGGCGCCCGACAAGCACCTGGGCGGCTACATCCAGCGCGAAACCGGGGCGGATATGGTGTTTTGGCAAGGCGCCTGCATCGTGCACGACGAGTTCAAGGCCTTTGAGCTGCAAGCCCTGGTGGCCGAACACCCCGGCGCCAAAGTGCTGGTGCACCCCGAGTCACCCGCCGACGTGGTGGCCCTGGCCGACGCGGTGGGTTCTACCTCGGCCATCCTCAAAGCCGCCCAAACCATGGACGCGACCACCTTTATCGTCGCCACCGACAACGGCATGCTGCACAAGCTGCGCACCCTGAACCCTGGCAAAACCTTCATCGAAGCCCCCACGGCCGGCAACAGCGCCACCTGCAAAAGCTGCGCCCACTGCCCGTGGATGGCCATGAACGGCCTAGCCGGTGTGGCGCGCGTGCTAGAGACGGGTGCCAATGAGGTGTTCGTAGACCCCGCCCTGGGCCTGCGCGCGCGTCTCCCGATTGACCGGATGCTGGCGTTTACGGCGGCGCTCAAAAACGGTCAGCCTACCGCTGGCCTGGTGCCGCACCTCGGGGCGGCGTGATAGCTGCTGCCGTAACAGTCCCCGCGCCAGCGTCGCCGGGTGGCGGAGCCATCAGCGCGCTGATCGACTTTTCCAATCCCTTAGAGCCTGCCGCACCGCGCCTGCGCCACGCCTTCGGCGCGCCGCTGCTGCACTTGCAGGCCGACACCCTGGACGCGGTGCGCGGCGTGCTTGAAACGGTGCAAGCCCACGCGGATGCGGGGCGCTGGTGCGTGGGTTATTTGGCCTACGAAGCGGCACCGGCCTTTGATCCCGCCTTCGTCGTGCATGCCGCGCGCGGGCCGCTGGCCTGGTTTGCGGTTTACGAGCAGGCTTTGCCCTGGCCGCAAGACCCGCTGAAAGACAGCCCACCGACCGAAGCCTCTATCGCCTGGCAGCCGCTGATGCCGCGCGCGGACTTTGACGCCGCCATCGCCAAACTGCACCAGGCCATTGGCGTGGGCGAGATGTACCAGGTCAACTTCACCACCCAGATGCAAGGCGCCTTGACCGCAGTGCCCGGTGCGTCAGACGCACAGACCGCGCTGGCCTTGTTCGCCGCCTTGCAGCGCGCCCAGCCGGGTGGTTATGCGGCCTATCTGGACACGGGCGCGCACGGGCAGGTGCTGTCGGTGTCACCCGAGTTGTTTTTTGACTGGCGCGCTGGCAGTTTGCTAGCCCGCCCCATGAAGGGCACGGCGCGCCGGGGCCACAGCCCGCAAGAGGACGCCGCCTTGGCCCAGGGCCTGCGCAGCTCGCCCAAAGAGCGCTCAGAAAACGTGATGATCGTGGACCTGCTGCGCAACGACATGTCGCGCGTGGCCCAGCCCTTTAGCGTGCAGGTGCCGCGCCTTTTTCATACCGAGGCGCTGCCCACCGTGTGGCAAATGACCTCTGATGTACAGGCCCGCACGCGCGCGGGCACCAGTTTGTACGCGGTGTTTGAGGCGCTGTTCCCCTGCGGATCGGTCACCGGCGCGCCCAAAGTGCAGGCAATGCACATGATTCGCCAGTTAGAGCCGCAAGCCCGTGGCGTGTATTGCGGCGCCTTGGGCGTGGTGCAGCCCGGCGGCACCGCCACCTTTAATGTGCCGATTCGCACCCTGACGCTGCAAAGCGCGCAGGCGCGCTGCGGCATTGGCAGCGGCATCACCTTTGACGCGCAGCCCGAGGGCGAGTGGCAAGAGTGGGCCTACAAACAGGCTTTTGTGCAGCGCGCCAGCCAAGCGTTTTCGATATTGGAGACGCTGGCCCTGGAGGAGGGCGCCTTTCGCCACCTGGCGCAGCACTTGGCACGCATGCAGGCCGCCGCCGCCCACTTCGGCACGCCCTGGCACGCCCAGCGCCTGCACGATAGCCTGCAAGCCACCGCCCGCACCCACCCGCGCGGCCTATGGCGCGTACGCTTGCTGCTGGACGCGCGCGGTAATCCGCAAGCCCAAGCCTTTGCGCTGCCGCCCAGCCCGGCGCGGGTGCGCCTGCAACTCGCCGACCGCCCGCTGCTGGAGGCACACAGCGAATTTGTGCGCTTCAAAACCACCCGCCGCGCCCACTACGACGCCTTCACTCCCACCGACCCCGCCGTGTTTGACACCGTGCTGTGGAACCCGCAAGGCGAAATCACCGAATGCACGCGGGGCAATGTGGCGTTTTTGCTAGATGGCCGCTGGGTGACGCCGCCGCTGGCCTGCGGCCTGCTGCCCGGTGTGGGCCGCGCCCAGGCGCTGGTCAGTGGCCGCGTGGTGGAGGCCGTGGTGCGGCTGGAAGACTTGCCGCGTGTGGCTGACGTGGCGTTTGTCAATAGTTTGCGGGGGTGTGTGGGGGCAGATTGGAGCCTGCCAATCGGTCTCTAGCTAGCGTTGTGGTTAAAGGCACGACCACCTAAAAACTATAATTTTTAAATCAATAACTATTCTGCAAACCCTGTTGCTTGGAGGGCGTCAGCTTGTACTCACATCAGATCATTAACTGCTTTTTGCTTATGGCTTTTTCTATCATTTTTCAGGGCCGAAAAGCAAGAGCAGCCTGCCGCTACGCCGCGCTGGCGGCTGCAACGGCTGCGTCGAGCTGGTGCGTTGCGCAGGAGTTGGACGCCGTTCCCTACGCAGCGCGCGATACAGCTACTCTGCAAAGCGGCTACTTCTCTAGCGACTACGCCAATAACGTGGACTTCGCCCAGTTTGTGTTGGAGCAAAGCCGGGGCACCGAGAGGCTCGCGCGTTGGGTGTATCGCAGCAATCCAGAAAAGTTCGATAGACCGGTTTCCCGTAGCGTCTTTCTTTTAGGGGCCAATGTTGTTAATTTCTTGGGCAATAGCTTCATCGCCTACCACGAGTGGGGCCATGCGTCCCGAATGGAGGCCGGTGGACAAAAAGCGCTTCTCTTTACCTGCACTCAAGAAAATTGCCTAGCCCAATCACGTGATTTTTTTGGCTACGCGGCCTCGACGCTTTTCAAAATCAATGGAAGTACGGGTTCAGCGCCGGGCGCAAGTGTTTTTAAGGCGAATACCGATTCTGGCAAAGCCCCACAAGTCATCGTTAACGGCGCAGGCACGAACAACGAAATTTTTCTTGCCGAGCGCAATGACGAACAATATTTCATCAAAGGCAATGGCGGCGTCTTTGGAATTTTTAACTCAGAAAATCGGTTTGCCATTGCCCAATACGTTACCTGGGCTGCCGACGGACCGAGCAACGATATGACTACAAGTGCCCGCGCTTATCGCGCAAGCGGCGTGGACCCCACTATTCAGCCCGATGATTTACGCAAAATCAACTTACTTAGTGCCTTCAGCGGGGCGGTGGTGAGCGACGTTTTGGCACGACGTAACTTTATTGTCGATGGCAAAACGGATGCCCAGCCCTGGCTGATCAAAGGATTTTTGGTACCGAATCAGTACACCTACCTCAGTTCGCGCGGCATTACCCGCAAATGGGTAAGCGGGTACGTGGTGTCAGACAGCCTGAAACTGCTGGGCTCTTATGAATCGGTGGTGCGCGGCGATCAATATTCGGAAGTTGGCTTGGGCGCTTACAAAGACTTTGGCACTTGGGATGGGTATGCCAAAGTGACTGGCAAAGACTTTGGCTCCCTGAACCTAGAGGCCGCTGTCAGCGCCTATGTGGCAAAGGACTGGAAGCTGGGCCTCAATACCTATGTGTGGGACTCACGCTCTCTGCTGGGAGAGCGCAACACACTGGATTTTTCAAAGAACAAGACCCAGCAGATCAATGTGACGATGTCCTATTTGTACTGAGTTTCCATTCAAAATCGGCGGGCTTGGTGCAAGTCCAACTTTCTTGAACACCCGCTCTTTTGCTGCGCTCTCAGGCGGCAACAGCAGAGCCACCGCCCGGTCTTTGAGTATTTGGCAGCCTCGTGCCAACAATTTCCTTCAACGCCGCCCCCAGGGTTCTTGGCATTTATGCGGCGACAGCTGTCGCGACGCGGGGGGGGCGAACCTGCCTAAAATGACCTCCTGTAGTCACAAGGAAAACCCCAATGGAAACCGTACAAATTCGCGAAGCCAAGGCCAGTTTTTCTGCGCTGGTGGCCGCAGCAGAAAAGGGCCAGCCCACATTGGTGAGCCGCCACGGGCAACCGTGCGCCATGATCGTGCCGGTGGCCGACGGAGCGCGCCTCTATCCGCTGGAGATGCCCAACTTGGCCAACTACCTGTTGTCAATGCCTGAGCCGCTGCTCACCCAGCGCGACGCCACGCCGCTGCGGGGTGTGGACTTTGCTTAAGGGCTACTTGCTCGACACCAGTGTGGTGTCTGTACTTGCGCCTGGGCGAGAAGCCTTTGTGCCTAGCCCCCTTGCCGCATGGCTGCAAGCGCACCACCAGCAGCTGTATCTGCCGTGCATTGCCGTTGCCGAATTGGCGCAAGGGATTGGCAAGTTGCGCCGCGCGGGCGGTATTGAGCGGGCAGACCGGCTGGACCGCTGGTTGGACGGCCTGCTGAGCACCTATGCCGACCGTATCTTGCCGCTGGACGCCCAAGCCGCCCGGCTCGCTGGGGTGTTGTCTGACGCTGCCATTGCCCAGGGCCGCCACCCCGGTTTTGCAGACGTGGCAATAGCGGCGCTGGCGCAAAACGCGGGGCTGCTGTTGCTCACCTGCAATACCAAACACTTTGAGCCGCTGGGTGTAGCCTGTGCGGATCCCTTGGTCCAACTGCCACCCTGACAGTTGCTGCGTGGCGAGGGTAACTGCGGGTCTGGACGAACTGCCGCGCGTTGCCGAAATGGCGTTTGTCAGCAGTTTGTGGGGATGGCTGGCAGTGGATTGGCATCCACCATCCCCCGCGCCGTAAGCCGCAGGACCCGGTCCGCCCGCTCGGTGGCTGCCGCCGAATGGGTCACCAGCACCAGAGACGCGCCATGCAGCCGGGTTTGCGCCACCAGCGCGTCCATCACTACCGTCGCGGTGGTCGGGTCCAGGTTGCCGGTGGGTTCATCGGCCAAGATCAGGCTGGGGTGGTGAATCAGCGCGCGGGCGATGGCCACGCGTTGTAACTGCCCGCCGCTGAGCTGCTGGGGCAGGCGCGTGCCCAAGGCTCCCAGGCCCACGGATTCGAGCATGGCCTGCACCCGCGCTGCGTCGGGCGTGCCCAGCAGCAGCAAGGGCAGGGCGACGTTTTGCACCACGTCCAGGTGGGGCAGCACATGAAAGGCTTGGAACACAAAGCCTATCTTTTCGCGGCGCAGGCGGGCGCGGGCGTCGCCGTCCAGGGCGCCGATGTCCACGCCGTCCAGGTGCACGCTGCCGCTGTCCCAATGGTCCAGGCCGGCCATGCAATTGAGCAGCGTCGATTTGCCCACGCCCGATTCGCCCATGATGGCGACAAACTCGCCCGGCGCCACGGTGAGCGACACGTCGGTAAACACCGGGCTTGCGCCATAGTGTTTGGACAAATGGCTGAGTTGCAGGCCGGGGGGGTGAACACTCATGCACGATGCTCCATCAGTGTGCGAACCGCGCGCAGCACCTGCGCCAGCGCGTCGGGCACGTCGCAGGCCACCACCTGGCGCGCGGGCATGGAGCGCAGCCAGGTGATTTGGCGCTTGGCGAGTTGGCGGGTGGCAAAAATGCCTTTGTCGCGCAGCTCGGCCATCGGCGACACGCCGTCCAAAGCCTCCCACACCTGGCGGTAGCCTACGCAGCGCATGGACGGCAGGTTCGGGTGCAGGTCGCCGCGCGCACGCAGGGTTTTGACCTCGTCTACCAAGCCTTGTTCCAGCATCATGTCAAAGCGCTGGGCGATGCGCGTGTGCAGCCAGGCGCGGTCTTGCGGCTCCAGCGCAATCAGCGGGGCGCCAGGGCCGGACTCGCCAACCGCGTTCGCGCGCGCATGAAAGTGCGACAAGGGCAGGCCGGAAATGCGGAAAACCTCTAGCGCGCGTTGGATGCGCTGGCTGTCTGCCGGGGCCAGGCGGGCGGCGGTGGCCGGGTCCACCTGCGCCAGTTGCGCGTGCATGGCGGGCCAGCCCAGGCGCTGCGCTTCGGCCTCAATCTGCGCGCGCACCTCGGCGTTGGCGGCGGGCATGGGGTTTATGCCGTCGGCTAAGGCCTTGAAATACAGCATGGTGCCGCCCACCAGCAGGGGCAGCTTGCCGCGCGCGCTGATCTCAAGAATCAGCGCCTGCGCGTCATTGACAAATTCTGCGGCGCTATAGGCCTGCAAGGGGTCGCGGATGTTGATCAGGTGGTGGGGCACGGTGGCCAGCTCGGCTGCACTGGGTTTGGCTGTGCCAATGTCCATGTCCCGGTAGACCAGCGCCGAGTCCACGCTGATGATCTCGCAGGCGTGTTCTTGGGCAATGGCCAGGGCGGTGGCGGTTTTGCCGGCTGCCGTGGGGCCGGCCAGTTGGATGTGAAAAGGCAGAGGGTGGGCCATGCTCAGGCCGGTGCTTTGCCAAGCGCCGCTGGCGTATCGCTCAGGTGCGCACGCGCCACATAGCGCAGCAGCAAGAGCAAGCCGCTCCCGCCCACCGTCAGCCCCAAAAGCAATGCCAGCCAAAACCCGGCGGACTGCAGGGCCTGCGCCGGGTAGCCGGGCAGGGCGGCCAGCCACGCCGGGGCCGCTTCGGGCGCAATGCCCAGCAGGTAGCCCAGGGGCAGCGACACGCCCCAAAACGCCACCATCTGCACCCACATGGGCGCGCGCGTGATTTTGTAGCCCCGAATGGCGCCCGCTGCCACCACTTGCGCAGCGTCTGACACCTGAAACACAGCCGCTAGCAGCAAAAGCTGCGCGGCAATGGCAATGACCACCGCGTCGTCGGTGTACAGGCCGGCAATGTCGTGGCGCAGCAGCGCAATGCCAAGTGCGGACAGGGCAGCAAAGCCCAGGCCTACCCACACTCCCACCCAGGCACGAAAGCGCGCAGCCTGGGGGTCGCCAGCGCCCAGCGACTGGCCTACGCGCGTCAGCACAGCCGTGCCCAGGCTGAGCGGCACCATGAAGATGAGCGAGGTAAAGTTCAGCGCAATCTGGTGCGCCGCCACCTGCGCGCTGCCAAAACGCGCCACCAGCAAGGCAATCAGGGCAAAGGCGCTGGTCTCGGCAAAATAGGTCACGCCAATGGGCAGGCCAATTTTGAGCAGGCTGCGCAGCTGGGGCAGGTGCGGCCACTCCCACTGCGCAAATGGCCAGGTGCTGGCAAACGCCGGGCTGCGGCGCATCCACCACAGCAAGCCGCCCAGGTTGATCCACACACAAATCAGCGTGGACCAGGCGCAGCCCAGGCCGCCTTGGGGCGCAAACCCCCAGTGCCCAAACACCAGCACCCAGTTGATCAAGATATTGCACGCCAGCGCCCCCAGCGCCACCACCATCATGGGTTTGGTCTGGCCCAGACTGGCGCTGTAGCCGTAGAGCACGCGGTAGGCCGCAAAAGGCGGTAGTGCAAAGCTGGTAATTTGCACAAAGCCCACCGCCACCTGGCGGGTGACGGGCTCTAGGGTGAAGAGATCAAGAATAGCGACGCTGGCCTGCATCACCCCAGCCGCCAGCAGGCTCAGAAAAAGGCCTTTCCATAAGGCCTGGCGCACGAGGTGGGGAATTTGGTTAAGTTGCTTAGCGCCCACGTGGTGCGCCACCAGCGGGTTGACCGCCATCATGGTGCCCATCAGGGTAATGATGACCATGTTCCAGACCGACACCCCCAAGGACACGCCGGCCAGGTCTTGCGCCGAAGCGTGCCCGGCCATGGCCACGTCGGCCACCGACATGCCCACATTGGCCAGTTGACCCACCATGATGGGCCACGCCAAGCGCCACAAGGCAGCGATTTCCAGGCGCAGGGGTCCAAAACGGTGGGCGGATGCGGTCATGGCGAAGGGGGTGGGCATGGAGGGCGGATTCTACGTTTGGCCCCAATTCAAGGGTTTTGCAAAGCCAAGCCGCTGCCTATGGGATACCGGCTAAAGCAAAGCGCGTTAAGGCATTATTTTTTTAAACCCTTAGGATATAAATTTGTATTTCAAAATAGCATTCTTTTTGTTCCATAGTCGCGGTATTTCCGTGATTTAGAGATTAATATGTATCTCCAGTTTGAAATGTGTAATGCCAGTAAATCTACAGTGCGTCGTCAACTCTCAAAAGGCGGTGTCATTGGCCGGGTCGCGACGAGTGGCCCGCTCAGAGCGTGCAGAGTGGGTGTGAAATTAGATTTCAAATCTTGTATTTCATTTAATAACGATTAACACAATTGGTGTATTTTGAATATAGAGGTTTGATTTTAAATCGGTAAAAGAGTCTTAACCGCTTTTTAAATAAATAAAGAATGACGGATTAAATTCCGTCGCTAGAAAACCATGATATTGAACCCTTACTGGTCAAATACCAGTCTGATGAAATTCCGAGTCCTGATTCATCGGCACTTGGGAATCCAATCCTCCTTGATACCGTTCGACATTTTGTTGCTTGTGAAGGCCAACGACGGTGTGAAAGACGTGACGATCAAGCTGCTGCTCGCCGGCCTATCGCATTCGCAGACGGGTGTGCGCTACCACTTGAAACGCCTGATCGCTGAAGGCTGGCTGACCCTGAACAAGGGCGAGATCGACAAACGCAACACCTTCGTCACCCTGACCGACCATGCACGAAGCGCTTTGGCCCAGGTGGAGCGTGAGTTTGAGCTTCCGCTGACAAGCTGACCCGACGCTCCGCAGCGGCGATTGCTGCAACCAAGCGTGTCCCATTTGCCCATCCACGCCCAAGAGGCTGCGCGCCACGTGGGCGCAGCGGTCGGGCTCTGGCGGAGCGCTTGAACTTTCGCCCTAAGCCCCTTGCCACCACCCACCTCACTTTCCCGTGAAGCACCGCGCAATGCGGTGAGGGTGTGACCGGCTAAAGGCCGCTAGCGCCCACGCAAAAACAGCCGGTCCAGGTCCGCCACCGAAATTTGCCGCCAGGTGGGTCGGCCGTGGTTGCACTGGTCGCTGCGCTCGGTGTGTTCCATGTCGCGCAGTAGGGCGTTCATTTCATCAATGCCTAGGCGCCGGTTGGCGCGCACCGCGCCGTGGCAGGCCATGGTGGCCAGCAGTTCGTTGTGGGCGCGCTGCACCACGGTGCTGGCGTCGTGCTGCTCCAGCTCGGCTAGCACGCTGCGGGCCAGTTCTACCGCGTCGCCTTGCGCCAGGGTGGTGGGCACGGCGCGCACGGCCAGCGTGCTGGGCGAAAAGGGGCTGATTTCCAGGCCCAGCGCCTCCAGCGTTTCGGTGTGCGCCTCGGCTGTGGCGGCCTCAGACGGCGTGCAGGCAAAAGTGGCCGGAATCAACAGCGGCTGGCGGCTGATGCGGGGGCTGCCACCGCCCTCTTGCGCCGCCCATTGGTTTTTCAGCCGCTCGTAGACGATGCGCTCGTGCGCGGCGTGCATGTCCACCACGATCAGGCCCTGGGCGTTTTCGGCCAGGATGTAAATGCCTTGCAGTTGCGCCAGGGCGCGGCCCAGAGGCCAATCGCCTTGCGGCGCTGCGGCGGAGTTAAGCGTTTGGGCGGGGCCTGGGGCACTTGATGGCGAAAGTGCACCCGCTGGCGCCTGCCACAGGGCGGCCAGATTGCCCACGCGCTGGCCCGGCGGCGCCTCTTGCGCATGAAAAGCCATCGGGCTTTGGCTGGAGTACAGCGCGCTGCCCGACCGTGTCGGCGTGGGCTGCAGAGTCTGGGTCCAGCGCGGAGCCAAGGCGCTGACGCCGTCGGTGGCCGCTAGGTCGTCGCTTAGGGCCAGTGTGGCGTCGGCGGCTTGCGCACGCGGCGCAGCCAGCGCGTCCTCGGTGGCGTGGCGCACCGCTTGGTGTACTTCGCGGCTGTCGCGAAAGCGCACTTCAATCTTGGTGGGGTGCACATTCACGTCCACCCGCGTCGGGTCCATGTCCAGGTACAGCGCATAAACAGGCTGGCGCTGGCCGTGCAGTACGTCTTCATAAGCGCTGCGCGCGGCGTGGGTGAGCACCTTGTCGCGCACAAAGCGGCCATTCACATAGCAAAACTGCTGGTCAGGCCGGGCGCGCGCCGCGTCGGGTATGCCCACGCGGCCCCAGACGCGCACCCGCCGCCCTTCCAAGCCCGAGCCGTCGGGCCGGTCGCCGGAGCTTTGCCAGTTGACGGCGATGGAACGCGCCAAAAAGTCGGCCCCCAGCACGTCGGCCAGGCGCCGGTCCAGCGCGGCGAGTTGCTGCGCGCGCTGGGCCTCCAGTGCTTCGGGCGGCGCTGAAAAATCCAGATCGGTGCCGCAGGCGCGCCATTGTTCGACCACCTTGCCCTCGTGCCAGATGGCAAAACCCACATCGGGGCGGGCTAGCGCGTGGCGGCGCACCGCCTCAATGCAATGCGCCAGCTCGGTGGCGTCGGTTTTCAGAAATTTGCGCCGCGCCGGGGTGCTGTAAAACAGTTCTTTCACCTCGACCGTGGTACCCGTGGCGCGCGCTACTGGGCGCAGTTCGCCGGTGCGACCATCGAGCAAAAACGCCTCGGTCTGGCCGCTGGCGCGCGACAAAATGGCGCAGTCGGCAATCGAGTTGATGGCGGCCAGGGCCTCACCGCGAAAGCCCATGGTGGCCACCGATTCGAGGTCTTGCAAATTGCCAATCTTGCTGGTGGCGTGGCGCTTGAAAGCGATGGGCAATTCGCCGGCCAAGATGCCCATGCCGTCGTCTTCCACGGCAATCAGGCGCACGCCCCCGGCCAGCAAGCGCACCGTCACCTGGCGCGCCCCGGCGTCCAGCGCGTTGTCCACCAGCTCACGCACCACCGAAGCGGGGCGTTCCACCACCTCGCCTGCGGCAATTTGGCTGATCAGCGCGTCGGGCAGTTCACGGATGGGGCGGCGGGGGGGCAGGGGGGGGGCGGTCACCGGGGCATTCTAGTGACGCGCCCCGGCGCCCCAGCCCTGCGGCACCAGGGCGTTCAGGCGCAAAATGGGTCAATGAAAGCACCCCCCAGACTCCAGGCCCTCATTGACGAAGGCTTGATCGACACCGTAGTTCGCCAGCTCATGAGCGGCAAAGAGGCGCTTGTGTACGTGGTGCGCTGCGGCGATGAGACCCGCTGCGCCAAGATTTACAAAGAAGCCACCCACCGCAGCTTTCGCCAGGCGGTGGACTACACCGAAAACCGCAAGGTCAAAAACTCCCGCCAGGGCCGCGCCATGGCCAAGGGCAGCAAGTTTGGCCGCCAAGCGCAAGAGGCAGCCTGGCAAAGCGCCGAGGTGGACGCCTTGTACCGCTTAGCCGCTGCGGGCGTGCGCGTGCCCCAGCCCTACAACTTCTTTGAAGGCGTGCTGCTCATGGAGCTGGTGACTGACGCCCAAGGCGATGCCGCCCCGCGCCTGAACGACGTGGCCTTTACCCCCGAGCAGGCCCTGGCCCACCACGCCACCCTGATTGCCGAAGTCGTGCGCATGCTGTGCGCGGGGGTGGTGCATGGCGATTTGTCCGAATTCAACATCTTGCTGGCGCACGTGAACGAGGTGGACACGCCCGTCATCATCGACCTGCCGCAGGCGGTGGACGCGGCGGGCAACAACCACGCGCAACGCATGCTGCTGCGCGATGTGCAAAATTTGCGCGATTTTTTTGGTCAGTTTGCCCCGGCGCTACTCGCCACCGACTATGGCCCCGAGATCTGGAGCCTGTACCAAGCCGGCCTGCTCTCCAACGACACGCCCCTGACCGGCCAGTTTGCGCATTCCACGGCGGCGGTGGACGTGGGCGGCGTGCTGCGCGAGATTGACGACGCCCGCGCGGAAGATGCGGCGCGGCGTTTGCGCATGGCCACTGCGGCGCCATAGGGGCGGCGCCTCGCCGCGAATCCTCGGCTAGCGGACTTCGTTACAGCAACTGGCGCTTGATCTTCTTGTCCCAGGTGCGCACCAAAATCTGTTTTTCGCCCTCGTAGGCTTCCAAGCGGCCTGTGATGTGCCAGTGGGTGGCGCTGGCGCTCATGGCGGAATAGGTTTCGGTGCGGGTGACCCAGTCGCCGCGCGCGGTTTCCATGGACCAGTGGCATTCCTGGCGGGCAGACAGCGGGTCGTGCGGCAGGATGCGGTAGCTCTCGCGGCCCCGGCCCCAGGTGGTCAGGCCGTGCTCGGTGCTGGTGCTGCGGCCAAAGTCGTCTTCGATCGTCATGCGCCGCTCGCCGGTGGCTTGGTTGATGGTGACTTCGCGCTTGTTCCAGGGCTTGTCAATGGTCACCAGTTTTACCGCCGGTGCGCCCTCTGCGGGGGCAAACGCTGGCGCTTTTTCGCCGCGCACCTTGAGGCGCGTGGGGATGTCGATGTAGCTGGCGCCGGTGTGCACCGTCAGGTTCACGGGCTGGGGCGCGGGCCAGATCAGTGGCCAGTAGCTGGTAGACAGCGACACGCGCAGCTGGTGGCCTTTGGGCACGTGGCAGGCCACGTCGTCGAGCTTTATTTGCACCGTGTAGCGCTTGCCCGGCTCCAGCGCCTGGGGGTGTTCGTGGCTGGCGCTGCCGTGCAAGTGCGTCAAATTGGCCACGGCGTAGGTCAGGCGCGAGACCGCACCGTTGGGCCACACACTGTTCAGGCGCACCGCCACGTGGGCCACGGGCTGGTCCACGCTGAACTGCAAGGTGAGCACTGGCGCGCCCACCAGGTCAAAGCCTTTGGTAAGTACCTCGGCGTCAAAGGTGAGTGAACCCGCGTCGTCCTGGCGCTGGTCGCCGGGAAACTCAGGGCCCATCCAGATGATGCAGTACTCGCCGCTGTCGGCGCCGGTGTGCTGGGGTGACTGGATGGTTTTTTTGCCTTTGCGCGCAGCCTCCGGCGCCAAACCTGTGCCGTTCAAGTACAGGCGCTGGGTTTGGCTGTGGTCGCCAGGCCACACCTGGTCGCTCACCCAGCGGCCGGGTACGTGGCTGATGCTCGCGCCAGGCGGCTGCACATCCATGATGTAGGTGCGAAACGCCGGGTCAGCCTCCACGCCCGTGGGCAGGTCTTTGAGCCAGCGGTCCCACCAGCGCAGCGCTTCTTGCAAAAAGCCGATGCGTGGCTCGGGCACCGCAAAGTGCGGGTATTTGTGCGCCCAGGGGCCAATAATGCCTTTGACCGGCGCCTGGATGCTGCCCACCAGGCGCGGCACTGCGTTGGTATAGGCGTCGTTCCAGCCGCCCACAGCCAGCACGGCGGCCTGGATGGCGCCAATGTCCTCGCATACCGAGCCGTGTTTCCAATACGCGTCGCGGTGCGGGTGTTGCAGCCAGTCAATCGCCAGCAGGGGCTCGGCGTTCAGCCGCTCCAGCCACATGGCGCGCCATTGGTCGCCCACCAGTGCCGGGTCTGGCGGGCGGGACGAATAGCCAAACATCGTGGCCGACCAGCCCAGGTTTTCGCCCAGCAGGCAGCCGCCTTTGAAATGGATGTCGTCGCTGTAGCGGTCGTCGGTGGAACACAGGGTAATAACGGCGTCCAGGCCCTGGGGCTGTCGCGCCGCCACCTGCAAGCCGTTAAAGCCGCCCCAAGAGATGCCCATCATGCCCACGCGTCCGGTGCTCCAGGGCTGGGCTACCAGCCACGCAATCACGTCTTCGGCGTCTTGCAGCTCTTGTTCGCTGTATTCGTCAAGCATCAGGCCGTCGGAGTCGCCGTTGCCCCGCATGTCCACCCGCACACAGGCGTAGCCGTGGCCGGCTAGGTAGGGGTGGGTGAGGGCGTCGCGCACCACGGTGCCATCGCGCTTGCGGTAGGGCAGGTATTCCAGGATCACCGGAACCGGGTGTTTGGCGGCGTCGGTGGGCATCCAGACGCGGGCGGCGAGCTGGGTGCCGTCGGGCAGGGGGATAAAGAGCTTGGGGGTCTCTTTGACTTTGCGTGGGAAAGATTTCACGGTTTTCATGGGCAGCTTCAGGGGCGGTGGTGACGTGGGGGCAGCAGCCGGGATGTTAGCCGTGCCATCCTCTTGGGGTAGGCCGTTTTTTTTGCACTCCACACGCGCTGTGAATATGGGGTTTTGAAGCGCCCTGTTCTTGGGTCTTGGGCGCGCGCGGGGTGGGGCCACGTGGTTTGGCCAGGCTGCGCGGTGGCGCGCCTAGTGCACGAAATTGACCGCAACGCACAGCCCGCGTGATCGGTGGGGTGAATTGAAAGCCGAATCCAGGTGGCGCCTTGCTGCAAACCCGCGCGCCGGTCGCCGCAAAAAAATGCAAAACGGGCCCGGTCAAGCGCGTCCATCAAGCCCTGACGGCTCCCGTCGTGCGAGTAGCCGCGCTCCATGACATAGCGAGGCACAGAAGCCCACCCCATTGATTGAAGCAATGAAACCCGTAAAAACACCGATTTTTGCATCCTTTTTTTACATTATTACGGTGTTGTAATCGTTAAAAATGTGTTTTTATATAAAATCAATAAAAACAATGCTGATGTGCGCGGCGTCCTTATTGCGGGCTTGGCATGGATTTTTGCTGCGCCAAGGCCTTATCCAAGTGGGCTTTTGTACAGGCCTATGAACGAAAAATTGAAAGTGATAACCACCATGAAGAAATTGATGCATGCCGCCGTGTCTGCACTCACTGCACTCACTGTGCTCGTGTTGACCGCGTGCGGCGGAGGCGGTAGTACCGTGAGCCAAACGCCCACCGGCTTTAGCGTGGAGGGGGGCCTGGCGCAAAAAGGCCCGCTGCTCAAGGGCTCGCGCATTACGGTGGCAGAGCTCAATCCCTTGAACTACATGCCGTCTGGCGTGAGCTACGACCTGCTGACCAATGACAACATGGGCGGGTTTAGCGCGTCTGGCATCAACTTCACACGCCAGCACATCCAAACCTTTGCCCAGGGCTATTACTTCAACGAAATCACCGGTGAGCTTGCCAGCGACTCGGTGCTTTTGCAGGCCCAGGGCGACCTCACCATTGACCGTTTGGTCAACGTCAATCTGCTCACCACCCTGGCAGGGCCGCGCATTGTGGCGCTGGTGAGCGATAGCGCCAACACGTACAAGCTCTCGACCTACCGCAACTTCGTCAAATCACGCGCCCAGGCGCAAAAAGAAGTGCTGGCGGCTTTTCGCATTTACAACGGCGCGGACCTGATGGCTGGCGGCACCAACGCCACTGGCGACATGGTGCCTGCCAACTTCAGCGAGCTGGATCTGTCTAAAGACGCCACTGCCAACAAAGTGCTGGTCGCCTTGTCGGCGCTGGTGATGAACATTGGCGGCAACGGCGTGGGTGTGAGCCAATTCATTGCCAACTTCCAGCTCGACCTCAAAGACGACGGTTTGATCAACGCAAGTGCAGGCTCCAGCGCACTGCAAACGCAGATCAGTGCAGCGTCCAAGACGCTCAACCTGGCAACCGTGGCCTCCAAGCTCAACACCTTTTACACATCGACGATCAATTTGAATGCGCTGCTTGGCAGCTTTACTTTTGCCGCAGCCCAGCTCACTCCGTGGGTGGACAGCTCAGGCGGCGTAGACCTGGTGGTCGATGGCTTCAAGGCCAGCAGTACAACGGCCACCGCCAAGGTGCTGAGCAAATCATCGCTGGCCTACAAGGCAGGCAGCGACGATGCGGGCCAGTGCTTCTCGGTCGGCTCCGTCACCACGGGCGCCACGGGAGCGCTTTACATTGATGGCGCCGCCACGGCCAACACGGCCCCGGTCTTGGTGAGCAAAGGCCAAAGCGTTGTACTGGGCCTGACCGCCACCGCAGCAGGCACCTACCAGGGCTTCATCCAGCGCTCTGCTGCCACGTCCGGGGTTTGCCCGTCGGTGACGCCCACGAGCGGCACCACGCGGGTGCAGAAGTACAGCATTACCGCCAGTGCCGCTGCGACCGCGCCTGGCGCGCCTACCGGTGTGGCGGCCACTGCGGGTGCCGCACAAGCCAGCGTGGCGTTCACCGCGCCCACGTCCATCGGTAGCTCTGCGATCACCGGCTACACCGCGTCTTGCGTCACTGGCACTTCCGCTGCAGTTGCGGTCAAGGGCACGGCCAGCCCCATTGTGGTCACCGGTCTGAGCAACGGAAGCTTGTATTCCTGCAGCGTAACCGCGACCAATAGCGCGGGAAGCAGCGTGGCATCAAGCGCCGCTACCGTGACGCCAGTGGCCATCACCGTCACCGTGCCCGGTGCGCCCACCATTGGCGCAGCCACTGCGGGTGCGGCCCAGGCCGCTGTGGCCTTTACGGCGCCGGCGTCTAACGGTGGTGCGACCATCAGCAAATACACCGCGTCGTGTGTGACTGGCACATCCGCCGCCGTGACCAGCACCGGCACGGCCAGCCCGGTTACCGTAACGGGGCTGACCAACGGGTCGCAATACAGCTGCAGCGTCACTGCCACCAATAGCGCGGGCACCGGTGCGGCCTCGGGCACCGTCAAGGTGACGCCGGTCGCGTCCACCAGCAGCAAGCCCAGTGCGCCCACGATCAGCAGCATCGTCCCTGGTTCTGGCAGTTTGCTGATCAACTTTGCTGCAGCGTCTTCGGGCACGGCTGCCACTTCTTTTTACGCCACATGCACCCCCACCGGTGGAACTGCCGTCAAGTCTGCAAACTTTGCGTCCACCCCTATCGTGATCGGCACGCTGACCAACAGCACCGCCTACAGCTGCGCGGTAACTGCCACCAACTCGGCGGGTGACAGCAGCGCGTCAACCGCTTCTTCGGGCACGCCCGCAGCCATTAGCACCACGGTGGTCTCACCGGTCATCAAAGGCATCTTGCCGGGCGACTCGCGCATCAGCGTGCAGTTCAACTACATAGGCGGCAAGGTCACCGAGCTGACTTCTGCCACGGACACGCCGGCCGCTTGGTACAACGCCCTGTGCACGTCAAGCGACGGCGGCGTGAGCAACACCAGCTGGGGCAGCGCCGAATACAGTTCGGGCGCGTCGAGCAAGCCCATGGCCAATGTGACCAACCCATTGGTGGTCAGCGGCTTGACTAATGGCAAAACCTACAGCTGTGTGGTGATGTCGGGGGTGTACGCCAACTCGGTTGCGTCTTTGCAGGCCACCTCCAGCGCCAGCGCCACGGCCATGCCGAACGCCGGTCCGTCCAACGCTGCTGGTGTGTTGTCGTCCACAGCGAACACCACGCACATCACGGCGTACCCCACCTACGCAAGCTACTGCAATTACACCAACCAAAGCGCCACCGGCACCGGGGCCGTGCCGACCGTTACCTATTCGACCAGCAACACTGCAACGACGACTGGCACCAGCCAGGCGGCATTCACCTGCACCGGCACCACGAGCCGCACCTTGACCGGCAATGCCTTGCCGGACCACCTCTCCGACAAGTTTTTTACCAATGGCCTGTCGGGCTATACCGGATCGCCCTATTTCTCGGGCAACCCTAACAAAATTGGCACCAAGGTGGTGAGCAAGGCCATGCCCTACAGCGGCACCATCTCTGCGGCTTACACCATGGGCACCAATGGTTACGACACTGCTGGCTGCTACGCCTACACCAGTGCCCTGAGCCCCAGCCAAAACGCCAACAACACGTTTACGAACACCGCCGGGATTTACCGTTGCAAGTTCGTGTCTTACAACTACGCCAACAACAGTGTGCTGCTGGAGCCAGGCACAGCCGAGACCTACACCGGCACGACCAACACCTACAAGGTGGCGGGCAAAAACCTGTACCAAGACGTGGGCCTGGACCCCAGCAACGCGCACAACCAGCCCACGATGTCGGGCACGACGGCGCTGATGTACGGCAACTACCACTACCACGGCATTCCCGAGGGCCATGTGGCGCGCATTGGCAAGGGCAATAGCACCATGACCTTGGTGGCCTTCGCCGCAGACGGCTTCCCCATATACGCCCGCTACGGCTACAGCGCGCGCACCAGCACCACCGGTGGCGTGAAGGTCATCAAGTCCAATTACCGCCTGCGCACCACGGCCGAACTAGCCGCCGCCGGTTACACCGACCGGCCCAGCACCGCCATTGCGCCGCTGGGCACGTTTGAGCAAGATTGGACGTTTGACGCCGCTGCCGGCGGCGACCTGGACGCCTGCAATGGCCGCTACGGCGTGACGCCCGAGTCGCCCACCGTGGCGGTCTACCACTACTACCTGACCGACAGCTACCCCTTTGTGCAGCGCTGCGTGTTTGGCCAGAACCCCGCAAGCTGGGCCAACGGCCAGTGATGGCTGGGCGGGTTGACGCTTGCTAAGCGACGACAAGGCGCTCCTGCGGTGGGCCTTGCGGCCAGCGCGGGAGGCAGGGTTTGGGCGGTTCGGGCGGTCCCGGTGGTTCGCGGCCTGGTTTCTGGTGGCGCACATCCTGTTGAGCGCCCCCGGTGCCTTGGCCCATGTGGTGTCCGCTGGCGCTGGGGCGGTCAATGTGCGCGCGCAAGACGCCGTGGTGCTGATTGGCGTGCCGGTGTCGGTGTTGCACGGCGTGGATGACGATGGCGACGGTTTGCTGCAACCCCAAGAGATCAAGGCGCACCGCACCGAAATTTTGGACCAGCTGGCGCGGGGCTTTTCATTGTCGGTCGGCGGCCAGGTGGCGGAGGTGCGCGAAGCCTATTTGATGGTGTCGGTCCACGCCGAAGACGGCGTGAGCACGCCCCAGGTCGAATGGTGGAGCCTGCTTGCGTTCAAAGAGCCACTTTCACCCACCGATTGCGCAGCAATCTCCATCCATTGGTGGCCCGACGCTGGCAAAGGCGCGGATGAAACCACCTACACCCTGCAATTTCGCCGGGGCGAGCAAGTGCAGTCCGCCGTGTTTAGCAGCAAGCATCCCCACCCCCCATTGGCGTGTGCCAGCGGCGCACGCGAGGCAGCGCAGTAGCAACACGGGTAACACGGGTAACACGCCCACGAACCTAGCACCCGCCACCGCACCCCTTGCAAAGTTTCAACCGAGAGCCTTTGCATGAAAAATGGGATGCCCCTTGCGCCCAGCGCGCTGTTCCTGGTCGGTTTGACCGCGTGCGGCGGGGCAGCGGCAGCACCGCCGTCACCCTACCCAACAATGTCAAAGAACTCGACATCGCCAAAGACGCAAGGCCCAACACGGTAGGGGTCGCCCTGGCGGCGCTGGTGATGCACATTGGTGGCAACGGCAGGGGCGTGAGCCCATCCATCCCGGCGCTGTTTCCCATCATTGCCAGCTTGAAGAAGGACACGTTTTGGCTGACCGCGCAAATACCCCTGGCGATGGTGGAGCTTGAGTAGCGCAGCGAGTTCCATGAGCGCAGCGAGGTTGATGAGCCCAGCGAGTTCGATGGGCGCGGCCAGTCGGAGGTGGCACACTCCCCGCATTTGATTTAGCTACAGCGGCGCAGCCGCTGTTTTTTGATGACCGCAACTTCTCACTCCGCAGCCACGTCCTACCTTATCGGCGTGGACACCGGCGGCACCTACACCGACGCCGCCATCATCGAAGCCCAAGGCCACAAGGTCGTGGCCTCGGCCAAGTCCATCACCACCAAGGGCGACCTGGCCATTGGCGTGACCGGCGCCATCACCGACGCGATTGCCCAACTGCCCCAGGGCCTGGCGGCCAAGGACATTGCCTTGGTCTCGGTGTCCACCACGCTGGCCACCAACGCCGTGGTCGAAGGCCATGGCAGCGCGGTGGGCGTGGTGCTCATCGGCTTTGACGCCGCCATGGTGGAGCGCACCGGCATTGCCAAAGCATTCCCCGGCATTCCGATGGCCGTCATCGGCGGCGGCCACGACCACAACGGCGACGCCCGCATGGCGCTGGACGTAGACGCCTTGCGCGCCGCCCTGGAAGCCATGGCGCCCAAGGTGGACGCGTTTGCGGTGGCGTCAGCTTTTGCGGTGCGCAACGCCGCGCACGAGCTGCAGGCGCGCGCGTTCATCGTAGAGGCCACGGGAAAACCGGTCACCCTGTCCACCGAGTTGTCGTCTTCGCTGGACGCGCCCCGGCGGGCGCTCACCGCCACGCTCAACGCGCGCCTGATCGCCCGCGTCTCGGGTCTGATCGACGCCGTGGGCCGCTCCATGGCGCAACTCGGCGTGAACTGCCCGCTGATGATCGTCAAGGGCGACGGCAGCCTGGCCTTGGCGCACAGCGTGGCTACGCGGCCTATTGAGACGGTGCTCTCAGGTCCTGCGGCCAGCCTGGTCGGCGCACAGTGGCTCTCGGGCTTGCAAAGTTTCATCATGTCCGACATGGGTGGCACCACCACCGATTTGGGCGTGCTGATCGATGGACGGCCGAAGGTGAACGAGGAGGGCGCCGAAGTGGGCGGCTGGCGCACCATGGTGCGCGCCATCGACGTGCGCACCATAGGCCTGGGCGGCGACAGCGAAGTGGCGCTGGGCGCGGCGGGCAAGCTCACCATCAACCCCCAGCGCATCGTGCCGGTGTCGCTTTTGGGCCACCGCTACCCGCAGGTGCTGGCCATGTTGCAGGCCGATTTGGCCGATGTGGAAGGCGGCGGCGCGTTGCACGGGCGCTTTGTGCTGCTGCCCTTCGGCGCGCGGTCGGGCGCCGACTCCGAATCCGGCGCCCGGTCGGGTACCGACGCCGAACCCAGCGCCCGGTCGGGCGCAGACTATGAACCAAGCGCCCGGCCGGGTGCCGACTCTGAACCAAGCGCCCGGTCGGGCGCCGACTCCGAGTCCGGCGCAAAGCTTGGCATGCAGACCGCCGAATTGCCCCCGCGCGAGGCTGAGGTCTTGCGCCTGGTGACCGAGGCGCCGCAGCCGCTGCGCAAGCTGGCGACCTCGCTGCATGCGCAGCGCGCCATTGCGGCTTTGCAAAAAAAGGGGCTGATTCAGGTGGCGGGCTTTACCCCTTCGGACGCCGCCCATGTGCTGGGTTTGCAGGCCAACTGGTCTAAACCCGCCGCCGTGCTGGCCGCGCAACTGGGCTGCCGCCTGCGCGAGATGAAATTTCCCACGCCCGAGCGCACCCAGGCCTACGCCCAGCTGGTGTGGAGCGAGACCGTGCGCCTCACAGCCAAGGCGATTTTGGACACTGCGTGTGGATTCACGCTGCCCGATGACAAGCTGGTGCAAGCGGTGTGCAGCGGCGCGCCCCGCGTGGGCCTAGCCCAGGTCAGCCTGCGCCCCAGTGTGCCGGTGGTGGCGGTGGGCGGGCCGGTGAAGGTGTATTACGGCGAAGTGGGCCATCGCCTGGGCTGCGAGATGGTGTTTCCACCCTTTTGCGACGTAGCCAACGCCGTAGGCGCGGCCACCGGTGTGGTGGCGCATTCGGTGCGGGTGGAAGTGCATGGCGACGGCAGCGGCGTGTTTCGCCTGCATTCCACCGTGGGCAGCCAGCAATTCACCGACGTGGCACTGGCCTTGGAAGCGGCCCGCACCCTGGCCCGTGCCGCCGCTGCCGACGCGGTGCGCGCCATGGGCGCCAGTGATCCGCAAGTGCAGCTCACCTTGAGCAAAACTTTTTTCCCCCATGCGGTGGACGACCGGGGCTTGATGGAAGCGGTGGTCTTGGCCGAAGCCATGGGCCGTCCTTGACCCGTCTGCGGGGCGGCGTAAAGTAGCGCAGTCGCTTTGGACCTGAGAGCACACAGTGGCGTATAGGCGGTCGGGGAAAAACCTGACCGCAGATGTGTGCCGCTGTCTCCACCATGCGCCGCGTGTTGCACGAAGGGCAGACGCCACGGCCCTCGCAGGAACAGGCCACGAAGTAGTCGTGCCCACAATCGTTACACCACGCACGGTTAAAGCCGAGCGCGGAGATGCCGCGTTGCAGATGCTTGCGAACAGCTTGGCAGACATTGGGCTTGGGGGTGTGGTGGTGGCCTTGACCATCAAGCCAGCCTGCGCTGGCCGACTCAACCCACGTCTCGAAGTGCTCGGCGATAGTTTGGTAGAGCCGAGTCTGCTCTGAGTGGCGCGGGTTGTAGAGATCTGGTTTAGCGGCTGTTACGGCAGAGGCTGTAGCCGCCGCGCTGCGGCCCGCATGGTGGTGCGAATGGGGCCTTGCGGGCGACTGAACCGTAGACGTGCACGGTGCCGCCTGGATGGGTGTGACATACGGCAAGCAACTGCACACTCATACAGAACTTACCTTTGGCCCAGTGCTGAGCGACATGCGCTTTGATAATGAAACCCACGCTGTCGCGCTAGCCAACTCCACCCCATTCTGCCTGTTCGCAGGCGCGTGGACACATGGCGGCGCCTAACAGTTCCGCATGAGAAAAAAGTCCGCGCTGGTTAAATTTTTATCAACAACTACGGCGCAGACGGCTCGTTGGAGCTGCTGTTCGGCGGGGTGAAGTCTTCTGGCTACGGACGGGCGAAAGGGTTCGAGGCTTTGCTTGGGTTTAAGACTTTGAACACGGTGCAGTGAGACATCGGTGAACGGGGTTGAACAATCTTTAACAGTCTGTAGACTGCGAACCAGTGCTTCAAAGTCATAGCCCAGATGCCAAGTCAAAAACTCATTCTTGCCAGCTTTGTTATTGTGCTTACGCTGCTAAGCATCTCGCCTGCTGCTGGCAACCCAATCAGGCAAGCAGATATAGAAAAGCTGCAAGAACAGTTTCAAACGCAAAAAACAGAGCTAGCGCTTCAGCGAGAAGCGTTTGTCAGAAAGCTTGATGATGTTGAAAAGCGGCAGAACGAAATCAGCGTACAGCAGGCCAACAGCTTGGCGGCCATTTCAAATAGCACAACGATGTTGGGCCACTTGATCGCTATGGCAGGCATACTTGTTACGATCGGGCTGGGTTTTCTTGGTTACTTAACTTTTTCAAAAGCGCGAGAAGCCGTACTTAACGCCAAAGGTGCGACAGCAGCGTGGCTAGAAGATAACAAGGGTAACTTCGATGATGATATAAAAAAGATGCGCAAATCGATGGCTGATGATATGGCCAAAATGCGCCAATTGAACGATGAATTAGAAATTAAAATTGAAAATGGGCATTTGGAACTCGAAACAAAAATCGCTGATGCCTTTGCACTAGTTGATGATACGGCTAATCGAGCAATCAGCATCATGCAAAAACCAGCCGACCGGCTCGCGCTATCAGATATTGATTTAGAAAAAATTCAACGGAGCACAGAATCCTTAAAGAGCAAACCTGAAATGAATTTCACTGCAAATGATTTTTATCAGCAGGGACTGAGTTTGCTTACGAAAAAAAACTATCAATCTGCACTTGCCTCATTTCGCTCTGCCTATAATTCACTCGATAATACATATCGAATACGTAAGGCAGATTATTTGTTCGCTCAAAGCCGAGCGCTTGCTGCACTAAAAAATGTCGATGAAACAATACGGATTTACGATCTACTTTTTCAGCAATTTAGTGAGGAAAAAGATGCCGAAGTTCGCTACTATGTAGCTACGAGCCTGCTCAACAAGGGTCTTTTACAGAAGGACCTAGGGGAAAAATACGAAGCGATACAAACGTTCGCCTTGCTAGCAGAAAAATTTGGGTCTGATAAAGACGTACGTATCAGAAAGCTAGTATCAAGCGGACTAACGGTTCAGGGCTACCTGTCTGAAAATACTCAAGACGCGATTGACATTTTTGACCGCGTGATTGGACAATTTAAGAATGACAATAACATTGAAGTGCAGCCAGAGGTAGCCCGTGCATATGTTAATAAAACTTACAGATTGCTCGACGCGGGTCGCCTAAATGAGGTGAGTGTCGTGTGCACAGAGCTTGAGAATTGGGCGGGTCAAGCTGCGCGACCAGCTGTAGTGGAGCAAGTTGCAAAGGGAGAGCATCATAAAGCACTAGCGCAAATAATGACTGCAAGCCGGAAAACAACTTCGGTAGAAGACCGTGATGAGCTGCTAAAAAACGCTTTGTCCACTCTACAAAATGCATTAGAGCAATGTGCTGAAAACTACAAATACAAGATCTTGTGTAGTCTCGGATATGCGCTGTTCTTAGCAGACAAGAAAGATGAGTCGCGGAATGTCTTAGAGAATTGTCTTACCAGTGATAAGAAAAATGCCTTCCAGCGACTTTCTGAATATGCGAAGGATCCAGAGACATACGAAGCCGAGCCATTTAACGCGGAACTAGACGAGATTTGGATTAAGGTGAGTAAAAAAGCGTTGTCATAGAGTTGATATCTAGCATAACGTCAAAGCTAGCTGATGCCGACAATAGACCCGCACTACTTGCTTTTATTCAAACGCGACTGATTTGCGAACTAAGCCTACAGTTAAACAAGTACGCTAGGGAAAACCATAAAGATCAGCCGAATAGTATGGCGTTGCTGCGGACAATCGTGCTTCATTTAAGAGTTGCTCACCTTTAGTTGGGATGTGAATACCAAATGAGAGGTGGGTTGACCCTTCTGGCCCAGATGACGCACAGTGCCAGCAACCACGCGGAAGGTACAACCCATCACCGGATTGCAAGGTGAACACCAGACGCGGAGTCCCTGGGGGCACGACTTGTTTAGAAATTGAAACAAATTTTGACGACTGTTGCTCAACAGTCGGTGACACTCGCCAGGTTTTGGAGCCGTGTAGCTGCACAACGATAATATGGTGGGTGTCAAAATGTTCTTTAAATCCAACACTGTTACATTTGGCTGCATACAAATTGCAAGATATGGGGCATTTAAACTTGGCCTCAAGAACCTCACTAAACTGATGAGCCTCAGACAGATAACTGTGAGCACCTCGCACGACTATCGTAGCGCTCTGGTTAAGGTAACTTTCCAACTTGTCTGCAGATACGATCAGAGTGCCGTCGCGTACCGACAGCGGAGCTTCTTGAAGCAGTTCTTTATGAAATACATAGCGCCCGTTTAGTAATACGCGTAGCCACTGATCAGAAACTGTTCTCGCGATGCGCCTGAAAAATTCCTTCCGGTCTGCTTCTGACCAAAACAAGTCGCTTGCGGCGTTAAGTAGATAAGGGGACTGGCCCCATGAAGACCCGAGCTCGTCAAGGCGACTGATTTTTACCATGATTCTGCATAAACTTTAAACGTCGATACAGATGGGTCGCCGCAGCCTTAACGTATATAGGGTAGAGCGAACCATACACCTCGCACCAGGGTGACACGTGATTGATCGTTGAATAAACATTGGCGGTGTGCTGGGGGCATCCGCCTGCGCAGGTGTGCTTAAAAAAACAAGCGCTGCATCCAGCTGTACGAAGGCCTGGATTTACTAGGTATTTAGTCGCTTCACTGTTTGTCAATGTCTGCCTCGCATCACCAATAGTGGCAGTTGCAAGATTTGCGACGGGAGTGGCAGCCATTTGACAGCTAGATAGCCCACCTTTTGCATCGACAGCTAAGTAGTTTCTACCAGAGCCACAGGCCATCGTTTTTTTTCGCCTAATATTCCATTCCGCAAATTGTAAATGTCGCTCAAAACGAGTTTTTAGTGGTAGCTCATTTGCAGTTTTCTCAAACAGCTCTGCTAAGACATTGATAAATCGCTCTTTCTGGTCGCCTGAAGGACGATTGTTAAGTCGCATGAGTGAGATACGAAAGTTCCAGTTCCGCCCGGATAGGAAAGACTGAAGCTCCGCAACGCCTTCAATATTTGCTGTCGTTAACGTGTGCAAGAAAAATGGCGCAATACCGTTGGCTTGTAGAACGTTTGCGTTGTCGATAACTGTTTGCCAGGTACCCTCGTTAGATTTGGTCGCGCCACGATGTCGCGAACGGTCGTGGTATCTCTCGACACCATCTATCGAAAAAGACACATTAAATTGGCGCGTCACAAGAATATCTATGAGTTGTTTTGGCAGCGTTACTCCGTTTGTAATCATGCCAAAACTGACGTGGTAGACCAACGGATCAAAAACACGATCTGCAAGCAAGCAAAAAGCACGAATTGATTCAATAGCAAGGCTCGGTTCGCCACCAGCAAATTTAAAATGAAGTCGACGGACACCACGCGATGTTGCGTCTTCAAATACCCGTTGCAAAACTAGTTCGGCTGTTTCATGTGACATAAAGTCGGAGGCATCGTTGCGAAATTTTTCAATTTCAGGTATGTAGCAGTAAAAGCAGCCTAAATTACAACTATCAGTAACGTGCACCCAATAATCTTGCGAGAGTAAACCTATTTTTTTCGCTGAGTTTTCTTGAAAAAATTTGTTGATGTTTTCTTCGTCAACCGTCCCTAGGCCGCTGGAGTTCGAGGGGAGGTAAGCGCCTCTATGTGAGGCAAGCAGTACATGCGGTGCGGCAGTCGTGGGGAACAACAAAATGCCATGCGGGCTTGAGTAATCGAATGCATAGGAGTAATTGTTGTCGAGTGGCTCAACTCGACAGGAAGGCTGGTCAGCCAAAAAAGGGCCAGGATCCGCACTTAAACCACGCTGAACAAAGCGCAATGGAAGCACGGGTGCATCACACGACATATTGGATTAGCACTCTTCGACGCAGTCGCAGTCACAGTCAACTTCCGCCATGGTTTCCTCTTCAAAATAGAGCTCTTCGATGGCGGCTGAATCCGCCACTACTGGTATTTGGCTGCTGGGATTAGGGTGGAAATCGTTCATGCTTCACTCCTTTTGATGTATCTGTTTGCAAGTGTACTGCTTTCAGAGATGCGGGATAAACTGAATTTATGCAAGATGACATGCACGTTTTTGTGACACTTCCCGGTTACGTTCAAAGCGTACGGATAGGAGATTCAGTTGCGTGAAGGAAATACGGCATGGGTTTTGGGCCCCAGGCATCGTTGAGCGGGGCAGTCTGAGTGGTCGCGGCAGCTCAACAGTGATTCCACTTGTCCAAAGTAGGATGTCGGTCTACAGCACGTGAACCTGCCCCTGTTTGACGCACCTCTTAGCCAGCAAATTATGCGGCCTTCCTAAGCTGTGCCGCCCGCCAACTTTTCTCAAACTGCATTGGGCTGACGTAGCCCAATGTCGAGTGGATCCGGCGATGGTTGTAGAACGTCATCCAGTCAATCACCTCGTCCATGGCCTGCCTGCGTGTTGCAAACCGGTGGCCATACAGACGGCCCACTTTTAGCCGCCCCCAGAAACTCTCGGTGGGCGCGTTGTCCCAGCAGTCGCCCTTGCGGCTCATCGAACTTTTCATCTTGTAACCCTTGAGGGCCGACTGAAACTCGTGTCCGCAGTATTGACTGCCCCGGTCCGAGTGAAACACCAGTCCTGGCTTGGGCGCGCGTCTGAACCACGCCATGCGCAGCGCATCTGTCACCAGCGAGCTTTGCATGTGCGCCTGCATGCTCCAGCCCACTACCTGGCGGCTAAACAGGTCCAGCACTACCGCCAGGTACAGCCAACCTTCGTCGGTGGCGATGTAGGTGATGTCACCTGTCCACACCTGGTTGGGTGCGTCTGCCGTGAAGTTGCGCTGCAGCAGATTGGGGGCAATCGGTAAATCGTGTTTGCTGTCGGTGGTGACGACAAACTTTCTCTTGCCCCTGGCCTTTATCCCGTGCTCTTGCATGGTGCGTCGCACCCGCTCCTTGC
>CANEVH010000042.1 GCA_947442105.1 Comamonadaceae bacterium | reverse complement strand
TCAGCAACATCAATCAACTCATCAAGGCGATTCATGAGTTCACAGCCGCGTACAACGAGAACGCTGCGCCCTTTGTGTGGCGCAAACGCGAAGTCAAAGGTGCACAGCTTCGAAATACTATCGTCAATTTAAGCAATTAAACACTAGCGCGCCGGGCACGGCGCAGGAAGAATCGGCGTGAGCCAGCACCGCCCCGGCGTTTTTCACCTGCACGATTTCCGCCAAGATGGACACCGCAATTTCCGCCGGCGTTTTGGCGCCCAGGCGCAGGCCCACCGGGCCGTGCAGGCGGGCGAGTTCGGCGTCGGTCATGTCAAAGTGCTCTTTCAAGCGCTCTTTGCGCGCTGCCTGGGTGCGCCCAGAGCCCAAGGCGCCTACGTAAAAAGCTTCGGATTTGAGCGCCTCCAAGAGTGCCATGTCGTCCAACTTGGGGTCGTGGGTGAGGGCCACGATGGCGGTGTGGGGGTCGGGCAGCATTTCGCGCACCACGTCGTCGGGCATGCCTTCAACGCGCTGCACCACCGCCAGGTCCAGGGTGGCGGCGTAGTCTTCGCGCGGGTCGCAAACCAGCACTTCAAAGTCCAGCAAGCCGGCCATTTGCGCCACGGCTTGCGACAACTGGCCCGCGCCAATAAGCAGCAAACGCCACTTGGGGCCAAACACCGTGGTCAGGGTCTGGCCGTCAAAGGCGATGTCCTGGCCGCGCTGCGCTGCTCCTAAGGTGACCGCGCCGGTCGACATGGACAGGCTGCGCGCCACCAGTTGGTGGGCGGTGGTGCGCTCCAGCAGCTCAGAAATCCAGCGCGCATCCAGCAGGGGCTCGTGCACCAGGCGCAAGGTGCCGCCGCAGGGCAGGCCAAAGCGGGCCGCTTCTTCTTTACTCACGCCGTACACAATTTCGCTGGGCAGGCTTGCCGGTGCGCCGGGCTGCGCGGCGGTGGCCGAATGTGCCACCAAGTTGGTAAACGCCGCTTTGGTGCGGGCGATCAGGTCGTCTTCTACGCAACCGCCGGACACCGAGCCGCTGACCAGGCCGTCATCGCGCACCGCCAGCAAGGCGCCGGGCGGGCGCGGCGCGCTGCCCCAGGTTTGCACCACGGTGACCAGGGTGACGGCGTGGCCTGCGCTGCGCCACGCCAGGGCGTCTGACAAGACCCGGATATCCAAACTGTCCATGCCTATTCCTCAGCAGGGTTGCTATTGCGCAGGGCAAAAAATGCGCGGTACAGGGCGACACTGGCGACCATGCCCCAAGTCATGCCCACAAACATGCCGCCCAGCATACCCGGCAAGCTCGACGTCCCCGTAGCCACCTGCCAGCGCACCAGCCACAAAGCGCCAGCCGTCATGCCCAGCAGCATCCAGCCCGAACACAGCAGGTTTTGCGTCAGCAGCGAGCACAGGTAGCGCCCGCAGTGCTGGCGCAACAGGCGCAAGCTGGGGATGGCCAGCAGCCCGCCGGTCAGCATGCCCGCGTGCATGGCGGGCAAAAAGGCCATGTGCAGCTCCAAGTTCTCCAAAAATGACAGTCGCGCCGACTGGGAGCACAAGCTCTCCAAGCGCGCCGGACCGCCCAGGAGCAAGTCCACGCCCAGACCCAGCAGCATGCCGCCAAAACCCAAGGACAGCATGATGTAGGGCGGCGAAAGACCCGCGCGCTGGGGCCGCACCCAGGTCAAGGCCGCGCAACCCAGTGCCACCAGCAGCAGCGACAAAACGATGACCCCACCGTAAGAGCTGGCCGCCGCGCTGCTGCGCACACCCAGCGCCAGCAGCGTGGCGCCCACCACCGCCACCAGCAAGGACGGGGTGAAAGCGGCCGAGCCGATGCTGCGGGCGACCCAGTGGGGAGCGGTAGTGTTTGTGGTCATGGCGTGCTAGGCGTCTGCTCTTTGGGGCGACCCATCAGTGGGTCGTCACGGTAAATGGTGTGGTTGACGAGGGGTAAACCCCTAGATTACCCAGGCTGGAGGCGGCAAAAGGACCCTGGCGATTATGTTGAAATAAACGGATTGGCTCGATTGCGCTGCCGACATCTTTGCCCCGCACTGTACCCAAGACGGTGGGCGCGCGCACAGGCCAGTGAACGAAGCGCGCAAAGCCTGCACCAATCTCCGTTTGGCGGCACCAGTTGAACGGCGCATTGCAGGGCCCCACCATCACCGCGACAGCACGAACATGACCAAGGCCTGCCCCTACCCCTACGCCGCTGCGCCCACCGACCCCAGCAACGCCAGCGGCCCCAACTCTTGGCTGTACCTGCTGGAGCGCTTTGACGTGGGCGTGGTGCACTTGGACCACGCGCTGCACGTGGTGGGCATGAATGACTACGCCCGGCGCAGCCTGCCAGTGGACGACAAACTGCCATTTGGCAAGATCGTCACCGACTTTCACCCCGAGGCCGCCAAGGCCAAAGTGAAGTTTTTGCTGGGCCAGGCCGAATGCCCGGTCAACAACGCGCCACCCATGGCGATGATGATCAACATCCCCGAGCGGGTGCTGCTGATCAAAGTGTCCAAAATCGGCGACATGCAAGGTGCGACCACCGGCTACACGCTGGTGTTTTACGACATCACCGAGGTGGTGAGCAAAGAAGGCAGCGCCGAGGCCCGGCCCAAAGGCGCTGGTGAAAAGCGCCAGTTGCGCAAAATCCCCACCATCAAGCAAAACCGCGTCATGCTGGTGGACGTGCCCAGCGTCTCGTTTATCCGCTCCGAAGGCCACTACACCTGGGTGCATACCGCGCAAGGCGGGCAGTTTTGCAATATCACCATTGGTGACCTGGAAAGCCGGCTCGACCCCCACCTGTTTTTGCGCGTGCACCGCAGCTATATCGTCAACCTGGCGCAGGTGGACGAGATTGTGCGTGACGACGGCCGCATGTCGCTGCGCATGATGGGCTCCACGCCCGTAGAAATACCGGTGTCGCGTGCCAGCATGGGCAAGCTCATGGACCAACTGGGCTTGACCGACACGGCAACGCTGAAGAACTAGGACCGATTTTTTCGTGCAGCCGCGCTGCCGTTCGTGCAAAGTTTGAAGAACTTGGTTTTTTACATTGCCCGCCGGGCAATGCGCAGGTTAGAGTTGTAGTTGAGTTTTCTTGGCGCTTTTCCAATAAATAAAGGAGATACCGTGATCCCACCGGCATTTGATTACCACGCACCGCACACCGTGGCCGAAGCTATCGCCCTGCTGTCCTCGCTGGGCGATGACGCCAAGCTGCTCGCAGGCGGCCACAGCCTGCTGCCCATGATGAAGCTGCGCTTTGCCCAACCCGGCACGCTGATTGACATCAACCGCATCCCCGAGCTGCGCGGCATCAGCGAGCAAGGCGGCGTGATTCGCATAGGCGCCATGACCTCGGAAAACGAGCTCATTGCCTCACCCCTGCTCCAAGCCAAGCTTCCCTTGCTGGTGGAAGCTGCGCTCCTGATCGCCGACCCCCAGGTGCGCAACCGCGGCACCATTGGCGGCGACATTGCCCACGGCGACCCCGGCAACGACCACCCGGCCATTGCCATGGCGCTGGACGCGACCTTTGTGTTGCAAGGCCCCCAGGGCGAGCGCCAAGTCAAAGCGCTGGATTTTTTCCACGGCACCTATATGACTGCCTTGGCTGAAGATGAAATCCTCACCGCCATCCTGATCGCGCCTTTTGCCGCTGGCACGGGCTACGCTTACCAAAAACTCAAGCGCAAAACCGGTGACTGGGCGACAGCCGGCGCCGCTGTGGTGTTGCGCATGGCCGGCGGCGTGGTCAGCCACGCCAGCATCGGTTTGACCAATGTGGCGCCCACCGCGCTGCGCGCCAGCGACGCCGAAGCCGCGCTCGTCGGCAAGCCCCTCAGCGACGCGAGCATCGACGCCGCAGTGCACGCGGTACGCGCCATTTGCGACCCCGCTGAAGACCTGCGCGGCGACGTGGAATACAAAACCGCCATGGCTGGTGAAATGACCCGCCGTGCCATTCGCGCAGCAGCCGCCCGCTGCGCCTAAACCCTTATTTGGAGACCCCCATGAGCAAAAAAATCGTATCCATGCACCTCAACGGCAAGGCTGTTGAAGAAGCTGTTGAGCCGCGCACTCTGTTGATTCATTTCTTGCGGGAAAAGATGAACCTCACCGGCGCCCACATCGGCTGCGAAACCAGCCACTGCGGCGCTTGCACCGTGGACATTGACGGACAGTCAGTTAAAGCCTGCACCCACCTCACCGTGCAGTGCGAGGGCAGCGACGTCAAAACCGTTGAAGGCCTGGCCAACGCCGGGGTCTTGCACGCAGTGCAAGAAGGCTTTTACAAAGAGCACGGTTTGCAATGCGGCTTTTGCACCCCCGGCATGCTGATGCGCGCCTACCGCTTTTTGCAGGACAACCCCAACCCGACCGAGCAGGAAGTGCGCGTGGGTATGTCGGGCAATTTGTGCCGCTGCACGGGCTACCAGAACATCGTCAAAGCCGTGATGCACGCCGCAGCCGCCCTCCAACAACAAGCCGTTGCCGCCTAAGCGCAACCCCCAGGAGAACACCATGAACGCACCACTGAGTGACCGCGAAAAAGCCCTGATGGGCATGGGCGAGCCCCGCCTGCGCAAAGAAGACGCCCGTTTCATCCAGGGCAAGGGCAACTATGTCGATGACATCAAAATGCCCAATATGGTCCACATGGACATCGTGCGCTCCAGCGTAGCGCACGCTCGCATCAAGCGCATCAACAAGGAAGCCGCGCTCAAAATCCCCGGCGTCATCGCCGTGCTGACCGCCGAAGACCTCAAGCCCCTCAAACTGCACTGGATGCCTACGCTTGCTGGTGACGTGGCGGCGGTGCTGGCGGACGAAAAAGTGCACTTCCAGATGCAGGAAGTGGCGATCGTGATTGCCGAAGACCGCTACTCCGCCGCCGACGGCGTGGAAGCCGTGGAAGTGGAATACGAAGAGCTGCCGGTGGTGATTGACCCGTTTGAGGCCTTGAAGCCCGACGCCCCGGTGTTGCGCGAAGACCTGGCCGGTAAAACCGAAGGCGCGCACGGCAAGCGCTACCACCATAACCACATCTTCACCTGGGACGCGGGCAACAAAGAAACCACCGACGCGGCCTTCGCCAGCGCCCCGGTGACCGTCAAGCAAGACATGCACTACCCGCGCGTGCACCCCTGCCCCCTGGAGACCTGTGGCGCGGTGGCTTCGTTTGACCCCATCCGTGGCGAACTCACCACCTACATCACCAGCCAGGCGCCCCACGTGGTGCGCACCGTGGTGTCCATGCTCTCGGGCATTCCTGAGTCCAAAGTACGCATCATCTCGCCCGATATCGGCGGCGGCTTTGGCAACAAGGTCGGCATTTATCCTGGCTATGTGTGCGCCATCGTGTCGTCCATCGTGCTGGGCCGCCCGGTGAAATGGGTGGAAGACCGCATCGAGAATTTGTCGAGTACCGCCTTTGCCCGCGACTACCACATGACTGGCGAACTCGCCGCCACCACCGACGGCAAAATCCTGGCCCTGCGCACCAACGTCATTGCCGACCACGGCGCCTTTGACGCTTGCGCGGACCCGACCAAGTTCCCGGCGGGCATGTTCCACATCGTCTCGGGCAGCTACGACATTCCCACCGCTTACTGCAAGGTCGACGGCGTCTACACCAACAAAGCGCCGGGAGGCGTGGCCTACCGCTGCTCCTTCCGCGTGACCGAGGCGGTCTACCTGGTGGAACGCATGGTTGACGTGCTGGCGCAAAAGCTGGGCATGGACAAAGCCGAGATTCGCGCCAAGAACTTCATCAAACGCGAACAGTTCCCCTACACCTCGGCCTTTGGCTTTGAATACGATTCGGGCGACTACCAAACCGCGCTGGACAAAGTGCTGACCGCCGTGGACTACAAAGGCCTGCGCGCCGAGCAAGCCGCCAAGCGCGCTGACCCCCACTGCCCGACCCTGATGGGCATTGGCCTGGTCACCTTCACCGAAGTGGTGGGCGCCGGCCCGAGCAAGATTTGCGACATTTTGGGCGTGGGCATGTTTGATTCCTGCGAAATCCGTGTGCACCCCACCGGCAGCGCGATTGCCCGCATGGGCACCATCTCGCAAGGCCAGGGCCACCAGACCACGTACGCGCAAATCATCGCCACCGAGCTGGGTATTCCGTCCGAAGTGATCCAGGTCGAAGAAGGTGACACCAACACCGCGCCTTACGGACTGGGCACCTATGGTTCACGTTCCACCCCGGTGGCCGGTGCGGCTATTGCCATGGCCGCGCGCAAAATCCACGCCAAGGCCAAAAAGATTGCCGCCCACCTGATGGAGGTGAGCGAAGCCGATCTGGAATGGGAAATCGACCGCTTCAAAGTGCGCGGCGACGACGCCAAGTTCAAAACCATGGCGCAAATCGCCTGGGCGTCTTACAACAGCCCACCCCCCGGCCTGGAGCCCGGACTGGAAGCGGTGCACTACTACGACCCGCCGAACTTCACCTTCCCCTTTGGTATTTACCTCTGCGTGGTGGACATCGACAAGGGCACGGGCGAGACCAAAATCCGTCGCTTTTATGCGCTGGATGACTGCGGCACCCGCATCAACCCGATGATCATCGAAGGCCAGATCCACGGTGGATTAACCGAAGGTTTTGCCGTGGCCATGGGCCAGCTGCTGTCGTTTGACAAGCAAGGCAATATCCAGGGCAACACGCTGATGGACTATTTCTTGCCCACCGCCGTGGAGACGCCGCACTGGGAGACCGACCACACGGTCACCCCGTCGCCGCACCACCCCATTGGTGCCAAAGGCGTGGCCGAGTCGCCGCACGTGGGCAGCATTCCAACGTTCACCAGCGCCATGGTGGACGCGTTTGCGCACCTGGGCGTGACGCACTTCAACATGCCCCACTCGGCCTACCGCGTGTGGCAGCAGCTCAAGGCTGTGGGCATCGCGAGTTAATTTTTTCGTCCTTGAGAGGGCGGATGCGGCGCGCTGCATCCGCCCCTGTTTTTTTGGAGAGTTCCCATGGAAGTAGTTTTAGACAAGCAGTACCCGGTGTCCGCCGGGGTAGACGCCGCCTGGACGGTGTTGGCCAATATGAACGAGCTGGCCACCTGCATGCCCGGCGCGCAAATCACCTCCGAGATTGACGCCACCCATTTCACCGGCAGCGTGCGCGTGAAAGTCGGCCCGGCTGTGGCCGCTTTTGCCGGCACGATTGAAATTTTGGCCCTGGACCCCGCCACCCGCACGCTCAAGATGCTGGGCAAGGGTGCGGACAAGGGCGGCTCGTCTGCGTCCATGGAACTCACTGCCAACCTGGTGGCCATTGACGCCAATAGCTGCACTTTGGTGGGCCACGCCGAAGTCATCGTCAACGGCAAATTCGCCCAGTTTGGCGGACGCATGATGGGCTCGGTGTCCGACATGATTCTGGCCCAGTTTGCCATGGTGTTCTCGCAAAAAGCCGCCGTGGCGCAAGCCGCATTGGCGCCCGCTGCCAGCGCTGCGCCCGCGCCGGGCGAGAGCGCCGCGCCCGCAGCCGCAGCAGCAGCGCCGGCGCCGCAAGCACCGGTGGTTGCCAAAGAGTTCAACGCCCTGGGCCTGATTTGGTCCCTGGTGAAGGATTTCTTTGCCAAGCTGTTTGGCGGCAAGCGCTAAGGTTCGCACCCCAGCCATGAGCACCGCCACCGATCTGGCTTCCCCCCAGGGCCTGCGCGAGCGCCTGTTCCACGCGGGTTATATCGCCGACGAAGACCTCGCCAGCCTGGTCTGGATGGGCTTGTCGCTCGAGCGCCCGCTGCTGCTGGAGGGCGAAGCCGGCGTGGGCAAAACCGCCATTGCCAGCGCCTGCGCCCGCGCGCTGGGCCGCCCGTTGCTGCGCCTGCAATGCTACGAAGGGCTGGACCTGAGCCAGGCGGTCTATGAGTGGAACTACAGCCGCCAGTTGCTGGAAATCCGCATCACCGAGGCCGGCCAGGGCGACCGCACAGCGCTGCGCGACAACCTGTTTTCCGAAGCCTTTTTGCTGGAGCGCCCGCTCTTGCAGGCCATCCGCTGCCCCGAACCCTGCGTGCTGCTGATTGACGAGATTGACCGCGCCGACGAGGCGTTTGAGGCCTTTTTGTTGGAGATGCTGTCCGAATACCAAATCAGCGTGCCCGAGATCGGCACCCTGCGCGCGGTCAGCAAGCCCTTGGTGATTTTGACCAGCAACGGCACACGCGACCTCTCGGACGCGCTGCGTCGGCGTTGCCTGTTCCACTTTGTGGACTTTCCGACCCTGGCGCGCGAGACGCAAATCGTGCGCACCCTGGTGCCCGAGGCGGCCAGCCGTCTGGTGGAGGAGTGCGTAGCCTTTGTGCAGCGCCTGCGCAAAGAAGACCTGGACAAAACCCCTGGTGTGGCCGAAACCCTGGACTGGGTGCGCGTGCTCTTCAAGCTCGGCCACAGCGAACTGCCCATCGACCCGCAGCTGCTCATGCCCTCGCTGGCGGCGCTGCTGAAAACCCGCAATGACCGCTGGCAAGTCACGTCTGAGCGCGTGGGCAAGCTGATGGACGGACCGCGCATGGGCCAGGACGCGGGCGTTGCCGCCGCCCTGAAATAGCCGCCATGGCCGCCCCAATTGGCGCTGTCATGGGCGCCGACCCGCACAAGCTGACCAAAGTAGTAGCGGCTGCCGACCCGCGCGAGCAGTTAGGCGAATTTGCCCACTACCTGCGCCAGCACGGTTTTGCACTGGGTTACGCCGAGGTCGAACTCATGGTGCAGGCCGCCGCCGCGTTGCCGCTGGCGCAATGGCCGCGCACCCAGGCGCTGTGGCGCGCCATTGCCAGCGGCAGCCAGACGCAGTGGCGCAAATACCCGGACCTGCACCAGGCATTTTGGTTCCCGCACCAGGTCAAAGGCAGCACCCGCAGCTCGGGCCTAAAACAGCGCGCGCGCACCCTGCCCGAGCTGGTGCAGCAAATGCACCAGGACATGGCCCAGCAAGCGGGCAACAACGCGCCCGGCCAAGCCCAACCCACCGTAGGCCTGGCCGACGACACGGCCGCAGGCGACTTGGAAGAAAGCAGCGGCCCGCAGCGCGCCCAGGGTGGCGCCAGCACCACCGCGCCCTTGGACCAGCGCGACTTTGCCGACTGGATGCCCGGCGACATGGACCGCTTTGAACCGGTGGTCGAAGCACTCAAAAAACGCCTGCGCGCCCAACTGCTGCGCCGCCTGCAGCCCACTGGCGACCGGGGCACGGTGCACTTGCGCCGCTCGCTGCGCGGCGCGCTGGCCAGCGGCGGCGAGGTGGTCAAGCTCGCCCGAGTGCAACGCCAGCGCCGCCAGCCCCGCGTGGTGGTACTGGTGGACGTGAGCCGCTCCATGGAAGTGCATGCCCAGTTTTACCTGCGCCTGTCCCGCGCTTTTGTGGAGGTAATGGACGCACGCGCTCTGGTGTTTCACACCAGCGTGGCCGACGTCACGCCGCTGATGAAGCGGCGCAGCGCGCGGGTGCAAGAAAAGGTCAACGCCGTCACCTTCGGATTTGGCGGCGGCACCCGCATTGCCAGTTGCTTGCAAGAGGCGCTGCGCCTGCACCTGGACCGGCGGTCCTTGCAGCGCGGCGATCTGTTTATGGTGTTCAGCGACGGCTACGACACCGACCCGCCCGACGACCTGGAGGCGGTGCTCGCCCAAGTGCGCGCGCGCGGCGCCCGGGTCTGCTGGTTGCACCCCACGGTGCAGGCGCCGCAGTCTGAGGCCATGTTGCGCGCTGCCAAGCAGGTGAACCGCTTTCTGCCGGCCCATAATTTGGCCAGCCTGGCGCGCCTGCCCGACGTGCTGCGCAGCGCCTGAACCTTTTTTTTCAACCGATTACTGGACGATTGCCATGGGATGCTTACTCAAACAAGGTGGCGGTTTGTACGCCCGCCTGCGCGTGGGCGCAGTGCTCTTGGCTGCAGGCACCGGCAGCCGCATGGGCGGCGTGGCGAAGTCGCTGATCCGCCTGCAAGGCGTGCCGCTGATCAACCGCCAGCTCATAGCGCTCAGCGGCGCCGGGGTGGACGAGGTGGTGGTGGTCACTGGCTACGCGCGCGACGCGGTCGAAGCCAGCGTGGCGTCTTTTCCGGTCACCCTGGCGCACAACGCCGACTTTGCGCTGGGCCAGCAAAGCTCGGTGCGCGTGGGCTTGCAGGCCTTGCGCGGCAACTTTGACGCGGTGCTGGTGGTGCTGGCCGACCAGCCGCTCTTGGGCGCCGCCGATCTGACCGAGCTGATTGCCGCCTTCAAAAAGCGCCCGGCCGGCCACCTGGTGGTGCCGGTGGTGGGCGGTCAGCGCGGCAACCCCATCGTGATGGACGAGGTGGCTTTGGCCGATATTTTGACCAGCGACACCCACCTGGGCTGCCGCCACCTGGTGGAGCGCCAGCCCGAGCTGGTGCATGTGCACACGAGCACCAACACCCGCTTTGTCACCGACCTCGACACCCTGGCCGACCTGGAGGCGCTGGCCCAGCGCACCGGCTGGCGGCTCGATTTGCCCGCCGAACAGGGCGCCAGCGCATGAGCATGCCGCCCGCCACCAGCAGCGCCGCGGGCAGGTTCAGCGCGCCTGGCAGCACTCCCAACATCGCCCCCAATAGCGCGCATTGGCCGGTGCCCATGGCGGTGCACCGCCTGCAAGGCGCGGCGGCGGTGAATGAGGTGCTGGCGCGCATCTTCAGCGTCATGCGTGCCACCGACGTGGCGCAGCACCCCGAGCGCGTCGGCAGTTTTTACGCCAGTGCCGACGACTTGCTGCAGCGCGTGGACGTGCCTGAGTTCCACACCTTGGTGAAGTTCATCGCCCAGTCGCTGCAAGCCACGGCCAAACAGGCCAACGCCGGGGTCTGGCCCAGCGGGCGACACGGTTTGCAGCTTGAACTGGTGGGCCTGTGGTTCCAGATTCAAAACGGCGCGGCCTTCCACGACGTGCACACCCATGGCAACTGTTCCTGGTCGGGCGTGTATTACGTGCAAATCGACCCGGTGGCAGAGCGCCAGCGCGAGCCACAGTGGGGCGCGCTCAACGGCGCCACGCGCTTTTACAGCCCGCTGTTCCCGCTCCTGGGCGGCGCCTACATGGACATGGGCAACGCGTTTATGCAAAACGCTACGCTGGACGTGACGCCGCACGAGGGCGAACTGGTGCTTTTCCCGGCGTTTTTGCCGCACAAGGCGCTGCCCTATGTGGGCTCCAAGGACCGCATCGTGGTGTCCTTCAACGCCCAAATCCGCGCTCCGCAGGGCGACCAGATTTACCGCTACGCAGGGGCCTGAGGCGCTGGTTAGCGCCTGTTGCTGCCCCTAGCGCGCGGCGGCGGGAACGATCTCGGTCACAACCAGCTTACCGTCTTCGCGCACCACAGCAAAGCGCACCTTGTCGCCTTTTTTTAGATCGCCAAACAAGACCGGGTTTTTGACGGTGAACACCATGGTCATGGGCGGCATGTCAATGCTTTTGATTGGGCCGTGGGCTAGTGTCATCTTGCCTCCCTCTTTGTCGACCTTGCGGATTTCGCCCTCGCTCAAGTCTGCGGTTTGGGCCCAGACGGCCAGCGCCAGGCAGGCAGCGGACAGGTCCAGCGTCAGGGAACGCAGGGTTTTGCTAAGCGTCATACGGCTACTCCTTTGGCATAACTTTGAAACACACGTGTGCCGCCGCCCGGCAGCACCAGCAAGACGTCAAACGCGTCTTTGCGGCCTTCGTAAACCGCGCCGTCCATGCCGGGCGAGCCCACCGGCATGCCTGGCACCGCCAAGCCGATGGCCTTGGGTTTTTCCCGCAGTAGGCGCCGCACTTCCTTGGCCGGTACATGGCCTTCTAGCGCGTAGCCGCCCACGCTGCCGGTGTGGCACGAGCCCAGCGCGTCGGGAATGCCCAAGCGCTTGCGCGCCGCCGTGTTGCCCTCGTTGAATACGCGCACCGCAAAGCCGGACTTTTGCAGGTGCGACACCCATTCATCGCAGCAGCCGCAGTTCGGGTCTTTCCAGACTTCAACCTGGGGTTTCGCGGCGGTGGCCTGGGCGGGCAGGAACGCTGCCGCCAGCGGCAAGGCGATGGCGTGCTGCAAGTACATGCGCCGGGTCAGTGCTTTAGTGGGCATGCTTGTCCTCCTTGGGGGTGTTTTTGGCACTCGATTTTGCTGCGGCGACCCGCACCTGGCCTTTCATGCCCGCCTCAAAGTGGCCGGGTTGCAGGCAGGCGAAGTTCACTATCCCTGCGCGGCTGAACTTCCACACCAGCTCGCCGGTCTTACCGCCGGCAAGGGTCAGCATATTGGGTTCGGCGTGCTCCATTTCTGGAAACTTTTTCATCAGCTCCGCGTGGGCTTTGAGGTATTTCTCGCTGCCCAGCACGATTTCGTGCGTGAGCTGGCCGGCGTTTTTGACCACAATGCGCAAGGTTTCGCCCTGCTTGACCGACAGCTTGGAGGGCACAAACTGCATGCTGTCGCGCATTTGCACTTCTACCGTGCGCGTGACCTGGCTGGCCTGGCCTGCTTCGCCCATGGCGGCGTTGGCGTGGTCGTGGTGCTGACCGTCAGCGGCGGCAGCGGCCAAGGCGGGTGATGCTGCGGCCAGCGCAGCGCTGGCCCAGGCCAGCAGGGTGTTGCGAAATTTCATGGGGATTTCCTTCATTGGTGGATGCAAAAAAATGGGTTGGCGTACGGTGGAGTGCGTCGCACGGCGTCAGTGTTCTCCATGGGTAGCGGCCTTCTTGGGCTGGGGCTTGCGCACCCGCACTTCGATCTCAGCGGCGGGCATATGGTTCACGCCCATGGCCGCCTTGCCGCCAGACTGGCTGCGCGCCGCCGGGGCTAGCGCACCGGTCCATTCATAGGCCACGCTGCCCGGCGGGTGCGCGTACCAGCCGGGGTCTTGGTAGTTGCCGTGCGGCTGGTCCTTGCGCACCTTGAGCACGCTGAACATGCCGCCCATCTCCACCCCGCCAAACGGACCCCGCCCGGTCATCATGGGCGCGGTGTTGTCGGGGAGAGGCATTTCCATCTCACCCAAGTCGGCCATGCCGCGCTCGCCCATCACCATGTAGTCGGGGATCAGCTGGCTGATTTGTCGGGCCAAACCGCTATGGTCCACGCCGATCAGCGTAGGCACGTTGTGGCCCATGGCGTTCATGGTGTGGTGGCTTTTGTGGCAATGCAAGGCCCAGTCGCCCGGCTCATCGGCCACAAACTCCAACTGGCGCATCTGCCCTACCGCCACGTCGGTGGTGACTTCGCTCCAGCGTGCGCCGGGCGGCGTGGGGCCGCCATCGGTGCCGGTCACCTGAAACTCGTGGCCATGCAGGTGAATGGGATGGTTGGTCATGGTCAGGTTGCCCACGCGGATGCGCACTTTGTCGTGCAGGCGCACATGAAGAGAGTCAATGCCCGGAAACACCCGGCTGTTCCAGGACCAGATGTTGAAGTCCAGCATGGTCATAATTTTGGGCGTGTAGCTGCCGGGGTCGATGTCATAGGCACTCAGAAGAAAGCAAAAGTCGCGCTGCACCTCGGCAATCCAGGGGTGGGGCGCTTTGGGGTGGGTGATCCATAGGCCCATCATGCCCATGGCCATTTGCGTCAACTCGTCCGCGTGGGGGTGGTACATAAAGGTGCCCGGGCGGCGGGCCTCGAACTCATACACAAAGGTTTTTCCCGGCTGGATGGACGGCTGCGTCAGCCCCGTGACTCCGTCCATGCCGCTGGGCAGGCGCTGGCCGTGCCAGTGCACGCTGGTGTGTTCGGGCAGGCGGTTGGTCACAAAGATGCGCACCCTGTCCCCCTCGACCACCTCAATGGTCGGGCCGGGCGACTGGCCGTTGTAGCCCCACAAGTGGGCCTTGAAGCCCGGTGCCATTTCGCGCACCACCGGCTCGGCCACCAAGTGGAACTCTTTAACGCCTTGGCGCATGCGCCAAGGCAGCGTCCAGCCGTTGAGTGTGACGACCGGGTTGTAGGGGCGCCCGGTGTCTGGCGGCAGGGGGGCCATGGTTTGGGCGCTGCTTTGCAACACCGGCTCGGGCAGGGCCGCTAGCGCGACCCGGCTGACAGCGGCGGCAGCCACCGCGCCCCCGGCCAGGCCAGCGGCCTTGAAAAATTCACGTCGTGCGTTCATGGAATCGGCTTTCAAAAAAAGGGTATGGGGGTGGGCGCGGCGTGGCGTCAGTGCGCAGCATTACCGGCGCCCGCGCTTTTAGCCGCCGGCGCACCCAGCGCGGCGGTGGTGGGGCGGCCGATTTGTGCCGCTTGCAGCGCCGCATCGGCCAGCCAGAACTGCTGCTCGGCGGCGATGGCGGCCTGCACCGTGGCTATTTGGTCTTTGGTGTCGGCCAGCAGCTCAAACACGCCGATCAACATGCCGTTGTAGCGCAGCAGGTTTTCGTCGGCGATGGTTTTGCGCAAGGGCAGTACCTCGTCGCGGTAGTGGCGCGCCAGGTCGTAGGCCGTGCGGTAGGCCGAATAGCCCTCGCGCAGACCGGAGCTGGCCTCACTCAGCGTTGCCTTCAAGCGCTGGGCCAGCGCCAGGCTCTGCGCGCCCAGAGCGGTACGGCGTAATTCGCCGCCATCGAGCAGCGGCAGCCGAAAGCTCATCTCAGTCCCTTGGCGCGTGGCCTGCGTGCCCGCTGCGTCGTCAAACACGGTGTCGCGGCGCACACCTAGCTCAATGTCAGTCAAGCTGGTGATGTCGCCCAAGCCCTGGGCTTGCAGCGCTGAAGCCAGCGCCGCCTGCGCCATGCGCACGTCCAGCCGCTGCGCCTGCGCGGTTTGGCCCACCACCTGCGCTGTGTGTGGCGCCTCGGGCAGCATCGGCAGGCGCTCGGGCAGGCGCAACTGCGCTGCCTGCGCATCGTCCAGACCCAATGCACGCACCAGCGCTTCACGCGCGGCCAGGGCGCTGTGCTGCGCCAGTGCCCATTGGCCGCTGGCATCGGCATAAAACGCGTGCTGGCGGGCGCGCTGCAAGGTGTTGAAATTGCCCACCGCGTGCATGCGCCGGGCCAGTTCCGCGCTGCTTTGCGCCAGTGCATTGACCTGCTGGGCGTAAATTAGCGTTTGCTGCGCCGCCACCGCGCGCACCCAGGCCTGGCGCACCAGCGTCACCTGGTCCACCACCTCGGCGCTGAGCTGGATCTGCGCCGCCTCCAGCGCGCGCGCCGCACGCGCCTGGCGCTGGGGCAGGGTGAGCAGCTCCAGCAAGCCGAAACTCAGGCGCCGCCCAATCTCCAGCTCATCGCCCAGGCGCGCTTGTTCCAAACTCAGCACCGGGTTGGCCATGCGCCCGGTCTGTGCTATGGCCGCAGCGTCTGCCCAGCGCTGGGCCAGCAAGGCTTGCAGCGCCGGACTGTTAACCAGCGCCAGCTGCACGGCCTCGCTTTGCTGCAGCGGCTGCGCCAGCAGGCGGCTGGCTTGCTGCGCGCGCGCAGACTCTTGTGCAGAGGTCTGCGCCAGAGCCACTGCGCCCTGCGTAAAGCGGGCGGTGTCTTGGTTGGTGCGGGCCAAGGTGGCCTCAAAGTCTAGGCTGGCGCAGCCTGACAAGACCAGGGCCAGCGGCAAAGCGAACCACCGCGCGCCGCGCCCTCTGCTTAACGCAGGAGAACTTTCATGAACGGGGGTGTTGCGCACCCTCATAAATGCCGGGGCGGCGCTCATGGCTGGGCTCCGCGCGGCTGCGGTGTTGCTGCCTCCGTGGCGATCTCTTTGGCATAGGCGCGCCAGCCGCCAATACCTTGCACCGTGGCGTTGGCCTGCGGCCAGGACGTGACCTTTTGCTCTGCATACGCCTGGTATTGGCCCAGCACCGAGACATACGCCAAGCCACTGGCCTTAGAAGGTGCCAAGGGCGCGCCTGGGACGGCAGACAGCGCTGCGGCCCCCGGTGCGGGCGATTGCGCCCATAGCCCAGGCGCGGGCAGCAGCCAAAGGACTGCGCAGAGTGGAAATCGATAAAAAACAACCATAGCTGGCTCGCAATTCAAAAAAAGTTCTATGGCTCACTGGCCGCACACGCCGCATGGAAGGGGCGAGTCACACCGAGAGGAGTTGCGCCCGGGAGGTGGGCCGACAAACAGGTGGCCACAACGTGGGCACTGGTAGCGCGGCGCTAGTAGCGGGGGCGCCGGTAACGGGAATGTGTGGCAAGCGACGCGTGCCGCGAGCCAAGTCGCTTTGGCAGGTCGCGCGCGAGCGCAGCGTGCCAAAAAGCGCTGCCGCGCTTTAGGCGGCGCGTAGCTGTGGCGGGCGGTCGGGGCCGCTGAGCACCGGGGCGCGGTGGTGCTGTGTCACTGGGGCAAAGTCCGTCGAATCAGGGCGTTGCGCAAAGTCAGGGTGCGCGGTGACCAGCAAAGCGGCGCTCGGGCAGCAGTGGCCGGTGCCGCCACAAGTGGCCTGGGGGTGCGCGATTGCCCCGCCTTGCGCGGGGTCTGCGCCCGCGCCATGCAGCGCCGCTGCAAGCACATCGTGGCTGTGCCCGGCAGTCGGGTCAGTGTGGTGCGGGGCGCCTTGGGCGCCATGCGGCTGTAAGTGCTGTGCGTGCTGTGCCGCTGCGTGGTGCATGGGCGCCGGGGCCGATACCGGCTCAGCGCGCACCGCAGCCGTAGGGTGGCCTGCACATGGCGCGGCGCTAGCGGCTGCCAGCCACTGCGCGGGCAGCGCCCACAGCAGCAGGAGGATGGTGGCGCAGCGCCAGAACGGGAGTTTCATCGGTCGGTGGGCCGCTATCCGAGGCGGGGCATGTGGTCGGATTGCATGTTTTTTGCGGCCCAGGCTTTAGCGCAATCAGTGCACGACCACCGGGTTTTGCGCCAGTTCGGCGTACTGCTCCAGCGTCTCTTCCACTTCTTCCTGTGTCGGCATATTCACCTGCCAGGCCACGATGTGCTGCTGAAACAGCTCGGCCCAGGAGCCGTCGAGGTAGACCTCTTTACCCGAACGCTTGTCCACGATCTCAAAGCCGTGGCGCGCCAGCATGGGCACGCCCTGGGGGTGCTGCGCAGTCTTTACATCGCTCAGGGCGGTATTGCCTGGACCGGTGGCCGACGCTGGACTCATGTCCTGTGCTTGCGCATTGGCCAGCATATGGGTCACGGTGAAGGTTTCGGAGTCGTAGAGCGTGTGCATACGGTAGTAGTTGGTGGGATTGAGGTTCTAGCGTAACAGGGTTTGTTCTTTTTGCCGATTTACAAGGGCCAGCGACTAGGGTTTTTCGGTTTTGCGCCACAGCATGTCGACCTCGTCGCCATTGCTTTGGGTCAGGCGTATGCGCGCGGGCAGGTAGTCCAGCGCGGGGGCCAGCCACAGTTCCACCCGCACATCGTATTGCGCAGTGCGCTCACGCAGCAGCTTGACTGAGGTCAACTCGCGGCCTTCAACGCTCAGGCGCTCCGGCGGACCGACCACAAACACCCAAGATTCCGCGCTGCGTGGACCCACGGCTTGAAAGGGCAGCTGCATGCCCGGCGCAAAGCGCCCGGCGTTACCACCCCACATCGCCGCCAACTGCATGAAGATGCTGAGCTGGTCTTGGGCCAGGGGCAAAAGCGGCGCGTCAGGGGTATTGGCGCTAAAGCTCACCACCCCCTTGGCGCGCTGGAAGTGGGCCGCCACCTCGCTGCGCACCTTGTCGCCAAAGCGCAGGGGCTCCAGCCCCTGCGCCGTGATCGCGCCCTTGCTGGTTTGCACCCGCGAGCCGAGCAAAAAATGGCTGATTTCCAAGCGCGCATCGTAGGTCTTGCCGTCCTGCAGCCACAGCAACTCGCCCGAAACACGGTAGCCAAAGCCCTTCACCAGGCCGGACACCTCGTACTTGAGGCGGGTGGAGCCGGGCACCAGGTAGTCGTACACCGGCGGCGCGGCGGCGGCGGTGGCTGCGGGCGACGATGCGGCGCTAGCCACCACCGTTGCGGATGCCGGGGCCAAAGCCGCCGGTGCAGCGGGCGCTGACGCCGGTTCAGCCGCAAGCTGCTTGCCGTCAATGGGGGCACGGGGCTCCGCAGCCGGGGCAAGGGCAGCCGCGTCTGGCGACACCGGGGTGCCATTGAGGACCGGCGCTTGGGTCCCGGTCCTTGCTTCCGGGCCGGGCGTTGCGCTGGGGGGTACGACGGAGCGGGTAGGCGGCTTGGGCATCGTGGGCGTCCGGGGCGCTGCGGGTGGCGCCGCCGGGCGGGCGGGCGCGGCCTTGGGCGCCGCATTGTCGATGCGCACGGTGCGGGTGACGAAGGCGCGTGTGGCTTGGGCCGTCGGCGCCTCCGACGCCGTGCCGGGAAGCATGTGCGCCAGTTCCTGCAAAGTCAGCGCGTGCAGCCCAAGCACGGCCAACACGGCCAGCATCCAACGCAGGGCGCCGCGCGGCACCAGCGCACGCCGCGCCGCAGACCGCCCCGTGTGCATGCGCAGGCCGCCCTCTGCTGCCATATCAGCCCGCAGCGTCCTCGGCGGGTAACACCGGCTGCTCCCAGTCCAGCAACTCGGCCAGGCGGCACACGACCCAGCGCGCCTCGGCACGCTCGACCACCGCGCCAGGCCCCGCCAAGGCCTCCAGGCACTGCGCCAGTACCGCCGACGCATGCAAGTCATGCATGCACTGCAGTTGGGTGGCCGTGGGCACCAGGGTTTGCGCCAAGTCTTCGCACAACTCGTAGCGCGCGGCGATCACTGCGTAAGGGGCGCTGGGCCGCAACTTGCCCGGGGCCACGAACACGGCCACAAAAGTGGGCGGAATCTCGATTTGGGAGGCGTCTGTCATGGTTTTGCGGGCTTGTATGCCGCCTCAAACACCCGACTTGGCTGCGGCGCGCAGCTTGTCCTTTTTGCTCGGGCGCTTGCCTTTGACGCCGCCGTTGCCGCTGTGGTCCACCATGGCTTGCGGCGACGCGGCCACCTCGGTGGGCTCAAAGCCTTCGACCGCCTCTAGCACCACATCCAAGCCCTGGCGTTTTTCAATCAACCGCCAATGCGCCTCGGTGTCCGCTGTGACAAAACTCACCGCCAAACCCGCTTGGCCCGCGCGCCCCGTGCGGCCAATGCGGTGGGTGTAGTCGTCGGCAGAGCGCGGCAGGTCGTAATTGACCACCACCGGCAGTTCCACCACGTCAATACCGCGCGCGGCCAGGTCGGTAGCCACCACCACCGTGATGCGCGAGGCTTTGAAGTCGTCCAGCACCTGGCTGCGCTTGCCTTGGCTGAGCTGACCGTGCAAGGGCTCGGCGTCCAGCCCGGCCTTGCGCAGCTTGTCGGCCACAATTTCGGCGGCGTATTTGGTGGCCACAAACACCAGGGTGCGGCTCCAGCCGTACTGCTGAATCAGGTGGCGCAGCAGCTGGGTGCGCGCGCGGGTGTCCACGGCGATGGCGCTTTGGGCGATGTCAGGCAGTGTGTCTGCGCCGTCTGGCACCTCCACCCGCACCGGGTCGCGCAACAGGGTCTGCGCCAAAGCGCCCACCTGGGGACCAAAGGTGGCCGAGAAAAACAGGCTTTGGCGCTGCACCGGCAGCAAGGCAACAATGCGCGCCAGCTCCTCGCTAAAGCCCTGGTCGAGCAGTCGGTCGGCTTCGTCGAGCACCAGGGTATGGACCTCGGAGAGTTGTAGCGCGTTGTGGTCTACCAAGTCGAGCAGGCGCCCAGGCGTGGCCACCACGATGTCGGTGCCACCCCGCAAGCCCATCATTTGCGGGTTGATGGACACGCCGCCAAACACCACGCTGATTTTGGGCACCGGGCTCAGGCCAGCGGCCAGGCCTTTGAGCACCTCGCCCACCTGCACCGCCAACTCGCGCGTGGGCACCAGCACCAGGGCCTGCACGCGGCGCGGCGCGCGGCGTCCAGCCTCTTGGGGCACCACCTGTTGCAGCAGCGGCAGTGCGAAGGCGGCGGTTTTGCCCGAGCCGGTTTGCGCCCGAACCAGCACATCGCGCCCTTGCAATACGGCGGCAATGGTCGTTTGCTGCACCGGCGTGGGCACCATGAAACCGGCGGCGGATGCTTGGGCGCTTACGGCAGATGAAAGGCCGAGGGAGGAGAAGGGCATTGTGCGGGGGAAGGGAAAGGAGACGGTGGTTTTGGGGTGGCTGAGGACGCGCCTGCGACGGCCAGACCCACTCGATTTTGCGCCCAAGAAAAAACCACCGCAATTCCCGGTGCTAAACCGAGCTCTGCGGTGGTCATCGCGACCCTAGGCCGCTTGGCGATCAGCCCTTTTTCGCGTAAGCGCTGCACCAGCCTGCGCCGGCGACTTGTTTGCCAGCAAACAGGGGGCAAGCACCTGCCTTGTCACCTGCTTTGCCCTGGTACAAGGCGCAGTTTCCGCAATTTTGCCCAGCAGCAAATTTAGGAAACTTGGTTTTATCCACTTTAGCGGCGTCGGCCTTGTAACCCAAGCTGGTGGCCGTGGCGTCCGACTCAGCGACCATGGGGGCTTGGGCGAATGCTGCACCGGCTACCAAGGCACTGGCGCCAACACTGAGTTTGACCACGAATTCACGACGATTTGACATATTGTTTCCATTCCATCAATTGCAAAAGGCGGCACGATAGCCGCGCCGAGGGCGATTGTCGTGGAGCCAGGCTTACAGCCTCTTGACTGCCAGCAAAGACCCAGGCCAACACTCAGCTTAACGCCGACCGCGCCAAGATGGCTGACGCGGGCGGTGGAAAAACCGGACTCAGGCGCTCGCGCGGCGCTCCAAAATCTCTAACGCGGGCAGGGTTTTGCCCTCAAGCACTTCCAAAAACGCCCCGCCGCCGGTGGAGATGTAGCCAATCTGCGCCTCAATGCCGTACTTGGCAATGGCGGCCAGCGTGTCGCCGCCGCCGGCAATGCTAAACGCGCTGGACGCCGCAATCGCCTGGGCGATCACCTTGGTGCCGTTCTCAAACGCGGCAAATTCGAACACGCCGACCGGCCCGTTCCACACAATGGTGCCCGCGCGCATGAGCTGCTCGGCCAGCGCCTGGGCGGTTTGCGGGCCGATGTCCAGAATCAAGTCGTCGTCCGCCACCTCGGTGGCAGCCTTGATGGTGGCCGGTGCGTCGGCGGCGAAAGTCTTGGCCGTGACCACGTCGATGGGGATGGGCACCGCCGCGCCGCGCGCTTGCATAGCCTCCATCACCGCGCGGGCCTGGTCCAGCAAATCGGGCTCGGCCAGGCTTTTGCCAATGTTCAGGCCAGCGGCGCGCATGAAAGTGTTGGCAATGCCGCCGCCCACAATGAGCTGGTCCACATTGGCCGAGAGGCTTTTCAAAATCGTCAGCTTGGTGGACACCTTGGAGCCCGCCACGATGGCGACCAGCGGGCGCTTCGGGTTGAGCAAGGCCTTGGAAATGGCGTCCATTTCGGCCGCCAGCAGCGGCCCCGCGCAGGCCACGGGGGCAAATTGGGCGATGCCGTAGGTGCTGGCCTCGGCCCGGTGCGCGGTGCCAAAGGCGTCGTGCACAAAAATGTCGCACAGCGCGGCCATTTTGCGGGCCAGTGCTTCGTCGTTTTTCTTTTCGCCTGTGTTGAGGCGACAGTTTTCCAGCATCACCACCTGGCCAGGCGCCACGGCCACGCCGTCCACCCAATCAGATACCAGCGGCACGTCACGGCCCAGCAGCTCGCCCAAGCGCTGCGCCACTGGAGCCAACGAATCGGCCGGCTTGAAGTCGCCTTCGGTGGGGCGGCCCAGGTGCGAAGTCACCATCACCGCCGCTCCAGCGTCCAGCGCCATTTGGATGCAGGGCACGCTGGCGCGGATGCGCGTGTCTTCGGTGATCGCGCCGTGCGCGTCTTGCGGCACGTTCAGGTCGGCGCGGATAAACACCCGCTGCTGGGCCACGGCGCCCTGGGCACACAAATCAGAAAAGCGAATGACATTCATAGTGTGAAAAACGAAAGTAGATGAAAAAATGGCCGTTAACTTTCATGACGGTACGCAGCACCCCAAAATCATGAAATTTCTTCCACGCGAGCGGCGCATTCTAGGCAGCACCTGCGCACGACCTGGGGTTTGGGCACTTGGACGTTTGGGCCTTACCAGCCCAGACCGATGTGCAGCGGCAGGTAAACCGCCATGCCGCAGACGATGGTGCCCAGCACCGCGTGGCTGGCGCCTCGGCTCCAGAAAAAATAGGCGCACCCGGCCAGCGCGCCGTACAGGCGGGCGTCCAGCACGGTGTGAATGAATACGCCCTGCGTCATCACCACTTCTGGAATGACCACTGCTGATAAGGCGGCAATCGGCGCATATTGCAAGCCGCGCTGCGCCCACGGTGGCAAGGCCCATTCGGTGTCCGAGATAAAGAAAAACGAACGCGCCACCACGGTTACTACCGTCATCAAGGCGATGGTCAGCAAGGTGCTGGCGTGGCTTTCCGCAAACAGTCCATAAACCCAGGTTTGGAGCTGCTCCATGCTTATGCCTGCGCTTTGACCGCTGCCGGAGCCAGGTGCCGCTCCAGCGCCAGACACAGCCCTACCGCGACCGCGATGGCCGCCAAGATATTGAGCTTGAGCGGCAAGCCATAGGCCGCCACTGCCACGGCCCCTGCGACCCCGCAGGCGATGACGCGCAGTCGGCTGCTGGCGAGCGAGCACAAAATACCCACCAGTGCCAACACGCCGGCAAAACCCAGACCCCAGGCACCGGGAATGAAATTGGCCAGCGCGATGCCCAGCAAGGTCGCCCCCATCCAACTCACCCAATTCAGGCCGCTGCTGCCCGCCAAGTAGGCCATTTGGGCGGCTTTCCCGGCGGCGTCGGTGGCGGGCTGGGGATAGCGTTTGACAAACATCACATAGGTCAGGTCGGCGGTCAGGTAGCCGGTGACCAGGCGCTGCCAGCGCGGCAAGTGCATGACGTAGGCGCGCAAATGGGCGCTGAACACCACAAAGCGCAGGTTCACGCAAAACGCGGTGGCCACTATGACCCAGATGGGCGCGCCGGCCACCAGCAGCGGAATGGCTGCCAGTTGCGAACTCCCGGCAAACACCATCAGCGCCATGGCCAGCGCCTCCAAGGTGCTCATGCCGGACTTGACCATGGCAACGCCGGTCATCAGGCCCCAGGCGGCGATACCGGGTGCGGCGCCCGCCAAGTCACCGTAGCCCAGCGCAAAGGCGGGGTGAAGGCGGTGGGTGCGGAGCAAAAACATTGACTGCGCCCTCAGTCCGCCAGCGCCTGGTCGCCAGACACGGAAAAATTCATGCCCTGGCGCACTTCAAAACCACGCAGAAAGTCGGCCACCGGCAAGCGCCGGGCGCCTGGGCGCTGTAGCTCGGTCAAGCGCACAGCGTCTTGGCCCGCGCGCACCACAATGCCCTCGTGCTCTACGGACACCACCTCGCCGGGTCGTGCTGAAAGGGCCGCGGCGGGCACGGCGTCCAGCGCTTGGGCGCTCCAGACCTTGAGGGTTTCGCCCAGAATCACAGTACTGGCGCCCGGAAACGGGTTGAACGCACGCACCCGCCGCGCGATCAGATCAGCGCTTTGGCGCCAATCAATAGCAGCCTCGCTTTTTTCAATCTTGTGGGCGTAAGTTACGCCCTGCGCAGGCTGGTCTTGGGCCACCCAGGCCGCCGGGTTGGCCAGCGCTTGCACTACAAGTCGGGCGCCGAGTGCGGCCACCCGGTCGTGCAAGCTGGCACTGGTGTCGATTGCATCAATGGGAAGGCTCTCTTGCAGCAGCATGGCGCCGGTGTCCAGGCCCGCGTCCATTTGCATGATGGTCACGCCCGTGTGGCTGTCACCCGCCTCAATGGCACGGTGGATGGGTGCGGCGCCGCGCCAGCGCGGCAGCAGCGAGCCGTGGATATTGAGGCAGCCCCACTGCCCTGGCCCAGCCATGGCGTCTAGCACCCACTGGGGCAAGATCAGCCCATAGGCCACCACCACCATGGCGTCGGCCTGGGCGGCGGTAATCGCCTGGCGAGCGGCGGCAGCTTCTGCGGCGTATTTGCCGTCCAATCGCAATCCGGGCGGCTGCGCCAAGGGCAGGCCGTGGTCCAGGGCAAACTGCTTGACCGCCGAAGCCTGCAGCTTCATGCCGCGCCCGGCCGGTCTGTCGGGTTGGGTTAGCACCAACGCGATGGTGTGGCCGGCGGCGACGAGCTGCTCTAGGGCGGTGCGGGCAAACTCGGGCGTACCCGCAAAAACCAGCCTCAACGCGCATCCTCGCGCTGGGCTTTGAGCATCTTGGTTTTGATGCGGTTGCGCTTCAAGGGGGACAGGTATTCCACAAACACCTTGCCCATCAAATGGTCCATCTCGTGCTGGATGCACACCGCCAGCAGCTCTTTGGCCTCAATCGTGCGACTTTGGCCCTCGGCGTCCCAGGCGCGCACATGCACTTCGTCATAGCGGACCACGCCGTCGTAAATGCCGGGTACCGACAAACAGCCCTCTTCGTTCAGGTGTGTGGCCTCGCTGGTCCACACCAGCTCGGGGTTGATCAGCACCAGCGGCTGATTGCGCTCTTGGGATACGTCGATCACGATCAGGCGCTCGTGCACATCGACCTGGCTGGCCGCCAGGCCAATGCCATTGGCGTCGTACATGGTGTCGAGCATGTCCCGCACCAGCTTCGAAATACGCGCGTCCACACCAGAAATCGGCTTGGCGACGGTATGGAGCCTGCGGTCGGGATAACAGAGAATGGGAAGTAAAGCCATGGCAGCGAAGAAAATGAGGCTCCATTTTCGCCTTTTTGTGGCCCTCTGGCGGCACACAGCGGCAAAACGGTGGTATCCGACAGCGGTTTACCGGCAATAATTGGCAAAATCGCAATTTATTTTCTTTTTAGGGAAACCGCAATGGCCATCTGGATTCTGCCCCGAGGCACTGTCAACCTATGCACCGGGCTCGTTTTATCGCTGGGCGTTGTTGGGCTGTCGCACGCCCAGACTGCCCCAGTGGATCGGTCCAAAGAGCCTCCGACCGAGAAGCTGTTGCCCCAAGTGCGCAGCGAGGCCTTGCCGCTGCCGCTGACCAGCAGCCTCAAGCGCAACCTGATCGAACCGTTTTTGGCAGAACCTCAGGTGATTGACGAGGCGACCCTTACAGGCGCACCGCGCATCGTGGCGACGCAGGAAAACCGCGTGCTGCTGTCCCGGGGCGACCGTGCCTATGCCCGCAGCGCACCGGGCGCGACGCCCTTGGCGGCACAAGACCAGGAGCAGCGCTTTAGCGTGTTTCGCAACGCCCGGGCACTGCGGGACCCGGCCAGCGGTGCGGTATTGGGCTACGAGGCGCAGTTTGTCGGCAGTGCTTTGCTAGTTGGCAGCGAAGGCACCGAAGCCGCCGCCGAGCCGGGAAAAAAGGACGCGCCCATCGTTCCGGCAACGCTGCTGATCACCGGCGCCAAAGAGGAAATTCGCGTGGGCGACCGCCTGCTGCCGCGCCCACCGTCGCGCTGGCAGGACTTGGTTCCCCGACCCGCAGCCCCAGGCATTACCGCTCAAATCATCTCGGTCTACGGCAGCACGGCGCTTAACGTGGGGCAAAACCAGGTTGTTGTGCTCAATCGGGGTGCCGCCGATGGGCTGGCACCCGGCCATGTCATGGCGATCCAAAAACGGCTGGCATTGGCTGTTGACGCGAGCGACCCGGCTAAACCAGTTCTGCAACTGCCCGACGAGCGCAACGGACTGGCCATGGTGTTTCTTAGCTTCGACAAACTTGCTTATGCGCTGGTGGTTGAAATCGGCGATACGGTGCGCGTGGGCGACCGGCTGACCTCGCCTTGATGCCAGCCTAGATGTTCTCACCGAAGCTCGCCCTAAAGCTAGCCTTGTGATCGCCACACTGGACCACGACGAACTGGCCGACTGGCTGCGCTTGCAGCTCACCTACGGCATTGGCAACGTCAGCGCGCGCAAGCTGCTTGCTGCGTTTGGACTGCCGTCCCAGCTGTTCAGCCAAAGCGAGAGCGCCCTGCGCGAGGTGGTGACCCCCGCCCAGGCCAAGGCCTTGACGCAAGAGCCGCCGGGCTGGGCCGAGGCCTTGCGCACCACATGGGCTTGGCTTCAGGCCGAACCCGCGCGCCGGCGCGTGCTTCCACTGGGCGACCCGGCTTACCCGGCAGCGCTGCTGCACATGGAAGACCCGCCGGTATTGCTGTACGGCATGGGCCACGACGCCGTCTGGGAACCCGGCCACCTGGACGCCCTGCGCTGCGTCGCCGTGGTGGGCAGCCGCAACCCCACACCCCAGGGCGCAGAAAACGCGCGGGAGTTTGGCCAGGCACTGGCGCAGGCGGGGCTGACCGTTGTCTCGGGCCTGGCGCTGGGCGTGGACGGGGCTGCGCACCAAGGCGCCTTGGACGGGACGCTGTACACAAGCCCTGCCCAGACCGCCACCATTGCGGTGGTGGGCACCGGCCTGGACCGTGTTTACCCCAAGCAACACCTGTCCTTGACGCAGCAGATTGCCGCTCGGGGGCTGATCCTGAGCGAATACCCCCTGGGCACGCCACCTCTGGCAGCCCATTTTCCGCAGCGCAACCGCATTATTTCCGGCCTTGCGCAGGGCACGCTGGTGGTAGAGGCGGCGCTGCAATCGGGCTCGCTGATCACTGCGCGACTGGCGCTTGAGCAAGGACGGGATGTTTTTGCCATTCCCGGCTCCATCCACAGCACACAGTCGCGCGGCTGCCACGCGCTGATTAAACAAGGCGCCAAACTGGTAGAGAGTGCGCAAGACATATTGGAAGAACTTCGCGCCGTACCGCAGCTGGCCTTGGACGCGCACGCGGCCTCTGCGCCCAGCCTGACAGATGGCTTGACCGACCTGCCGGACCAGCAGCGCGCCATGCTCCAGGCGCTGGGCTTTGAGCCCACCAGTCTGGACGCCCTGCAAGCCCGCACTGGATTGGATACCCCACATTTGCAGGCCGAACTGATGGCCCTGGAGTTGCAAGGACAGATCATCCGGCTGCCCGGCGGCTTATTTCAACGCCAAGCCAGGGTCTAGATGCACTTCGATCCATTAAAATCGGTAATAATTAGGTAAATGTGAATTACAAACGGTCGAACATCTCCAACACATAAGCTTTCAAATCTATGGCTCTGCCCGACTCCTCCGATATTCTCACCACCCAACAGGCCGCACGCCTCCTGGGTTTATCCACCACCACGGTGCAGAAAATGGTGGCCAATGGCGAGCTTGACGCCTGGGTAACGTCGGGCGGTCACCGGCGGATTTACCGCAGCGCAGTGGAAAAGATGATGCCGACCCGGCCAGACATGCACTACACCAATGCGCCGCGGCCTTTGCGCGTGTTGTTGGCTGAGGATGACGCGCTGCAGGTGGCGTATTTCGAGTCGCTGATCAAGCGCTGTAGCCATCCGGTATCCCTGGTGGTGGCCGGGGACGGATCTCAGGCGCTGATCCAGATCGAACGCCAGCGCCCCGACGTGGTGGTCACCGACTTGATGATGCGACCGATTGACGGCTACCACCTGATCAAAGCCTTGGCCAATGACACCGAGTACCAGTCCATCGCTGTTTTGGTAGTCACCGCCAAAACCCCGGACGAAGCTCGCGCCGATGGCCTATTGCCCGCCTGGGTGACTCTGTACCAAAAACCGGTGCAGGTAGATCGGCTAGTGGGCTACCTCGAAGCACTGGCTGGGCGCATTGCACGCAACTCCCAATCCGTCGCACCATTGCCCTAATTTTCATGCCCTAACTTTCGTGAAGGTGCGCAGCACCCCCACTCATGAAAGTTCTTTCAACTTCACTTTCATGCAGGCGCGCAGCGCCTTGCAGTATGAAAGTACCCTCAATCGTTAAGACACCCTAGACCGTAGCCCCTGCATTGGGGTCGTTCGGGTCGTTGTCTTTCTTGATTGGGGCCTTAATCAGGTCTTCGCGCGCAATGCCCAGCCACATGGCAATGGCTGCGGCCACAAACACCGAAGAGTAGATACCAAACAAAATGCCGATGGTGAGCGCCAGCGCAAAGTAATGCAGCGTGGCGCCGCCAAAAAACAGCATAGAAAGCACCATCAACTGCGTGCAACCGTGGGTGATGATGGTGCGGCTGATGGTTGAGGTAATGGCGTTATCGATGATTTCCCGCGTGTCCATGCGGCGATAGCGGCGAAAGTTCTCGCGGATACGGTCAAAAATCACCACCGACTCGTTGACCGAGTAACCCAGCACCGCCAGCACGGCGGCGAGCACCGGAAGCGAAAACTCCCACTGGAAAAACGCGAAAAATCCCAGAATGATGATCACGTCGTGCAGGTTGGCGATGATGGCGGCCACCGCAAACTTCCACTCAAAGCGGATCGCCAAGTACAGCATGATGCCCACCACCACACAGGCCAGCGCTTTGAGGCCATCGGTGGCCAGCTCGTCACCCACTTGGGGGCCGACAAACTCGGTACGGCGCAGCACCACAGGTTCGGCACCGGACGGGCTCAGGCAGGTCAGCTTTCCACCCTGTTTTGCGTCCGGCCCGAGCGCCGCGCCCGCAGCGGTGCACAAGGCGCCCAAGACCTTTTCGCTTTGCGCGCCCGAGGTACTGCCCTTTTGCACTGGCATGCGGATTAGAACATCTTGGGCGGTGCCAAAGTTTTGCACCTGCACGTCCCTGAGGCCCAGGGCGTCTACGCTGCTGCGAATGGCCTGCAAGTCAGCGCTTTGGCTGTAGCCCACCTCCATCAGCGTACCGCCGGTGAACTCCACCGACAAATGCAAGCCGCGCGAGAACAAGAAGAACACGGCCACCAAAAACGTGATCAGCGAGACCAAGTTGAACGCCAGCGCGTTCTTCATGAACGGAATGTCGCGGCGGATTTTGAAAAATTCCATGCTTATTTCTCCAGCGCTTGAGGGTTTGCCACAGCAGAGCCGGTGCCGTCAGGCCGCCACACGGTGCCAATCGACACGCTCTTGAGTTTCTTTTGGCGGCCGTACCAGAGGTTGACCACGCCGCGCGAGAAGAACACGCCCGAGAACATGCTGGTCAAAATGCCCAGGCAGTGCACCACGGCAAAGCCGCGCACTGGCCCTGAGCCAAAGGCCAGCAGCGCCAGGCCGGCAATGAGGGTGGTGACGTTGGAGTCGATGATGGTGGCCCAAGCGCGGTCGTAACCGGCGTGGATGGCGGCTTGCGGCGAGGCGCCGCCCCGCAGCTCTTCGCGCACACGCTCGTTGATCAGCACGTTGGCGTCAATCGCCATGCCCAGCACCAGCGCCATGGCAGCCATGCCAGGCAGGGTGAGCGTGGCTTGCAGCATGGACAAGACCGCCACCAACAGCAGCAGGTTCAGCGCGAGCGAAACGCTGGAAATCAAACCGAAAAACAGGTAGTACACGCACATAAAGGCTGCCACCGCCAGAAAGCCCCAGGTCACGCTGTTAAAGCCCTTTTCGATGTTTTCGGCGCCCAAGGACGGGCCAATGGTGCGCTCTTCAATGATTTCCATGGGCGCGGCCAGCGAACCGGCGCGCAGCAACAGTGCGGTGTCGGCGGCTTCCATCGTGGTCATGCGGCCTGAGATTTGCACCCGCCCGCCACCGATTTCAGAGCGAATCACCGGCGCGGTGACCACCTCACCCTTGCCTTTTTCAAACAACAAAATCGCCATGCGCTTGCCGATGCTCTCACGCGTGACGTCGCGGAAGATGCGCGCGCCCTTGGCGTCTAGCGTCAGGTGCACCGCAGCCTCTTGCGTCTGGCTGTCAAAGCCGGGTTGGGCGTCGGTCAGGTTTTCACCCGTCAGGATGACTTGTTTTTTCACCACCACCGGCTGGCCGTTGCGCTCCAAAAAGCGTTCAGAGCCAAACGGCACCGGGCCACTGCCCGCCTCAGCTGCACGGGCATCGACCCCTTCGTCCACCATGCGGATTTCCAGCGTGGCGGTGCGGCCCAAAATGTCTTTGGCCTTGGCCGTGTCTTGCACGCCGGGCAGCTGCACCACGATGCGGTCAAGGCCTTGCTGCTGAATCACTGGCTCGGCCACGCCAAGTTCGTTAATACGGTTGTGCAAAGTGGTGATGTTTTGCTTAAGCGCCTGCTCCTGCACCTTGCGCGCTGACGCGGGCAGCAGCGTGGCCACCAGCTTGAACTCGCCTGCCTCGGGAGTAAGCACCGTGCTCAGGTCAGGAAACTGGTCTTGAATCTGGCGCTTGCCGGCCTGGGCCATGTCGGCGTCACGAAAGCGGATTTCTACCGTCTGCCCGTTGCGGCTGATGCCGCCGTGGCGCACGTTTTTTTCACGGAACACGCTGCGCAGGTCACCGGCCAGCGATTCGGCCTTTTTGCTCAAGGCCGCTTGCATATCGACTTGCAGCATAAAGTGCACGCCGCCGCGCAAGTCCAGGCCCAGGTACATGGGCGAGGCGTGCAAAGCGGTGAGCCATGCCGGGGAGCGGGACAAAAGGTTGAGCGCCACTACAAAGGACGGTTCGGCGGCATTCGGATTCAGGGCTTTTTGGATCGCGTCCTTGGCCTTGAGCTGGACGTCGGTGTCAGCAAAGCGCGCCTTGATGGAGCTGCCATCCAGGCTGACCGTGTCCGCTTGCAGGCCTGCGGCTTTGAGCGCCTCTTCGACCTGGGTGACGGCGCCTACTTCCAGCGTCATACCAGTTTTGGCGGCCGAGACCTGCACCGCAGGTGCCTCGCCAAACACATTGGGCAAGGCATACAAGCCGCCAACAAGAATGGCGACCGCAAGGATCACATACTTCCACAGGGAATAACGGTTCATGGGCAGGCAGCTCGGACGGTCAGGGGAATGCGCTGATCGCGCAGATGGGGATAAAGGCGAAGAAACCCGGGCTTATTTGATGGAGCCCTTGGGCAAGACCTGCACCACGGCGCTGCGTTGGACCTGCACTTCCACGCCGTTGCTCACCTCTAGGCCAATGTGGCTGTCGCCCATCTTGCTCACTTTGCCCAACATACCGCCAACGGTAACAACTTCGTCGCCCTTGGCCAGCGCGTCGATCATGGCCTTGTGTTCTTTTTGCTTTTTCATTTGCGGGCGGATCATCACGAAATACAGCACCACAAACATCAGCACCAGTGGCAGCATGCTCATTAGCGTGGATTGCAGGTCGCCACCGGTAGCGGCGGGTGCGGATTGGGCAAAGGCAGAGGAAATGAACACGAGAGAACTCCCTGGGTAGATGGAAAAAGTGCCGCAGAACGCGCCACACCCGCCCCGCGCAGGCGGTAATCGGACAGTCGGGCATTGTACGGGGGCAGGTTTGGCCCCACGCCCAGGCTGGGCGGTGCCTGTGACGCCGCTCAGGCCACCGGCACCGAGCGGCGGCGGTGCAACCACCACAGCAAACCGCCCGTCAGCAGCACCGGCAGCAAGGAACCCGCGTTGAGCCAATCCCAGCCCTGGGTGGTGACCAGTGCGCCCGAGGCAAACGAGGTCAAGGCCATCACCGCAAACACTGCAAAGTTGATAACCGCCTGCGCCCGGTCTTTTTCTTCGGGCGCGTAGGCCGCCAGCGACAGGCTGGTGCTGCCGGTGAACAAAAAGTTCCAGCCCACGCCCAACAAAAACAGCGCAACGGTGAACTGGTGCAGGTCTTGCCCAGTCAGGGCTACGCCAATGCACAGGGCGTTGAGCAGCACGCCTGCGCCCATCACCGGCAAAGCGCCAAAGCGGCGAATCAGGTTGCCGGTAAAAAAGCCGGGGGCAAACATGCCAATCACGTGCCACTCCAGCACTATGGCGGTGTTCTCAAAACTCAGGCCGCACTGCTGCATGGCCAGCGGCGTGGCCGCCATCAGCAGGTTCATGACGCCATAGCCCAGGGCGGCGGCCATGCAGGCCACCATGAACACCGGCTCGCGCAGCATTTGCAGCGCGCTGCGGCCGGCGCGCGCCTTGCTGCCCGAAGCGAGCTTGGGCGGCTCGGGCGCAAAGGTGATGAAGGCCATTAGCGCCATGGACAAGAGCGCCACCACGGCCAGCGCCAGGTAGGCCCCGGCAAAAGGCACGTCCAGCAAGCTGCGCGTGCGCGCCGCCAGGTTGGGGCCGACGATGGCGCCCAGCAAGCCCCCGGCCAGCACCAGCGACACCGCCCGCCCGCGCGCGGCGGGCAGCGCCAGCTCGGCGGCGGCAAAGCGGTACAACTGGCCGTTGGCGCTGTAATAGCCCGCCACCACCGTGGCCACCACCAGCCACCAAAACTGCTGGGTAAATATCGCCCAGGCCGCCAGCAAGGCCGACAACAACGCCACCACCAGCCCCGACTGAAACGCCACCTTGCGCCCCCAACGCCCCTGGCTGTAGGCCACCAGTGGCGTGCTGAGCGCCGCACCCACCACGTAACCCATCACCGGCAGCGTGGCCATCCACCCCACCGGTGCCAGTCGCAGGCCGACCAGTCCGTTAATGGCAATGAAAGCGATGTTGTTGGTGAGCAAAAGGCCTTGGCAAAGGGCGAGGAGCCAGAGGTTGCGGTTCATGCGGGGGAGTGTAGGGGGGGGGCAGAGCTACGTCCTATTCGCAAAATCGTAGCCTTTTGGCTACAATTCGCCCATGTACACCGTCCTGGAAACCGACGCTTTCATCGATTGGGTGAACAGCCTGCGGGACCGGCCCACGCGGATTCGACTGCGCAGACGGCTGGGCAGACGGCTGGGCAAGGCCATGCGGGGCAATCTGGGAGACGTCAAGCCGGTGGGCGAAGGCGTCTGGGAAATGCGCGAATTTTTCGGTCCCGGCTGGCGGATGTACTACCTACAACGCGGCGAACTCGTGATCATGATGCTGGGCGGCGGCGACAAATCCAGCCAAGCAAGCGACATTGAAGCCGCAAAGGCCATAGCCAAGGAATTAACACCATGAACGCAATCACCATCAAAACCCGGCCCTTCGACATGGCCAACTACCTTGGCACCGAAGAAGACGTGGCCGAATACCTGCGCCAAGTGCTCGCCGACGGCGACCCGGCCGAACTGGCTGCTGCACTGGGCGACATCGCCCGCGCCCGTGGCATGACGCAGCTGGCCCGCGACACCGGCCTGTCCCGCGAAAGCCTCTACAAAAGCCTGTCAGGCGAACGCGCCCCCAGCTCGGACACCTTGTTCAAAGTGATGAAAGCGCTGGGGTTTGAGCTGACGCTGAAGGTGGCAAAGGACGCCGCTTAGGCCCTGTAGCCATGGGCATTCGGCGCACCCCCGTGTGCAGCGCGCCCCGTTCTATTTGATGCCCAAGGCGCGGCGCAGCGCCCGACCGGCCTCGGAGTCGTCGCTGCCAAACGTGGCGCCGTAGTCGGGGTAGTTGCCGGACGCGACAAAGCTGCCATCGGGCTTGGAAAAGCGCACCGAGTCCAGCAACGCGCGCTCCAAGCCCGCCGTATCGCCCATAAAGCCCAGCGCAAACACCGGCGCGCGGGCGCCTGGGGCCATGAAGAAATAGGAGTTACCCGGATTGGGATAGGCAATCACACCCTTGACTGCGGCCACGCCACCCACCGTCACCGCGCTAATTTGGGCCTTGAACACGCGCAGGTAGGCCGAGATGTAGTCCGCCAAATTGCGGTCGGTGGCGTTGAGCGACACCTCAAAGTGCACTTCCGCATAGGGCTCCATGACCAGAAATGCAGCCACCCGCTTTTGACCGGCCTGGTAGGTCGAGACCTTCATGCCCGCCGGGTGCTTAAAGGCGACGCCCAATTGCGGGTTGGAATAGGTGGCCCAGGCTTGCGGCGCAGACTGGGCGCGTGCGGCGGTCCAAGTCATGCCGGTGGCTAGAGTGGTGAGGATGGCAGTGCGGCGGTTCATGGGGGGTTGCTTCGATGAATTGGTGGCTTTCAAACTCTAAAACCTTTATCACCTTATACCCCCGTTGATTAGTCACACTCACCCCAATACTTGCCGATCTGTGCCGTCAAACGCCCGCGATGTGTCAACGTGCAGTGTCGCCCAGTCCTTGAGGTTGACGCCGCCACCATGAATGATTCAGAAAACCAAGTACCACATGCGAGTTGCGGCGCGCACCTTGAACGAAAAATCGCACCAAAGGTTCGGCTTTTCCTAGCACCTGTGGAGGTGTGACCAACAACTGAGGAGACGGTTCGTCTGGCATGTCTAGGCGCGACGATGGGGATGGTGACGATGCTGATAATACTTTTTGGTTTTGGTGCCGGAGCTGAAGAACTTTTGGACACCCTGTTGGGTACCGTTGATTCAAAATCACATAGTTGCGCTTGCGAGAATCTGAGTTTTTCAACTACTTAATTCAATTTTTGGAAGGTAAGTTCTCAGTGCCCGCAAAAAAGGCTCATCGTCTTGAAACTGAAGCTTTTCACCCAACACCTTGATATCTCGCAAACCAAGTTCTTTTACTAGATTTTTAGGGGTTCCTTTCCCCGCATAATTTTCAAAAGAGGAAAAACATCGCCCGACGTTGCCGCCTCCAATGCTTTGACCCAATTAATACTCTCCGAAGCAACACAGTCCGAAAGGGAGCTCAAATCAATACTTTCGAGCCAATTTTCAAGATCTTCCATGTTGCGAGGGGATGTTGAAATTAAGCCCTGAAACTTATAGGATAATAAATCTCGTATGTTTTTGAAGCGCCAGGTCTGATCATCAGTAATCCATTTAATAACCTGCTTGGCGTGTTCGGTCTCTCCTGGCCAAGTTTCATGAAAAATCCTGTAAAGATGCGCACTTATGTCTGGTATCAAAAAAATATTTTCCAAAATTGCTACACTCAACTGGTGTAAATTTCCTCTGTGACGATCTTGATTATCTCCATCAATAATTCCATGACACTCAATCCGATAAAGCGCCTTGATAACTTTATCATTTAGACCGCTGGTATACTTAATGACATTAACACACGAACCTACCGGAATAACTACAAACTCCGGATAGACCTTTTTATAAATACAATCGAGACTATTTTTAGCATCGCCCTCAACAAAAATTATTGGCTTCCTTGATCCTGCTATTTTTGTAACAATTTCAATTGGAATCTCTTTTGAGTCGGTAATTAAATCAATATCCCAAGTATTAGGGTGTTGGTTTTCATTTACGACATACCGTTTGCAATCAAGCCTACTACTCGAAAAGTCGATGTCGTGCGTTATATACAAAAAGCAGCAATCACTACGCATTTTTTCAATTGCATCAAAAAACCGTGACAGAATTGACTTATTAATGTGTATATCCGGCTCATCAACGATTATCAGTGATCGCGCGGGGGCAATGACGCACTGACCCAATATATAAAATATTGATTTCTCGCCTTCACTCGCCTGTTCTAGTCCATAGTGAGTTCCGTTGACAGCAATTCTTACTTCCATACCGTTGGCCTCTAGCAATCTGTGGGGCAGCAGTTCATTCCATAAATTAATAACTTGATCGAGTTTTGTGCTGGGCCTTGTCCCAATTTCTTTGCCCTGTCTATATGCTATGCTAACTATAGCTTCATCTGATATAAGTGCAATTAGTAATTTATCAAAGTCGGCTTGTAGACCACCTGTCATCTTGCCATGCCATCTTTGGTTTTTATCATGCATATCTCCAAGCAGGTTTCGTTCAGCAGTTTTAGGATCTTCGATTGAGATACTTCTGTTGAATATCAATGAACGATGGCCAGAGACTCTATGACAAAATTTAACGTCGTCTCCCATATTATTTGATACCTTTGAAAAACCAAGATTTTGTTGCTTTAGCAGGCTGCTGAAATACCTTCCGCCCTGTCCACGTCGGCAGCCTCTGAAGCGTTCTAGGTAAATACCGAATCACTGACCCATCCAGAGCCCACCATGCGCGGATCCGACACCTTCACCGAGAGTCTGTTCACCCTGCGCAAGCT
>CANEVH010000041.1 GCA_947442105.1 Comamonadaceae bacterium | reverse complement strand
ACGATGCTGGAGTTTGAGGGCAAGAGCTACAGGCTCAAGGAGGCCGCAGCACGCATTGCCATCAACGCCGAACCGTCATAATCTGTAAGTGCTGCCTGGGGGAATTTGGGGTGGCCACGGGTGGGGGAATTTGAAGTGGCCGTCAGGGCACTCACACATACGGTGAAGTACTCAAAGAGTGCCTTTGCACTCGTTACCAGTGCGTCACAGCTTCAGTTTCGGCAGACGTAGGCAGTGGGCTGGTCGTCTACGGTGTGTCGTCCCTGCCCGATCAGTTTTCGAAAAAAATTATGACGAGCAGCTCACATACGACAATCCGGCGATCTCAAAGAACTCAGACGCCTTGAGCCTATAGTATTTCTCGTCCACCTCCTTCGACTGCTCGGCGTAGGGCTGCGTCATGACTTCCTGCAGCTCTCGAACTTGAGAGTAGTTCCCAGCAGTCGCTTGGTTGTACGCAGGCACGACGAACCACTCTCGCAAACTGTATTTTGGGTTGACTAGTTTCATCCGCCTAGAGAGCTCCTCACAGGAAGGGGGCTGCGCAGAATTCGCGTCGTAGAGCGCGCGCCGTAAGCTCATGCTTTGGCTGCACCCCCGGCACGCCACCACCAAAAGCCCTCTAGCGCCAGCACCACAGCAGATGACAAGGCCAACAAGGGCATCAAAACAAACATGCCCAACGTTGCGACCAAGGCCCCCGGATGCACACTTTTCCAAGCGCCCGCAGCCAGCACCGGCAAGCCCGTGTAACCATGGACGCGCCGCTTGAAGTACATCACCCAGCCGGTAACAATGCTAAACACCACGCCCACACCAAACACCAATAGCAGCGCCTGGTTCCACAGCCCAAACTCGCCGCGATGAAACGGTATGCCAATGGCGGTTGCCTTGCCAAAAGCGGTTTGCTCAGACCAGCCTGAGTAGTACAAACGCCGGCCGCCGTAAGCATCCAGCAACAGGTCAAAGCGTTTTTCGGGCTGGCTTTTGTCCATCTGGTTCGCCCGCCACACCCCCTGCGCGCCCTTGGGCGGCATGAGTTGCATAGAAACATCGGGCGCCTCACTGCGGGCAGCTTGCCATGCGTCTTGCCACGACAACACTGGGGCTTGCACCGCTTCGGATTGAATCGACGCCGATATGCGTGGCGGCGCCTGTCCTGACATGTCGCGCAGCCACTTGACCTGATCGCCGGCGTACTTGCTCCAGGTCAGGCCAGTGGTCAAAATAACGGCGCTCATTACGCTCAGTGCCACGCCCACAAAGGCATGCCACTGCTTCCAGGCTACGCGGCCACGCGCAGTGCTTTGCGGCAGGGTCGGATTGCGTTGCGGCCACCACAGATAAATGCCGGTGACCAGCATCACCATCAGCCAACTGGCTGCCAGCTCAAGCAGCCAGCGCCAGTTGTCATTTTGCAGATAGTTGGAATGGAGCTTGCGCGACCAATTGCTGAACCGGTCTTCCTGCACCAGGCTGCCCAGCACCTCTGCCGTGTACGGGTTAAGGTACACCACCCGTGCGCGCCCCGGAAACCCAAAACTGGGGCGCAAAAAAGCCGCAGGCTTGGCCAGGGCTCCGCCATCGCCAGCCGAAGCGCCTTTGGCCACATTGGCCGAATTGGCCGCGCCATGGTCGCCATGGCTGGTGTGACCACCACCGCTGGCCTGGGCTTGCGCCGAAGCCTTTGGTGGTGGCACAAAAGCGACCTGCAAACTATCGGTCACCCCATGGGCTGGCACTAAAGAGTGCAGCACCCACCCTGCAGGTGCCGCCTGCTGCGCCACCTGCACCAGCGCATCGAGACTGCGCGCCTCGCCTGCGGGCGCCACTTGTTCAAGGTGGCCATACAAGGCATCTTCGATCTGCGGAGTAAAGATATACAAAATGCCCGAGAGCGCCGCCAGCAGCGCCACGGGAGATGCAATCAGCGCCGCCCAAAAGTGGATGCGCCACAGCAGGCTGCGGCGCTGCGCGCGCAATGCTGCAGGGAAAGGGGTTACGGTGTTTGTCATGGGGGTACCTTTGGCGTTTACTTTTTGCCAAAAAGTTTGGTGACCCCAAGCATCAGGCTGCGCGGAGCGCCTACGCCGTAGGTATTTCCGCTGCTGCCTTTGGATGCTGTGTTGGCGTACAACTGGTCGGTCAGATTGCGCACCTGAAACCAGCTCTCCCAGCCATCGCCCATTGGGTAACTGCCAGTGAGGTTCAGCAAAGTATGGCCGGCATACACCGCTGTGTTGGCGTCATCCATATAGTATTGGCCCTGCTTTACCAGGTTCACCGCGATGCGCGCGCCGGGCGCTACGCGGTAGCCCAGGGTGGCATTGAGCGTGTGCCAAGGTGCAGACGGCATGGTGTTGCCGGAATAATCCAACGCGCTGGATGTTTTGTAGTCCACATAGGCGTGCCTGGAAAAATTAGCCCCCACTTGCCAATCCCACGCGGTGTTTTCTTGGCTTAGCGAAAGCTCCACACCTTGGCTTGTGGTTTTGCCTGCATTTTTATTGACCGATGTGTTGTCTGGGTTTTTAAAGCTCACGATGGTGTCGGTGCCGTCCAAACGGTACAGCGCTGAATCCAGCTTGATACCCCCCAGCGCCGCACGCCAGCCCAGTTCAATATTGCTGTAGGTAGCAGGGCGCAAGTCCGGAATAGCATCTTTGCCATACAACTCAGACACCTCTGGCGGAACAAAGCCACCGCTGTAGGTGCTGTACACGCTGCTGGCAGCGCTGATGGCATAGGTCGCACCCAGTTTGGGGCTGAAGCGGCCAAAGCTGCGGGTTTCGTTGGCCGCCCCATAGTTCACACTCACCGCAGTGCCCGTGTTGAGCGCGTTTTTAAAATCGTAGCCAATGCTGTCGTACCTGCCGCCAAGCACCACGCGTAGAGCGTCGCTGGGGCTAAATTCCAGCTGCGAGAAAACTGCGTCATTGGCAATGCCTGCACTGAAGTCTCGGCGGCCTTTTTGCACACTGCTGACGGTGTAGCTCAGGTTCCTGCCCGTCGCTATTGGCTCACGCAGCACCGCCAAGTTGTCGGACAGGTAGGCATTTTGGCTGCGGTCGATGTACACACCCGATACCCATTGGGCGCGCAGCCAACCCAGCTTTTCGTCGTGTTTTACATCTACACCCAGAGAATCAACATGGTTGTTATTGATCGTGCCCGTGCAAGTTGCGTTGGTACCAGAGCAATTAGAAAAAGTGTAATTGGGCAATTGCCCGTGGTCGTTGCTGCGGTGAAACAGCGTTACGGTCGTTAAGCCACGGGTGGTGGTTTCGCCCTCCCAGGCCAGGTTAGCACGGGTCGTTTTGTCTTTGCGCCAGGTAAAGGTATTGATGCTTTTGCCTGGGTTGCTGCGGTAATCAGCCTCGGTCACGTTACCGGGTGTTTCTGAAAACAAATCGGTTTGCACCACGCTGGCTCGCAGCCACGAGGTATCACTCAGGTCGTAATCTGCGCGCAGGGTGAATGAATCCTTTTTGCCGCCGCTGTATTCTTGCCAGTTTGTCGAGTCGCGTTGTGAGCTGTAGTGCGAAAAGCGCAGCCCCAAATCACCCCAAGTATTGCTCGCACCGGTGTCCACCCGCTTGAATTCATCGACATTGTCCAGGCGCAGTCCAACCGTGCCGGTGGGCGTGGCCGAAGGCTTCATGGTCAAGAAGTTGACGGCACCGCCTACGGCATTGCTGCCATACAACGACGAAGCCGCACCCTTGACCACCTCGACCCCACCCGAGCCGTTCATATTGGTTTCGTTCAGCGCATTGTGGTTAAAAACGCCCATCGGGCGGATAGGGATCCCGTCCTCCAAATATTGATACACCGCTTTGGTACCAATGGGCTGACGAATCGCCATGCTGTGCTGCTCGTTGCCCAGATCGTTCCATTGCACGCCGGCAATGCGGTTAATGATTTCGCCCACCGATTTGGGTTTGTCCTGCTCCCACTGGCTGCGCTTGACTGCGCCAATCGATACCGGGGTTTCAGAGAGTTTGGTGGCGCTGCGTGAGCCGGACACGACGACTTCGTCGAGTTCCACCACAGAAGTTTGGGCTCCTGCTGCCTGGGTTATGGCTTGCATGCTGATCGCCAAAATAGACAGCGACCACGACAAAGGAATACGATTTTTTTTCATGGTGATTTTTGCTTGATATCAAATGCGCGCACAACTGCAGAGCCACGTGCAAAGGTGCAATCTATGGGCAAAGCGTGCAAGGTGTGCAAGGTGTGCATAGGGCGCACGGTAAAAATCCAGGCACACGCCTATGCGGCAGCGGCCTGAAAAATACAGTGCAGAAGAAAATGCCGACTCAGCGCAGGCCTAGCAACCCGCACCAGTGGAGTTAGACGCAGCGCGGAGGGCCGCGAGCAGAAAGCAGCGCGTTGGCGCGCCAGGCAACATGTGCAGCCGCGACGGGCTGTAAGACGAAGCTCAGGGAATCGGAATCCGTTTGCGGGCAAACCTCTGGCGGAGGAGGAGCCGCGGCAGGCGCGCACAGCACACAGTGCATGCCTTGGTGCGCGGGCGCAGACTCGCCATCGTCAGCAGCACCCGGCACCTGGGTCATACCGGCCGCAGTACACACCCAATTCGCCGAATGCGGTTGCAGCAAGGGGCTGGCCACAGCAGCACTTAATGACAAAACAAACCACGCAAGCAAGCAGCGCACGAGGTGCTTAGCTTGCCGAAGTGATTGCAAATTTGTCATGGGCAGCATCATCGCAGAAAACAAGGGGCGTCTTTACACGAACACACGCCTTTCGAAAAAAAGGGCACCAGGGGGAACGCCAGCCCAGCGCACAAAGCAACCGGGCGGGTTCCTGGCCGCGGTTGACAAGCCATAGGGGCTGCAAACCCATTACGGGAATTCCACTTGAACCGCCGTTTTTTTGACCACCGAAAAACCCACCATCATGCAGAGGTCAGAGGATAGAACTCAGATAGATTTTGAGAGGGAAAACCTATGAATTCAGTAAGAAAAATCTAACAAAAGTAGTAAACCCGGTTTTTACTACTTTCGGGCATAAAAAAAGCACCAAGAATCGCTTCTAAGTGCTTGATTTATAACCATAAATTATGGTGGGCGATGCAAGTTTCGAACTTGCGACCCCTGCAGTGTGAATGCAGTGCTCTACCCCTGAGCTAACCGCCCTGAATTGGGTTCAGGAAAGCCTGCGAGTATAGCGGTACTTTCAGGCCACATTCAGGCGCTTTGGCGCCAAGTGGTCTTGGCACCGCTGGATTTGTCCAGTTCAGCCAGAACCACGGCGTGCGCTGCCAGTTCCTGTTCATTGGCCGATATCACCGGTAGCGCAAGGCGCAGCAAATCCACATGCTCCACGGCCCTGCCAGGCGCGTCTTGGGTGGCGGACTCCATGAGCAAGGCGTCTTGCCCGCGCGTCATATTGATGTACACGTCGGCCAGCAGCTCGGCGTCTAGCAGCGCGCCGTGCAGCGTTCTGCCAGAGTTGTCCACTTCCAGACGCGCGCACAGGGCGTCCAAGCTATTGCGCTTGCCAGGGAACATTTCCTTGGCCATGGCCAGGGTGTCGCGCACGCCGCTGACAAAGTCTTTCAAGGGCGGACGGCCCAAGAGGGAGAGTTCTTTATTCAAAAAGCCCAGATCGAACGGCGCGTTGTGGATGATCAGCTCGGCGTCGCTGACAAACTCCAACAACTCGTCTGCCACGGCGGCAAACAGTGGCTTGTCGCTCAAAAACTCGGTGGTGATGCCGTGCACGCGCAGCGCATCCTCGTGGCTGTCGCGCTGGGGGTTGACGTACAAGTGCAGCGTGCGGCCAGTGAGCTTGCGGTTGACCAGCTCCACGCAGCCAATTTCAATCACCCGGTCGCCCTGGTCAGGGTACAGGCCGGTGGTCTCGGTGTCTAAAAATATTTGGCGCATCGTGGCTGCTGGCCTAGTGGTTTTCTTTGGCGTGGTTGATCGAATACTTAGGGATTTCCACCGTCACGTCTTGCTGCGCCAATATGGCTTGGCAGCTCAGGCGCGAATTGGGCTCCAGGCCCCAGGCGCGGTCCAGCAAGTCTTCCTCTTCGTCTTCGGCAGGGTTGAGCGAGGCCAAACCAGCGCGCACGATGACGTGGCAGGTGGTGCAGGCGCAGCTCATGTCGCAGGCGTGCTCGATGGCAATGTGGTTTTCCAGCAGCGCTTCGCAAATGGAGGTGCCGGCGCTGGCGCGAATTTCTGCGCCCTGGGGGCAGTATTCGGGATGGGGCAGTATTTTGATGATCGGCATGGTGCGTGCAGCTTTTAAAGGCCTAGAGGGTGGCAATGTTTTTGCCCGACAGCGCGTGGGCAATGCCCCGGTTCATGCGCTGGGCGGCAAAGGCTTCGGTGGCTTCTGCCAGGGCTTTGGTCTGGGCTTCTATGGCGGCAGCGTCGTCCAGTGGGGCCGCTGCGCGCAGCGCGTCCATGGCGGCATCGATGGTTTCGCGCTCTTCGGGTTGCAGCAAGTCGCCATCCGCGTCCAAGGCGCTTTGTGTGGCGAGCAACATGCGCTGGGCGTCCAAGCGGGCCTCGACCACGGAGCGCGCGCGCATATCGGCTTCGGCAGTGGAAAAGCTGTCTTTGAGCATTTGGGCAATCTGGTCGTCGCTCAGGCCGTAAGAGGGTTTGACTTCGATTTTTGCCTCCACGCCGCTCACCTGCTCGCGCGCGGCCACGCTGAGCAAGCCGTCGGCGTCCACGGTAAACGTCACACGGATGCGCGCCGCACCCGCCACCATGGGCGGAATGCCGCGCAGCTCAAAGCGCGCAAGGCTGCGGCAGTCGGCCACCAGGTCGCGCTCGCCTTGCACCACATGCAGCGCCAGCGCGGTTTGGCCGTCTTGGTAGGTGGTGAAGTCTTGCGCCATGGCGGTGGGAATGGTCTGGTTGCGCGGCACGATGCGCTCCACCAGGCCACCCATGGTCTCCAGCCCCAGCGACAAAGGAATCACGTCGAGCAGCAGCAAATCGTTGGCAGTCGCGTTGCCCGCGAGTTGGTTGGCCTGTATGGCCGCGCCCAGCGCCACCACCTCGTCGGGGTTGAGGTTGGTCAAAGGGGTTTGGCCAAAAAATTCGCCCACCACCGTGCGGATGTGGGGCATGCGGGTGGAGCCACCCACCATCACCACACCTTGGATGTCTTGTTTGCCCAGGCCGCTGTCACGCAGCACACGGCGCACCGCCTGCACAGTGCGTGCGGTCAGGTCGGACGTGGCGGCTTCAAACTCGCTGCGGTTGACCGACAGGTCGATGCGACCCACTGACAAATCAAGCTCTACCGGAGCAATCTCGTATTCGGAAAGCGCCTCTTTGCAGGCGCGGGCAGCGGCCAGCAAGGTGGCCTGGTCTTCCGGGCTGTCCACTTGCAGATCGGTTTGCGCAACTATCCAGTCCGCCAACGCGCGGTCGTAGTCGTCGCCCCCCAAAGCTGAGTCGCCACCCGTGGCCAGCACCTCAAACACGCCCACGCTCAGGCGCAGGATGGAAATATCAAAGGTGCCGCCACCCAGGTCATAGACCGCGTACACGCCCTCGGACGCGTTGTCCAGCCCGTAGGCGATGGCCGCAGCCGTGGGCTCGTTGATTAAGCGCAGCACGTTCAGACCGGCGAGTTGCGCCGCATCTTTGGTGGCCTGGCGCTGGGCGTCGTCAAAGTAGGCCGGCACGGTGATGACGGCACCGTGGACGTCGTCGTTAAAGCTGTCCTCAGCCCGAAAGCGCAGGGTGGCGAGTATTTCGGCGCTCACTTCCACCGGGCTTTTTTCACCTGCAATGGTGCGCACCTTGACCATGCCCGGCGTGGCCACCAGGCTGTAGGGCAGGCGCTCGGCGTGCGCAATATCCGCCAGGCCGCGCCCCATCAAGCGCTTGACCGAGGAGATGGTGTTGCCGGGGTCGCTGCTTTGCTGGGCCAGCGCGTCATAGCCAATCTGGCGGCGCTGGGCGTCCAGGTAGCGCACCACGCTGGGCAAAATCACCCTACCCTGGGCGTCGGGCAGGCATTCGGCCACGCCGTTGCGCACAGCGGCCACCAGCGAATGGGTGGTGCCCAGGTCAATGCCCACGGCAATGCGCCGTGCGTGGGGGTTGGGCGACTGGCCGGGCTCAGAAATTTGTAATAAGGCCATGGGGAGCTAAGGTCAAAAAGCTTTCAGGGAGGCGGTGCGCGCCCTCATGAAAGTGGGGCAAGCGCGTCCAGGCGCTGGTTCAGGTCGTGGGCAAATTTGTCCATAAACATCAGGCAGCGCACCGGCAGCACCGCCGCCGCAAATTCGCGCTGCACGTCCAGCAGTTGCGCGCATTCATTCAGCAGGTCGGTCTTCGCGGCGTTGACGGAGGCCAGCAGCGCTTCCAGCGCGGCCTCGGTGTGCGCCTCGTCCAGCGCTTCGCGCCATTCGATTTGCTGCACCAAAAAGCTGGCCGGCATGGCGGTGTTGCTGTGGGCGTTGATGGGCGCGCCGTTGAGTTCACACAGGTAGGCGGCGCGGGTCAGCGGGTCTTTCAGACGCCGGTAGGCCTCGTTGATGCGCGCGGACCATTGCATGGCCACGCGCTGGGCGGCAGCACCCTGGGCGGCAAACTTGTCGGGGTGCGCCTGGGCTTGCAGCAGCTTCCACTGCGCGTCCAGCGCGGCCTTGTCTTGGGCAAACTGCGGCGTCAGGCCAAACAGCGCAAAGTCGTCAGTTTGCAGGTTCACAAGAGAACAATCAGACCCGGAAGGACTCGCCGCAGCCGCACTTGTCGCGCTCGTTGGGGTTGTTGAAGCGAAAACCCTCGTTCAAGCCCTCGCGCACAAAGTCCAACTCTGTGCCGTCGATGTAGACCAGGCTTTTGGGGTCCACCAGCACCTTGACGCCGTGGCCTTCAAAAATCACATCTTCGGGCGCGAGTTCGTCCACGTATTCGAGCTGGTAGGCCAGGCCCGAGCAGCCGGTAGTTTTGACGCCCAGACGCACGCCCACGCCCTTGCCGCGCTTGGTGAGGTAGCGGGTGACGTGCCGCGCGGCGGCTTCGGTCAGGGAGACGGTCATATCAGTTCAGGTGTTTTTTCTTGTAGTCGTCCACGGCTGCTTTGATGGCGTCTTCGGCCAAGATGGAGCAGTGGATTTTGACCGGCGGCAGCGCCAGCTCTTCGGCTATCTGGCTGTTTCTCAGGGCTGCAGCCTCGTCCAGGGTTTTGCCCTTGACCCACTCGGTCACCAGCGAGCTTGATGCAATCGCCGAGCCGCAGCCGTAGGTCTTGAAGCGCGCATCTTCAATCACGCCGGTCAGCGGGTTGACCTTGATTTGCAGCTTCATCACGTCGCCGCAGGCCGGCGCGCCCACCATGCCGGTGCCCACGGAGTCGTCGCCTTTTTCAAAGCTGCCGACGTTGCGGGGGTTTTCGTAGTGGTCGATCACTTTTTCGGAATAAGCCATTGCGTTGTTACCTCATTGATACGGATAAATCGTGGGAATATGGGCGCAGCGCGATCAGTGCGCCGCCCACTGGATAGTGGAGATGTCGATGCCTTCTTGGTACATGTCCCACAAGGGGCTCAGATCGCGCAGCTTGGCGACGTTGAGCTTGATGGTCTCGACCGCGTAGTCAATCTCGGCCTCGGTGGTCCAGCGGCCAATCGTCATGCGCAGGCTGCTGTGCGCCAGCTCGTCACTGCGGCCCAGGGCGCGCAGCACGTAGCTGGGCTCCAGGCTCGCCGAGGTGCAGGCCGAACCCGACGACACCGCCAAGCCTTTAATACCCATGATGAGCGACTCGCCTTCGACGTAGTTGAAGCTCATGTTCAGGTTGTGTGGTACGCGCTTTTCCAGGTTGCCGTTAATGAACACCTGTTCTACGCCTGCCAAACCGGCGAGCATGCGCTGATGCAAGGCGCGAATCCGCACGTTCTCGCCAGCCATCTCTTCTTTGGCAATGCGATAGGCCTCGCCCATGCCCACAATCTGGTGCGTGGGCAAGGTGCCGCTGCGCATGCCGCGCTCGTGGCCGCCGCCGTGCATTTGGGCTTCGAGCCGGATGCGCGGCTTGCGCCGCACAAACAAGGCGCCAATCCCCTTGGGGCCATAGGTTTTGTGCGAGGTCAGGCTCATCAAGTCCACCGGCATTTGCGACAGATCGAAGGCCACGCGACCGGTAGCTTGCGCTGCGTCCACATGGAAAATCACGCCTTTTTCGCGGCAGACCGTGCCGATGGCCTCGATGTCCTGAATCACGCCAATCTCGTTGTTCACAAACATGACGCTGGCCAAAATCGTGTCCGGACGAATGGCGGCCTTGAATACCTCCAGGTCCAGCAGGCCGTCTTCTTGCACGTCGAGGTAGGTGACCTCAAAGCCCTGGCGCTCCAGCTCGCGGCAGGTGTCGAGCACGGCTTTGTGCTCGGTTTTCACGGTAATCAGGTGCTTGCCCTTGCCTTTGTAAAAGTGCGCGGCGCCTTTGATGGCCAGGTTGTTGGATTCGGTGGCGCCCGAGGTCCAGACAATTTCGCGCGGGTCGGCACCGATCAGCGCGGCCACTTGGCCGCGTGCGTTCTCTACCGCTTCTTCGGCCTCCCAGCCCCAGGCGTGGCTGCGCGAGGCGGGGTTGCCAAAGTGGGTGCGCAACCAGGGCACCATGGCGTCTACCACCCGCTCGTCGCAGGGGTTGGTGGAGCTGTAGTCCATGTAAATGGGAAAGTGGGGGGTTTCGTCCATGGGGTTCTCTGTAAATCAGTGGGTAAGAAACTGGCGGTGCCGCATCAGCCCTTGGAAAACGCATTGCCCAGGGCAAACACCGAGTTGGGCGCGTTGATGCGAATGGGCTGGGACACCGGTAGCGCGGAAATGGCGCGCTTGAGGCTGGGCTTGTCTTCCACCTGCAAGCCCTTGGCCAATTGGTCATCGACCAGCTTTTGCAGCGTGACCGAGCTTAAGAACTCGACCATGCGCAGGTTCAGCGAGGCCCAGAGGTCGTGCGTCATGCAGCGGCTGCCCTCGCCATGGCAGTTTTCCTTGCCGCCGCACTGGGTGGCGTCCATCGGCTCGTCGACTGAGACAATGATGTCTGCCACCGTGATCTCCGTGGCCTTGCGCCCCAAGGTGTAGCCGCCGCCAGGGCCGCGGGTGGATTCGACCAACTCGTTGCGCCGCAACTTGCCAAAGAGCTGCTCCAGGTAGGACAGCGAGATTTGCTGGCGCTGGCTGATGGCCGCTAGGGTGACTGGCCCGCCGCTTTGGCGCAGGCCCAGGTCGATCATGGCAGTGACGGCAAAACGGCCTTTGGTGGTGAGACGCATCGCAAACTCCTGAAGACGGATTTAGTTGACTAAGCGGCTCAAGTATACCCAACGTCCTACTGTTTTACTCGGATAACTAGACTGAGCAGTCACGAAATAATTTCACGCCCTCCGCTCACTTTCATGCAGGGGCGCGGTACCCGAAGCATGAAAGTTCTTTCGCGCTCACTTTCATGACGGTGCGGGGCACCCCAGTCATGAAAGTTCTTTTGCGTCAGCCCGCTTTCAGGGGCAGCACCAACACGTTGTCCATGCCCGGCGCGCCAAAGGCCTGCGCCTTCAAAATGCCTAACTGGTCGCGCACACGGGCTGCTTTTTCGAATTCCAGGTTGCGGGCATGCTCCATCATGAGCTTTTCCAGGCGCTTGATTTCACGCGAGATGTCCTTCTCGCTCATGTCTTCCACCTGGGCGCGCTGCAAGGCGTCGCGCTCCAGGCGCTCGGCTTCTTTGCCCGCTTTTTCGCTGTAGACGCCGTCAATCAGGTCGCGCACCTTTTTCACGATGGCGCGCGGGGTGATGCCGCGCTCCAAGTTGTGGGCGATCTGCTTTTTGCGCCGCCGCTCGGTCTCGCCCATTGCGCGCGCCATAGAGTCGGTGATCTTGTCGGCGTACAAAATCGCCCGGCCCTCCAAGTTGCGCGCCGCGCGGCCTATGGTCTGGATGAGCGAGCGCTCGGAGCGCAAAAAGCCCTCTTTGTCCGCGTCCAGAATTGCCACCAGCGAAACCTCGGGAATATCCAGGCCCTCGCGCAGCAGGTTAATGCCCACCAGCACGTCAAACGTGCCCAAGCGCAGGTCACGCAAAATTTCCACCCGCTCCACCGTGTCCACGTCACTGTGCAGGTAGCGCACTTTCACTCCGTTGTCACTCAAATAGTCGGTCAGTTGCTCGGCCATGCGCTTGGTCAGGGTGGTGATCAGCACGCGCTCGTTCTTTTCGACACGGATGCGGATTTCCTGCAGCACATCGTCCACCTGCGTGGTGGCCGGGCGCACTTCCACTTCGGGGTCCACCAGGCCGGTGGGGCGCACTAGCTGCTCCACCACCTGGCCGGTGTGGTCTTTTTCCCATTGCGCCGGGGTGGCGGACACAAAAATCGCCTGGCGCATCTTGGTCTCGAACTCTTCAAACTTGAGCGGGCGGTTGTCCAGCGCGCTGGGCAGGCGAAAGCCGTATTCCACCAGCGTGGTCTTGCGCGAGCGGTCGCCGTTGTACATGCCGCCAAACTGGCCGATCAGCACATGGCTCTCGTCCAGAAACATCACCGCGTCCTTGGGCAGGTAGTCGGTCAGCGTGGCGGGGGGAGCGCCTGGGGCGCTGCCGGCCAAATGGCGCGAGTAGTTCTCAATGCCTTTGCAGTGGCCGACCTCGGACAACATTTCCAAATCGAAACGCGTGCGCTGCTCTAGGCGCTGGGCCTCGACCAGCTTGCCCTGGCCCACGAATTCTTTGAGCCGGTCGGCCAGCTCAATCTTGATGGTTTCCACCGCCATCAGCACCTGCTCGCGCGGCGTGACGTAGTGGCTGCTGGGGTAGACGGTGAAGCGGGGGATTTTTTGCCGAATGCGCCCGGTGAGCGGGTCAAAAAGCTGCAAGGACTCGATTTCGTCGTCAAACAGCTCTACGCGAATCGCCATCTCCGAGTGCTCAGCCGGAAAGATGTCAATCGTGTCGCCGCGCACGCGAAAGGTGCCGCGCGAAAAGTCCATGTCGTTGCGCTGGTACTGCATGCGCACCAGCTGGATGATCATGTCGCGCTGACCGAGTTTGTCGCCCGCGCGCAGCGTCATGATCATCTTGTGGTAGGCCTCGGGCTGGCCAATGCCGTAGATGGCCGAGACGGTCGCCACGATCACCACGTCGCGCCGCTCCAGCACGCTTTTGGTACACGACAGGCGCATTTGCTCGATGTGCTCGTTAATGGCCGAGTCTTTTTCAATAAACAGGTCGCGCTGGGGCACATAGGCCTCGGGCTGGTAATAGTCGTAGTAGCTGACGAAATACTCCACCGCGTTTTTGGGAAAGAACTCCCGAAACTCGCTGTACAACTGGGCGGCGAGCGTCTTATTGGGCGCAAACACAATCGCCGGGCGGCCCAGGCGGGCGATCACATTGGCCATGGTGAAGGTTTTGCCCGAGCCTGTGACGCCCAGCAGGGTTTGGTACACCTCGCCGTCGTTCACGCCGGCCACCAACTGGTCAATCGCCTCGGGCTGGTCGCCGGCCGGTGGATAGGGCTGGTACAGCTCAAAAGGCGAATCGGGGAAGGTAACAAAGGTGCCGGGGAGCGCCGGGGCGATAACTTCAACAAGATCGGACATAAATACCTGAAAAGTAAGGGGGTGCACAGGGCGCAACGGGGGACAAGCTTAGCCCAGCTTGCGCCTTAGCACCCGGCCCAGCGCCGGGCAGCGTCCAGCGGGCGCGGCGGTAAAATCGAAAACGGTTTATGGCGCATGCTGCCGCACCCTTATTCTTCACCCCGCTTCAGGACCCCCTCCATGTCTCTTTTCTCCGCCGTCGAAATGGCCCCCCGCGACCCGATTTTGGGTTTGAACGAGCAGTTCAACGCCGACACCAACCCCAAGAAGGTCAATCTCGGCGTAGGTGTGTATTTCGACGAGAGCGGCAAGCTGCCCTTGCTCGATTGCGTGCAAGCGGCTGAAAAAACCATGATGTCCACGCCCACCGCGCGTGGCTACTTGCCGATTGACGGCATTGCCGCCTATGACGCCGCCGTCAAAGGCCTGGTGTTTGGAGTCGAGTCCGAGCCCGTCACCTCAGGCCGTGTGGCCACGGTACAGGCCATTGGCGGCACCGGCGGACTCAAAATTGGGGCCGACTTCCTCAAGCACCTGCGCCCAGGCGCCAAGGTGCTTATCTCCGACCCGAGCTGGGAAAACCACCGCGCGCTGTTTACCAACGCCGGGTTCGTGGTGGACACCTACGCTTACTACGACGCCGCAAATCGCGGCGTTGACTTTGCAGGCATGCTTGCCAGCCTGAACGCGGCTGAGCCTGGCACCATCGTCGTGCTGCACGCCTGCTGCCACAACCCCACCGGCTACGACATCACCCCCGCGCAGTGGGACCAGGTGGTGGCCACAGTCAAAGCCCGCAACCTGACCGCGTTTCTGGACATGGCCTACCAAGGCTTTGGCCACGGCATTGCAGAAGACGGCGCGGCCATTGCCAAGTTTGTGGCCGCAGGCCTGAGCATTTTGGTCTCCACCTCGTTTTCCAAGAGTTTTAGCTTGTACGGCGAGCGCGTGGGCGCCTTGTCGGTGCTGTGCGAAAGCAAGGAAGAAGCAGGCCGCGTGCTCAGCCAGCTCAAAATCGCCATCCGCACCAACTATTCCAACCCGCCCATCCACGGCGGCGCGATTGTGGCCGCCGTGCTGGGCAAGCCGGAGCTGCGCGCCCTGTGGGAGCAAGAACTCGGCGCCATGCGCGTGCGCATCAAAGCCATGCGCCAAAGCCTGGTCGACGGCCTGAAGGCCGCCGGGGTGACGCAGGACATGGGCTTTATCACCACCCAGATCGGCATGTTCAGCTACTCGGGCCTGAGCAAAGACCAGATGGTGCGTTTGCGCAATGAATTTGGCGTTTACGGCACCGACACCGGGCGCATGTGTGTGGCCGCGCTCAACCACAAGAACATCGGCTACGTCTGCGAAGCTATCGCCAAAGTCATGTAAGCGCCGGGCCGGATGCGTTGGACAGCAGCAAGTTAATACTGTTATATTGCACTGCAACATTTTTACCAGGATACCGCATGCTTTACCAGCTTTACGAGACCCAGCGCGCCCTTATGGAGCCGTTCTCCGATTTGGCCCGGTTCGCCGCAAAATCGCTGTCCAACCCGCTGTCGCCCGCCGGGCAAAGCCCGTTTTCTCAGCGTTTATCGGCAGGCTATGACCTGATGCACCGCCTGGGCAAAGATTATGAAAAGCCCGAGTTTGGCATTCGCACCATTGAAGTCGACAGCGTGGAAGTGGCAGTGCATGAGCGCACCGAAGTTTCCAAACCTTTTTGCGACCTGATCCGCTTCAAACGCTTGACCGATGACGCGGCCACCCTGGGCAAGATCAAGGACCAGCCGGTGGTGCTGATCGTGGCGCCGCTCTCAGGCCACTACGCCACGCTGCTGCGCGACACCGTCAAAACCATGCTGCAAGACCACAAGGTCTACATCACCGACTGGAAAAACGCCCGATTGGTGCCGCTCAGCGAAGGCGAATTCCGCCTGGACGACTACGTCAATTACGTGCAGGAATTCATTCGCCACGTGCAAGGCAAATACGGCAACTGCCACGTCATGAGCGTGTGCCAGCCCACGGTGCCGGTGCTGGCTGCGGTGTCGCTGATGGCAGGTCGCGGCGAGAAAACGCCCCTGACCATGACCATGATGGGCGGCCCCATCGACGCACGCAAGTCGCCCACGGCCGTGAACAACCTGGCCATGAACAAGAGCTACGAGTGGTTTGAAAACAATGTGATTTACCGCGTGCCCAGCAGCTTCCCCGGTGCCGGACGCCGCGTCTACCCCGGCTTTTTGCAGCACACCGGCTTTGTGGCCATGAACCCGGACCACCACGCCAAAAGCCATTACGACTACTTCAAAGACCTGATCAAGGGCGACGACGTCAGCACCGAAGCGCACCGCAAGTTTTACGACGAGTACAACGCCGTGCTCGATATGGATGCGGACTATTACCTCGACACCATCAAAGTCGTGTTCCAAGACTTCAGCCTAGTGAACGGCACCTGGGACGTGAAATCGCCCAGCGGCAAAGTGGAGCGCGTGCGACCTTCGGCCATCACCACCACGGCACTGATGTCGGTAGAAGGCGAGCTGGACGACATTTCTGGCTCGGGCCAGACACGCGCAGTGCATGACATTTGCACCGGCGTGGTCACCGCCCAACAACGCCACTTCGAGGCCAAAGGCGCCGGCCATTACGGCATTTTCTCGGGCCGCCGCTGGCGCGAACAGGTGTACCCCGAAGTCAAGGCCTTCATCAAAGGCCACGAATTGGCCAAGCCCAAGGCGGCATCTGCTGACGTTGCCGCTCTGGCAGCAGCCGCGCTCAAAGCGAGTGCGCCCCGCGCTGTGGCGTTGACCGACACCGCGGCCGCGCCGTCTAGCGCGCCAGCGCCAGCGCCAGCGGCCACCAAAGCGGCCACGCCCAAAGCCGCAGCGCCCAAAAAACCCGCCACCAAAGCCGCCGCGCTAAAGCAAGCAGCGCCAGCGGCACCTGAACTGCCGGCCACTACGCTGCCTGAGCCAGGTGCGGTTAAAGAAACCGTTGTTGCCGCAGAAGCGCCGGTCGAGCCTGTTGCCGATGCTGGCGCCGCCGTTATCGCCACGCCAGACATAGCTACCGAGCAGGCCAAGCCCGTAGTGGGCAAAAAACCGGCGCGCAAAGCACCGGTGAAAAAGGCCACTACGGCCAAGTAAGCATGGGCCAGACCGGCGAAGCCACTGTGGCCGGTCGCCTGCTTGACGCGCTGCCGCAAACCCAGTGCACCCGCTGCGGCTACCCGGACTGCGCGGCCTACGCGCAAGCGATGGCGCAGGGTGAGGCGGACATCAATCAATGCCCGCCCGGCGGCGAGCAAGGCGTGGCGCGGCTAGCCGCCATCTTGCAGGTACCAGCCAAAGCGCTCAATCCTGAGTTTGGTACAGAGGGGCCGCGCAGCGTAGCCTTTGTGGACGAAGCCTGGTGCATAGGCTGCACCCTGTGCATAGACGCCTGCCCCACCGACGCCATTTTTGGCACGCACAAGCGCATGCACACAGTGATAGAGGCCTATTGCACCGGCTGCGAGCTGTGTCTGCCGGTGTGCCCGGTCGACTGCATCCAGCTTGAGACCGTTCGCGCCTCACCTTTGAGCGCCGACCCCAGCCCGCCCACCGGATGGAAGGCCTGGTCCCCCGCTCAGGCGGACACCGCCCGGCAGCGCTACGCAGCGGCCACCGCGCGACGCGCCAGCACCAAGGCCGCCCACACTGCGGCCAAAGCTGCGCAAGCCCAGGAAAAGCTGGCCGATCTGGCAGCACATTCCCGCATTGCTGACCCTGCGGTCTTGGACCACAAAAAAGCGGTGATTCTGGCGGCTGTGGAGCGGGCGCGGCAGCGCAAGGGCACCTGAGCTTGCTGCTCGCTGGGCGTGAAAGTTCTCTACCCCACCGGGGTAAGTTACACATGCATGTGGGCGCTCTTCCCACTCTCCCCCAACCCCTCGCCCAGCGGGCGAGGGGGGGCAAACAGCCACGTTTTATTTTGTCGCGTCGGCTACGGCACCACCGGGAACTGCCCTTTGGCTCAAGGCGCCGGAGCGTGGTAGCGGCAGCGCCGAACACCGAACACCGAACACCGAACACCGAACACCAAATCTTCCAGGATGCTGCTCCACCCAAACCCCGAAAGCCGTCGCGGCGACGGCGCCGTTCCAAAGTGCGGCAGGCGTACCCACAGGCGCTAGGCCAGTAGAAGCCTGGCCGGAGCGACAAAATCAAATGTGGCTGTTTGGCTCCCCCTTTCTACCCCGCCGGGGTGGAAAGGGGGTTGGGGGGATAGGGGGGTAGTTAGCCGCTGGCCTGCGCAAACCGCGCAAACGCACCAACCACCTCAGGCGGCGCCTGCACCAGCTCAATGAGCACGCCCTCCCCGGCGATAGGGAACTCGTCATTCGCCTTGGGGTGCAAAAAGCAAATATCAAAACCCGCTGCGCCCTTGCGGATGCCACCCGGCGCAAAGCGCACGCCTTGCTTAGTGAGCCACTCCACCGCAAGTGGCAGGTCGTCAATCCACAGGCCAATGTGGTTGAGTGGCGTGGTGTGGACTGCGGGCTTTTTGTCCGGGTCTATGGGCTGCATCAAATCGACCTCGACCTTGAAGGGGCCGCTGCCAATAGCGCAAATGTCCTCGTCCACGTTTTCGCGTTCGCTCTTGAATGTGCCGGTGACCTCCAGCCCCAGCATCTCTACCCAGAGCTTTTGCAGGCGCAGCTTGTCCGGGCCGCCAATGGCGATTTGCTGCACGCCCAAGACGGTGAAGGGGCGATTTACCGCGCTTGACCTCTGGGCGCTTTCTTTGCTTGCTGTTGGTATTTGGTTCACTTGTGGGTGGTTCATAGGGGGTAGCTGCGGTGAGGTGGCGTTAAATACAAAAGCTCAAGTCGGGTCGTCGCCAAAATGCCGCTTCCACCAATCGGTAAATTCAGGCGAGTGGCGTACCAGGTCCAGGTCTTTGTCTTTTTGAAGGTGCTCTTTGTTGGGCAAGGTGTTGCCCGCTCGGGCGATTTCTAGCTGCGCCACGCAGGCCGCCGCGTGTCCCTGAAGGCCATGTAAACAAGCCCAGTTATAGGCCAGCGTCGGCGCAGCATTGGGGTACTGCGACACTTGGTCGGTAAAGAGGCTTTGCGCCTTGTTCAAAAGGCCATTTGCTGCCGCCACATCACCCTCCTTGGCCTCCGCACTTGCTTGTACAAGAAGCGCAGTGCCCCAGTTGGCTGCGGCTTCGTGCGTGTCGGGCTTGATTTTCAAGGCCAGTGCGAACTTTTCTGCCGATTGGCTCCACAGCCCTCTGGCAGTATCCAAGGCACCGGCAGCGGCTTCAGCACATGCTTGTGCACCTAGGGCAATGCCCCAGTTGTAAACGGCTTCGTGCTTGTCGGGCTTGATTTTCAAGGCCAGTGCGTACTTTTCTTTCGCTTGGCTCCACAGGCCTCTGGCGTTGTCCAAGGCACCAGCAGCAGCCTCGGTCTTTGCTTGTGCATCAAGGGCAATGCCCCAGTTGTTGGCGGCTTCGTGATTATTTGGGTTGATTTTCAAGGCCAGTTCGTACTTTTCAGCCGCTTGGCTCCACAGGCTTCTGGAAGTGTCCATGGCACCGGCAGCGGCTTCAGCACATGCTTGTGCACCTAGGGCAATGCCCCAGTTGTAAACGGCTTCGTGCTTGTCGGGCTTGATCTTCAAGGCCAGTGCGTACTTTTCTGCCACTTGGCTCCACAGACCTCTGGCAGCGTCCAAGGCACCGGAAGCGGCCTCGGTCTTTGCTTGTGCACCAAGGGCATTGCCCCAGTTGATGGCGGCGGCGTGCTTGTCGGGCTTAATCTTCAAAGCCATTGCGTACTTTTCTGCCGCTTGGCTCCACAGGCCTCTGGCGGTGTCCAAGGCACCGGCAGCGGCCTCGGTCTGTGCTTGTGCACCAAGGGCATTGCCCCAGTTGGTGGCGGCTTCGTGCTTGTCGGGTTTGATTTTCAAGGCCAGTGCGTACTTTTCTGCCGCTTGGCTCCACAGGCCTCTGGCGGTGTCCAAGGCACCGACAGCGGCAGCTGCCTGTGCTTGATCATTAAGGTCATAGCCCCAGTTGTTGGCCGCTTCGTGCAGATCGGGCTTGATGCGCAAGGCTTCGGCATAGTGATGCGCACTCTTGTTAAACCAACGATTCTTTTCATCGCCTTTGGCCATATCTCTCAGACTATGCGCCCAACGCCCTGCATTGAAATGCGCACCGTGGTCGGAAGCGTTCAGTTCCGCCAGCGCGGCCCACAGGGTGTAGGCTTTTTCCCCAAGGGCAAAGCTTGTTTCGGCGCCCTCTTGTTCGCTGGCAAGGATTGCTTTGGCGCGCAAGCGGTCGGCGTCGCTCGCCAGTGGCGAAGCTTGTAGTTTGAGCGCGTCTTCGCGTGCGTCTAGGTTGGGATGGGGGGATTTGTTTTCGGAGGCATCTGACCGGTAGCTTTCCACACTTTGTCGCAAAGTTTCAATTTGTTTGGCATCGGCTTTTGCACCTGCGGCGGCGTCATTCGCGGCTTGTTCGTGCTTGCGCAGAGTGGCAATCGCCTCACGCGCATCCTTGAGCATCGCGTCCAAATCCGCGCGGTCGGCCTTGATGCGAGCACGGGCTTCGCGCGGCAGCCAAAAGCCCACCAGGGCCACAACGGCACCCAGCACGGTGAGCATTAATCCGATGGCGGTCAACCACCAGTCCACGCTTTTGCGCTGCATTTCTAGCAGCGCGGTTTGCTGTTTGTCTTGCTGGTCTTTTTGTGCTTTGTCAGCGTCTTGTTGGTGAAGTTCCAGACGTTGCAATCGCTCTTGCATGGCCTGGGCTTCCAAGGTGGCAATGCGCTGGTTCAAAAGCTCTACCTGTGGTGCTGGGTTTGCGGGCGCGGCGTGGCCCACGCCAGCACCCAGCACCAGCACCAGCACTAGCAACACCAGCGCAAGACCGTGCGGCAAGGGCAAAGCGAGCAAGCGCTGCAAGCCAGACACGCCGCTTTGCATCATGCAAATTCCACAATCGGCTGGTCCACCGACAGGCTTTCGCCTTGGGCGGCCATGACCTTGCTGACCACGCCGTCGGCGGCGGCGAACAGGACGTTTTCCATTTTCATCGCCTCAATCACGGCCACGCGTTCGCCGGCCTGCACTTTTTGGCCGGGCACTACCGCCACCTGCACCAGCAGGCCGGGCATGGGGGAGAGGATGAATCGGCTCAGGTCCGGTGGCGCCTTGAAGGGCATGAGCGCATGCAACTCGGCCATGCGCGGTGAGACGACCAGGGCGTCGATGCGCGTGCCGTTGTGCTGCACGCGCAGCGCCAGCGGATTTTTGGGCGTGCCGCGCTCGACTTGCGCAACAAAGGCGCGCCCATTGACCGTGCCGGTGATGGCGATGTCGTTCAGGCGCGAGGGGCTGCGAATTTCATAGTCAGACGCCCCTACCCTCACGCGCGCCGATCCCAGCTCGCCATGGAATTCGTCCACGTGCACTGGCGTGTACCTGTGCTGGCCGTCCTCGGCCAGGGTGACGACCACATAGTCTTTGCCCGCGTTCACCGCGTAACCCGGCAACTGCCCGCTGATGGTGGCCGCGCGCTCGCGCGACTTGCGGCGCACAAAGGCGGCCAGGGCGACCAGGAACAAGGGGTCGTCGTGCGGCACGTCTTCGGCGCGAAAGCCGTGGGCGTAGTGTTCGGCAATAAAACCGGTGTTGAAGTCGCCCGCCACAAACTTCGGGTGGGCCAGCAGCGCCGCCTGAAAGGGAATGTTGCTCGACACGCCACGAATCACAAAGCCGTTGAGCGCCTCGCGCATCTTGGCAATCGCGTCCAGACGGTCGGTGCCGTGGACGATGAGCTTGGCGATCATCGAGTCGTAATACATCGGAATCTCGCCGCCGTCTTGCACGCCGGTGTCCACGCGCACGCCGTGCAGGTGCGCGGTATCGCCCTGCCACATGGTTTGCGTGGGCGGTGCAAAGCGCACCAGACGGCCGGTGGAAGGCAAAAAGCCGCGGAATGGGTCTTCGGCGCTGATGCGGCATTCCATCGCCCAGCCATTGCGCTGGACCTCGGCTTGCGTGAGCGGCAGTGTTTCGCCTGCGGCCACGCGAATCATCAGCTCCACCAGGTCCAGGCCGGTGATGGCCTCGGTGACCGGGTGCTCCACTTGCAAGCGGGTGTTCATTTCTAAGAAGTAAAAGCTCTGGTCCTTGCCGACCACAAACTCCACAGTGCCCGCGCTCTGGTACTTGACCGCCTTGGCCAGTTGCACCGCCTGCTCGCCCATGGCTTTGCGGGTGGCATCACTGATAAACGGGCTGGGCGCCTCTTCAATCACCTTTTGGTGGCGGCGCTGGATAGAACATTCGCGCTCGTTCAGATAAAGCACGTTGCCGTGGCTGTCGCCGATGAGTTGAATCTCAATATGGCGCGGCTCTTCAACAAACTTCTCGATGAAAACGCGGTCGTCGCCAAAGCTGTTGCGGGCTTCGTTGCGGCAGCTGGCAAAGCCTTCAAACGCCTCTTTGTCGTTAAACGCCACGCGCAAGCCCTTGCCGCCGCCGCCCGCACTGGCCTTGATCATGACAGGGTAGCCAATGCCTTTGGCGATTTCTACCGCTCGCTCGGGTGTGTCGATGGCGTCGTTCACACCGGGAATGCAGTTCACGCCCGCCGCGCCTGCTAGCTTTTTGGACTCAATCTTGTCGCCCATGGCGGCAATCGAATAGTGCTTGGGGCCGATGAAGACGATGCCCTCTTCTTCACAGCGGCGCGAGAACTCGGCGTTCTCGCTCAAAAAGCCATAGCCCGGATGCACCGCCTGCGCGCCGGTTTGTTTGCAGGCGGCGATGATTTTGTCGGCCAGCAAATAACTCTCTCGGCTAGGCGCAGGGCCAATATGCACCGCCTCGTCGGCCAGCATAACGTGGCGTGCGTCTTTGTCCGCATCCGAATAAACGGCCACGGTTTGGATGCCCATTTTGCGGGCGGTGGTGATAACGCGGCAGGCGATTTCGCCACGGTTGGCGATCAAAATTTTGGTAAACATTACCAGTCTCCATCTCAAAAATTACATATAAAACGAAGTCAGTGACGGTCTGACCAGCAATTCCCAGCAATCCACCTGTGGCATAGAGGCACAAGGCAATAGTTCATTAACTCAAACACTGTCTCATCCATTCACCACTCCATTTACTGCTGAGCCTTTTCCCAGGCTCAGGGATAGGCTTTGCGTAAATGAACTTGATCATTTGATCCACTTGCTTTTCGTCCAAGGACGGGGCGTTCAGTGAACGCGCAGTTTTTTCATCTAAGGATTGCTGGCGAAAGACAAAAGCCATCGGAAAAACCATGAAACTCGGAAAACATTGTTCAACCTTGGCGCTTTGAATTCGAGGATCGATACGTTGAACGCAGGTTGTTAGCGTGCGCACTTGATCAGAAAGGCCATCAGAAGTCTGAGACTCCATCAGTGTCCTATTTTCTTGCGTCAAAAGTTCCTTTAGGCGCTGAGGTACGACTGAGTTCTTTACGTCCGCCCTAAGTTGTGAATAGGTAAAAAGAATTGAGCACTGCTCCCACTCATCATTCGCATACACATGATTGGAAAATAGTGTTCCCAAAAAAAACAAAATAGTGAACTTATGCATGGCCTAAAGCGGAATATTCCCGTGTTTGCGCCAAGGGTTCTCAATCTTTTTGTCTTTGAGCATTACCAGCGACCGGCAAATGCGTTTGCGGGTTTCGCTGGGCAAAATCACGTCGTCAATAAAGCCACGCGCACCGGCCACAAAGGGATTGGCGAAGCGGGCTTTGTATTCGGCCTCTTTGGCGGCCAGCTTTTCGGGGTCGCCTTTGTCTTCGCGGAAGATGATTTCCACCGCGCCTTTGGCGCCCATTACTGCGATTTCGGCGTTGGGCCAGGCAAAGTTGACGTCGCCGCGCAGATGCTTGGAGGCCATGACGTCGTAGGCGCCGCCGTAGGCCTTGCGGGTGATGACGGTGATTTTGGGAACCGTGCATTCGGCGTAGGCGTACAACAATTTGGCGCCGTGTTTGATGATGCCGCCATATTCTTGGCTAGTACCCGGCATAAAACCGGGCACGTCCACAAAGGTGATGACCGGGATATTGAAGGCATCGCAAAAGCGCACAAAGCGCGCTGCCTTGATGCTGCTCTTGATGTCCAGGCAACCGGCCAGCACCAGGGGCTGGTTGGTCACGATGCCCACCGTTTGGCCGTCCATGCGGGCAAAACCGATCAGGATGTTTTTGGCGTACTCGGGCTGGATCTCGAAAAAGTCGCCGTCGTCCACGGTTTTGACGATCAGCTCCTTCATGTCGTAGGCCTTGTTGGCGCTGTCGGGCACCAGTGTGTCCAGGCTTTTGTCCAGGCGGTCGGCTGGGTCGCCGCTCTTGCGCACCGGGGCTTTTTCGCGGTTGCTCAGAGGCAAGTAGTTGTACAAGCGGCGCAGCATCAACAGCGCCTCCACATCGTTGTCAAAGGCCAGGTCGGCCACGCCGCTTTTGGTGGTGTGGGTGATGGCGCCGCCCAGCTCTTCAGCCGTCACCTCTTCGTGCGTCACGGTTTTGACCACCTCGGGGCCGGTGACGAACATATAGCTCGAATCCTTGACCATGAAGATGAAGTCGGTCATGGCCGGGCTGTAGACCGCGCCGCCCGCTGAAGGCCCCATGATCATGCTGATCTGCGGAATCACGCCGCTGGCCATGGCGTTGCGCTGGAACACCTCGGCGTAGCCACCCAGAGAAGCCACACCCTCCTGGATGCGGGCGCCGCCCGAGTCGTTCAGGCCAATCACCGGGGCGCCGACCTTCATGGCCTGGTCCATCACCTTGCAAATCTTCTCGGCGTGCGATTCGCTTAACGCGCCGCCAAACACGGTGAAGTCTTGGCTGTACACAAACACCAGACGCCCGTTGATCATGCCGTAGCCGGTGACCACGCCATCGCCCGGAATCTTCTGGTCCGCCATGCCAAAGTCCACGCAGCGGTGTTCGACAAACATGTCCCATTCCTCGAAAGTGCCTTCGTCAAGCAGCACCTCCAGGCGCTCGCGCGCGGTGAGTTTGCCTTTGCCGTGCTGCGCGGCAATGCGCTTGGCGCCGCCGCCCTGGCGCGCGAGTTCGCGTTTGGCTTCTAGTTGTTCAAGAATGTCGTGCATGGAAGATGCCTTTCTGTCTAAAATTTAGCGGATGCGCATAAAGCATGCGCATGATTAACAAAGGAACAGCCATGGCCTACGAATCCACAGCCGTAAAAAAACCGGTCAACCTCAGCGTCAACAGCGACTTGCTGCGCCAGGCCAAAGAACTCAAAGTCAACGTCTCGCAGGTGCTCGAAGTGGCATTGGCAAGCCAAGTGAAGCGCTTGCGCGAGGCGCAATGGCTGGAGGACAACAAGGAGGCCATTGATGCGTACAACCGGCATGTCGAGGAAAACGGGCTATGGAATGACGCATGGCGTGATGCCCTGTGGTCTGGCAAGGAGCTGTAATGCAGTACCACATCCACGCCAGCCTGGCACCGAGCAAAGGCGAAGCACCGTTTCTGCTGGACATTCAAAGCTCTTTGCTGGACAGGCTTTCCTCGCGGGTGGTGGTGCCTTTGTATCCAGCGCAACGCATGCCGTTCCCGGCCATTGCCCAACTGAGTCCTGAATTTGAAATCGAAGGCCGCACCTACCGCATGGTGACGCCCAACCTCGCAGCCATGCCCAGCAAATGGCTGGGCCGCAGCGTTTTGGACTGTCGCGCCCAAAGCCACACCATCGTCGCCGCGCTCGACACGCTGATCAGCGGCGTGTAACACAATCATTGCCCCGCCTCCAGCAGCAGGCGCGCTGCGGTGGACGCGGGCAGGCGACCGGAGCGTACTTCTTCGCTCAGTCGGGGCAACAAGTCCGCAACCTCGGGCTGGGCCTTGAAGCGTTGCTTGAGCCCGGCGTCAATACGCTCCCACATCCAGGCCAGCGCTTGGGTTTGGCGGCGGCTGGCAAAGCGACCATTCGTTGTTTGCAGCGCCTTGAACTCCAAGACCTCTGCCCAAAAAGCTTCCACGCCCTGGCCCAGCAGCGCGCTGATTTGAATTACCTTGGGGTGCCACTGGCTGGCTGCGTGGTGCACGTTGGCGGGGTTGCCGTGCTGGCCCAGCAGGCGCAAGGCACCGTCGATTTGCGCCTGGGCGCGTGTGGCGGCGGCCACATCCAGATCGGCCTTGTTGATCACCACCAGATCGGCGAGTTCCATCACGCCTTTCTTAATGGCCTGCAAGTCGTCACCGGCGTTGGGCAGTTGCAGCAGCACAAACATGTCGGTCATTTGCGCCACTGCGGTCTCCGACTGGCCCACGCCCACGGTTTCCACAATCACCACATCAAAACCGGCGGCCTCGCACACCAGCATGGATTCGCGCGTCTTGTCGGCCACGCCGCCCAGGGTGCCGCTGGCCGGGCTGGGGCGGATATAGGCCTGGGGCGCAACACTCAAGCGCTCCATGCGGGTTTTGTCGCCGAGGATGGAGCCGCCCGAGACGCTGCTAGACGGGTCCACCGCCAGCACCGCCACCTGGTGGCCTTGCGCAATCAGGTACAGGCCCAGCGCCTCAATGAAGGTGCTTTTGCCCACTCCCGGCACGCCGCTGATGCCCAAACGGAATGAGGCACCGGTGAAGGGCAACATCTGGGTCAGCAATCCGTTGGCCTGTGCACGGTGGTCGGTGCGGGTGGATTCGAGCAAGGTGATGGCTTTGGCCATGGCCCGGCGGCGCGGCAGGGCGTTGCGGCCACGCAAATCGGCCAACAAAGAGGTGGTGTCAGCCGCCATCACAAAATTTCAAACGCCCGGCCATCGGCCAGGCGGTAGCGGGAAAAGTCGCGCACGTCCAGGGTCATGATGCGGTTCACGCCCGTGTCCGAGGCCAAAAACACCAGGGAAGCATCGGCCAAGTCCATCTCGGTTCGGGGTGACTCGGTGTAGCGGCGCATCAATTCGGCCATGCCTTCGAGCGTGCCCTGGTCGAAGGGAAAAATGGAAATCGCATCGGCTGCCACCCAGCGCAAAAACGCGTAGCGCTGCGGCAGGCCCAGCAAATGGCTGGCTTCGGTCACGCAAGGCCAGGTGGAGGTGAGTGACCATCGCTCTTGCGCGGCTTGGGCAAAAAGCTGGCTGTAGTGCGTGTTGTCTGTTTGATCACGGCCAAAGAGCGCAACCATGGCACTGGCATCAACGATCGCTGCGAAGGCCATGTTTTTCCTGCAACTTGGCCAGCAATTGCGCACGCGAACGCTCGGTGTCGTAGGGCTGCTCGTAGCCCTCAAAGGCCTTGGCTGCGGCTGCATCAGCTGGGTTGGCTAAAGGACCGTAAGCCTTTTGCTCTTCTTCTGCAACCAGCGCCTTCATCAGCTCATAGGGGTTTTTACGCCCCAGCGCGCGCTCCACCGCGTCAATGATGAACTGCGATTTGGTGATGCCCTGGCGCTTGGCAGCCTGATCGAGCTGCTTTTCCAGCAAAGGGTCCATGCGAACGGAAACGGCCATGTTGTGCTCCAATCGAAATACGGTATTACAGTATAACGAGCAAGAACTCAGGGCGCCAAAGCCTTTTTGATCTGATCGAGCACATCGCGCGCGCTGACCGGTATCGGCGTGCCGGGGCCGTAAATGCCCTTGACGCCCGCAGCGTACAAAAAGTCGTAGTCCTGGCGCGGAATCACACCGCCCACGAAGACGATGATGTCGTCAGCGCCCTGTTTTTTCAGCTCGGCAATGATGGCTGGCACCAGGGTTTTGTGGCCGGCCGCCAGCGTGGACACGCCCACGGCGTGCACGTCGTTCTCAATGGCCTGACGGGCGCATTCTTCGGGCGTTTGGAACAGCGGGCCCATGTCCACGTCAAAGCCCAGGTCCGCAAACGCGGTGGCCACCACTTTGGCGCCCCGGTCGTGGCCGTCCTGGCCGAGTTTGGAAATCATCACGCGCGGGCGGCGACCTTGGGCTTCGGCAAAGGCGGCAATGTCGGCCTTGAGCGTGTTCCAGTACTCCATGGTGTCGCCTTTGGTGGTGTCGGTGTCATAGGCCGCCGCATAGACGCCCGAGACCTTGTTGGTATCGGCCCGGTGGCGGCCAAAAGCCAATTCCAGCGCGTCGCTCACCTCGCCCACGGTGGCGCGCAGGCGCATGGCCTGGATGGACAAGTCCAGCAAATTGCCGCCGTGGCCTGCGGCATAGGTCAGCGCGTCCAGCGCGGCTTTCACGGCCACGGAGTCGCGCTGGGCCTTGATGGTGTTCAGACGGGCAATCTGGCCCTCGCGCACCGCCACGTTGTCGATGTCGCGGGCCTCAATGGCGTCCTCGGTTTTGAGCTTGTACTTGTTGACACCGACGATCACGTCTTTGCCACTGTCAATGCGCGCCTGCTTTTCAGCAGCCGCCGCTTCAATTTTGAGTTTGGCCCAGCCGCTGTCCACCGCCTTGACCATGCCGCCCATGGCCTCCACTTCTTCGATGATTTTCCAGGCCGCGTCGGCCATGTCCTGGGTGAGCTTTTCCATCATGTAGCTGCCAGCCCAGGGGTCGATCACATTGGTGATATGAGTTTCTTCCTGGATGATGAGCTGGGTGTTGCGCGCGATGCGCGAGCTGAACTCGGTGGGCAGCGCAATGGCTTCGTCAAAGCTGTTGGTGTGCAGGCTTTGCGTGCCGCCAAACACCGCCGCCATGGCCTCAATGGTGGTGCGCACCACGTTGTTGTAGGGGTCTTGCTCGGTCAGGCTCCAGCCGCTGGTCTGGCAGTGGGTGCGCAACATGAGCGATTTGGGCGACTTCGCGTCAAAGCCCTTCATGATGCGGCACCACAGCAGGCGCGCGGCGCGCATTTTGGCAACTTCCAAGTAGAAGTTCATGCCAATGGCCCAGAAAAAGCTCAGGCGCCCGGCAAATTCGTCCACGTCCAGGCCGCTGGCGATGGCGGTTTTGACGTATTCCTTTCCGTCGGCCAGGGTGAACGCCAATTCCAGCGCCTGGTTGGCGCCCGCTTCTTGCATGTGGTAGCCCGAGATCGAGATCGAGTTGAACTTGGGCATGTTCTTGGCCGTGTAGCCAATGATGTCGCCAATGATGCGCATGCTGGGCTCAGGCGGATAGATGTAGGTGTTGCGCACCATGAACTCTTTGAGAATGTCGTTCTGGATGGTGCCACTGAGCTGCGCCTGCGACACGCCCTGCTCTTCGGCTGCCACGATGTAGCCCGCCAACACTGGCAACACAGCGCCGTTCATGGTCATGGACACCGAAACTTTGTCCAGCGGAATCTCGTTGAACAGAATCTTCATGTCCTCCACCGAGTCAATGGCCACACCGGCCTTGCCCACGTCGCCGGTCACGCGCGGATGGTCGGAGTCATAGCCACGGTGGGTGGCCAAATCGAAGGCTACCGACACGCCCTGGCCACCGGCGGCCAGCGCCTTGCGGTAGAAGGCATTGGACTCTTCGGCGGTCGAAAACCCGGCGTACTGGCGAATCGTCCAGGGCCGCACCGCGTACATGGTGGCCTGCGGGCCGCGCAGGTAGGGCTCAAAGCCGGGCAGCGTGTCCGCGTAGGGCAGATTCGCCGTGTCCTCCGCCGTGTACAAGGGCTTGACCGCGATGCCGTCGGGCGTGATCCAGTTCAGCGCATCCACATTGCCGCCGGGGGCGGATTTAGCGGCAGCCTTGTGCCAGGCGTCCAGGGTGGCGGTTTTGAATTCGGGGGGCGTGGAGCTCATGGCAGGGTCTTTGAAAGCAGGAATTGACGGGTGGACGGCATCATATCATTCATAATTATTAATTCAAAACCTTCAACCGACTTACAATTTACGCCATGTCCGCCCTCACCCTGACCCCGCGCGCGCTCTACGAAGAAGTGGCCGAGCTGCTGCGCCAGCGCATTTTTTCCAACCAGCTCGCACCCGGTAGCTGGATTGACGAGCTGAAACTGGCCGAGGAATACGGCATCAGCCGCACGCCACTGCGTGAAGCCCTGAAGGTGCTGGCCACCGAGGGGCTGGTCACCATGAAAGTGCGCCGAGGCGCCTATGTCACCGAAATCAACGCCAAAGACCAGCGCGACGTCTACCACCTTCTGTCGCTCTTGGAAGCCGACGCGGCCAGCGTGGTGGCGGCCAGCGCCAGCGCCGAGCAACTCCAAGACCTGCAAAGCCTGCACCAGGCCTTGAGGGCGGCGGTGGCGGACACCGACCAGTTTTTCGCGTTGAACGAGCGCTTTCACATGCGCCTGCTGGAGATCGCCGACAACCGCTGGCGCGACCAGTTGGTGGCAGACTTGCGCAAGGTAATGAAGCTCAACCGCCACCACTCTTTGCTCAAAAGCGGGCGCGTGGCCGAATCCCTGCACGAACACCAGGCGCTGATGGACGCGCTGCTGGCGCGCGACCCGGCGTTGAGCGCCCAGCGCATGCGCGAGCACTTTGCCAACGGACTGGAGGCGGCGCGGTAGCTAGCAGCACACGCCAGACCGGTCCGGCTTTAGCTTTTATGAAGGTGCGCAGCACCCCAAGTCGTGAAAGCTCTTCCACGTTAAGTGCAGGCAGGCGTAAACAGTGACTCGCCCTAGTGACTCGCCTCTGCGCTCACCGAATTACAATTTATTCGAATACGTAATTCATCTGAAAGAGAAGTCCATGCAAAGCACTATTACCGCCCGAGGCCAAACGGTGGTTCCTGCCGTGATACGCAAGCAGTTTCAACTCGGGCCAGCAGATCGCCTGGAGTGGGTGCTTAGCGATGGCGACATTCGGGTCATTCCCGTTCGCGCCAACCCGATTGAAGCCTTTAGAGGACAAGGAAAAGGCGGCGCCACAGCGCGTTTACTTGCAAGTAGAAAAAAAGACTTGTCCACAGAATGAAACGGTTCTTGCTGGACACCTCGGCCTTGCTGACGCTGCGTGACGGTGAACCTGGCGCAGACCGCGTCGCCGAGGTGCTGGACCTTGCCACCAAAGGCAAAGCCAGTTGCTTCGGCTGCTTTATCACGCTCATGGAAGTGCTCTACCGCGTTTGGCGCGACGAAGGCCAGATCGCAGGCCGACTGGCCTATCAACAATGCCAAGCGCTTCCCATCGAATGGCTCACCCAAACCGACACTATGTTGATCAAAGCGGCTGAAATCAAGGCAACACATTCCCTTTCGATTGCCGATGCCTGGATTGCTGCGTGTGCATCAGAACAAAGCGCCACGCTACTGCACAAAGACCCTGAGTTCAAGCCCTTGCCGCTTGCGCAAGAAGTCCTGCCGCTCAAGCCCGCAAAACTTAGCTAGGCAAACCTGCCGACCTGTGTGAGATACAGGGTGATAAAGCCCAATCGCCGACACTTGCTCCAATCATGATTTGGGGTGCTGCGCTCCGTCATGTAAATTAGGCAGCAATCAGCGCACCCCGCTCCAAAGCCTCGCGCGCCAACTTCCAAACCTCGCGCGGGGCCAGGGGCTTGAGGCGGTGGTCGCTCCAGACCTGGCGCCACAGGCGCGCGCCGCGCTGGCCATGGTGGAGGCCCAGCATCTGGCGGGCAATGGCATACCAGGGGCAACCGTCCTCGGCAAATGCGCGCTCCATATAGAGCACCATCGCTTCTTCCACGGCCTCGCGGCTGGGCAAGGGATGGTCATCATTGAAAAACGCGGCGTCCCAGCTGCTTAAGAGCCAGGGGTTGTAATAGGCCTCGCGCCCGAGCATGGCGCCGTCGGCGTGCTGCAGGTGTTCGGCAATTTGGTCGTTGGTTTTAACGCCGCCGTTCACTGCAATTGTCAAGTCCGGAAAATCGGTTTTGAGCTGGTAAGCCAAGTCGTAACGCAGCGGCGGGATTTCGCGGTTTTCTTTGGGGCTCAGGCCTTGCAGCCAGGCGTTGCGGGCGTGGACGATGAACACTTGGCAGCCCGCTTGGCTGACCTGGCCCACAAAGTCGCGCACAAAACCATAGCTTTCGTCTTTGTCGATACCGGTGCGGTGCTTCACCGTGACCGGCACATCCACCACGTCCAGCATGGCTTTCACGCCGTCAGCCACTAACGCGGGTTCGTTCATCAAGCAGGCGCCAAAAGCGCCGCGCTGCACCCGGTCGCTGGGGCAGCCGCAGTTGAGGTTGATTTCGTCGTAGCCCCACTGCGCGCCCAGGCGGGCAGCGGCAGCCAGATCGGTGGTGTCGCTGCCGCCGAGTTGCAGCGCCAGCGGTTGTTCTTCTGCGTTAAAGCGCAGGTGGCGCTGCACATCGCCGTGCATCAGCGCGCCGGTGGTCACCATCTCGGTATACAGCCGGGTGTGGCGGGTGAGCAGGCGGTGGAAGTAGCGGCAATGGCGATCCGTCCAGTCCATCATCGGCGCCACACTCAGGCGCCAGGGCGAAATCGGGGAACTTGCTTGCGTCATCGGCCCATTATCCCCGTGCAAATTGGGCAGGGCGCGGGCAAGGGCGCGCAGGTGGAAGGTGCAGCCCGTGTTGACTTGGGCGCCCCTGAAGGCACCGAGGATTTACACAAAAATTGGTATTTCTCACAAAACCGAACATTCTTACGAAATTCACCCATTTGGGGGAGGGGCGCGCGGCTCCTGCGCCATCAAAATCAAAGTCTGATTTTTTTAAAAAATGCAAAAAAGCAACACCGTGAACCCTTACATTTTTCAACCGGTTGAAGGTTCCGCTTGTGACCACGTCCTCTGCACCATACCCCTCTTTCGAACCACCACGCCCCGCGTTGACCGCACCTTTTGAGCGCTGTGTTCCGTCAGAACTTTTTAGCACCATTGGCCTGAGCGCCGACGAATTCGAACGGGTACAGAGGTTGATTCTGCTGCGGCGTCCCGTGAAAAAAGGGCAGACTTTGTTCCAAGGCGGTCAAAAATTTATCGAAATATTTGCTGTTCGCTACGGCAGCTTCAGGTCGGGCCTGCTGTCACTTGGCGGAGACCTGCGGGTGACCGGCTTCCACTTGCCGGGGGACATCATGGGCTTTGACGGCATCGCCGCCCAGCACCATGTGTGCGAGGCACAGGCGCTTGAGGACAGTGAGGTGTGCGCCATGCCGTTTGAGCAAGTGACCACGCTGTCGCGCGAGTTGCGCCCGGTGCAGCGACTGTTTTTGCAAATGATGAGCAAGGAGCTGGTGCGTGACAACGCGGTTTTGGTCATGCTGGGCAGCTTGAATGCGGACGAGCGCGTGGCAGCGTTCTTGCTCAACTTGCTCGATCGCATGAAAGCGCGCGGTTTTTCTGCGTCGGAACTGCAGTTGCCCATGGGCCGGCATGACATTGCAAGTTTTCTCGGACTCAAAGATGAGACCGTCAGCCGGGCATTTGCCAGTCTGAATGAACGCGGACTGGTGAAGCTCAACCACCGAAGCGTCGCCGTTCTCCAGCCCGATGCACTGGCGCGATTGGCGCAGGTGGCCAGAGCGAAGGCGCCCGTTCACAGCCTAGCGTAGGCGCGCTCACTTTAGCCTTACACCTGGCACCAGGGCGCTGCATCGCGGGCCAGGCCCATCCACAAGGCCCACGCCGCACTCACTGCCAGGGCCGCGCCGGCCAGTCGCACCCCAAGGCTTCCGTGGCCCCCAAAGGCCGCGTCGCCCCGCAGGCGAAGCCACAGCCAAGGCCCTGCCACCATGGACACACTGGTGCCCAAGGCAAACAAGGCCATGACCAGCGCCCCTGCGACCACGGAACCTGCGAGCGCCGCCACCAGCAAGGCGGAATACAAAAGCCCGCAAGGCAACAAGGACCACAGCACGCCCAGCACCACGGGCGCGCCGCCGCTGCGGGCGCCCAAGGTGCGGGCGCGCTGCCACAGCCTGCCGCCCAGGCGCTCCAGCCAGGCGGGCTGCTGGGCTTTGAGCAGCAGCAGCAGACCCAGCACCAGCGCCCCCACATGCAGCAGACTCCACAGCGGGCGCAGCGCCGCCGACTGCACGGTGAGCCAACCCAGGCCTTGCATGGAAGCCGCCGCCAAGGCCCCTAGCGCCGCGTAGCCCATGATGCGCCCGCCCTGGAACAACAGAATCGCCTGGTTTTTGCGGGGGCCAGCGGCTTGGCCCAGGCCCGCGCAGGCCGCCCCACACATGGCCACACAATGCGGCCCACCCACCAGGCCCATAAGCAGGGCGGTAGGCGCGAGCGATACCAGAGTATTTGCCACTGCCGGACCGAGGTGCCGGTCTACAAAATTCTGGAAAACTGGTTCAGGTGCCGGCTGGCCTGCAAATGGCGGTCAAACACCATGGCCACGGCGCGCACAAAAAACCAGCCGGTGGGCGTGACTTCGATGCCGTCCGCGTCCACCACCACCAGGCCCTGCGCGGCCAGTGGCGCAAGCGACTTCAGTTCTGCTGCGAAGTAGCGCGGAAAGTCCACCAGATGCGCCAGCGCAATCGACTCAAACTGCACCACGCCCTGGCACATCAGCGCCATGATGACCGCGCGGCGCAGCACATCGTCGCGCGTAAGCGCCAAGCCGCGCTCCACCGGAAAACGGCCTTGATCAAGCAGGTCGTAATAGGCGTCCAGCGTTTTGACGTTTTGGCTGTACGTGGCGCCCACGCGCCCTATGGACGAGACGCCCAGCGCAATCAGGTCGCAGTCGGGCTGGGTGCTGTAGCCCTGAAAGTTGCGGTGCAAGCGGCCCTGGCGCTTGGCCACGGCCAAAGGGTCGTTGGGCAAGGCGAAGTGGTCCATGCCTACGTAGACGTAACCGGCGTCTAACAAAGCTTCTAGGGAGCGCGCCAGCATCACCACCTTGGCGCCGGCTTTGGGCAATTGCGCCTCGTCAATCCGCCGCTGGGGCTTAAAGCGCTGCGGCAGGTGGGCGTAGCCATACAGGGCAATGCGGTCCGGGCGCAGCTCGGCAACTAGCGCCAGCGTGCGGTCAAAAGACGAGGGCGTTTGCTGCGGCAGGCCGTAAATCAGGTCCACATTGATGGACCCAAAGCTGCGGTCTCGTGCGGCCTGCACCAGCGCAAACACCTGTTCGGCGGGTTGCACGCGGTGGACTGCTTGCTGCACTGCCGGATCGAAGTCTTGCACGCCAAAGCTCAGGCGGTTAAAGCCCATGGTGGCCAGGGCGTCGATGCGGGACGCGTCCACTGTGCGGGGATCAACCTCAATCGATATTTCTGCGCCCGGCACCAGGTGAAAGCTGTGCCTAAGCAAGCCCATTAGCTCGCCCAGCTCGGCGTCGTTCATAAAGGTGGGGCTGCCCCCACCCAGATGCAACTGACTGACATCACGCCCGGTGCCAATCTCGCGGATGTGCAGTTCTAGCTCCCGCGCCAAGTAGCGCAGGTATTCGGCAGAGCGGCTGTGGTGTTTGGTGATGACTTTGTTGCACGCACAGTAATAGCACAGCGAAGCACAAAACGGAATGTGCACATACAAAGACAGGGGCTGGGGCCGCGCGCCCAGGCCGACAAAGCGTTGCGCCAAGGTCGCTTGGTACTCGTCAGCGCCAAAGGCCTCGACAAAACGGTCGGCCGTGGGGTAGGACGTGTAGCGCGGACCGGCGATGTCAAATTTCTGCAGCAATTCGAAGGGAACCGGCGAAGTCGTGGTGCGCATAGCGAATGATGTAACTTGTGAATCCATAATGTGGCCCGGTTTGCTGTATGGGCATTTGATCTGCGTCAACGGCGATCAATTACTTCAGCCCACGGTTCACAAGGAGGAGTCCACTATGTTTGATCCCGCAAGCCGCAGCGCCACGGTTTATCCCATTAACAGCCACAGCATCAAGGTGGCGTGCTCCAACTGCAATCTGCGCGAGTTGTGCATGCCAGTGGGTTTGAACCGCGAAGAACTTGAGCAAATTGACACGCTGGTGAACATGCGGCGCAAGGTGAAAAAGGGCGATCTGCTGTTTCATCACGGCGAGCGGTTCAATAGCCTGTTTGCAATACGCACCGGCTTTTTCAAGTCCTCGGTGGGCTCATCAGAGGGGCATGAACAGGTCACGGGTTTTCAGATGGCAGGCGAAGTGCTGGGGCTCGATGGTATTTCCAGCGACCACCACACCTGCGACGCGATTGCCCTAGAAGACTCCGAGGTCTGCGTGATGCCGTTTGAGCGCATCGAAGAGATTTCGCGGAACATTTCCTCCATGCAGCGCCATGTGCACAAAATCATGAGCCGCGAAATCGTGCGTGAAAACGGCATCATGCTGCTCTTGGGCAGCATGCGCGCCGAAGAGCGCCTGGCGGCGTT
>CANEVH010000040.1 GCA_947442105.1 Comamonadaceae bacterium | reverse complement strand
GGAAGCGGCCCAACAGGCCAAGCTGGACCACGTGCTGACCAAAATCATGCTCCAACCCGGAGACAGGCTGCTCGACATTGGCTGCGGCTGGGGCGCGCTGGCAATGCGCGCCGCCCAAAAATATGGCGCCAAGGTAGTAGGCGTGACCCTGTCCAAAAACCAGTACGAACTGGCCCGCCTGCGAGTGGCCCAGGCCGGTTTGGCCGACCGCGTGGACATTCGCCTGCAAGACTACCGCGACCTGGGGCCGCAAGACGGACGGTTTGACAAGATCACCTCCATTGGCATGTTTGAGCACGTGGGGCTCAAACACCTGCCGGAGTACTTTGGCACCATCTATGCCCTTCTCAAAGACGGCGGCCTAGCGCTCAACCACGGCATTACCTCCACCGACCCTGGCAGCGGCACCGCACCTTTGAGGGCGGCGCAATTCATAGAGAAATATGTGTTCCCCAACGGGGAATTGCCGCACATCAGCCTCGCGCTCAAAGACATGCAAAGCGCGGGCCTAGAGGCGCTTGACGTGGAATGCCTGCGCCGCCACTACGCGCGCACACTGCACCTGTGGTCCGCCAGCTATGAGGAGCACGCCGACGCCGCGCGCAAGCTCGTCAGTGAAACCAACTTCAGGGTCTGGCGTATCTACCTGGCGGGCTGTGCACACGCTTTTGCGCAAAACTGGGTGTCGATCTACCAGGTACTGGCCTGCAAGGCTGGCAACAGCGCCGCACTCAACCCCACACCCTGGTCGCGTGGCTATATGTACCCGCCCGTCTGAAATGCACCGGTCCGCCATCTGCACGCAACAAAGCGCCCTCAAGAATCTACGGGTCGGATGAGCGGTTTGGGGCTTGGGGATCGGCGATTGGCGATTCGGGCTTGGTCTATTGGCGCCAAAGGCTGTACTTAATCGCCAAGCTTGCTGAAAATTTGAGTAAACCGGGCTGTGTTAAGCTTATTGGGCTGTAAATAATGCAGCGATATATTGATTAGATGCTAGAATTTATTCTTTTGTAGTTAAAGGAACCAACATGACAAGTCTAAAAGAACTGATTGCACAACGCGAAGCACTTGAAAAACAAATCGCCGAACTGCGCCAAACTGAAATTGCCGACTCTATTGCCAAAGTTCGCGCGCTGATCGCCGAGTACGGGCTCACACAGTCGGATATCTTTGGCGGCTCTTCGAAAGAGAAAAAGGCCAAAACCGCAGGTAGCAAGGTAGCCGCCAAGTACCGTGACCCTATTTCGGGAAAAGAATGGTCAGGTCGCGGTCTCGCACCAAAATGGCTGCAAGGTAAAGACAAATCGGCGTACTTGATCGCTTAATCTATCAAAGACCACGCACAAAAAAGCCCATCAAGTATGGGCTTTTTTTATATCTGATCGCATTCTGAATCAGAGGTCGGCTAGATCAGAGAACGACTGGCCATTGATTCACCGAATGAAGGATGGCAAACAGAAGTTTCTCAGTGGCGAAGCAATTTCGACACGCTACAACTTCTCGATTAATTTAGGATGTTTAATAATTTCAGCACCAGAGATTCATGGATTTTGAATAATTCCTGAACTGTTTTATTGGTATCTGAATCACATGCAATCACTGCATGTCGCCCACCTGAAGCGGTGGTCAGCGAACCCTGCTTGAAATGCATTGAATGGCGGAGAGGGTGGGATTCGAACCCACGGTACCTTGCGGTACGCCTGATTTCGAGTCAGGTACATTCGGCCACTCTGCCACCTCTCCTAGGTCTGCTTGCGTTTGGCGAAGCGCAGATTCTATCAGGCGCTCAGGGTGAAAAGCCCTCCCAAATAGGGGCGCAGCGCCGCGGGAACGGTGACTGATCCGTCGGCATTTTGGTAGTTTTCCAGCACCGCCACTAGGGCGCGACCCACCGCGAGGCCCGAGCCGTTCAAGGTGTGGACGAATTCGTTTTTGCCCTGCGCGTTTTTAAAGCGCGCTTGCAGGCGCCGCGCCTGAAAGGCTTCGCAGTTAGACACCGAGCTGATCTCGCGAAAGGTGTTTTGCGCGGGCAGCCACACTTCCAGGTCGTAGGTTTTGGCCGCACCAAAGCCCATGTCGCCGGTGCACAGGCTCATCACGCGGTAGGGCAAGCCCAGCTTTTGCAAAATGGCTTCGGCGTGGCCGGTCATTTGCTCTAGGGCCGCGTAGCTGTGGTCCGGGTGCACGATTTGCACCATTTCCACCTTGTCAAACTGGTGCTGGCGAATCAGGCCGCGCGTGTCGCGCCCGGCGCTGCCGGCTTCAGACCGAAAGCACGGGGTGTGGGCGGTAAGCTTGAGGGGCAGGTCAGCCTCGGCCACCACCACATCGCGCACAAAGTTGGTGAGCGTCACTTCACTGGTGGGAATCAGGTACAGCGCGGTGTTGTCGGGCTGGGCTTCGCCTTCTTGGCCGCCTTTTTTGGCGGCAAACAGGTCGCCTTCAAACTTGGGCAACTGGCCGGTGCCGCGCAAGGTGTCGCCGTTGACGATGTAGGGCGTGTAGCACTCGGTGTAGCCGTGCTCTTGGGTTTGCACATCCAGCATGAACTGGGCAAGCGCCCGGTGCAGGCGGGCCAGCGAGCCTTTCATCACGGTAAAGCGCGCGCCGGTCAGCTTGACACCCATCTCAAAGTCCAGGCCCAGCGGCTCGCCCAGGTCTACGTGGTCTTTGATATCAAAGCCCATGGCTTGGGGAGTGCCCCAGGTGCGCACCACCACGTTGCCATGTTCGTCCGCGCCGCGCGGCACGCTGTCGTGCGGAAGGTTGGGCACGAGCAGCAGCATGGTTTGCAGCTCGGTCTGGATGTGCTCCAGGCGCGCCGCCGATGTTTCGAGCTCGCCTTTGATGTCGGCGGTCTGCGCCATCACCGCATCCACCTCGGCCTGACCGGAGGGGCCTTTGGCTTTGAGCTGGCCGATTTGCTTGCTCAGGGCATTGCGTTTGGCTTGCAGCTCTTCGGTGCGGGTCTGGATGGACTTGCGCTCGGCCTCCAGGGCGGTGAAGGCGTCCACGTTCAAAAACGCTTGGGGCGATTTGCGGGCTTCTAGGCGGGCCACGGCCGAGGCCAGGTCTTTGCGCAGCAGGTTGATATCAAGCATGGGAAAAAATAAATGGGAAAAGTCGAAAAGCAGCGGCTAAAAATGCTCAGGCCGGGTCGGGCTTGAGGCCCTTGGGCAGCGGGAACTTGATGGTTTCCACCACGCCGTCCATTTTGCGCACCGACACGGCGCCGAGTTCGCGCAGCCGCGCAATCACCGCTTGCACCAGTACATCTGGCGCCGAGGCGCCAGCCGTCAAGCCCACCCGCGAGCGGCCTTCAAACCAGCTGGCCTGCAGTTCGTCGGCGTGGTCCACCATGTAGCTCTCGGTGCCGAGCTTTTGCGCCACTTCGCGCAGGCGGTTGCTGTTAGAGCTGGTGGGGCTGCCCACCACAATCACCACGTCCACCTGCGGGCTCATGACCTTGATGGCATCTTGGCGGTTTTGCGTGGCGTAGCAAATGTCTTGCTGCTTGGGCTCGCGCACCTTGGGGAAACGGGCTTTGACGGCGGCGGCAATATCGGCGGCGTCGTCCATGCTCAGGGTGGTTTGGGTGACAAGCGCCAGCTTGTCGGTTTGGCCCGGCTGCACGCGCGCCACGTCGGCCACGTCTTCCACCAGGTGGATGCCGCAGTCGAGTTGGCCCATGGTGCCTTCCACCTCGGGGTGGCCTTTGTGGCCGATCATGATGAACTCATAGCCCTCTTTGTGCAGCTTGGCCACTTCCACGTGCACCTTGGTGACCAGCGGGCAGGTAGCGTCAAAAACCTGAAAACCGCGTGCCTGCGCCTCATCCTGAATGGCTTTGCTCACGCCGTGGGCCGAAAAAATCAGCGTGGCATCGGGCGGCACGTCGCTCAGCTCTTCAATAAAGATAGCGCCCTTGGCCTTAAGGTCGTTGACCACAAAAGTGTTGTGCACGATCTCGTGGCGTACATAAATGGGCGCGCCAAACTTGTCGAGCGCGCGCTCCACGATCTCGATGGCGCGGTCCACACCGGCGCAAAAGCCGCGCGGCTCGGCGAGCAATATCTCGGCATGGGTACCCAAGGTATTCATAAGACGCCAATCACTTTCACTTCAAAGCTGACCGGCTGACCGGCCAGCGGGTGGTTGAAATCAAACAGCACGGCACCGCCCTCCTCCCCAGTTTTGACCTCTTGCACGGCGCCCGCGTAGCTGCTTTGGCCGTCGGGCGTGGGGAATTGCACCACGTCGCCCACGCGGTAAGTTTCTTGCGGATCGCCTAGCTGGCGCAGCAGCTTGGCCGCCACCCATTGCAGCATCTCGGGGTTGCGCGGGCCGAAGGCGGCGCCTGCAGCCAGAGAAAAGGTTTGGTGCGCGCCTTCTTCGAGCCCCAGCAGGCAGCGCTCGACATCGGGCGAGAGTTCGCCAGTGCCCAGGCTCAGGGTGGCCGGCTTGTCGTCAAAGGTGTTAATGATGTCGCCCGCCGGGCCTGAGAGGCGGTAGTGCAGCGTCAAAAAAGACGACTCGGTAATGCGGGGAAGGCTGGTGGTCATGCAAGTCTCGATAAACTGAGTCGCATTGTAGAAACTTCATCCCCAGGCAACCCTGCCCCGCCAAGCCGCCCCCTTGCGCCCCCCGCCATGCCCATCAAAGACCTGCCGCCCGACGCCCGCCCGCGCGAAAAGCTGCTCGCGCGCGGCCCCGGTGCCCTGAGCGACGCCGAGCTGTTGGCGCTGCTGCTTCGCACCGGCATCCAGGGCAAAGGCGTGCTGCAACTGGCCGACGAGCTGCTGCAGTTGCCCGGCAAGGGCGGGCTGGGTGCGCAAGGTTTTGGCGGCATTGCCGGCTTGCTCAGCGCAACGGCGGACGACCTCAAGCCGGTGAAGGGCCTGGGCCCGGCCAAACGGGCCGAGATTGTGGCGGTGCTGGAGCTGGCCCGCCGGGCCATGGCCCAGCGCCTGCAGGAGCGAGCCGTCTTTGAGTCGCCCGATGCGGTCAAGCACTACCTGCAACTGCATTTGTCGGCGCTGGCGCACGAGGTGTTTGCGGTCTTGTTTTTGGATGTGCAAAACCGGCTGGTGGCCATGGAAGAGATGTTTCGCGGCACCCTGACGCAAACCAGTGTCTACCCGCGCGAAGTGGTCAAGCGCGCGCTGCACTACCAGGCAGGCGCCGTGGTGCTGGCGCACAACCACCCCAGCGGCTCGGTGCAGCCGTCGCGCGCCGACGAGCTGCTGACGCAAACGCTCAAGTCGGCGCTCGCCCTGGTGGATGTGCGCGTGCTAGACCACGTGATCGTGGGCCAGGGCCAGACCTTGTCCATGGCAGAGCGGGGGCTTTTGTAATGGCGGGGCTGGCGGACCTGAAACGGCTGAAAAAAGAAATTGACGCCGCAGCCGCGCTGGAAAAGGCCGAAAAAGCCGCCGCCGCACTGGCCGCCAAACGCCAGGCCGCGGCGCACAACCTCTTCCAGGCCGCCGTGGGCAAGGTGCAATTGCTGCAAGCGCCCGAGGTGGCAGACCTGCGCCTGCTGCCACCGCCGCCCGCCTTGCTACAGCACGAGCTGGACGCGGCAGCCGCCCTGCAAGAGTCTTTGAGCGACGAAGTGGACGTGACCACGCTGCTCGACACCGACGAGCACCTGAGCTTTCGCCGCCCCGGTGTGGGCCTGGACGTGGTGCAAAAGCTGCGCAAGGGCAAGTGGAGCATCCAGCGCCAAATGGACTTGCACGGCCTGCGCAGCGACGAGGCGCGCGAGGCCCTGGGCAGCTTTATCCGCGAATCGCACAAACAAGGCATTCGCTGCGTGCGCGTGGTGCATGGCAAAGGCCTGGGATCGCCGGGCAAAACCCCGGTGCTCAAAGATAAAGTGCAGCGCTGGCTGGTGCAAAAGGCCGAAGTGGTGGCCTTTGTGCAAGCCCAGCCGTCCCAAGGCGGCGCCGGGGCGCTGGTGGTGTTGCTGCAACCGGTGCGCCGGGGCGCGCGCACTGCGGCTTAGCGGCGCAAAGGCTTGCGCCAAGCGCCAACGCTATTTCGCCGCGTTCGGAAAAAACAACTGCTGGCCGTCGATTTTGTAGGCCGCAATCACGGCCTGGCCGGGGCCTGAGGTCACCCAATCCACAAACTTTTGTGCATCTCCTGCCCTCACATGCGGGTGTTTGGCTGGGTTGACCACCATCACGCCGTATTGGTTGAACAAGCGGCTGTCGCCCTCCACCAGCACGGCCAAGTCACCCCGGTTTTTAAAGCTCAGCCAGGTGCCCCGGTCGGTGAGCACGTAGGCGCCGGTGGATGAAGCCATATTGAGCGCCGGGCCCATGCCGCAGCCGCATTCTTTGTAGCCGCTGCCTTTGGCATCTGGCGCAGCGGTGAGCTTCCAAAACCGCAGTTCGGCAGCATGGGTGCCGCTTTTGTCGCCGCGTGACACGAAGGCGGCGTTGGCCGCGCTGAGTTTGGCCAGCGCAGCCGCGATATCTTTGCCCCGTGTTTTAGCGGGGTCGGCAGCGGGGCCAACCAGCACAAAGTCGTTGTACATCACCGCAAAGCGCTTGAGCGCAAAGCCCTCGGCCACGATTTTTTCTTCAGCCACCTGGTCGTGCACGAACAGCACGTCGGCGTCGCCCCGGCGGCCCATGTCAATGGCCTGGCCGGTGCCCAGGGCCACCACCTTCACTTGGACGCCCGTGGCCTGGGTAAACGCGGGCAGCAGGTGGGCGAACAGGCCGGACTGCTCGGTGGACGTGGTGGACGCCATGACGATGGGTTCGGCCTGGGCCGCAACAGCGCTGGCACCCAGCGCGACGGAAAGCGCCAATGCGCGGCAAAAAGACGATGTCACAAAAGTTCTCCTTTAACAAACAAATGGGCCGCCGGGCACTGCGCTTGCAGCACGGCGGCGTCAAAAAACTGATGCACCGGCATATCGGCCAGCAACTGGCCGCGGTCCAGGTAAATGACCCGTTGCGCCAGGCGTTTGACCTGGCCCAGGTTGTGGCTGGCAAACACCAAGGTGGCGTCGGCGCGGCTGCTGGCAAAGCGCTGCATCAGCGCCTCCACCTCGGCCTTGGCGTGCGGGTCCAGGCTGGCGGTGGGCTCGTCGAGCAGCAGCAACTGCGGCTCCAGCGCCCAAGCGCGCGCCAGCGCTACTTGCTGCTGCTGGCCCAACGAGAGCGTGGGGCCGCTGCGCCGGGCTAGCTCCTGCAAACCCGCCGCATGCAAGGCCGCCAACGCCTGCTCTTGGGCGTGCCGCCACGGGCTACCGCGCAGCCACAGGGCCAGCGCCACCTGCCGCTGCACTGTGGTGCGCAGCAGGTGCGGGCGCTGAAACAGCATGGCCTGGCGCAGCGCGGGTGCGGCTTGGCGCTGGCCTTGGGTGGGGGCTAGCAAACCGTGCAGCAAGCGCAGCAGCGTGCTTTTGCCCGAGCCGTTCGCACCCACCAGGGCCACGCGCTCACCGGCGCGCACCGTCAGGCTGACGGGCGCCAGCGCGCTGGCGTGGCCGCTGCGCGAACGCGCCAGACTGCGGCCATCAGCGCCCAGTTGCACGCCCGCTTGGGTCAGCGTAACAAGCGCGCTCACAGTGCCAGCCCGGGGCGCAGCGCGTGGGCGGATTGACCGCCTATGTGCCAGCGCCGCAACAGCGCTACCAGCAGGTTGAGCACCAGCACCACGCACAGCAGCACCAAGCCCAAGCCCAGCGCCAGGGGCAAGTCGCCTTTGGAAGTTTCCAGCGCAATGGCCGTGGTCATCACGCGGGTGAAGCCGTCGATATTGCCGCCCACCACCATGACCGCGCCCACCTCCGATATGGCACGGCCAAACGCCGCCAGCACCACCACCAAAAGCGCGTGGCGCTCGTCCCAGGCCAGCAAGGCGGCGCGCAGCGCGGTGGGTGCGCCCAGCGAGCGCAGTTGTTCGCCGTGCTGTTGTTCAGCGTCTTGCACCGTTTGGCGGGTGAGCGCCATCACCATGGGCAGCACCAGCACGGTTTGCGCCAGCACCATGGCCTTGAAGCTGAACAACCAGCCTAAATACCCCAGCGGCCCCGAGCGCGACAGCAGCAAGTACACCAGCAAGCCCACCACCACCGATGGAATGGCCAAGCTGGTGTTAAGCAAGGTCAGCACCACGCCACGCCCGGCAAACTGCGCCACGCCCAGCCAGGCGCCCAGCGCCAGCCCCAGGCTGCAGGCCAACGCGCAAGCGCACGCGCTCACCGCCAGCGAGCGGCCTACGATGGCCAGCAAGGCGGGGTCTAAGGAGGTAATGAGTTGCAGCGCGGTGTGTGCGCTTTCGGCGAAAGTGGTCATGGGAAAAGCGCGATGGTAGACGAGCGCAATCAGCAAGAAGGCGATGGGTTTACCGATTGCGCATCCAGTCCGCCGTCTGAAAAAACGATTCCCGCAGACGCTGGCGCAGCGCCGCATCCACCTGCAACTCGCCCATGGCCTGGTCCATGCAAGCCAGCCACTGGTCGCGCTCCAAAATGCCAATCGAAAACGGCATGTGGCGCAGCCGAAGCCGGGGGTGGCCAAAACGCTCGGTGTAGTACTGCGGCCCGCCCATCCAGCCGCACAAAAACCAAAACAGCTTTTGCCGCGCTTGCATGAGCAGCGCGCCGTGGGCGGCGCGCAAAGCGGCGTAGTCGGGTTCGAGCTCCATCAGGTCGTAAAAGCGTTCTACCAGCGTGCGCAGCGCGGCCTCCCCGCCGAGCAGGGCGATCAGGTTGCTGGGGGCTTCGTCGTCGTTCATACGGACGGGGCAGCGAAATACCGGGCGTTCAGCGTTCCGCGCCAATCGCCCTCCAACACCATGTCCAGCACGGTGGATGCACCGCCGCCCGCTGGGTTGACCAACTCCACCGCGCCCGCGCGCTCCATACGGCGGTCGGCAAAGGCTTGCGTCAGGCGCTCTAACAGCGCTTGCTTGTACTGCGTGTCGCTAGAGCCGGCCAGGTGCAAGCCCTTGGTTTCTAAAACGACCATGGTGCTGCCGCCCACGCTTGCGTCTAGGCCTGTGGCGCGCGCAAACACAAAGTCGGGGTAGACCTTGTTGCGCTTCCAGCCCTGCAAGCCGTATTGCGCCTTGGCCACATTGCGGTGCCACCATTGCACTGCCGCCTGGCTGTCAAGGTAGCACGCCACGTCGCGCTCTAGGCCAGAGTCGGTAAGCGCTGCCAGGGCGGGTTCAAACAGGCTTTTTTCCACCAGTTTGGCGTCGTCACGCACCATGGCTTGGGGTTTGTCTGAAATTTCCAAGGCAAATTCCGAGGGCAGCGCGTAGTCGGTAGCGTCGGCGCGCAGCTGAAACTCCACTTGACCACGCGCCATATGGCCCTGAAAAACGGCTAGCGCCAGCCGGTCCCGCTCGGCCTCCAGGTCCATGCGCAGCCGCTCCAGCAGCGACGCGCTGCTTGCAGCCAAGCTGCGCTCGGCGTATCCGGCTGCCATCAAGCGCGCCAGCACGGCATCTACCACCGACCAGGCTATCCAGGCATTGGGAACAATGTCCAACACGCCGCGCACCAAGCGGGCGCGGTCCAGTACGGCTGCGTCCACGTCCTCTACCGGTGCCCCGGTTTGCGGGTCTTTCGGGGTGGCGCGCAGCAGGTCCAAGCCGAGCTGCAGTTGCTGGCCCAGGCGGTCACGGGCATCGGGCGCCCAGCCTTGGGCCAGGGCGTCGATGTGCACACCGCTCCAATCGACCCCCGCCAAAATGTCGCTCTCGTATGCCAGCTCGCGGCGCAGCTTGCTGCCCATCGCGTCGTTCTCCACCCAGGTGACGCGCGGCAAATAGAGGCTGAGCTGCGCAAACTGCGGGCGGCGCCCGAAGGTTTGTTTTTGCGTCACCGCCTGCACACCCGGCGCGTTCACCTCCAGGCCCAGGTCGCCCATGCCCTCGGTTTCTAGCGACTGTTTGATGGCCTTCACCACCTCGCCCGTCTTGGCGTTGTGGCAGAGCACATAGCAAGCGTCCAGCGCAGCGCGGCCCGTTTTGGCCACGTGCGGCAGGCGCAGGATGCGCCCCATAAGCTGCGTCATGGCCCGAATGTCTTTGCCCGCCGCCAGCGCGCACAGCACATAGGCAAAGGGGCAGTCCCAGCCCTCTTGCAGCGCCTGCTTGGTGATGATGGCGCGCACCGCGCACTGGGGGGACAGCAAATCGATGTTCTCGGGCGCGTTCAGGTCGTTGCGCTCGGAGGTTTTGATGGCAATTTGCGCCTCGGTCAGGCCCAGTTGCATCAAATAGGCCTTGGCGTCCTCGGCGTGGATAAAGCCCTCGTCGCGCATGTCTTTGCCGGTGCGCTCCACTTGCACCAGCAAAATGGGGCGGATGTAGCGGTTGGTGTCGCTTTGCAGCGTTGCGGCCTCCTGCTGCAATGCGTCCAGCCGCTCTAGGCTGCTGGCCAAACACGCCTGCCAATCGTTCCAGCCGCGCATGTCCACGTGGATGGGCAGTTTGATCATTTCGGCCTCGTCCAAGTCGGTGCCGCGCACGTTGACCAAGATGTTGGAGCCACTGCCCTTGGCCGAACCCACGCGCGGTGTGGCGGATAGCTCCAGCATAAAGCAGGGGTTAAAGCCGTCTAGGGTGGCCAGCGCCGTCTCGGTGTAAGCGTGGTGGCCCTCGTCGATCACCACCATAGGGCGCAAGAGGCGCATCACATTGCCCAGCGAGCTTTTCACAATGCTGCCCTTGGTGGCGCGCGCCTCCTCATGGCTGGTGCCCCAAGACGTGTAGGCGTCCAGGTTGGGCACGGCCTGCAGCAGGCTCCAGTGCGCTTCGATATCGTCCTCGCGCGGTGTGTAGCCCAGCACATTGCCCCGGTCGCGGAAAAAGCGCAGCGTCTCTTTGGTCTTGCGCGAGGCCGAAGCCAGCATCAGCAGCATCACGCACAGGTGCGAATCGGTGTCAATTTTGGACAGCGGCGCGTTTTTCTCCAGCACCTTCACCCGGCCCGCACCCGCCACGCTGAGCATCTGGTGGTAAGGGTGGTCGCGGTTTTTCAGGGTCTTGAGGGTTTGCTGGTAAATCGCCTCGTTGGGCACCACCCACAGCACCAGGCCCGTGTGGCGCTGCAAATAGTGTGAAAACACCCGGCCCACGCTGGCCGCAGCCAGCAGCGTTTTACCCCCGCCGGTCGGAATTTTCAGGCACACGTTGGGAATGGCGCGGCCCGCGCCGTCAAAGCGGCTGCTGTGCGGCTGCGCGGCAAACGCTTCTGGCAGCTTGCCCGCGTCTTTGAGCACGCCCCAGGTCTTTTTAGGAAAGTCGCCCGCCTGGCGCAGCACGTCTTCCATGCCCTCCATGGCGCGCAAAGCACTCTGCGCGGCGTCGGACTGCGCCTTGTGCTTTTTGAGTTCGTTGAGATAGGTGTCCAACAACTCCAGCGTGGTGCTTTGGAAGGGCTTGAGCTGCACCGCGCCCACGCCAGCGGCGTTGGTGGCGTGGCGGCGGGGTTGCCAGAATACTTGCCGGTCGCGTGCTATCTGTTCTTTGAATACCGGAGTGGTAACCGTTTGCCAATGCACGAGGTCTAGCTTGTAAACCAAGGGCAAAGCACGCACGGCATCTTCAAACGCTCCGAACTCCCCTCGCGTCCAAGTGGGCGCATCCAGCGCCAGGTCAATATCAGAACGAGGCCGCCAGTCTTCGCGCGCACGCGAGCCAAAAATCCATACCCGCTCCAGGCCAGGGCTGCGCTCACACAGGGCGCGTAGGTCTGCCAGCGCATCGGCCTCCAAGCCAAAAGGGGTCACAGCGGGCGTTCCCGCAAAGTGGCCAGCACCGCGCTAAAAAGTGGAAGCGACGACTGGCGAACAAAGGCGGCCACCTCGATGGCGATCGCCTCGTCATAAGTGTGCGATGTCTTGTTGCGAAACTTGCGCATCTGGCCCCAGCCTTTTTCATCGGTAATCAGGCGCCGGGCAAAGGCCTCGGGAATGACCGCTGCTGCTTCCTCGTCCACATCGTTGCCACGCGCGCGCAGCCAGCGGTACATCGCCTTCCAAGCGGCCTCGAAAGTGAACTCAAAGCGCTGAATCAACGCGTCGCGCACTATGGTGGTCTCTATCGGCTCGGCCAAAACTTCTTTCAAGCGGTCCAGCGCCTTTTCAAAATGCCCCAAAGCGAGGGCAAAGCGTGCTTGTTGGCTCATGGCATGTAAGGCGGTGTGGGCGCGGCACTGCACCCGCGTTGGAGCTTATCCATGGCTTCGGGCGGGCAATGTCACCGCCAAATAGTCATCCGTCAAATCAAATTTCGGGTCACGCCCGGTGTACTGGCGAACCAGGGGAACAATTTTTCGCCGTACCCCCATGCCACGGGATTCCACGTATCCATAGTCCCGCATGACCTCAACAATGATTGGGTTGCGTTGAGACCGTTGCCCTGCCAGCATTTTTTCAATCGTCATCGAGTTCTGCATTGCACCAGGACTTGTCACCTCCAGACGGTCAGCGTAATTGACGACTTCAACTTCTACCGACCGCGTCCAGTCTCGATGTACAAGCGCATTCAGCAGCGCCTCGCGGATGGCATCAAAGGGGTAACGGTAACTTGGCTCTCGGCGCAGTCCCTCATTGATCTCGGCGCCTTCCTCAGAGATAAATGGGCGCATGCGTTCCATCAAGCGCTCAAGCAAGCCCGCTTCAAGGACGTTTCGCCCTGCACCGGGCCTGCCTTGCCACAAAGCGACCAAGGGGCCGTCGAGTACGGCGTCCTCTTGTGCCTGGTATTCCTTGCTCACGCCGGAAAATGACATCCATCGAATACCCGCAGAGCGCAAGCTGCGGCGTGGGCTGCGCCCAAAAAGAACCAAACCAGCAATGGTGCAAACGCCAGGGCCGTCGGGACGACCCACCATAAAGCCCAAACCAGTCAGGCGCTGTTCCCAGTCTTTCGCGGACTGCGGTGCCGACGGGTCACCCACCAGGTTAACCAAGTAATCGCTCAATCGTGCCTGATCGAGATCGTCCCACTGGCTCCCGGATACAGGCAAGGCCTCCGCGTGGAGCATGCCGCCGCTTTCAAATAGCCGCGCTTGTTGCTCCCGCGTTGCCAGACGCGATGTGCTACCGACGCGTACATAAATATCTTCGCGTTGGTTGTTGCGCACCACATAGGGCTTGGCGACGCCCTGGGTGAGGGTAACAAGCGCCACGCGCTTGCCATCATCAAAAACCACCTCTTCGTAAAACGGCAGCGCCATGGGATGCACGTACCGGCCAAATACGGTGTCCATCACCCAAGTCTCCAAGTCGCTGCGTTGGATGCCGCTGATGGTGCCGTCATCCTCCACACCCAACAACAATTTTCCACCTTGAAAATTCAGCAGGGCGACAATCTCTTTGGCCAGTTGCTCCGGGCGAACATCGTCGCGTTTGAACTCCACCCCTGAGTTCTCACCGTTGGCAATCACTTCCAGCAACTCAGTTTTCAACATCGGCGACCACCTTAAAACTCATACTTCTCTTTGCGTTGGATGAACGCATCGCGCCCGCCCTCTAGGATATTCGCCACCTGGTCGCGAATGACAGGCACATCAATCGAACCCTGGGCATCGAAACCCAATGACCCGTGTCCATCAACCGCAGTGAAAACGCCGATCCATTCCGCGTCTCCAAACACGGGGATATTGGCATTGTGTGTCGCAAACAAAAACTGACGGCTGGTCTTCGCCGCCCGCAATTCGTGGACGATGCGGTCTGCAATAAACGCGTTGTCTAGATTGTCCTCGGGCTGGTCCATGATCAACGGGTCCACATTTTCCAACAGCAGCATGTGCAATATCGCCGTGCATTGCTGGCCAGTTGACAGCTTGTCCAGGGGTCGAAATGCGGCCTGCGCTTGTTCGTGGGACACGTTGAGAAAAATATTGATTCGCGGATTTAGTTCCAAGGCCTCAAGGTCCATTACGGCGGATGCAGGCAACCGCGCTAACGCATCTGCCACCAAAGGCGTTAAGGCCCAATCCAATTGAAGCTCTGTTGAGCCCCCGCGTATGGCCATCGCCAGTGCGGACGGGCTGATGGCAAGCCGTTCATCAATCCACCCCAGACGCGCTTCCCGCACCCCCTCTAGCTTGCAATCCAGCAAGAAATTTTTCAGTGGTGTTCGATCTGCGTCGGGTACCACTTCAACCTTCAGTTTTCCTTCTAATCGACGGTTTAATTTTTTGGCTGCGGCCTGCAAACTTTGGGTGTGATGGCTGCGCAGCGCAGAAAAGTCGGCCATCAAATTCCGGCGCTCCTGCTCTTGTGATTCCAGCAGCTTCTTGTGGTTAGCCAAGCGGGTTTCCAGCGGCCTAATGCGCTCAATGTCTTGCAGCAGCCGCTGGTACGCCGTACCCACCTCCTGGCCACTTTTCCCGGCGGTGGATGGAAGGCTGCGCAAGGCTTTTTCAAGCTCTGCCTCACCCATTGCCATCGACTGCCTCCACAAAGTCAGTTGATCCTCTATTTGCTGCTCGCCAGTTGCCAGCACTGCCTTCAATTCAAGCAAATGCGCTTGAAAACTTTCGCGCAGATTTTCCAAAACTGCCCGCGCAGGGCGCAGCAAGGCGGCATTGGGCAAATCTTCTAAGGCTTTGTCGCTGATAAAAGCCAGGTCCGGCATGTTCTCACCCAGGCTCGCCACGCCGTCGCGCAAGTGCTGCACTTCCTCTGCTGTGCGCTCCACCACCTGCCTCTCGCGCGCAAACAAAGGGGTCTTTGCCAGTTTTTCCTGAATTCCGACCAATTGAAAGCCTTGCAGTTGCTCAAGCAGCTTGGGCAAGCGCGCGAGCTGGGCTTGTAAATCATCAACCTCCCCCAGCGTCTTGACCAGCTTTTGCCGGTTTTCTTGCAACTGCTTTTTTACCCTTGCGCTTCGCTGGGCGTAATCCCCTTCACTGGGTAAAAAACGGTTGAGCAGTTGAACGCGGCTTTGCTCGTCTTGTGCCAGTTCGTAAATCTCGTTCTGGCCATAAATATCGATTCCCGGCAACAGGTCACGCGGTTGCAGGGTAGAGACATTAGCGCTTGCGTCGGGCACAGCCTCGCGCACGATAGGCATTTCGCCGTAACGCCGGGACACGCGGTAGCGCTTGCCATGCTGCGCGCTCGATACAACTTCCACCTCTATTCGGCCCGAGGCCTTGCCCAAATTTTCCTGAATGATGTCCAAGTGCAGTTTATGCGCCTGCTTGCCTTTGGGGGGAATGTCCAGCACGTAACGCAAACACTCCAACAAGGTCGATTTGCCCGTGCCGCGTCCGCCAATGACGGTGTTCAAGTGCCGGGAAAAAGCGATGTTCACTCCATCGAGATAACCTCCCGTAACAGACATGGATACGACCTCGCCGGCCGGCTGCTCTGGTTTTTGCGAACTCAACCGGATGCGCGATTGCGGGTCTAGAAAAGCAACCTTGAAGGCCTCAAAACTCGGCTTGGTCATCTTGATCCCGCACGTGGCGCTGGGATGCTCTAGGTCCGATGGTTTGGCAACATCCTTGGCATTGATGACCGCAATGGGTCGTTCGCGCTTCCAGTGGGGGTCTAAGTTCTCAAGGATTGGCTTGTAATTTGATGGCAAATCATCCACCGGCCCCGGTATTTGCCCCGCACGAACTAAGGCATGGTTTTTCCATATGTGGAAAAGCCCACCCCCGTCTTGATGCAGGCGGAGCAAACCGTTATTACCCGTCATGTGCGCGGCATACCAGAAGCCGCCCAAGCCTTGAATGATTTTTGCCAATTCCAGACAGCCCAAATTAGAGGGCCAAACTTTTTCATCCAGGTTAGTCAGGCCAAGACTGCCAAGATAACGGTTTAACTGATCTTTGGTCGTAGCTTCTGAGAACAGGCAGACCATGTGAATCTTCTCTGTCGAGGCAATCTCGAAGCCTGGAAATACGACGATACCGTGCGGTGCCAGCACATTGCGCAAGGCATCCACACTGTCCACGCTGCCATGGTCGGCCAAACCCACGACCTTGATGCCGAGCGTGAGGCACTTTTCAAGCAGCGCTTGGTTGTAGTCCTCCTCGTTCATGGCGTGTTCGTCGCCCCGATAGGCGCTGTTGTAGCCAAACGGGTTGACCTGCAGGGCACATTTCCAAAATTTTGCGTAAGTCATCACGTGGGAATCTTTCATCTCACCCCTCCCGATAAAGCGCAAACGGCAGCGGGCAATAGTCCACGCCGAGTTCCAGCAGTTGTTTGTTGCTCAGGTATTTGGCCGGGGCGAATACCAGGTGGCGCTTGGGCGCGGGGGCGTCTGCGCCCTGCGCTGCGGCGCGGGCGCGGCCCCAGTCGGCAAAGCCTTGGGCGCGGCTCAGGGTCAGGGCGGCCTCGGGGCTTTTCAGAAAACCCAGCTCGGGCGCGTAGACCAGCCACACATGGGCATCCGTGGCCTCGCCCAGGTACCACGGGGGCGCGTCTTTGGGCGCGGGCAAGAGCGTGCCGCCGGTGGCGGTATAAAAAAGCCATGCGCCCAGCGCGTCAAACGCGGGCAGGTGCGCGCCGCTGAGCAGCTTTTCAACGTTAAGCGGCTCGCCCAGCGTGCAGTAGGTGAACTCACCGCCCAAGCCGTCCACGCGCTGGCTGATGCGCTTTTCGCCTTCCACCTTGAGCACGCCGTCCTTGAGTTCGACGTTGATTTTGTCGAAGCGCTTTTTCTTTGGCTCGGGTCGTGATGCCTTGACGTGACCGGCTAAGCGACCTGTGTCCAGCGCGCTTGCCTCCGACTGCCCCGTTGGGAGGGCAGGCGGCAGGCGGTTCTGCTCCGTGTCCCCCGCTGGGAGGCCTTGGGCCAAAGGGCTCCGCTCCGTGTCCCCCGCCCTCCGGCTGTCGCCTGCGGGCTCCTCCTTGACCTGCGCAGAGCCCTCCGGCCCAAGGCCTCCCAGCTCCATTTGGGGGCTGGCCTCGGTAAAGCCTTCCTTGGCCTTGATGGCCTCGATTTTGGCGAGCCACTGGTCGGCTTTTTTGAACTGGGTGAAATTGATTTTCTCTTCCAGCAGCGTCTCGCGCTGGGTGCCCACCCAGGCGTAGCCGCCCATGGCGCGGCGCACGCGCTCGGCGGTGAGCTTGTCGGCGTAGTCTTCGCCTTCCACCAAAATGAACTTGCGCCGCCCGCCGTCTTTGGCATTGGCCTTAAGCACGGCGTGGGCGGTGGTGCCGCTGCCGGCGAAGCTGTCGAGGATGAGGGAGTCGTCGTCGCTGGCCAAGTCCAATATGCGCTCTAGCAAAGCCACTGGCTTGGGGGTGATGGTGCTTTCCTGGTCTTTGAGCACACCCATTTCGAGCAATGTTTTTTTGGCGTCTTGGGTGTGGCCCACTTCGTCGTAAAACCAAAGGGTTTGGGGGGTGCGGCCTTGTTTGACTTCCGACAGATAACGCTTTATCGCCGGAACGTTGCTTCCGTCCTCACCCCACCAAATACGCCCCTCAGCGTCCCACTCTTTGAACTTGGACTCCTTGACGCGCCAGTAGTTTCCAGGTGGAGGGCCGAGAATGACGCGCCCGCTTGGGCAGGTGATGGAATAAGTGCCTTCGCTGTAATGATTGCGAGCCGACAAGTCACTAGCCTTCCATGGTCCTTTGGGGTCCTGGTCAGGGTTGTCATAGCGCGCATCCATGTCCGCTGTACGTTCCAGCAAGTTTGGTCGCCACTGCTGTTTGTGCCTGGCGTACACCAGCACATAGTCATGGTCTTCGCTGAAAAACTGCGCTGTGCCTTTTGGTGAATAGTTCTTCTGCCAGATGCAAGTCGCCACAAAGTTGTCCGCACCAAACAACTCGTCCAGCACGGCGCGAGCGTGGTGCACCTCGTTGTCGTCCAGCGTAATCCAAATGGAGCCGGTGTCCGCCATCAGCTCACGCAGCAACACCAGGCGCGGCCACATCATGCACAGCCATTTGTCGTGGCGCAGCATGTCCTCGGTGTCCACCGGGTTGGTGGAGAGCCACTCTTTCATGATGGGGCTGTTGACGCCGTCGCTGTAGCACCAGCCTTCGTTGCCGGTGTTGTAGGGCGGGTCGATGAACACCAGATCCACCTTGCCCGCGTAGCGCGGCAGCAGCGCCTTGAGCGCGTGCAGGTTGTCGCCGTGGATGACCAGGTTGCTGGCCAAGTCTTCCGGGCCTATGCCTTTGGCATGGTGAGCCACCAAGGGGCGGTAGGGCACGCTGAGGTGGTGGTTGTAGACGTACTCTTTGCCTTTGAAGACGATTTCGGGCATGGTGTCCTTACTGGTTGGCGTGGCAGTGCTTGTATTTTTTGCCACTGCCGCAGGGGCAAATCTCGTTGCGGCCCACTTTTGGGGTGCTGCGCACGGGCCGTGGTTTGGCCAGCACGCGGGGCGCCTCGCCCTTGCGCTGGGCGGCTTGGCGCTGGGCCAGCCAATAGGCGTGCACTTGGCAGGCCATGGGCTCCAAGCGGTCGGCGTGGGCTTGGTGGGCGTCCAGGTCGATGGGCTGCTTTTTCAGCACTTCCCAGCCCTCGTCGCTGCCGTAAAGCAGCACGGTTTGCAGCATGGCGGGCTCGGCCAGCAGCAAGGGCGCCCAGGCGCGAAAGTCTATAGACATACCCAAGTGGTAGCCCATGCACCATTCGTCAATGATGGGGATGGTGCGGCCATCCACTTCGCGTTCGTACAGGCGGGGTTCGTAATCTGCGGGGGCATGGGTGAGTGTGTGGTTCACATCCTGGTAATGCCGCATCAGCAAGCCGGTGATCTGCTGCGCTTGTGCCATGGTGGCGAATGTGGGGGATTCGGTGCCGTTGTCGGTGTCCCACACCCAGCGCAGCCATTCGCTGGGCATGACCATGGTGGGGCCCGACACCACGGCGGCCAGGTAGCCGTCCAGCATGACGGTGTCCATCGTATTTTCCGGAGCGTCGTCGCTCATCAAAAAATCATCAAGCAGTGCGAATTCAGCGTCGGAGAGGGGTGCGTCAAGCATCATGCGGGCATTTTCACACGCAATTTTGGGTTCAAAGCCTGCGCCCGGACGCACGCCGGGGCGGCCCTAGATCAGGCCACCGCCCGCCGCAGCGTCTCCACCACCGGGCGGCGCAGCACGTCGCGCAGGCCCCACCAGCCCGCTGCCAGGGCCAGCACCGCGCCCGCCAGGCTGCCCAGCAGCGGCACCCAGAGCGACACGTTCCATGCAAACTCAAACACATAGCGCGCCAGCGCCCAGCCCACGGCGCTGGCCACCACGGACGCTAAAAAGCCTGCCAGCAGCCCCACCCCGGCCAGCTCAATGCGCTGCACCTGGCGCAGCAATCGGTTTTGGGCGCCCACGGCGCGCATGATGGCGAATTCGCGGGCGCGCTCTTCGCGCGTGGCGCTGACTGCCGCAAACAGCACCACCAGCCCGGCGGCCAAGGTAAAGCCGAACAAAAACTCCACCGCGCGCACCACCTGGTTCATGATGCGTTGCACTTGGTTGATGGTGGCGCTCATATCCACATTGGTGATGTTGGGAAACTGGCGCACCAGCGCGTTGTCAAAGCCCGGCGTGGCCGGGGCCTTGAAAGCACCCATGTAGGTGGCGGGCACGCCGTCCATGCGGCTGACCGGGTAGGTGGCGAAAAAGTTGGCCCGCATGGACGCCCAGTCCACCTTGCGCAGCGAGGTGATTTTGGAGTCGGTCTGCACCCCGGCCACGTCAAAGCGCAGGGTGTCGCCGAGCTTGAGGTTCAAGGTGTTGGCGAGGCCGTCTTCCAAGCTGATGGCGCCGGGCTCCTCAGGCGTCCAGGCTCCGCCCACGATTTCGTTGTTGGCCGGTGGGTTGGCGCTCTGGCTGAGGTTGAACTCGCGGTCCACCAAGCGCTGGGCGCGCTCGTCGGTGTAGTCGTTGGCAGAAACCGGGCGACCGTTAACGCTAAGCAGACGCCCCCGAATCATGGGGTACCAATCCAGCTTGTCCACGCCCGCGCTGTGCAGTGCATCGACAAAGCCGCTGGCCTGCTCGGGCATGACGTTAATCACAATACGGTTGGGCGCGTCGGCCGGGGTGGCCTGGCGCCAACTGCTGATCAGGTCGGTGCGCAGCAGCACCAAGAGCACCAGCGCCAGCAGGCCCACGGCCAAGGCGCTGACCTGCACTACGGTGTAGGCCGGGCGCGCCGAAATTTGCCGCGTGGCCAGCACCAGCGCGCGCGGCGCGGTGGCCTCGTTCACACTGGCACGCAGCAGGCGAATGGCCAGCCAGCTCAAAGCGGCAAACAGTGCCACGGCAGCCGCAAAGCCACTCACTGCGATCAGGCCCAGCTTGAGGTCGCTGCTCACCGCCAGCAGCAGCGCGGCAAAACCCAGCACGCCCACGGCCAGCACGCCTAAGGACGCGGGTCGCAAATTGCCCACGTCGCGCCGAATGACGCGCAGCGGCGGCACCTGGGCGAGCTGCAGCACCGGCGGCAGGCCAAAGGCGGCCAGCAGCGTCAGCCCCATGCCCAGCCCCAGGGCCACGGGCGCCAGCGTGGCCGCAGGCAAGCTGGCGTCCACCAAACCGGCCAGCAGCAGCACAAACACGTAGTGCACCGCATAGCCCAGCGCCACGCCCAGGCCGCTGGCAAACACGCCCACCAGCGCAAACTCCCAGGCGTAGGAAGCAGCAATGGCGCGCTGGCTCAGGCCCAGCACGCGCAGCATGGCGCAGTCGTCCAGGTGCTTGGCGGCAAAAGCACGCGCCGCAAGGGCCACGGCCACGGCGCTCAGCAGCGCGGCCAAGAGCGCCACCAGGCTTAAAAACTTCTCGGCACGCTCCAGGGTTTGGCTTAGCTCCGGGCGGCCAGACTGGGTGGACTCGATGCGCGCGCCGCGAATGGGCGCGGGCTGCGCGCTGCCGTCCTGGTCCGCAGACTGGGCAGCGCCCTTGGTTTGTGCATTGGCCCAGGCCAGAAAGCGCGCCACTGCGGCGTCTTCCCCGGCCAAGGCCAGGCGGTAGTTCACGCGGCTGGCGGGCTGCACTAGCTCAGTGGCGGCCACGTCGGCGGCATTGACCATAATGCGCGGCGCAAAGTTCATAAAACCCGCGCCCCGGTCGGGCTCGCTGGCAATCAGCGCCGCCACAGTGAACTGCTGGTTTCCAAGCAAGAGCACATCCCCCAGTTGGAGCGCCAGCGCGTCCAGCACTTGGGCGTCCACCCAGGCGGCGCCGGGTGGGGGAATGCCAGCGGCCACGCGCTCTGGCCCACCTAAGGTATCAAATAGGCGCAGCGTGCCGCGCAGCGGATAACCCGCCTCCACTGCCTTGAGGGCCACCAGTTTGCTTGCACCGCCTTGCGAGTCGGTCGCGCGCGCCATGGTTTGAAAGGACAGGGTTTGCACCTGCGCCAGCCCCAGGCGCTGGGCCTCTTGGGCAAACACCGGCGGCGCCGGCCGGTCGGTGGCAACCACTGCGTCGCCGCCGAGCAGCTGGCGCGCGTCGCGCTGCAAACCGCCTTGCAAGCGGTCGGCAAAAAAGCCTACCGCTGTGAGCGAGGCCACGGCCAAAGTGACCGCCACCACCAAGAGCCGCAGCTCGCCAGAGCGCACGTCGCGCCACAAAGTGCGCCAGCCAAGGCGTAAAAAAGATTGCTTCATGGAGGCGACCTTAGCGCAAAAGCCTAAGCCCCCAAGGCCCCGCCCTGTTTGGCCGCTGCGAGCGCCGCCACGTGGCGCGCGAAGTTGCTCAAGATGGACTGCCAGCCCTCGCGCTGCGCCTCCTCGGGGTTCTCTGTCTCCGGGTCAAAGCGGACTGTGACGGTCACGCCAGCCGGGCCTTGCGAAAAATCCACCACGACCTCGCGCTCGCCAAAGCGGTACGCAAGCAGGTGGGGCGCCTCCACCTGCGTGTATACGCCCGCAAAGTCAAAGCCAAACGAGCCGTCTTTGGCTTCCATGCGCGAGCTGAACTGGCCACCCACCCGCAGGTCCACCGACGCAGCCGTGGTGTGCCAGTCGTCGGATGCGGCATTCCATTGCCTGATGTCTTCGGGTGAGGTGTAAGCGCGCCACACTTCGGTGATGGGTGCTGGCACGAGGGTAGAGATGGTGATTTTCACGGTGGCCTCCTCTGAAGCGCACGTTTATACCGCGTACGAGTCGCGGAGCTTGGGCAACAGGCTGCGACCCGACACAGGCGCAGGCCTAAGACGCTCACCGGCCCCGTAGCACTACGACAAACCACCTAAGGCGCCCTCGTGGGCCCAAATCAACAGCGCAGAAAAGCCAGTGCGCCGTGACGCCAGCCTTCCCGCCCTGCAGAGGTTCAGCGCATGGGGATGAAGACCCCATGGCCAGTCTGGGGGCCTTAGGCGTGATCCCAGTCTTCGCGCCGTAGCAAAGAACCGGCGTACGCGCCCACGTGCTCGGGCTGATGCAGCTGGTGATGGTGTGTGAGCCGCAGGAACCAACGGGCCAAGGCGCCGAATGCGGCGCGCAGGTGTTCAAGTGATTGCATGAGTAACCTCCTATAAAACAGTTTATATAGTTTATACCGTTTAAGGAAAACTGCAAGCATGGGTAAAGCTTGGCGCTGACGCGGCTCAAACTCTTGGTCGAAAAAGCGGTGACCCGTCGCAGCCCCGGGCTACCGAGGGCTTTAGCGCCCCCATGGGTACGAATGCACATCGGGCTAAACCGGCACTTAATCTTGGTCTTGGTCTTGGTCTTGGCGCTGATTTACGTCCAGCACCAGCCGCTCCTGCGCGCTAAAGCACAAAAAGCGCTTGTTGGTTGCCCGCCCGATGGCGCACAGATGGAGGCGCTGCGCCACCGCGTGACCCATTTGGGTGATGCCGCTGCGGGAGACGACGATGGGCACGCCCATTTGGGCAGACTTGATAACCATCTCGCTGGTGAGCCGCCCGGTGGTGTAGAACACCTTGTCGTCGGCGCGCAGGCCGCTGCGCTGTTGGCCGCGACGTTGGCCGCTGTCTGCGGGGTTGTCGCTGGGCTGCAGCGCCATCCAGCCGGCGATGGCGTCAATGGCGTTGTGGCGGCCCACGTCTTCGACAAACATGAGCAGGGTGTCTCCCTGGAACAGCGCGCAACCGTGCACCGAGCCCGCCGCCTTGTACACGCTGTCGTGCAGGCGAATAGCGTTGACAATGCCGTACAGAGCGCTTTGCGTCAGCGTGGCGGATGGCAACGCGATGGTGTCCACGTCGGCCATCAGCTCACCAAACACGCTGCCCTGGCCGCAGCCGGTGGTGACCACGCGCTTGGCGGTCTTCTCGGACAGGTTGGCAATGCCGTGGTGGGTTTTGACTGCGGCGGCGCCCACCTCCCAGTCCACGGTGATGGACTCGACCTCGCTGGCGGCGCGGATGAGGCGCTGGTTAAGCAAATAGCCCAGCACCAGCCATTCAGGCTGCGCGCCCAGCGTCATCAAGGTAACGAGTTCGCGCTTGTCCACGTAGACCGTGAGCGCGCGCTCGGCGGGAATCTCCAAACTCCGCGTTTCGCCAAACTCATTGACGACCGTAATCGCCTGAATCACTGGTGCACGCGCCTGGGTCAGGCGCGGCAGAGCTGGCGCAGGCGTTGGTGTCAGGTCGCGCAAGGGCTTCAGGCCCCGGCCGTCGCCGGTGCGTTGGTGCCGTAGCCTTCCACCGCCGATGGCACGCCCCCGGCTTGGATGGCCACCGCGCAGTACTTGAACTCCGGGATTTTTCCTACCGGATCCAAGGCCGCGTTGGTCATCAGGTTAGCCGCCGCCTCGTAATAGGCAAAGGGCACAAACACCGCGCCGGCCGGCGTGCCGTCGTCGCGGCGCACATGAATCGCCACTTGGCCACGGCGCGAGGCGATGGTGATCACGTCGCCCGTGTCCAGGCCCAATTTGGCCAAATCGGCGCCGCACATGGACGCGGTAGCCATGGGCTCGATGGCGTCGAGCACGGTGGCGCGGCGCGTCATGCTGCCGGTGTGCCAGTGCTCCAGCTGGCGCCCGGTGATCAGCACAAACGGAAAGTCGCCGTCCGGCCGCTCGTTGGCGGGAATGATGTCCGCAGGCACCAAGTGCACTCGGCCGTCATCGGTGGCGAAGTGGTCGATAAACACCGTGGGCGCGCCGGGGTCTTCGGCGCTCAGGCAGGGGTAAGTGACGCTGGATTCGCGTTGCAGCCGCTCCCAGGTGATTCCCGAGATGGCGGTGTGCATGGCGCGGCGCATTTCGTCATAGACCTCGGCCACGCCGTCAAATTCGCCCTCGTAACCGCAGGCCAGCGGGCGACCGGTGCCGTGGCTGCCTGCGGTAGCGGACGCTGCATGCGGCGCGTGGGGGCCAACACGTTTTGCAATTTCTTGAATGATCCACAAGTCGGGCTTGGCCTGCCCCGGCGGGTTAATTGCTTGTTTGCCCAGTTGCACCATGCGGTCGGTGTTGCTGACAGTGCCGTTTTTCTCGGGCCAGGCGGTGGCGGGCAGCACCACGTCGGCCAGCCAGGCGGTTTCGGTCATGAAGATGTCTTGCACCACCAGGTGGTCCAGACTGGCCAGCGCGTGGCGCGCATGGTTCAGGTCGGGGTCGCTCATGGCGGGGTTTTCGCCCATGATGTACATGCCGCGCACCTTGTGGGCGTCGCTCTCGGGCGCCAAAATCTTGTGCATGATTTCCACCACGGTGTAGCCGGGTTTGTCGTCCAGCTTGGCGTCCCAAAAGTCTTCAAACCACGCATGCGCTGCACCGTTGGTAACGCGCTGGTAGTTGGGGAACATCATCGGAATCAGCCCGGCGTCAGACGCGCCTTGCACATTGTTTTGGCCGCGCAGCGGGTGCAGGCCGCTGCCGGGTTTGCCAATCTGGCCGGTCACGCTGACCAGGGCAATCAGGCAGCGCGCGTTGTCGGTGCCGTGCACGTGCTGGCTCACGCCCATGCCCCACAAAATCATGGCGCTCTTGGCTTTAGCGAATGCACGCGCCACTTCGCGCAAGGTCTGCGCCGGAATGCCGCAAATCGGCGCCATGGCCTCGGGGCTGTAGCCTTTAACGTTATCGCGCAGTGCCTCAAAGTTGTTGGCGCGCCGCGCAATAAAGTCCTGGTCCACCAGGCCTTCTTCAATCACCACGTGGATCAGCGCATTGAGCATGGCCACGTCGGTGTCGGCCTTGAACTGCAGGGTGCGCCAGGCGTGTTTGCCCATGTCGGTGATGCGGGGGTCGGCCAGCACGATTTTGGCGCCGCGCTGGGCGGCGTTTTTCATCCAGGTAGCGGCCACCGGGTGGTTGGACGTGGGGTTGGAGCCGATCACAAAAATCAGCTCGGAATGCTCCACGTCGTTGACCTGGTTGCTCACCGCGCCCGAGCCCACGCCTTCCAAGAGCGCCGCGACGCTGGACGCGTGGCACAGGCGGGTGCAATGGTCCACGTTGTTGCTGCCAAAGCCGGTGCGCACCAGTTTTTGGAACAAATAGGCTTCTTCGTTGCTGCCTTTGGCCGAGCCGAAACCGGCCAGCGCTTTGGGGCCAAACTGGTCGCGCAGGTCTTTGAGCTTGCCCGCGCCCAGGGCCAAGGCTTCGTCCCAGGTGGCTTCACGGAACACTTCGGACCAGTCGGCGCTGTCACGGTTCAGGCGGTTGAGCAGCTCCGGGTCTTTGCCGACACCGGGCTTGCGGATCAGCGGCATGGTCAGGCGCTGGGGGCTGGCGGCGTAGTCAAAACCAAAGCGGCCTTTGACGCACAAGCGGCTGTGGTTGGCCGGGCCGTCGCGCCCGTCCACGCTGACGATGACGTTGTCTTTCACGTTGTAGGTCAACAAGCAACCCACGCCGCAAAATGGGCAGACCGAGTCCACTTTTTTGTCGACGATCTGGCTGCCGACCTGGGTTTTGGGCATGAGCGCGCCGGTGGGGCAGGCTTGCACGCATTCGCCACAGGCCACGCAGGTGCTCGCACCCATGGGGTCGTTCAGGTCAAACACGATTTCGCTGTGCGCGCCACGCAGGGCGTAGCCGATCACGTCGTTGACCTGCTCTTCGCGGCAGGCGCGCACGCAGCGGTTGCACTGGATGCAGGCGTCCAGGTTGACGGCCATGGCGGGGTGCGACATGTCGGCCTTGGGTTGCTCTCTTCTCAGCGCTTTCAGTTCTGGACGCACCGTGACGCCCATGCGCTCGGCCCAGTAACTTAGTTCCCCGTGCTGGCCTACGCTTGTGGTGCTCGCCTCTGCCACGGCGGTGCCGGGGGTGGGGGCGGGTTCCTCATGGTGCGAGCACAAATCGTCACTCGCCCCCACCCCCGGCACCGCCGTGGCAGAAGGGGAGTTGGGAGAGTTGGGAGAGCGGGAACTGGCACTTGTCCCATCCAAAGGTCCGGCTGCGGCAGGGGATGCGCCGGGAGTCGATTTGTGCTCGCACCATGAGGCGCCCGGCGCATCCCCTGGCGCAGCAGCGCCAGAAGCACCACCACCAGAGGCATCGTTCCACTTGTAGCCCACATCCGGCATATCGGACAGCAGCATTTCAAGCACCGTCTTTTGGCTTTTGACAGCGCGCGCGCTCTGGGCTTGCACTTCCATGCCCGCCGTGGCGCTGCGGCAGCAGCTGGGTGCCAGGGTGCGTTCGCCCTTGATTTCGACCACGCAGGCGCGGCAGTTGCCGTCGGCGCGCAGGCCGTCTTTGTAGCAAAGGTGGGGAATGCACACGCCGCTGCGCTCGGCGGCTTTGAGGATGCTTTCGCCCTCAAAGGCCTCGACGGGCTTGCCGTCGAGCATGAAGGTGATGAGTTGCGGGGTCAGTTCAGTGATTTTTGTGGGTGCGTTCATATCAGGCCACCTCATGGGCAAAGTATTTTTGGACACAGCGCACCGGGTTGGGCGCCGCCTGGCCGAGGCCGCAAATCGAGGCGTCGGTCATTACGATGTTCAGGTCTTCGAGCGTGTCCTTGTCCCACACGGGGGCATCCATCAGGGTGACGGCCTTGGCGGTACCCACCCGGCAGGGGGTGCACTGGCCGCAGCTCTCGTGGGCAAAGAATCGCATCATGTTGCTGGCGGCGTCGCGCGCCTTGTCGTGCTGGCCCAGCACGATGACGGCGGCCGAGCCGATAAAGCAGCCGTAGGGCTGGAGCGTGTCAAAGTCCAGCGGAATATCGCCCATGCTGGCGGGCAAGATGCCGCCCGAGGCGCCGCCGGGAAGGTAGGCATACAGCGTGTGGCCGTCCGCCATGCCGCCGCAGTATTCGGCTATCAGCTCTTTGACGCTGATGCCCGCTGGGGCCAGCTTCACGCCGGGGTGTTTGACCCGGCCGCTGACGCTGAAAGACCGCAAGCCCTTGCGCCCGTTGCGCCCAAAGCTGCTGAACCACTGCGGGCCTTTTTGCACGATGTCGCGCACCCAGTAAAGGGTCTCAAAGTTGTGCTCCAGCGTGGGGCGGCCAAACAGGCCGACCTGGGCGATGTAGGGCGGGCGCATGCGCGGCTCGCCGCGTTTGCCCTCAATGCTCTCGATCATGGCCGACTCTTCGCCACAGATATAGGCGCCAGCGCCCCGGCGCAGCTCGATGAGCGGCAGCTTGCACGGCGGGTTGGCGCGCAGCTTGGCCAGTTCAGCTTCCAAAATCGCGCGGCAGCCGTGGTATTCGTCCCGCAGGTAGATGTAGCAGGCGTCAATGCCCACCACCTGCGCGGCCACCAGCATGCCTTCGAGAAAACGGTGCGGATCGCGTTCCAGGTAAGTGCGGTCTTTGAAGGTGCCGGGTTCGCCCTCGTCGATATTGACAGCCATGAGTTTGGGTGCGGGCTGGTCGCGCACGATGCGCCACTTGCGTCCGGCGGGAAAGCCTGCGCCGCCCAGGCCGCGCAGGCCGGAGTCTTCCATGGCTTTGACTACTTGCTCGGGGTCGTGGCTACCAGCGGCTAGGGCGGTAATTAGCGCGTAGCCGCCTTGGGCGAGGTAGGCGTCCAGGCCCACGTAGGCCGGGGCGCTTTCGATGCCGCTGGTCGGAGAAACCGGCTTTTCAGCTAACGCGGCGGCGGCGAATTGCGCGTTTGAGGCGGCTGCCGGGTGGTCTTTGGCCTGGGCGCTTACCGCCTGGGCCACCGATTCGAGCGTGGCAAAAGGCACCGGGTTTTGGTGCACCACCACGGCCGGGGCTTGCTCGCAGCGGCCGATGCAGGGGGCGGCAATCACACGCACATCGTCGCGGCCCAAAATGGCGGGCAGGCGCTCCAGCAGGTCTTGCGCACCAGCCAGGGCGCAGCTTAGGCCGTCGCACACGCGCACCGTCAGGTCAGGGGCGGTGGCGTCGCCCTTAAGCACTTCAAAGTGGTGGTAGAAGGTGGCCACCTCGTACACCTCTGCCATCGGAATGTTCATGTCCTTGGCCAGCGCCACCAGGTGGCGGTCGTGCAAAGCGCCAAAGGCGTCGTTGAGCACATGCAAATTTTCGATCAGCAGGTCGCGCCGGTGCGGCCCGGTGCCTAAAAGCGCGCGCACTTCGGCCACGGCGGAGTCCTCGGCTTGGCGGCCTTTGAGCTTGCTTTTGCTGCGAATGCGTTGGCGCATGTCGTCCACCGAGGCCAGGGCAACGGTGGGCATAGAGGGCTTGGAAGTGTCTGGGCTAGGAGAAATAGGCATGTCGTTAACGTGAAAGAACTTTCATGAGTGGCGGTGCCGCGCACCTTCATGAAAGTTAGAGCAATAAATGCGTAGGAGTGCGATTTTGGAGCACCTTCACGCACAAAGCCCCGGCGTCGCATTGATTTTGCGACGCCGGGGCTTGATGCGGCGCAGTGAAGCGCTAATGAACGGCTCGGTAAAGCACCTGATTAAGCAAAAAACTTGGCCACGCTTTGCAGCGTGCGGTACACGCCCCAGGCCAGTGGAATACCTACTGCCGCCCAAGCCAGCGCCACAACTACCGGGCTGACGGTGTCGGCCCCGGTTGCGCCGCTGCCGCGCACCACCTCGGACGCCGCAGCCTTCTCGTGGGCCAGTCGCTTTTCTTGGGCCAGTTCGGCGTCGGTCATAAACCATTTGGCGTTCAGGGGCTTGACCAGCAGGTTGCAAATCAGGCCCACCACCAGCATGCCCACCAAGATGTACATGGTCTGGTCGTACACCTGCTCGCGCGGAATGCCCAAACCAAGCTGGTATTCGCGCATGTAGTTCACCACCACCGGGCCCAGCACGCCGGCCGTAGCCCAGGCCGTGAGCAAGCGACCGTGGATAGCGCCCACCATCTGCGTGCCAAAAATGTCGGCCAAGTAGGCCGGCACCGTGGCAAAGCCGCCACCGTACATGCTCAAAATCACGCAAAACGCGGAGACGAACAAGACAATGCTGCCCGCCGCTGCGCTGCCCGGCACGCTGAAATACATCACGCCGCCCAGCACAAAGAACACGATGTAGGTGAGCTTGCGGCCCAGTTTGTCCGACAGGCTGGCCCAGAAAAAGCGGCCACCGATGTTGAAGAGACTCAAGAGCGCGGTAAACCCCGCCGCCACCGTGGCAATGGCCTTGAGCTGGTCTTTGTCGAGCTCGCCAAACTTGGCCGGAATGCCAATCAGCGCGCCGCCAAAAACCTCTTGCAACATGGGCGAGGCCATGCCGATCACGCCGATACCGGCGCTCACGTTCATGCACAGCACCATCCAGATCAGCCAGAACTGGGGAATGCCCCAGACCTTGCTGACGTGCACGTGGCGTTGCGTGATCATGGTGTTGCTCACCTGGGCGGGCGGTGGCGTCCAACCGGCGGGCTTCCAGCCGGTCTCAGGCACGCGGTAGCCAAAAGCACCTGCCATCATGAACACAAAGTAGACCAGGGCCATGACGACAAAGGTTTGCATCACACCCACATCGGTGGGGGTAGCAAAGTGCTTCATCAGATCAGCCGCCAGAGGCGAGCCGATCATGGCGCCGCCGCCAAAGCCCATGATGGCCATGCCGGTGGCCATGCCCCGGCGGTCGGGGAACCACTTGATCAGCGTGGATACGGGCGAGATATAGCCCAGACCCAAGCCAATGCCGCCGATAACGCCCGAGCCCAAAATCATCATCCAAAACTGGTGCGTGTACACGCCCGCTGCCGAAATCAACATGCCGCCGCACCAGCACAGCGCCGACACCACGCCTGCCTTACGTGGCCCGGCGCGCTCCAGCCAGCCGCCCCAGGTGGCAGCGCTGGTGCCCAGCAGCACGAAAAACAGGGTGTACATCCAGCCCAAGGTGGAGATTTGCCAGTCGCAGGTGGTGGTGAACAGCTGGCCCAAAAATCCGACATCGGGCCCGCACTTGATGGCCTCCTTGACGCCCAGCGCCTTGCTCAAGGGCAACCAAAACACCGAAAAGCCATAGGCCATGCCGATGCACAAATGAATGGCCAAAGCGGCGGGTGGCACAAGCCAGCGATTAAAGCCGGGGCCGCCGATGATGCGTTCCTTGTCCAGCAAGCCGGGGGATTCTGTCGCCATGGGTGAACTCCTGTGATTTGTGTTTTGGAGCGATACCAATGGGCTCTTGACTCGCGAAAATCGCAGCCAAAAGAACTTGGCAGTGACAATCACCAGTATCCCGTTACCTCGCCTGCAAAGACTTACAGACTAGGTGGTAATCCGCTACATAAGTCAACAATGAGTCAAACAGTCAATGAAAAAATTTCAAAGCCGACTGCCCTGGGCTGCGACGCCGGTACGCTCCCCTAGAAGCTGAAGCCTCAGGTGGTCTTGGAGATGGTGATGCTGGGGAACTTGCTGGAGAAGTCTTTGTTCTTGGCGGCAATAGCAACCCCTACTTTGCGCGCCAGCGCTTTGTAAAGACCAGCGACTTCGCCTTCAGGGTCAGCCACCACGGTGGGGCGGCCGCTGTCGGCCTGCTCGCGGATAGACATCGCCAGGGGCAAGGCGCCCAGGTAGTCCATGCCGTACTCGGTGGCCATTTTTTTGCCGCCGTCTGCGCCAAAAATGTGCTCCACGTGGCCGCAGTTACTGCATACATGCACCGCCATGTTTTCCACAATGCCCAGAATCGGCACGCCCACCTTCTCGAACATCTTGATGCCTTTTTTGGCGTCCAAGAGCGCAATGTCTTGCGGCGTGGTGACGATGACCGCGCCCGTCATGGGCACGCGCTGGCTCAAAGTGAGCTGGATGTCGCCGGTGCCCGGTGGCATATCCACGATCAAATAGTCCAGCTCTTGCCAATGGGTTTGGCGCAGCAGTTGCTCCAGCGCTTGGGTGGCCATGGGGCCGCGCCAGATCATGGCTTCGTCTTGCGGTACCAAAAATCCGATGGACATGACTTGCACGCCGTAGTTCAGCATGGGCTCCATGGTTTTGCCGTCGGCAGACGCCGGCTTGCCGCTGATGCCCATCATCATGGGCATGCTGGGGCCATAAATGTCGGCGTCTAACAATCCCACGCGGGCGCCCTCGGCGGCCAGCGCCAGCGCCAGGTTGGCGGCGGTGGTGCTTTTGCCCACTCCCCCCTTGCCCGAGGCCACGGCCACGATGTTTTTCACGCCAGGCAGCAGTTGCACGCCGCGCTGCACCGCATGGGCAGACACGTTCAGGCGTGGTTGGATTTCGACGTGCACCACGCCCTCGACCGTCTGGGCGGCGGCGGCGAGCGCGTTGCAAAAGCCCTCTAACTGGCTGTTGGCGGGGTAGCCCAGCTCCAGGTCAAAGCCCACGGTGTCGCCGTTGACGCGCAAGTTTTTCACGCACTTGCTGGTGACAAAGTCTTTGCCCGTGTTCGGGTCCACAACGGTTTGCAGGGCTTGGAGAATGGTTTCGGGGGTGGACATAAAGCGGCAATCAGGGAGAAGAAAGGGACCGCGCGCACAGGGGCTGGTGCGGCGGTGGCCGAGTCTAACCAAGCGCGGGTTTGCCCCTGCGCTGCGGGCACAAAACCCACCTACCATCGGGCCATGGCAAAAACCACTGGTCTCATCCTCTCAGGCGGCGGCGCACGCGCCGCCTACCAAGTGGGTGTGCTGGCCGCGATTGCGCAAATGCGCCGCGCCGCACGGCTGGCGTTGGGCGACACGCCTGAGGCGTCCGCGCAGCGGGCAAACATGGTTGGCAACCCCTTCCCCATCATCAGCGGCACCTCGGCCGGCGCCATTAACGCCGCTGTGCTGGCCTGCGGCGCCGATGATTTTGACGCCGCCATGGAGGAGCTGGTGGAGGTGTGGGGCAACTTCCATGTGGAGCAGGTGTACGACACCGGAGTGTTTGGCATGGTGAAGTCGGGCGCGCGCTGGCTGTCGCTCTTATCTCTGGGCTGGCTGCTGCGGCAAAAGCACTTGCGGCCCAAATCGCTGCTCAACAACGATCCGCTGCGCGAGCTGCTGCACCAACGCGTGCGCTTTGGGCGCCTGCCCATGCTGCTGCAAGAAGGCCATTTGCAGGCGCTGGCCATTACCGCGTCGAGCTACAGCACTGGCGAACACCTCACGTTTTTTGAAAGCAGCACCCCCGTATCTCCTTGGGTGCGCAACCAGCGGCTGGCGCAGCCAAGCCCGATCACCGTGCCCCATCTGCTGGCCAGCGCGGCCATTCCCTTCGTGTTTCCGGCAGTGCGACTGGACGGGCCGCAAGGCGTGGCTTTTTTTGGCGATGGCTCCATGCGCCAAACTGCACCCACTTCGGCGGCCATTCACCTGGGGTCGGACCGTATTTTGGTCATAGGCGCCGGTCGCATGCTGGAACCCAAGCAGCACCTCAATGAGGAGCCGCAGTACCCCAATCTGGCGCAGATCGCCGGGCATGCGCTCTCCAGCATCTTTTTGGACTCGCTGTCGGTGGACGTGGAGCGCTTGCGGCGCATCAACCAAACCTTGCAGCTCATCCCCGCCGACAAGCGCACCGACACGCATTTGCGCCCAGTGGAACTGCTGCTGATTGCGCCCTCGCAGCGCCTGGACGTGATGGCCGCCGCCCACGCACACACCCTGCCCCCCACAGTGCAAAGCCTGCTGCGCACCCTGGGCCGCACCAACACCCCGGAGGCAGGCCAGGGCGACGCGCTTTTAAGCTACCTGCTGTTTGAAGCGCCCTACACCCAGGCGCTCATGGACCTGGGAAGGACCGATGCGCAGGCCCAAAGTGCGGAGATTCACCGCTTTTTCGGCTGGCAGACGCCGGCTTAGGGGCTGGGATAGCGCTTGGCCTTGCGTAGTTTGCCTTGCGCGTCAAACTGCACCAGCACCATATCGCCCGAGCCCACGTTTTCTCCCATATAGGCCAAGATATTGACATGGTGGGTGACCAGCACCAGCGCGTTGCTGCCCTTGCTTTGGCTGGCAAGCGCGAGCCGCAGCTGCAAGCGTTGGGTGAACTCTGAGGCGCGCTGGGGTTCGTCAAAAAATGAAGACAGTGCCGGTTCAACAACGACGTCCGCCAAGCCCAGGAGCTGGGCGGTTTCGGTACAACGGCACCACGGGCTGGTGAGCACCTGGGCGCCGGTCACTCCTTGCTGGCGCAACCACTGGCCAATGCGCGCCGCTTGCGCGCGCCCGTCGGCGCTCAGATTGCGCTGGCTGGCGCAGTCCTCAACGGTAAAGCCTGGCGGGTCACCGATACCCGGCGCCAGCGCGTGGCGCATCAGCAGGGCGTAGCCGGGCTGCTTGAGTTTGTCGGCCAGTTCGCTGGCCTGCACAAAACCTGCTGCCAAGAACCCGAACAGGCACGCCAATAGTGGAACCAGGTGGCGGCGCGTCACCCGTGTCATGCCTTTCGGGCCGCCCAGTAGCTGGCGCCCACAGGCCCATAGCGTTCTTGGTGCGGCACATCACGATCCAGGGAAAAAACAGCGCCCGCCAGCAGGTGCTGCGTTTTGCCCGCGATGGTCAGCCACATTTCGCCGCGCGTCACCAAGGCATGCACGGAAAACGGATGGGTGTGGCTTGCAAGCTCGGTGTGCGCAGGCCATTCACGTTCAATGACTTCGTCAAAGCCTGCGGCAAGGCAGGAGTTTTTGAATTCGTCGATGGAATGGCGGTGCATGGGCCGATTGTGGAACATCTAAAATCGCCCCCTTCGCCCCAAGGTTTACACCTCCTATGCCGCGCCAACTCTTTGTTACCACCGCCCTGCCCTACGCCAACGGCAATTTCCACATCGGCCACATCATGGAATACATCCAGGCCGACATCTGGGTGCGCTTCCAGCGTATGCAGGGGAACGCGGTCAACTTTGTGGGCGCGGACGACACCCACGGCGCGCCCATCATGATTGCCGCCGAGAAGGCTGGCAAAACGCCCCAGCAATTTGTGGCCGACATCGCCGCCGGACGCAAGCCTTATCTTGACGGTTTTCACATCAGCTTTGACAACTGGCACAGCACCGACGCCCCCGAGAACCACGAACTCGCCCGCCAGATTTACCGCGACCTGCGCGACATTCCCGAGTCCAACGGCGGCTCGCTGATTGAGCGCAAAACCATCGAGCAGTTTTTTGACCCGGCGAAAAACATGTTTTTGCCGGACCGCTTCATCAAGGGCGAATGCCCCAAGTGCCACGCCAAAGACCAGTACGGCGACAACTGCGAGGTCTGCGGCGCCGTGTATGCGCCCACCGACCTGATCAACCCGTTCTCGGCGCTGTCAGGCGTCAAGCCCGAGCTCAAAAGCTCGGAGCACTTTTTCTTCAAGCTCTCAGACCCGCGCTGTGTTGAGTTTTTGCAGAGCTGGACCCAAGACGGCAAATTGCAGCCCGAAGTGGCCAACAAGGTCAAAGAATGGTTCAGCGTGCGCACCAACCCGGACGGCAGCACCAGCGAAGGCTTGGGCGACTGGGATATCAGTCGTGACGCACCCTACTTCGGCATCGAAATTCCGGACGCGCCGGGCAAGTATTTTTATGTGTGGCTGGACGCGCCGGTCGGCTACCTCGCCTCATTGAAGAACCTGCTGGACAAGCGCGCGGTATTGGATCCACAAAGCCCGGATTACGCCGCTTACATGGCCCAGCCGAATCTGGAGCAGTACCACTTCATCGGTAAAGACATCGTCACCTTCCACACCTTGTTCTGGCCGGCGATGCTGCATTTCAGCGGCCGCAAAGCGCCGACCAACATCTTTGTGCACGGCTTTTTGACGGTGAACAACGGCGAAAAGATGAGCAAAAGCCGCGGCACCGGCCTGGACCCGCTCAAGTACCTCAGCCTGGGCATGAACCCCGAGTGGCTGCGCTACTACCTTGCGGCCAAACTCTCGGCGCGCAATGAAGACATTGACTTCAATGCCGATGACTTCATGGCGCGGGTGAACAGCGACCTGATCGGCAAGTTTGTGAACATTGCAAGCCGTGCGGCGGGGTTTTTGACCAAGCGCTTTGAAGGCAAGCTAACACAGGCTTTTGGCGAACAAGGCAGCGCGCTGCTTTTTGAAATTCATGCGGCCAAAGACGATTTAGCCAAAGCCTACGAAGCCCGTGAATTTAGCAAAGCAACGCGCGAGATCATGTTGCTGACCGACAAGGTGAACTCGTATGTGGACCAGCACAAACCCTGGGACTTGGCCAAAGATACGGCCAACAACGCGGCGCTGCACCAAGTGTGCTCGGTGCTCATCAACGCCTTTGCGGAAATCAGCCGTTATTTGGCGCCGGTTTTGCCTTCCCTGGCGCAGGCGGTACAAGGATTTGTAGGCACCAGCATGCAAGACTGGAATGCTAAGGGCTATGTCGCCAGCATCGCGCCCTACCAACACCTCATGCAACGCGTCACCCCCGAACAACTCGACGCCCTGTTCGAGCCCCCGGCCGTGGTCGAAGAAAAGCTGATCCCTGGCGGCGAAGAAATCGCCCCCACCATCTCCATCGACGACTTTGCCAAGATCGATTTGCGCATTGCCAAGATCGTCAATTGCGAAGCGGTCGAGGGCTCGGTCAAGCTGCTGCGCCTGACGCTTGACGTGGGCGAAGGCCGCATGCGCAATGTCTTCAGTGGCATCGCCAGCATGTACCAACCCGCAGACCTGATCGGCCAGCTCACGGTG
>CANEVH010000039.1 GCA_947442105.1 Comamonadaceae bacterium | reverse complement strand
GCCACTCTGCAAAACCATTGGCAAACCACCTGGCTGGCGCTGCAGCGCAGCGCCCAATACGCTGCGCAGGCTGTCCTTGCCGTTGATGCTGCACAAGGCGCGGATGCAGACCACGCGGCACTTCCAGGCAACGCTGCGCACCTTGTCCAGGGTGCACCGGCTGGCGATGCTACCCATGTTGACCAAGGTGTGCCTGTTGTCCACGCGCCACTTGCTGGCGACGCTAGCCTTGTTGACCAAGGTGCGCATCCTGTGCAAGCAGCACCTGCTGGCAACGCTGCACACTTTGCCCAAGCCGCACCGGCTGGCGACGCTACCCATGTTGACCAAGGTGCACTTGCTGTCCAAGTTGCGCATGCAGGTATTGAACCCGTAGGTTTTGAACCAGCACGTGTTGAACCAGCACCTGATGACCGCACGCCTGTTCACGCCGCCCGCGACCCGGCACCGCCGCGCTTGCAGCGCACTGCCACACCTGCAACACCTGCCACACCTGCCAGTGACAGTGCAAGCACCAGTGACAGTGAACGTGAAAGTGAAAGTGACAGTGCCAGCGCTAGCGCCAGCGCCAGTGCGGACCTGCTTCAATACGCCTGGTTGCCCGCACTGGTCGCCCGGTGGCAAGCACCCGGCCAAACCGCAGAGCGCGCAGCAGCGCCCGCAGGCCTGGACGCCGAACAACCCACAGCTTTCAACGCGGCCCCCGCCATGCCAGAGCTGCCCGCGCCCCTGGCCTGGCCAGCAGCCGCGCTGCGGCGCTGGCTATGGCAAGAAGCCCAGCGCTATGTGCAAACCCATACCACCCCACCCAGCCAAGCCACTCTGCAAGTCCACTGGCAAACCGCCTGGCTAGCGCTGCAGCGCAGCGCCCAACACGCTGCGCAGGCTGCCCTTGCCTTTGATGCTGCACAAGGCGCGTATGCAGACCACGCGGCACCTGCTGGCAAAGCTGCACACCTTGCCCAGGGCGCACCGGCTGGCGACGCTCGCCTAGTTGACCCAGGTGCGCATCTTGCCCAAGCCGCACCGGCGGGCGACGCTCGCCTGGTTAACCCAGGTGCGCCTGCTGTCCACGCGGCGCCTGCGGGTGACGATCCGCTTCTTGCCCAAGGCGCGCATACCGTCCATGCACGGCATGCCGGCGACGCAAGCCCACCCCCTGCGCAGCACGCAGCGCAGACCGTCACCCAGCAGTTGCATGCCTTGTGGCTGCAATGCGAGCACAACGCCTGGGGCCCCACGCAGCGGCTGGCGCTGGCCCGGCTGCTGGAGCAGCCCGCGCATTGCGCCCTGTGGTGCGCCCGCTTTAGCGAGACCCAGCGCTGGCGTTGGCTGCAGGCCCAGTTTGGCCCGGTGGGCCAGGCCCTGCGCCGGTGCGCGCATGATTTGTTGCTGCAACAGGTGCACCACACCCCTGCCACGTCGCCTGCGCCGCCAGACGCCAGGGCTGCCACAGCGCAAGCGCTATCCGCCTCCACCGCGCAAGCGCTGTCTTCCGCCACGGCGCCTGCGCTGTCCGCCTCCACCGCGCCTGCGCTGCCTCTCCCCCCTGCGCAAGCGCCGGCCGCGTCCACTGCGCCTGGCGTGGTCACCGCCGCTGCACTGGCGCGCCACTGGGCCTTGTTGTGCGAGCACTTGTTTGTGCTGGCCGGCCCGGCGCAGCCGGCGGCTTTGCGCAGGCACTACCTGGCAGCTATTGGCGCGCCCGCAGCCCCGCCACTGGCGCCAGCAGTTTCTCCATCGGCTCCACCGGTTTCTCCATCGGCGCCAGCAGCCCAGGCATCCACCGCAGCACCGGGCACTCCCCCCAACACAGGCCAGCGCCCAGTGCCACCGCACGCGCGCAGTACCGTTGCAGCCCCTGCACCATCCGCACCATCCGCGCCTCCCTTGCCACGCGCACGCGCCGCGCAAACCCCTATGCAGGTGCCGCCGCCCAGCAGCCCTGGCAGCGCGGGGGCGCCTATTTGGCTGGAAGATGCAGGGCAAGTGCTGCTCAGCGTGTACCTGGAGCGGCTGTTCAAACACCTGGGTTTGGTAGAGGCCGGGCGCTTTGTGGACGGCCCGGCCCAGGCGCGTGGCGTGCTGTGCCTGCAAGCCCTGGTGCGTGGCGAAGAGCCCAGCAGCGAGCCCTTTTGGCCCCTGTCCAAGCTGCTGTGCGGTGTGGCGCCTAGCGAGCTGCTTCCCAGTTGCGCGCCGCTCAGTGCCGAGGACCACGCGCTGCTGGCGCAGTTGCTGGGTGCGGTCATCGCGCACTGGAAGGCCCTAGGCAGCACCTCGGTGGCCGGGCTGCGCGAAAGCTTTTTGCAGCGCGAAGGCCGGCTAGAGCGCCAAGGCGCTGATCACGGCGAGCCCCAAGCCTGGCGCCTGAAAGTTCAGCCGCGTGCCTTTGACATGCTGCTAGACCGCCTGCCCTGGAGCTTTTCCACCATCAAACTGCCCTGGATGCAAGGAGTGCTGCATGTGGAATGGCGCTGAAACCCCCCACGCCCAGGCCCTGGACCTGGAGCTGGACTGGCTGTCTGCGCTGCTGCAGCAGCGCCTAGACCAGCACTTTGCGCAAACGCCTGTGGATCTGTCCCTGGCACCGCCAGCGCTGCCCAGCGCAAGCGCGCTGGCCTGCGTGCACGCCGAACTGGCGCAGTTGCAGGGCGAGGCCCAGCTCAGCTGCCAAGAAAGGCTGCTGCTGGCGCTTGCGCTGGTGCCCCATTTGCGCCCTGCCGCGCTGGACCTGCTGTTCATGCGCGACCCCAAGCTGGAGCGGGGCTACACGCAAATAGGCGGCACCAAAGGCCAAACCCATGGTGGCTTCATCCCCACGGGCGAGACCGCCGTCTTTTTGCTGGCCGGTAACTCGCTGGCGCTGCGCTTTGCGGTGCTGGCGCTGCTGGACCCGGCCCACGCCTTTGCCCGCCGGGGCTTGCTGCGGCTAGAGCCACCCATCCACGGCGAGCCGCAACTCAGCGGCCAGCTGTGGGCCAGCCCCGAGGCACTGCAGCGGCTCAGCACCGGCGTGTGGCACAAGCCCGACTACAACGCCCAGTTCCCCGCCAAGCTAATCCACAGCCCCCTGGCGTGGGACGACTTGGTGCTCGACCCCGAAGTGCTTGAAGAGGTGGGCCAGCTCAGCGCCTGGCTGCAGCACGGCCCCACGCTCATGGCGGACTGGGGCTTGGCCCGCAGCCTCAAGCCCGGCTACCGCACCCTGTTTTACGGCCCCCCCGGCACGGGCAAAACCCTCACCGCCACGCTCATTGGCCAGCAGGCCCAGCTCGACGTTTACCGCATCGACCTGTCCATGGTGGTGTCCAAATACATTGGCGAGACCGAAAAAAACCTCGCCCGCGTTTTCGACCAAGCCCAATCGCGCAACTGGGTGCTGTTTTTTGACGAAGCCGACGCCCTGTTTGGCAAGCGCAGCACCGCAGGCAACGCCAACGACCACCATGCCAACCAAGAAATCGCCTACCTGCTGCAACGCGTGGAAGACTTTCCGGGCGTGGTGATCTTGGCCAGCAACCTGCGGGGCAATATGGACGAGGCCTTTGCGCGCCGCTTCCAGTCCATGGTGTACTTCCCCATGCCAGACGCCGAGCAGCGCCTGCGCCTGTGGCAGGGCATGCTGGCCGAGCAGCGCCTGGGCGCTGACGTGCGCCTGCCAGAATTGGCCGAACGCTACGAGCTCTCTGGCGGCTCCATTGCCAACGTCGTACGCTACGCTGCGCTAAGCGCCATCCGCCAGGGCCGCGAACAGGTGCAAGCCAGTGCCTTGCGCGCTGGCCTGTCCAAAGAACTGCGCAAGGAAGGAAGAACCCTGTGACCCCCACCCCGCTGCGCCCCAGGGCCCACGCTTGGCAAGCCTACTGCGGCGCCGCGCTGCTGGGCTTGGCCTGCCTGGGCAGCACCCACCTTTATGGCCAAGCCAGCACCACCAGCGTGGCAGCAAGCGCGCCTGCCCCGCAGGCCAGCACGCCAGCGCCAGCCACTGCGCTGGCACCGCTGCGCTTGGACCTGCCCCCTATGCGCCTGCCCGAAGCGGCAACAGTGGGCCGGCCGTACAGCTACACATTCGAGGCCAGTGGCGGCCAGTCGCCCTACCAATACAGCGTCAAAGGCACGCCGCTGCCCGAGGGCATGGCCCTGGACGCGCAAGGCCGGCTCAGCGGCACCGCCAAAGCAGCCAACACCTACACCATCACCATCAGCGTGAGCGACGCGCTACAGCAACAAGCCCAGCAAAGCTTCAGCCTGCGCGTGCTCCTACCCGGCCCCGCCAAAGCCGCCTCAGCCACCTCAAACCCTGCGGCCCCGCCCATCAAGACCTTGTCGCCCGACGCAGCGCAGGCCCTGGTGCCCGCGCCCTGGCGCGCCCAGCTGGACGTGTTCAAGCTCCAAGCGGCCACGCTCGAACTGCTGGTGCCCACCCCTGGCCCGGCGGAAGAAGCCGCACTCTTGCGCGCCGCCGACAAGCAAGCCGAAGAAGACCGCGCCAACGGCGTGCTGGTGGAAGCGCCGCTGCCCGCCAACCCCGCCAATACCGCCTCTGCGCCAAGCGCCCCAGCCAAAGCACTGCCACCCGCCCCCGGCCCGCTAACGCCCGAGCACATTGCCCAGCTCACCCAGTTGCTCACCCCTTTGCTCAATGTGGAATACCCCAACCAGCAGTTGTTTGAAGCCGCGCTGGACGCGCAACTCTGCCAGTTCACCGCCGATCTGATCAGCGCCAACGCCGCCAAACAGGGCCGCACGCCCCCCTCCAAGCAAGACTTTGCCAAAGACTGCCCTCCCAGCGATTGGAATAGCCGCCTGGCCAAGGCGCAAGCCCAGCGCGCCCTGGGCCACGCGGGCACACCGCCCAGCGCCTCGGCCGGCATCAGCTTGAAAGAACTGGCGCCCAGCATCATGCCCCCCGAGCTGCGCGCCTGGCTGGTGCAAAGCAGCCGCAGCACCCAGACGCTGAACTTCGACAAAAAAATCGCCTGGGACGGCAAAGGCTGTGGCTGCGTGCAAGAGGAAATTCTCAGCCAGGTCTACGGCTTCTTTCCCGGCTGGTGGGCCACCGGTACGCCGCAAAAAGTGGACTTCAGCCGCATCACCCGCGCCAGCGTGTTTGCCATCGCCTTCAATGAGGATGGCGGCCTGGAACTGCCCGAGCTTGAGGATCCAGGGTTTGCCGACTTTGTGCAGCAGGCGCGCGTGCACGGCACGGCGCTGGACTTGACGCTCTACCGCAACGACTGGGAGTTTTTGCGCAAGCCCGACGCCAAAGAGCGCGAAGCCACCATTGCGCGCATGGTGCGCCAAGTGCCTGCCAACGCGCTGGGCCTGATAGACCGCAAGCTCGGCGGCTGGAAGTCGCGCCTGTTTGGCGTGCTGCCCAACCTGGCCAACTCCGTCCAGATGGGCGACGGCATCACCCTGTACCTGGACCAAGTGCCCCACGCGCACGACCAGCCGGCGCGCCAGCGCTTTGACGCCTTTTACCAGCAGCTGGTAGAGGCCCTCATCGCCACCCTGCGCCAAGGCCCCCACAACTACACCCTCAACCTGGTGATGAGCGACCAAGACATTGCCACGCCCGGCGCTTTTGCGGCCGACAAGCTCTTGGACTACCTGCGCCAGGCCGAAAACCCCACCCTGCGGCACGGACGCATTGAAGACCTCAGCGCCCATTACCAGACCAACACCAACCTCACCCTGCGCTACATCGTGACCCTGTCCGAGCCCACCACCGACAGCAAAAAAGCCCTGCGCGCCAAGCTAGACCAAAGCAGCGCGCTGCACGGCGACGACCGGCGCATCTTCATGCGCAAACTCATTGCCATGGTGTCACCGCGCAGCACCGGTGGCCCGCAGTTTGCTGCCGACTTGGTGTATTTCGAAGACAACTTTGGCGGCGTGGCCTTGTGGACCCTGCCCGTCGAAGGCCTGTCTACCCCCTCCGACTATGTGCAAAACTTTGACACCGCGTTTTTGTCCACCACCGTCAACCCCGTCTACCGGGCCGTGCGCGGCTGGGTGTGCGAGCACCGCTGGCCCCTGCGCGCCACCTTTGACCTGCTGCTCTTGGTGGGCGCCGTCGGCGGCGCAGCCATGGCGCTCAACTGCGCCTGGCGCAACCGCTGGGGCCGCTACCTGCCCCTGTACGCCATAGCCCCGCTCATCGTGGGCGCCGTGCTGTTCACCTTTGACCCGGCCTTAAAGCCCCTGCGCGAAAGCCATGTTTTCTTATGGGTCCTGATCGCCATCGTGGCGCTCTGGGCCGTGCTAGCGATGCGAAAAACCCACGTGGAGAAACCCTGATGTCCCTGCCCCACAAAGAACCCAGCCGCCCCACTCACGCTGCCCACGCGCCCCAAGCCGCCGCCCACAGCGCCAGCGGCCCCAACCCCTATGCCCACAGCCCGCTCCAGCTGGCCCAAGACGCGCGCATTGCCCAGCTGCGCGCAGCGGCTGACGCCGCTGCTGCCACGCCCCCGCGCGCCCCAAGCCCCCAAGGCGGCCTGCCCGAGGGCCTGCGCAGCGGCATAGAGGCGCTGTCGGGCATGGATATGTCGGGCGTGCGGGTGCACCGCAATTCCGGCAAGCCCGCGCAGCTAAACGCGCATGCCTATGCGCAGGGCCAGGACATTCATTTGGCGCCGGGGCAGGAGAAGCATTTGCCGCATGAGGCCTGGCATGTGGTGCAGCAGGCGCAGGGGCGGGTGCGGCCTACGATGCAGATGGCGGGGGGGGTGGGGGTGAATGATGATGTGGGGTTGGAGCGGGAGGCGGATGTGATGGGGGGGAGGGCGGTGGGGATGAAGCCTCGACAAAGTTACCCCACTGTAGCTGTTGCAGCTCCTGATCCTGTTGCTGATCTTGCTGCTGTCACTTCGCTCCGCCGAACACCATCGACACCAGTGCTGCAAGCCCGCTGGCTGGTCGACCCCAGCACGCGCGAACTGTTCTGGGAGCCCGAGCCCGGTCTGCCCGAAGGCGGCGACCCGCCGAACTCGCTGATGGAGCTCGAGCTCAACCCGAACCTGCCTCAGTCCGGCACCTATGAGGTGGAAGGCCGCAATCGGAGCAAGCGCATGCTGGTGACGGCGGCCACGTATCAGGCTTCCTTGGGAAGCGGCAGTAGCCGGGGGCCCAGCGACGTCTACAACCCGTTCGGCCGCTTCCGCGCCGGCCTGGGCTCGTTCTACCCGAGCAGCACCCTCAACACCGACGCCCGTGAAGCCGTGCTGAAGGGACTGCAGGACAAGGATTCGTCCTACCGGCCGGTGCTGTCGGTTCCTGAGCCAGTGGTCTTGACGGGCAGCTTCTACCCGCAGACCGTGATGGTCGAGGATGACGTGGTGCTGCACTACGAGGCAGAGAATCACTACGGCGCCATCTACGGCGAGGCTGGCGCACAGACCAACGGTATGGCCACCTATGATGAGACGCGCGCTACCGACCCCTCCGCGCTGGGACTGACCACACCGCTGGATACCTTCCGCGTTGCCGGCAACCAGCAAATCATCGCCGACGAATTGAAAGTCTGGTCGGTTCGCGAACGCTCTGTCGACCAGGGCGTGGTGATGGGTGCCAGCGCCGGCGATGCCGCGCAGAGCGCCGGCTTCGCCCGCAACGAAGGCAAAGGCTGGGAATGGTTGCACCTGATCGCCCACAGCATGGGCGGCATGCAGGTCAAGGGACCGCAGGTTGCGGAAAACCTGGTGGCCGGCACCAGCGAGTGCAACAGCCAGATGATCGTCGTGGAGGAGTTCCTGAAGGACTACGTGAACACCAACAAGGGTCGGGCGGCACTGGAGGTGCAGGCGGAGATGTTCGACGCTCAGCGACATATCGGGCACACCATCGTCTACGACTTCGAGTTCTACAACCGCGAGAATCTTCCGGTGGCCGTTTACCACTACAGCTTCAATGCGCTCAGCCGCCGCCAGCCGATGGCGATGGAAAACCGCAGCCAACGCTACGGCGGGCGTTGGGAGTGGATGGAAGGCGGTGTGCCGGCTACCACGTACATGCCGCGCTCCAAGCCGACGGCGCACAGCAACACGACAGCCTTCTCAGTCGATCCTGCGGATGCGCTGGTCCATGACACGCTGTCGGATCTGGAGAGACATTTGCTGCCCGACTTTGTGGCACGGCTCGTCGAACGCCGGGCCAACAATGGTGGCACCCTGCCCAGCGCGGTTTTCGATGCAGTGGGCGAGCGGCTCAACCTGCAATCTCTGGGACCCTGTCTGGTGTTGCTGGCCCAACAGATCAGCCCGAAGGCGGCCGAGCGGGTACTGTGGAGCTGCCTGTGCGAGCAGCACAACCTCGCGGTGCTGTCCGATCTCTGGCAGCAGGTCGTGCTGGTCTTCTATGGCAGCGTCGAGAAGGTACCGGCCCGTATCACTGAACTGGTGAAGGTTCGGCTGGCGCCGACGAAGGGCCCGCAGCTCGCCATCCAGAACGACACACACATGACTTGAACACCCCCCAGAACACCGCCGCGGCCAATCTGCGGGAGGCAGGACGTGCGGCAGGGAGCGCCGCAGCTTCGGATAGTCGGGCGAGGCTTGGAGCCGCCGCCAGGGGCAGCAAGGTAGAAATGCGACGGCGCCCCGTAGGACCGGTTCAGGGCAGGCTACTCGGCGAACAACTATGGGGTCAGGCCTTGCCTTTTGCCTCCCCTCCGAAACTTTAGCTCTTTGCTTTGTCTTTGTTGTCTTCACGCGGCGACCGCCGCGAGGCTATCTTTGCGTCTTTGGGGTCAGGCCTTTGCCTCCCCCTCGTCTTTGGGGTCAGGCCTTGCCTTTTGCCTCCCCTCCACTCAAACTCCCTGAATGGCCCGCCCCCGATGATCGGGGTCATTGGTCTTTAGTGTCAGGCCTTGCCTTTTGCCCCCTCCTCTCAAACTCCCTGAAAAAGTCTTTGGTGTCAGGCCTTGCTTTTAGCCTCCCCTCCCCTCAAACTCCCTGAATGACCCGCCCCCGATGATCGGGGTCATGGCGCTCTGGGCCGTGTTAGCGATGCGAAAAACCCACGTGGAGAAACCCTGATGTCCCTGCCCCACAAAGAACCCAGCCGCCTCACTCACGCCACCCACGCTGCCCACGCGCCCCAAGCCGCCGCCCACAGCGCCAGCGGCCCCAACCCCTATGCCCACAGCCCGCTCCAGCGCGCCCAAGACGCGCGCATTGCCCAGCTGCGCGCAGCGGCCGATGCCGCTGCCAGGCCTGCGCGCGCCCCAAACCCCCAAGGCGGCTTGCCTGAGGGCCTGCGCAGCGGCATAGAGGCACTCTCAGGCATGGACATGTCGGGCGTGCGGGTGCACCGCAATTCTGGCAAGCCCGCGCAGCTGAACGCGCATGCGTATGCGCAGGGGCAGGACATTCATTTGGCGCCGGGGCAAGAGCAACATTTGCCGCATGAGGCCTGGCATGTGGTGCAGCAAGCGCAGGGGCGGGTGCGGCCTACTTTTCAGATGAAGGGGGGGGTGGGGGTGAATGATGATGTGGGGTTGGAGAGGGAGGCGGATTTGATGGGGGGGAGGGCGGTGGCAGGTGGTGCTCAGGCGGCGGCGCAAATGGTGAGGCATAGCACTGTCGGTGAGGGGCAAAAGGCAAGGATTGACCCCGTTGCCGCTGAACTCGGACCGCTGACCGACCGACCAGCGACTCAGCTGTCGGACCGCCCGCGCCAGCACGCTCAGGTAGCCGCCAACACCAAGCTTCACGCGAGCAGCCCGGTTCAGTGCGTCAAACTTGGTGACGAAGAAGACTTTACCGACGGGTGGCGCCAAATCGAGGATGACACAGGTAACTGGATGGCCTACGTCCGGGATCGCGTTGTGGTCATCTTAGTGCCGAGAGAGGATTTCCTATCCGGCAAAGAGTCTCCAGTCAACGATGTGGCTACGAACTTCCGCGACGCAGGCTGTTCTGTGTGTGGCTCCATGGGCGAGCGAGCACCGGAACTTCGCCAGGCCATCGATGCACCACGATACGGTGGCGTAATTTTGGACGATGCGCCGGCGGACGCCGAACGAATCGGCTACCACTACACCAGCCCCAAACTTGAGGCGCTCATCCAAGGCAGCGGCATAAAAATCAGCGAAGAACTCTCGGGCAAGGAAAGCGCCGTGGGTGGCGTGAATCAGGACGGCGAGGGCTTTTACACCACCGACGACAAGGAATTTCCCTATCACCTCCCCAACAAGACCTCGATTCGCTTCGCCGTATATATGCCCAAGGACTTGCTGGGCCAACTGCGCGGACTGGACCGTAGCGCTAGCCCCGGCTTTGAGAATGTCAGATGGTGGCAAAACGATCCTGGTTTACGGCGGCTCATCGTTGACTACGACTACATCTTGCGTGTGGGAGCCAATGCCGAGATCAAACTGAGCCCACACATGGTTCCGTACATCGCGCTGGTCCGAGAGACAAGTAGGCACGCGGTCCTGCCTGCCAATCACATGGCCGGATTCAAGATGGAGTTCGTCATTCCTGACTCCTTGCAGCAGTTCCTGCTTGCGCATTGCAAGGCAATAGATAACTTCGAAACGCAGCAGCAATTCGTCAGGAGCAATGTCCCTAGGCTTTCGCCCGAAACCCCGGTCGGTGCCGTCTTCAAGTGGATGAAAAGCATGAACATTGCAGCATCACCGCCATAGCCACTCATCCAGACACCGGTCTTTGGGTGATCGGGGTCAGGCCTTGCCTTTGCCTCCCCCCTCAAACTCCCTGAAGAAGTCTTTCTCCTCTTTGGGGTCAGGCCTTGCCTTTTGCCTCCCCTCCCCCAGTCTCACTCCCCACATGGCCCACGCGTTTCGCCGTGTTACGGCCCCTTAAGCCCACTGCACCTTGCTGCTATTGGCGTACCAGGCCTCGACCTTGGGTTCGACCACGGTTTCGATGCGGCTGCGGCGGATTTTCATGGTGGGGGTGAGGCAGCCGTTTTCGATGGACCAGGGGTCTTTGGCCACGACGATCATTTGCAGCTTTTCGTAGTCGGGCACTTGGGCGTTGACCTGGTCTAGCAGTTTTGCCAACTGCGCCTGCGCCTCCGCGCGAAACGCGGGGTCGGCTTGCTTGGGCCGAAACTCTTCGCCCAGCACCACCACCGCATAGGCCGCAGGCTGGCCCAGGCCAGAGACCATGCTGCTCTCAATCAGCGGGTGGATGTTGAGCAGGTTCTCAATGGGCGCCGGGGCCACGTATTTGCCTTTGGAGGTTTTGAACAGCTCTTTCAAGCGGCCCGTGACCTTGAGCTGCCCGTCCGGGCGTTTGGAGCCCAGGTCGCCGGTGTGGAAAAAGCCGTCTGCGGTAAAGCTCTCGGCGTCCAGGTCCGGGCGCTTGTAGTAGCCCACCATCTGGCCGGGGGATTTGATCAAAATCTCGCCCTCGGGGCTAATGCGGGCTTGCACGCCGGGGTTGGCAATGCCCACATAGCCGGGCTCGCTAAATTCTGGGGTGGCGCTGTGGGAGTAGGCAAAGTCTTCGGTCATGCCCAGGCCTTCTAGCAGTTGCAGGCCCAGGCTGCGGTACCAGCGAATCAGCTCTGCGGGCAAGGGCGCCGAGCCGCTAAAGGCCAGCTTCGCCTGGTCCAGGCCCAGGGTAGTCAAAATCTTGCGCGCCACGATTTTGTTGAGGATGGGAATGCGCAGCATGATGGCCAGCTTGCGCGCAGGTATTTTAGAAAACACCCCCTGCTGAAACTTGAGCCACAAGCGGGGCACGGACACAAACAGCGTGGGCCGTGCGCGCCGCAGGTCGGCGGCAAAAGTCTCTAGCGACTCGGCAAAAAACACATGCACCCGGCCCACCACAAAGCTATTGCACTCCACCACCGCGCGCTCAAACACATGGGCCAGCGGCAAATACGAGAGCACGCGGTGTTCTTGCCCCGACGTCATGACGCCAGCCATGTTTTGCGAAACCGACAGCTCGGAGGCGGCGACGATGCGCTCAAAGCTGTGCATCACGCCCTTGGGCTGGCCGGTAGAGCCCGAGGTGTAAATCAGCATGGCCAGGTCGCTGCCCGCGCGCTGCGGAAAACCGGCCATGGGAGCGGTGCGCGCGGTAATGGCGTCCCAGGTGTCAAAAGGCGTGGCGGGCGCCAAAGGAAAGGCGATGCGCGGTATGCCTGTGGGCACGCCGGGCTCTTGATCGGGCCAGGTGTCGAGCTTGCCGACAAACAGCAAGCTGGCCTCGCTGTGCTCCAGCACATAGCGGATGGTGGACGCCGCCTCGGTGGGGAAGATGGCCACCGTGGTGTAACCGGCCATCCAAATAGCCAGCTCGGCCATAAAGAAGTGGGCGCAGTTTTTGGACAAGATGCCAATGCGCGCCCCCGGCGCAAAGCCCAGGCCGTGCAGGTGGGTGGCCATGCGCCGCGCCTGGTCCATGGTCTGGCCCCAGGTGTAGTCCACCACCTTGCCTTGGCCCACCGGCTGGGTGAGGTAGACATGGTTGGCCAGGTTTTTTTCGTGCTCGTAGATGTAGTCCAGCAGGCGCTTGGGGTTTGTCATGAAAGTGTCTCCTTGGGTTTTATAGGGGGTTGATTACAGCCGGTGGGCGCACGCCAGGTGGTTTAGGGATTGCAGCCAGCACAGCGGCAGGCATTCACGAAAGTACCTTCATGGTGGGTTTGCTGCGCACCTTCATGAAAGCTATGCCGTGCCGACCACGCCGCCATCGCAGGCAATGGTCTGGCCCACCACGTATTCCCCGGCGCGCGAGCATAGGAATATAGCCAGCCCGGCGATGTCTTGGGCAGTACCCACACGCCCGCTGGGGTTGGACTGGCCCACCGTGGCCCAGTCCACGCCGTCGGTGGCGCCGCCAAAGCCCACGCCGGTGCTGAGCATCCAGGTCGGAAAAGGGCCGGGCGCAATGGCGTTGAACAGAATGCGATCTTTGGTGAGGTGCGTGGCCATAAAGCGCGTGAGGTGGTGCACGGCCGCTTTGGACGCGCCATACGAAAACACGTCAAACGCCGAGCTTCTGAGTCCGTCAATCGAGCCAATATTGATCACCCGCGCCGGGCTTGCGCCCTGCCCCGCCGCGCGCAACAGGGGCAGCAGCTTTTGCGTCAAAAAGAACACGCCTTTGACGTTGGTGTCCATCACCTTGTCCCAGCCCACTTCGGGAAACTGGTCCAGCGGCGCGCCCCAGGAGGCGCCCGCGTTGTTCACCAAAATGTCGAGCTTGGCCTCGTGCTGGGCCAGTTGGGCCGCCAGGCTTTCCACGCCTGCCAGCGTGGACAGGTCCGCAGGCAAGGCGATGCACTCGGCGCCATAGGCGGCGCTCAGCCGCTTCGCGGTGGCGTGGCAGGCGTCGGCCTTGCGCGAAGAGATGTAGACCTTGGCGCCCTGGGACAAAAAGCCTGCGGCAATCATTTCGCCAATGCCGCGCGAGCCGCCGGTCACCAAGGCGGTTTTGCCTTGGATAGAAAAGAGATTCGAAAAGTCGGTGTGCATAAGAAGACTCCGTTAAAAAGCTAGTGTGCGGCCAGGGCTGCGGTGGAGGATGTGGCAGCAGCCTGCGGCTTGCCCCAGGCCAGGGCCAACTCGGTCCCTTGTTTGATGGCGTGCTTGGCGTCCAGCTCAGCGGCCTTGAAGGCGCCACCTATCAGGTGCACCGTGCAGCCAGCGGCCACCAGCGCGTCTTGCAGTTCGCGCTGCGGCTCTTGGCCGGCGCAAATGACAACGGTGTCGGCGGGGATAGTGATCTCTTTGTCGCCCACGCTGATGTGCAGGCCTGCGTCGTCCACCCGGCGGTAGGTGACGCCGTTGAGCATTTCGACCGCGCGGTTTTTGAGCGAGGTGCGGTGAATCCATCCGGTGGTCTTGCCCAAGCCGTCACCCACTTTGCCCGCCTTGCGCTGCAACAGATAGACCTTGCGCGGGCTTTTTTCGATGTGCGCGGCTTGCAGGCCCCCGGCGGTGGAATATGTGGTGTCCACGCCCCATTCAGCAAAAAACTTGGCCTGGTCCAGGCTAGGGCTCACGCCTTCGTGCATCAGGTATTCCGCCACGTCAAAGCCGACGCCACCGGCGCCAATCAGCGCCACCGTCTGGCCCACGGCGCATTTGTCGCGGATCACGTCCAAGTAGCCCACCACTTTGGGATGGTTGATGCCTTCAATCTCAGGCTTGCGCGGGCTGACCCCCGTGGCCAGCACCACCTGGGTAAAGCCGGCCTGTGCGAGTGAATCCGCGCTCACCTTGTGGCCTAGCTGCAGCTTGACGCCGGTCAGCTCTATTTGTTTGCCAAAGTAGCGCAGCGTTTCAAAAAACTCTTCCTTGCCCGGAATCTGCTTGGCGATGTTGAACTGGCCACCAATCTCACTGGCAGCGTCAAACAGCGTGACGTCCAGGCCCCGGCGCGCCGCCGTGGTGGCAAAGGCCAAGCCAGCGGGTCCGGCGCCCACCACCGCCACGCGCTCCTTTTTGGGAGCGGGGGTCTCGATCATCAGTGTCTCGTGGCAAGCGCGCGGGTTCACCAGGCAGGAGGTGATCTTGCCGCCAAACGTGTGGTCCAGACAGGCCTGGTTACAGCCGATGCAGGTATTGATCTGGTCGGCGTGTCCGCTTGCGGCCTTGTTCACAAACTCGGGGTCGGCCAAAAAGGGCCGTGCCATGGACACCATATCGGCCATGCCGTCGGCCAGCACCTGTTCAGCCACCTCGGGGGTGTTGATGCGGTTGGTGGCGATCAGAGGGATTTTTACCTTGCCCTTGAGCTGCTGCGTGACCCAGGCAAAGGCCGCGCGCGGCACCTTGGTGGCAATGGTGGGAATGCGCGCCTCGTGCCAGCCAATGCCGGTGTTCAAAATCGTCACGCCTGCGGCCTCCAGCGCCTGGGCGAGCTGCACCACTTCGTCTAGCGTGGAGCCGCCTTCGACCAGGTCGAGCATGGACAGGCGAAAAATCACAATGAAGTTCGTGCCCACTTTGGCACGGGTGCGGCGCACGATTTCCAGCGGAAAACGAATGCGGTTCTCGTAACTGCCGCCCCAGGCGTCGTCGCGGTGGTTGGTGTGAGCGGCAATAAATTCATTGATCAGGTAGCCCTCCGAGCCCATGATCTCCACGCCGTCATAGCCCGCGCTTTGCGCCAGCGCTGCGGCGCGCACAAAGTCTTCAATGGTTTGCTCGACTTCCTCGGTGGTCAGCGCATGGGGGCGAAAGGGGTTGATAGGCGCCTTGATGGCGCTGGGCGCCACCAGCTCGGGGTGGTAGGCGTAGCGGCCAAAGTGCAAGATTTGCATGCAAATTTTGCCGCCAGCAGCGTGCACCGCCTGGGTGACGACCTTGTGTTTTTCGGCTTCCTCTGGCGTGGTCATGCGGGCGCCGCCGGGCATGGGGCGGGCGCGGTCGTTGGGGGCAATGCCGCCGGTCACCATCAGCGCCACGCCGCCGCGCGCGCGCTCGGCATAAAACGCCGCCATGCGCTCAAAGCCGTTTTTGGCCTCTTCCAACCCCACGTGCATGGAACCCATGAGCACGCGGTTTTTGAGGGTGGTAAAGCCCAGGTCCAGGGGGCTGAGCATCAGCGGGTAGGCGGTCATACAGTTTGTCTTCCAGGGTCAATTTGGCACGCCAGCAAGCTTGGCGCCGCGCGAGTTTAGGCGAGCAGCGCTGGGCAAGATTGCTTTGCGCGACAGCGTTTCCTGCGGCCAGCGCCAGGCCGCGCAAAACACCTCCCAGACGCCGTTTTGAGCACGTCACCCGGCAAGTTAGGATGCTCGCTACCAATCAACGCACCCTACAAATCCCCATGAAAACCAAAGCCGCCGTCGCCTGGAAAGCAGGCCAGCCCCTGACCATTGAAACCGTGGACCTGCAAGGCCCGAAATTGGGCGAGGTGCTGGTCGAGATCAAGGCCAGCGGCATTTGCCACACCGACTACTACACCCTCTCAGGCGCGGACCCGGAAGGCATCTTCCCCGCCATCTTTGGTCACGAGGGCGCGGGCATTGTGGTGGACGTGGGGGCCGGCGTGACCACGCTCAAAAAGGGCGACCACGTCATTCCGCTCTACACGCCTGAGTGCCGGGAATGCAAGTTTTGCCTGAGCCGCAAGACCAATCTGTGCCAGCGCATCCGCAGCACCCAGGGCAAGGGCCTGATGCCCGACGCCAGCAGCCGCTTTAGCCTGGACGGCAAGCCGATTTTTCACTACATGGGCACCAGTACCTTTAGCAACTACACCGTGGTGCCCGAAATCGCGCTGGCCAAAATCCGCGAAGACGCCCCGTTTGACAAGGTCTGCTACATCGGCTGTGGCGTGACCACCGGCATTGGCGCCGTGCTGTTTACTGCCAAGGTGGAGGCGGGGGCCAACGTCGTGGTGTTCGGCCTGGGCGGCATTGGCCTGAACGTGATTCAGGGCGCAAAAATGGTGGGTGCGGACAAGATCATTGGCGTGGACATCAACCCCGCGCGCCAGGCCATGGCGCGCAAATTTGGCATGACCCACTTCCTGAACCCCAAAGAAATTGAAGCGGCGGGCGGCAATCTGGTAGACGCCATCGTGCAGCTCACCGACGGCGGTGCGGACTACAGCTTTGAATGCATTGGCAACACCAAGGTCATGCGCCAGGCGCTGGAATGCACGCACAAGGGCTGGGGCCGCAGCATCATCATCGGCGTGGCCGAAGCTGGGGCCGAGATCAGCACCCGCCCGTTTCAGCTGGTAACCGGGCGCAAGTGGGAAGGCTCGGCCTTTGGCGGCGCGCGGGGGCGCACCGACGTGCCCAAAATCGTGGACTGGTACATGGACGGCAAGATCAATATTGACGACTTGATCACCCACACCATGCCGCTGGAAGACATCAACAAGGGCTTTGACCTGATGAAGAGCGGCGAATCCATCCGGGGCGTGGTGCTGTTCTAGGGCCAAACACCGGGGCGCCGGGCGCTCCCGTCGCCCGGAGCTTCAATCGCCGTGTTTGTCTTCCTGCGCATCGCGCTCTGCACGCGTGGCCGGGCGCGGTATCTTCTTCAGGCGCACCAGGCGCGCGTGCTCGATATCGTCTTTTTTGATCTGGCGCTCGGCATCGATTTTTTGCCCCACCGCCAGCCACTGCGCAAATTCGTCGGGTGTTTCCAGCGTCAGGCGGCCCAGGCTACCTGCGCGAAAGTCGTAAATCGCAATTTCCGCCGCCTTTTGCAGGTTGATGCGCCCGCCCGACTGCAAAGCGCCGCGCTTTTTGCCGATGGCCGCCAATATTTCTTCGTCGCTCATGCTGGAGACGCCCTCAATCTTGTAGCGTGCCTCCACTTCGTGCGGGTAATGCTGGCGCAGGTAGTCCAGCAGCTCCAGCGCCACTTCTTCTTCGTTAAAGGCGTTGCGCCCGATGGCGCCGCTGGCGGCCAGGTTGTAGCCGCTCTTGGCCACGATGATGCGCGGCCACAGCACGCCGGGGGTGTCGTAGAGGTAAAAGTCGTCTGCAATCGTGATGCGCTGCTCTATCTTGGTCACCCCCGCCTCGTCGCCGGTTTTGGCCGAGCGCTTGCCTTTGAGGGTGTTGATCAACGTGGACTTGCCCACGTTCGGAATGCCGCAGATCAGCACGCGCATGGGTTTAGCCATGCCGCCGCGCTTGGGCGCCAGGGTGTGGCAGGCGGTTACCAGTGCGCGCGCAGGGGTGCTCATGCTCGCGTCCAAGCCCAAGGCCTGCACGCCGGGCTGGGCCTTGTAATGCTCCAGCCACAGCGCGGTGCGCACCGGGTCGGCCAGGTCTTGCTTGTTGAGCACCTTGAGCGTGGGCTTGGCGCTGGTGATGTCGGCCAGCATGGGGTTGGCGCTGGAGCCGGGCAGACGGGCGTCCAGCAGCTCGATGACCACATCAATGTCTTTGATGCGCTCGCCAATTGCCTTGCGCGTGAGGTGCATGTGGCCGGGAAACCATTGGATGGCCATGTTTTTGTGCTTTCGCTGCGTGTCTTGGACCGCCGATTGTCCGGCAGTTCGGGCCAGGCGGCCCGCGGACGCCCAGTGGACGCCGAGTGGAAGCCCCGTAGCGCTAGGCGCTTGCTGCGGGCTTGCCCAGGCGCTGGGGCGACAGGTATTGCTCCAGGTAGCGGTCAAAGGGCAGGCTGTCGCCCTGCTCCGTCTCCAGTTGCGCCACGCGAGAGGCCTGCGCGAGTTGCTGAAAGCGCGCCAGCGCAGAGGGCGACAGGGGGCTAGCCAATTCCTGCGCCTTGGTTTGCGCCGAATGGGCCAGGGCAAAGGCGGCAAACGAGCCGCCAAAGTCGTGCGCCATAGAGCGGAGCACGCGCGCCGAGGGCAGCGTGTCGGGGTTTTGCAGGGCGTGCTCAGCGTGGGCCACCGCGTCGCTGTAGTCCGAGCTTCCGTGGGCCGCATCCAAGGCCCCTGCCATGGGCGCAAAGCCGCGCACCAGTTCCAGGCCCCAGTCGGTCAAGGCCACGGTGGCGTCGGCGCGCTGCAGGCGCAGGCCGGGTTCGCGCCCGCGCTCGGCCACGCACTGCTGGTTGCGTGCCATGGCGGCAATTTCTTGGGGCGAGTCCTTCGGGCTGGGCTGGCTCAGGCAGTGCAGCAAAAACACGTCCAAAAAGCGCAGAGTGCGGGGGTGGATGCCCACGGGCTCGAACGGGTCCAGGTCCATGAGGCGCACTTCCACGTACTCCACGCCCCGCTCACGCAGCGCATGCAAGGGGCGCTCGCCCTGGAAGATCACCCGTTTGGGCCGGATGGTGCCGTAAAACTCGTTCTCAATTTGCAGCAAGCTGGTGGTGAGCTGCCGAAAGTGGCCGTCCGGCGCCTGCACGCCAATGGCTTGGTAGGGCGCATAGGGCACGGTCAGCGCCTGGTGCAGCGAGGCGGCGTAGCCCTCCAGGCTGTTGTAGCTCACCGCCAGTGCGCTTTGGGCGTCGCTTTGGTAGCCCAGGCGGCCCATGCGCAGCGAGGTGGCATAGGGCAAACCCATGGTGCCCGGATGCAGCGCTTGCAACGAATGGCTGCGCCCCGCCACAAAGGACTCGCACACCGCAGGCGAGGCCCCAAACAGGTAGAGCAACAAAAATGCGTGGCGGCGAAAGTTGCGGATCAGCCCGAAATAGGCTTCGCTGGACACGCCGGGCAAAGACCAGTTGTAGTGGATGCCCGATATGGTTTGCATGCGCCGCCCGTAGCGGTAGCCCAGGCCGCTGCGGTACACGGTTTTGGCCAGCCCCACATTGGAGCTGCCGTACTGGCCTAGCGGAATCGCCTCATCGGCCGGCAGCTTGCAGGGCATGCTAGACACCCACAGCAGCTCGTCGCCCATGGATTGCAAGGTGAACTTTTGCACCTCGCGCAGCTCGTCTATGCAGCTTTGCACGCCGGCGTGCACGCCGGTAATGAGTTCGATCTGCGACTCGCTGAAATCGGTGGTGATGTGCGGGTGGGTGAGCGCGGAGCCCAAGTCTGCGGGGTGCTGGGTCATGGCCAGCGCGCCATCGGGCTCGCAGCGCAGGCTTTCTTTTTCTATGCCGCGGCGAATTCCGAGCAGGCGCTGCGGGTTCAGGTCGCTTTGGGCGGTATTGCTTTCGTTCATGCCTACAGGCCCTCGTTTTCCGTCTAACCTTCATACAGAGGCGAAGCGCCCCCAAGCCATGAAAGCTCTTTCACTTTAGCGGCGGTGAACTTAGCACAGTCGCGTGTAAGTGGGGTGGTATCAGGCTATTGCAAGCCACCACACCTACCACGCCCATCGGGCGCGCCAGGCGCAGCTTGTCTGGGCGCTGCTTAGGCCAGGTGCTGGCGGGCGCGGCCCACTTCAAGCGCGCCCTGCGCTGCACCGCTGGCGGGCACGCTGGCGCCACTACCGTTGGTCACCGTGGCCAGGGCGGCGTGCAGGCGCTCGGGCGCGTCGCTGTCCAGGCCCACCCAGGCACCATGGGTCAGGGTGATTTGCGCCGCCTCCACGCTGCCCGCACCGGCACACAAAATGGTGCGATTCGGTGCGTCGTCGGCAACCAGCACCAGCATGGCGGGGACCACCGCCTCGGGCTTGAGGGCGGCCAGCACCTGGGGCGGCATCAGGTCTTCGGTCATGCGCGTGGCGGCCGTGGGCGCCAGGCAATTGACGTGAATGTGGTGCTTGGCACCCTCAATCGACAGGGTTTGCATCAAACCCACCAGCGCCATCTTGGCCGCGCCGTAGTTGCTTTGGCCAAAGTTGCCATACAGGCCGCTGCTGGACGTGGTCATGAGAATACGGCCGTATTTTTGCGCCACCATGTGCGGCCACACGGCCTTGGTGCAGTGCACTGCGCCCATCACGTGCACGTCCATCACCATGCGAAAGTCGTCCATCTCCATCTTGGCAAAGCTCTTGTCGCGCAAGATGCCCGCGTTGTTGACCAAGATGTCCACCCGGCCCCAGGCGTCCACCGCCGATTGCACCATGGCTTGTACTGCCGCGTAGTCCGTAACAGACGCGCCATTGGCCATGGCCACGCCACCTGCTGCCTCGATTTCAGCCACCACGGCCTGCGCCGCCGACACCGAGCCGCCCGAGCCGTCACGCGCGCCGCCCAGGTCGTTGACCACCACCTTGGCGCCGCGTGCGGCCAGCGCCAGCGCGTGCAAGCGCCCCAAACCACCGCCAGCGCCGGTCACAATGGCTACACGGTTATTGAAGTCCAGGCCCATAAAATTCTCCAGTCAGGTTGCAACAGGCCCTTATGGCCCGCAAAACAGGGGCTGACTCTACTGCACAGCGCGCACCGCCCTTTTCACCCCCGCAACCCATGCGACAAACTTGGTGACAAACCATGGAACTCAACTCCGACATCCCCACCCAGCCGCCCCGAGACGCGGCCACCGTGGTCTTGCTGCGCGACGGCGCGCAAGGCCTGGAAGTGTTTTTGGTCAAGCGCCACGGACTGTCTGACGTGCTGGGCGGCGCCTATGTCTTCCCTGGCGGCAAGCTCGACGCTGCCGACTGCGAGGCAGCCCACCACGCCCACTTTGACCGCGCAGCCCACGATTTGCACGCATCCTTAGGCGAAACCGAGACCGACCAGGCCACCGCCTGCGGCCTGTTCGTGGCCGCGCTGCGCGAAACCTTTGAAGAATCCGGCGTCTTGTTGGCGGCAGCCACCGGGCCAAACGGCGCCATGCCGCTTACCAGCACCGACTTTCACGCCCGCCTGGCCGCGCAGCAGCTGCGCCTGCACACCAGCGCGGTGCAGCCCTGGACGCGCTGGATCACGCCGCGCATGCCATCGGTCACCAACAAGCGCTTTGACACCCGGTTTTTCATTGCGGCCATGCCAGCGGGCCAGTTGGCGGCGCACGACAACGTGGAAACCACGCAAAGCGCCTGGCTAGCGCCCCGCGCGGCGCTAGCGCAGTACTGGGAGCGCGAGATTGAGTTGGCGCCGCCGCAAATCATGAGCCTGGCGCATTTGTCGCGCCACGCCACGGTGGCTAGCGCGCTGGCCGAGGCGGCGAGCCGCCCGCCGCCGGTCCTCATGCCCGAGGCCTTTAACGAAGAGGGCACACGTGTGATTTGCTACCCCGGCGACCCGCAGCATTCGGTCGCCACGCGTGCCCTACCCGGCCCCTCCCGCCTGTTTTGGCGCAACAAGCGCTTTGAGCCTGCGCAGGGGTTTGAAGCGTTCTTTAATTAAGCGGCCTTCAATAGGCAGAGTCAATCATGGGCATTGATCCAGCCAATTAGACGCCGACATGGGACCCCGTTAAGCTGGGGTTGTCTTTGGCAATTTATTGTTCAAGGCAAAAGCGCTTTCTTTAACCCTGTAAGGAGATTTCCATGGCAGCACTCAAAGGCTCAAAAACGGAAGACAACCTGAAAGCCGCCTTCGCAGGCGAGTCTCAGGCCAACCGCCGTTACCTGTATTTCGCGAACAAAGCAGACGTCGAAGGCCAGCCAGACGTGGCAGCCCTGTTCCGCTCCACCGCTGAGGGTGAAACTGGACACGCCCATGGCCACCTCGAGTGGCTGGAACAGTGCGGCGACCCCGCAACTGGCATGCCTTTTGGCGGCACCCGTGAGAACCTGGCCTCTGCAGTGGCCGGTGAGACGCACGAGTACACCGACATGTACCCTGGCATGGCCAAAACCGCCCGCGACGAAGGCCAAGACGAAGTAGCTGACTGGTTTGAAACCTTGGCCAAGGCCGAGCGTTCACACGCCAACCGTTACGCCAAGGCTCTGGCCGAACTGGTAGATTGATTTTGACGCGCCAGCGCAATCGCTCTGGCAACGATGAATCCTCTGTGTTGGGCGTTGCTTGCAGTGCCCAATGCAGAACATTCCATTGATCCCCCCTGAACACAAGGCCCACTATGGCAACCGAAGGCAATCTGCAGGCACCCACGCGCCACCCCATCGACTGGAAGGGCCCTGACTACTACAACGAGGCATCGGTTTTCCATGAAATGGAGCGCATTTTTGATATTTGCCACGGTTGCCGGCGCTGCGTAAGTTTGTGCGGCTCCTTCCCCACCCTGTTCGACTTGGTGGACGAGAGCAAAACCATGGAAGTCGATGGTGTAGCCAAACAAGACTACTGGAAAGTGGTAGACCAATGCTATTTGTGCGACCTCTGCTACCTGACCAAGTGCCCCTACGTACCGCCCCACGAGTTCAATTTGGATTTTCCGCACACCATGCTGCGCGCCAAGGCGATCAAGTTCAAAAAGGGTGAGGTCAGCGCGGGTGAAAAACTACTAGCCAGCACCGATTTACACGGCTCTTTTGCAGGCATTCCTATTGTGGTGCAGGCGGTTAACGCCATCAACAAGACCGACATGGCCCGCAGCGTGATGGAGTCCACCTTAGGCGTAGACAAAGACGCATGGCTACCCACCTTGGCGACTAAGAAATTTCGCTCCAGTGCCCCAAAAGCCAAATCCAAGGTAGTACAAGACGGCGCAAAAACGCCAGGCAAAGTGGCAATTTTCGCCACCTGCTACATCAACTACAACGAACCTGGCATCGGCCTGGATTTGCTAAAGATCCTGGACCACAACGCCGTTCCGTACGTCATTGTAGAAAAGGAAAAATGCTGCGGCATGCCCAAGCTGGAGCTTGGTGACTTGGATGCGGTCAACACCAGCAAAGAAGCCAATATCCCGGTGCTGGCGCGCTATGCCCGCGAGGGCTACGCCATCTTGGCTGCGGTGCCAAGTTGTGCGCTGATGTTCAAGCAGGAAATTCCGCTCATGTACCCGCAAGACGCCGACGTGCAACTGGTCAAAGAGCACATGTGGGACCCGTTTGAATACCTGATGCAGCGCAAACGCGACGGCCTGCTGCAAACCGAGTTCAGCACACCGTTGGGCAATGTGAGCTACCAGATTCCCTGTCACGGTCGGGTGCAAAACATCGGTAAAAAGACCGAAGAGATGTTGAAAATGGTGCCCGGCACCACCATCAACACGCTGGAGCGCTGCTCCGGCCACGCTGGCACTTTTGGCGTGAAAAAGGCGTACCACCAGCAATCCATGAAAATCGGCAAGCCGCTCTTCAAGTCGATGGCGACCATGAAGGACGGCACCAAGCCCGACTTCATTAGCTCCGACTGCCCATTGGGTGGCCACCACATTGCCCAAGGCTTCGAGGTCAATGGTCTAGGTGCGCCCGAGCTGCAGCACCCCTTGAGCTTGATCGCCAAAGCTTACGGCCTGAAATAGTTTGAACTGGGAGAAAACCACCATGCAACTGACCGGAAATATCACCCCCGAGAGCCTCATGACCTTGGAGGCCTACACCAAGTACCGCAAAACCCACAAGGCCGAAGTCATGGCGCACCGCAAGCTGCGCAGCGTTCGTTTGGGTGAGAACATTAACCTGCAGTTTGAGAGCGAAACCACCATCCGCTACCAAATCCAAGAAATGCTGCGCATTGAAAAGATTTTTGAGGAAGAAGGCATCCTGCAGGAAATCGAGGCTTACGCCCCGCTCATGCCGGACGGCAGCAACTGGAAAGCTACCATGCTGCTGGAATACCCCGACATCAACGAACGCAAGCGCGAACTCTCGCGCCTCATCGGCGTAGAAGACCGCATGTTTATCGAAGTGGAAGGCCAAAGCCGTGTCTATGCCATAGCCGACGAGGACCTAGACCGCGAGAACGATGAAAAAACCTCAGCTGTGCACTTTGTTCGCTTTGAGTTGACGCCCGGCATGTGTTCTGCGGTCAAGGCGGGAGCCGCAGTTAAATTGGGCTGCGACCACACCAATTACCCAGCCCATACGCAAATAGCAATGGAGTCATTGGCCTCCTTGGCCGGAGACCTTAAAGGCTAGTCGATACTGCAGCTGCACGCAGTGCACTGCGCCCGCCAAAGCAACACCAAAATGGGCTTGAACTTTGTAGTTCGAGCCCATTTTTTTGACAGCTCAGCAAGACATTTCAGTCCTCAACAAAAGCTTCTTCACGCTTGGCTTTGACTGAGGGCAGCAGCACCACCGCTAGCAGCACAAGAGAGGCAGCCAACAAGGCAGCCGACAAGGGCCGTGTAACAAAAACACTCCAGTCCCCACGCGAGAGCAAGAGCGCGCGGCGCAAATACTCTTCCATCATCGGGCCCAAAATAAAGCCCAGCAAAAGCGGCGCGGGCTCGGTGCCAAGCTTGATGAACAGGTAGCCAATCACGCCAAAAATCGCCACCATCCAAATGTCAAATGTGTTGTTATTGGTCGAATACACGCCAATCGCGCAAAACAGCACGATGGACGGAAACAACCAGCGGTAGGGCACGCTGAGCAGCTTGATCCAAATACCGATCAAAGGCAGGTTCAAAATCACCAGCATCAAATTGCCGATCCACATGGACGCAATCAGGCCCCAAAACAGCTCGGGGTTGCTGGTCATGACCTGCGGGCCGGGCTGGATGTTGTGGATGGTCATTGCACCCACCATCAAGGCCATCACGGCGTTGGGCGGAATGCCCAAGGTGAGCAAGGGTATGAATGAGGTCTGCGAACCGGCGTTGTTAGCGGCCTCAGGCGCCGCTACGCCGCGGATATTGCCTTTGCCGAAGGGCACTTCACCGGGGCGCAGCTTGGTTTTCTTTTCCAGCGTGTAGGCGGCAAAAGCCGCCATCACCGCGCCGCCGCCGGGCAGTATGCCGAGTACGGCACCCAGCGAAGTGCCACGCAAGACGGCCGGAACCATGTTTTTGAAGTCTTCCTTGGTAGGCATCAGGCCCGAGACCGAAGCGGTAAAGACCTCGCGCTCGCTTTCATGCTTGGACAGGTTGCTAATGATCTCGCCGTAGCCAAACACGCCCATGGCGATCACGATAAAGCCGATACCGTCCGTCAACTCGGCAATATCGAAGCTGTAGCGGGCCACGCCAGAGTTCACATCGGTGCCCACCATGCCCAGCAGCAAGCCCAGAACAATCATGGCCACCGCCTTGAGCAAGGAGCCCGAGGCCAGCACTACTGCGCCAATCAGTCCCAAAATCATCAAGGCGAAATACTCGGCCGGCCCAAACTTGAAGGCCAGCTCGGTCAACGGGGCTGCAAACGCCGCCAAGATCAAGGTGCCCACGCACCCGGCAAAAAAAGAACCCAGACCTGCCGCCGCAAGCGCCGGACCCGCCCTGCCCTGGCGCGCCATCTGGTAGCCGTCGATCACCGTTACCACCGAGGAGGACTCGCCCGGAAGATTGACCAAAATCGCCGTGGTGGAACCACCGTACTGCGCGCCGTAGTAAATACCAGCGAGCATGATGAGTGCTGCCACCGGCGGCAAGGCGTAGGTGGCAGGCAGCAGCATGGCGATGGTGGCCAAAGGGCCAATGCCGGGCAATACGCCAATGAGCGTGCCCAAAAGGCAGCCGATAAACGCATACATTAAATTTTGCAGCGTGAACGCTACGCCAAAGCCCAAGGCCAGGTTATTGAACAAATCCATGGAATGGGGTCCTTACGCTTTGATGAATGCGGGCCAAACGGGGAACTGCAGCTTGAGCAGCAAGATGAACGCGGCATAGCTCATCACAGCAAGAATGATCGCAAGCACGGTCACTTCTTTGAAATTGAATCCGTCCCCCGCGTTGCTGGCAATGAAAGTGAGCGCAAAGATGCCCACGATCAAGCCCATGGGCGGCAGACCAATGCTCGGCAGTCCGCCCAAGGCAGCACCAAAAACCAGATTCGCGCTGATAATGAAAAACAGAGGCTTCCAGGCGATGCGTCCAATCTTGTCACCGTCGGCCGCTGGCACCACCAGCGCATTGAAGGTAATCACCAAGCCCAGCACGGCGAGCAGAATGCCCAGCACCAGCGGAAAGTAACCCGGCCCCATGCGGGCGCCGTTGCCTATGGTGTAGCCACTCGCCCCCCACGCAAAGGCCACACCCACGGCCATAAACATGAGGCCCGAAAAAAAGTCCTTCTGGCTTTTGATATTCACAAATCATCTCCTTGTCTTAGTAAATAGCACGCGATTTTGCACCCAAAAAATCAAGACTTTGCATCGCCCAAATCGGGGGTGGCGCTAAGTACCTCGTCGAGCACGGTTTGCCCCTGCGCCACCCGCAGCGCGCCGGCCAAGCGCAGCGGGTGCATGCCATCGGCCACGGCCTGTCTGCGCAGTGCCTGTATGTCGGGCTGGACGTTGACCAAGGCCTTGAGCGGGTCGGTCAGCGCCAGCAACTCGTACAAACCGGTGCGCCCGCGAAAGCCCGTCATCCTGCAGTCGACACAGCCGACGGCTTTGAAGGGCTGGAAGCTCCCAGTGAGGGACCAGGGTTTGACAGCCGCTTCCAAGGTGGTGGCGCGGGCGTCTGCGTCAGGCACTTTGCAACTGGCGCACAAAGTGCGCACCAGGCGCTGGGCCAAAACGCCGAGCAAGGTGGCGTTGATCAAATAGGGCGCGATGCCCAGCTCAATCAGGCGGGTAATGGCAGACGGCGCGTCGTTGGTGTGCAGGGTAGAAAAAACCAGGTGCCCGGTCAGCGCCGCCTGGACGGCCATCTCGGCGGTCTCCAGGTCGCGGATTTCTCCCACCATGATGACGTCTGGGTCTTGGCGCATGAGGGCGCGCACGCCCTGCGCAAAGCTGAAATCGAGCTGCGGCTGCACCTGGGTCTGGTTGAACGAGGGCTCGACCATCTCTATCGGGTCTTCTACGGTGCTGACGTTGATTTCTTCGGTGGCCACGCGCTTGAGGGTGGAATACAGCGTGGTAGTTTTGCCCGAGCCGGTGGGGCCGGTCACCAAAATAATGCCGTGGGGCTTTTTCAACAATGCCTCCCAGCGCTGGGCGTCGTGGGCGGCAAAACCCAGGGCGTCGAGGTCTTTGACGGTGTTTTCCGGGTCAAAAATGCGCATCACCATTTTTTCGCCAAAGGCCGTGGGCAGCGTGGACAGGCGCATCTCAATCTCGTTGCCCTTGGCGTCGCGGGTCTTGATGCGGCCGTCTTGCGGGCGGCGGCGCTCAATCACGTCCATGCGCGCCAAAATTTTGATGCGCGAGGTCATGGCCAGCATCACCGCAGGCGGCAACTGGTACACCGGGTGCAGCACGCCGTCGATGCGAAAGCGGATGACGCATTGCTCGCGCCGGGGCTCTAAGTGAATGTCGCTGGCGCGCATGTCGAAGGCGTACTGCCACAGCCAATCCACCACCATCACCACGCTTTGGTCGTTGGCGTCAAGCTGCTTGTTGCTGCGGCCCAGCTCCACCAGTTGCTCGAAGCTGACGTTGGCCTGCCCGCCTTTGTTCATGGCGCTGCGCACCGACTGCGCCAGTGCGTAGAACTCGGCGGTGTAGCGCGCAATGTCTTGCGGGTTGCACAGCACCAAACGCACCTGGCGCCGGGTCTGGCGCTCTACCTCGGCCCGCCATTCGGTGGCAAAGGGTTCGGCGGTGGCGACCACGATTTCTTGCGCGGTCACAGCCACCGGCAGCACCTTGTGGCGCTGCGCGTAGGCGGCGCTAAAGGCCTCGGCCACCTTGCTCACGTCCACCTTGAGCGGGTCTATGCGCAAATAGGCCAGCCCAGCGCGCGGCGCCAACCAGGCGAGCAAGGCTTCGGCGTCCAGCACCTTGTCGTCTGAGGCGCGGCGCAGCCCTAAGCTGGCCAGGCGCAGCACCGGGTGTTGCGCGCTTTCGCCTTGGGCGCAACGGGCGCTGGCGCGCGCGGCCTCTTGGTCAGAAATCAGCTTGTCACCTTGCATCCAGGCCACCAGGCGCTGCCAGTCCAAGGGGCCACGGTGGCGCATGGCGGCGGGCGCGCGCAAAGCGGAGGGCGGATTCATGGAACGATAGGTTTGAAGCCGCGCACCCACTTGGCTGCCGGCAAGCCCCAGTGCGAATCGATGTAGGCGGCGCGCTCGGTCAATACCGCGCGGCTGGGGCGGCTGGGCGTGCGCTGGGCCAGCACCACGGTATTGCCCTCGCGCGTGGCCTTGAAGGCCCAGATGGCATCGCGGCCAAAGGCTGCGGCGATTTTGTCCACGCTGGCTTCAAAGCTGGAGCTGCGGCCAAACAGGTTGACCGTCATACAGCCCTGGTCGGTCAGCGTGTTGCGGCAGTCGGCATAAAAATCCGGCGAATCCAGCACCGGTGCGGCGGCTTCCTCGTCGTACAAATCGACCTGCAGCGCGTCCACCACGCCCAGCCAGCGCGGCTTTTGAATCTCTTGCGCGGCGTCGGCCAGCACCACTTGCATGCGCGCGTTGTCTGCCGGCAACTTGAACCAGCCCCGGCAGGCGTGCAGCACCTGCGGGTTGAGCTCAATCGCCGTGGTCTGCATGCGAATTTCTTTATGGCAAAACTTGGTGAGCGACCCGGCGCCCAAGCCCAGTTGCAGCGCTTGGCGCTTGGGCGTGGTGGCGGGGTCCATCAACAGCAGCCAGGCCATCATGCGCTGGATGTACTCGTGCACCAGCACATAAGGCGCGTCCATCAGCATGGAGCCCTGGATCCACGCGCTGCCCAAGTGCAGGTGGCGCACCGGCCCCTCTTCAGAAAAATTCACTTCGGGCAGTTGGTCGCTTGTCATTTGTTTCATCATAGTAGCTCACAGCAGGGCAGCCAGTTTGGGCAGCGCGGCTTGCGCATTGCGCCAAACGGCGGCCCGCAGCCCATCGACCTCCATGCCGCGCAATTGCGCCAGCACTTGGGCGATGCGGGGAATTTCTGCGGGTGTATTGCGGCCTTGGGGCACGCCGTCTTGGCGCGCCTGGGCGGTGGTGTACAGCCAGTGCGGGGGGATGTCGGGGGCGTCGGTTTCTAGCACCAGCGCGTCCAGCGGCAGGGCTTGGGCCAAATGGCGTAACTGCAAGGCACGCTCAAAGCTGAGCGCGCCGCCAAAGCCGAGCTTGAAACCGAGGTCGACAAAGGCTTGGGCCTGCAACAGGCTGCCGTTAAACGCATGGGCAATGCCCGTCCAGCCTATGGCGGGACGAATCTGGCGCAAAAACTTCAGCAATCGGTCGGCACTGCGGCGCACGTGCAAGACCACGGGCAGGCCTGCGGCAGCAGCCAATTGCAGTTGCGCGCGGTAGAAAAACTCCTGCTTCTCGCGCATAGGCGGCGTGCACAGTTCGGGCACAAAGAAGTCCAGGCCGATTTCGCCCACCGCCACCAGGCGCGGGTCGTCACGGTGCAAGCGCAGTTGCGCATCCAGCGCCTGCAAATCGGCGTCACTGGCCTGTGGCACATACAGCGGGTGGATGCCCAGGCAATAACTGTCGCCCCAGCGATGCGCCAGCGTGCGCACGGCACTCCAGTTAGCGGCCTCTACTGTGGGAATGACGCAATGCGCAACACCTGCGTCGCGCGCTGCTTGGCGCACCGCGTCGGCCTCATCTGCGGCGCCAAACTCGGGCGCATCCAAGTGGCAATGGGTGTCTATCCAGGCCACCGTCATGGCATCGGCGTGGCCGCGATCCAGTCCGTGATGCGCTCAACCGCCTGCGGCTCTGCGCCAATAAATCCGTGGAAATGCAATGCATCACAAGGGTTTCCGCTTTCGCCTTCGCCCGCGCTGAACATCACAAATGCATGCCTGCGGCTGTTCACGAGCCCGCGATCAATGGCGGGCACCTCATGAGGGCGGCAGACCCGGCAGGCGTCTTTTTCATGGTGCATAACCAGCACGGGAACGGTGATCTTGTCCAGCGCCTGCGTAGGCACCGCGCCCGTGGTTTTAGCCAGCGTAACGCTAGAGGTGAGCACCAGGCCGTCGATCAAACCCTCGCCGCGCAAGGCGATAGCAGCCGCAGTACCCGAGACCGTTCCCCTGCTAGTACCCACCACCCACACCGGAGCGACAAAACTAGCCTTCACCTGGCGCAGCACACGGCGCAGATCGTCCATGGCCGGTTCGCTGACGCGAAACGGGTAGTCCATTTCCGTCTGGTCACTGGGTCGGGACACAAGGGCTAAGTTAAATCCTTGGGCTGCAAACAAAGGGGCGCTACGGACCAAAAAATTAGAGCCATCGGGCCAGCCCTGCGCACCCACCTTACCGATGCCTCCACTGCCGCCGGGCAGCATCACCAAAGTACCCTTAGCGTCGGGCGTGGCACGTAGGTACACCGGAATATCCGCCCCCTCGCGGGCAGATGCCACGCGCTGAAGCCGTCCCGGCGCCATTTGCGCCTCTGTCAAACCTTGAACCACGTCGGCGGCGCACACCGAGGGCAAGAACACACATACGCACAAAAAACCAGACAACCAGCGCATCAGGTCATACCTTCTTTCCGCACACTTATTCGGTCAGTAGCTGCTGGAGTTGCCCCTGGTCCAGGCGCAACTGGCGGCTGCAGCGGCGTGCCAAGGCGGCGTCGTGCGTGACCAGCACAAAGGCAGTGCCGTGTTCGCGCGCCAGGTCCAGCATCAGGTCAAACACGCCGTCGGCGGTGCGCCGGTCCAGGTTGCCGGTGGGCTCGTCGGCCAGCACGCAGTCAGGCCGGGTGACCAGCGCGCGGGCGATGGCCACACGCTGGCGCTCGCCGCCCGAGAGTTCGGCCGGGCGATGGTGCAGGCGCTGGGCCAAACCCACGCGCTCTAGCATGGCGCTGGCCTGCGCCGTGGCTTGCGCGGGCGCGGCGCGGCGGATGGTCAGGGGCATGGCCACGTTTTCCAGCGCGCTGAATTCAGGCAAGAGATGGTGGAACTGGTATACAAAACCCAGGTGCCGGTTGCGCAGGCGGCCCTGGGCCGCCGCGTCCAGATCGGCCAGGGCGGCACCGCAGAGGCGCACGCTGCCGCCGCTGGGCGCGTCCAGGCCACCGAGCAAGTGCAAGAGCGTCGATTTGCCCGAGCCTGAGGTGCCCACGATGGCCAGGGTCTCACCGCGCCGCACTTCGAGGTCAATACCCTGGAGCACGGTCACGTCCAGGCGGCCTTCCGTGAACCGCTTGCGCAGGCCCTGGCATTGCAGGATGGGCATGGAATCATTCATAGCGCAGCGCCTCGGCAGGGTTGACTTGGGAGGCGCGCCAGCTGGGGTACAGGGTGGCGACAAAGGCCATGGCCAGGCTGATCAGCGCCACGGGCAGGATGTCGGCGCGCTGCGGGTCGCTGGGCATGCGGCTGATCAGGTAAATGTCTTGCGGCAAAAACGTGGCGCCCAGCAGGTGCTCCAGTGCGGGCACGATGACGTCGATGTTGAAGGCCACGCCCAAGCCCAGCAGCAAGCCCGCGCCCGTGCCGATCAGCCCCACCATTGCCCCTTGCACCATAAAAATGCCCATGAGGCTGCCGGGACTGGCGCCTATCGTGCGCAATATCGCGATATCGGCGCGCTTGTCGGTGACCGTCATCACCAAGGTGCTGACCAGGTTGAAGGCTGCCACCGCCACGATCAGGGTGAGGATGATGAACATCATGCGTTTTTCTACCTGCACGGCGGCAAACCAGCTGCGGTTTTGCCGCGTCCAGTCGCGCACCAAATAGCCGCCGCCCAGCGTGTCGCTCAGGTCTTGCGCCACCAGACGCGCCTGGTGCAAGTCGCGCAGCTTAAGGCGCACGCCGGTGGGGCCTTCTAAGCGAAATACCTTGGCCGCGTCTTGCCAATGCACCAGCGCCAGCGTGGAGTCGTATTCAAAGTGTCCCGAATCAAAAGTGCCTAACACCGTCATTTGCTTCAGGCGCGGCACCACGCCGGCGGGAGTGACCTGCCCGCTCGGGGCCACCAGGGTAACCACGTCGCCTAAGCGCACGCCCATGGACCGGGCCAGCTCGCCGCCCAGCACCACGCCAAAACCGCCCGGCTGGAGCTGCTGCAACACCGCTTGCTGACCCGGCGTGGCCAGGTCGGTGACCTCGGGCTCTAGCGCCGGGTCAATGCCGCGCACCAGCACGCCCTTCATGTCCTCGCCGCGCGCCAGCAGGGCCTGCGCCGCGATAAAGGGCGCTGCGCCCACGACCTGGGGGTTGGCGCGCGCTTGCGTGAGGGTTTGCGCCACGTCGGGCAGCGCCACGCCGCCCAGGGCGTAAATCTCGATGTGCGACACCACGCTAAGCATGCGGTCGCGCACCTCTTTTTGGAAGCCGTTCATCACGCTAAGCACAATGATTAGCGCCGCCACCCCCAGCGCAATGCCGAGCATGGACACGCCCGAGATGAAGGAAATAAAGCCATTGCGCCGGGTGGAGCGGCCAGCACGGGTGTAGCGCCAGCCGATGCGCAACTCAAAGGGAAGGTTTTGCAGCATGGTCACTTGGACGATTCCGGCAGCACCGCGCCCACGACCGCACCGGCGGCTTTGACGCCGGTTTTCACCACCACCGCCCCGGTAGTGACCACGGCGTCAGCAACGGCCACCACAGCGCAACCAGCACAAGCCAACACCACGGCCAGCATAAAAAACCACTTCATTGCAAATCCTTGATGACGTTTGAGCTGATTGTCGCAGGCGCTCGCAGCAGACTGCCAGGGGACCGCGCCGCAGGACAGGGCCGCCACAAGACCACCGCCGCCGGTGCGGGACAATGGCCCCATGCACCTCGTGATCCCCTTCGCCGCAGCCGCCGGCCCCCAATGCCAGGCGGCACCGGAACGGCTAGCACTACCCCATTTGCGCACGCTGCTGCGCACCCTTCGCCCCAGCGGCGCGCTGCTTGGGACGGACAGCGACCTCTCGCCCTTGGCCGAGCGCGTGCTGTCCAACCATGCCTACGCCGATGGCCTGATTCCCTGGGCCGCCTTGCGCGCCGCCGCCCTGCCCCTGTTTAAACCCAGCGCCGCCTACGGCCTGGTCAGCCCCTGCCACCTCGTAGTGCACGCCGACCATGTTTCCATGCAAGACCCGGCTACTTTGGACTTGAGCGATGCCGAGTCGCAGGTCTTGATGCGGGCCATGCAGCCCTATTTTTTGGAAGACGGCCTCACGCTGCACTGGCTGGACGCCTGCACCTGGTTGGCAGAGGGCGAAGCCCTGCGCGGCTTGGCCACGGCTTCGCTGGAGCGCGTGCGCGGCCAGTCGGTGGACCGCTGGATGCCGCGCCAAGACGCCGCCAAACTGCTGCGCCGCCTGCAAAACGAAATGCAAATGCTGCTCTACACCCACCCCATTAACGACGCCCGTGTGGCCCGTGGCGCGCCCATGGTGAACTCGTTTTGGCTTAGCGGCACGGGCGACTTGCCGCCTAATCCAGCGCCCCTGCTGCAAGCTACTGTGCTGGATGCGCTGACGGCTCCCGCACTGCGCGACGATGCCCCCGCCTGGGTGCAAGCGTGGCAAGACCTCGATGCGGGTCCACTGGCCGAGCTGCTGCGGGCGCTCAAAAATAGCCCGGCGCCTAGCGCCCCCCCCATCGCCCTCACCCTGTGCGGCAGCCACCGCGCGCAAACTTGGCGCCAGCAGCCGCGCAGCCTGTGGAGTCGGCTCCTTGGCACTTTTGACGCGACCCGCCCCGCAAGCATTTTGAAGACCTTATGAACATCATCCCCCGCGACATCCCCCCGCGCAGTGTCTGGGCGCTGGAACAAGCCGGAGTCCACCCGTTGCTGGCCCAGCTCTACGCCGCGCGGGGAGTTACCCGCCCCGAGGAACTGGACAACGCCCTGGCCAAACTGCTGCCTCCCGCCGGGCTCAAAGGCGTGACAGACGCCGCCGTCTTGCTGGCCGACGCCATTGCCGCGCAAAAACGCCTGTGCATCGTGGCCGACTACGACTGCGACGGCGCCACCGCCTGCGCCGTGGGCGTGCGCGGTCTGCGCCTGTTGGGCGCGCAACACGTCAATTACTTGGTGCCCGACCGCGTGGTGGACGGCTACGGCCTGACTGCGCCCATCGCCCAGCGCGTGTTTGACCAGGGCGCTGATGTGTTGATCACCGTGGACAACGGCATTGCCAGCATAGAGGGCGTGGCCCACGCCAAGGCGCTGGGCCTGCAAGTGCTGGTGACCGACCACCACCTGCCCGCAGCCGCCCTGCCGGACGCCAACGTCATCGTCAACCCCAACCAGCCCGGCTGCACTTTTGAGAGCAAGGCCATGGCGGGGGTGGGCGTGATGTTTTACGTGCTGCTGGCGCTGCGCAGCGAACTGCGCACGCGCGGCGTATTGGATGCAGCCACACAACCCAAACTCGATGCACTTTTACCTTTGGTCGCGCTCGGCACCGTAGCCGACGTGGTGCGCCTGGACGCCAACAATCGCCGCTTGGTCGCACAGGGTCTGAAACGCGTGCGTGCGCTGGCCATGCCCGCCGGGCTGGCGGCCTTGTTTGTGGCTTCGGGCCGCCAGGCGGCCACCGCCACGACGTTTGACTTCGGCTTTGCCCTGGGGCCGCGCATCAACGCGGCAGGGCGCCTGTCGGACATGACGCTGGGCATTGAATGCTTGCTCACCGACGACCCGGCGCGCGCCGACGAGCTGGCGCGCACCCTGGACGGCATCAACCGCGAGCGCCGGGTGATTGAGGGCGACATGCGCGAACAGGCCATGGTGGTGGCCGAGTCGCTGTTTGACGAAGGCGACGAGCCGCCCCCGGCGATTTGCGTGTTTGACCCCGATTTCCACGAGGGCGTGGTCGGCATCGTGGCTTCGCGCATCAAGGACAAGCTGCACCGCCCCACCTTTGTGTTTGCCGCAAGCCAGGCGCCGGGCAAAGAGCACGAACTCAAGGGCTCGGGCCGCTCGATTCCCGGCTTTCACTTGCGCGACGCGCTGGACCTGGTGGCCAAGCGCTACCCCGGCGTGTTGCTGCGCTTTGGCGGCCACGCCATGGCCGCAGGCTGCACCATTGCCGAGGAGCATTTGGACACTTTCGAGCAAGGCTTAAGCGAAGTCGCCCACGAGTGGCTAGACGCCGCCACCCTGCAACGCCGCCTGGCCACCGACGGCCCCCTCTTGCCCGCCTACCGCCGCGTCGACCTGGTCGACACCCTGCACCAAGCCGTCTGGGGCCAAGGCTTTGCCGCCCCCACCTTCAGCGAAGAGGTGGAAGTGATCTCGCAACGCCTGGTGGGCGAAAAACACCTGTCACTCAAACTCAAACACCAAGGCGAACCGGTAGACGCCATCTGGTTCGGCCACACCGAGCCCCTGCCCGCCAAGGTGACCATGGCCTTTCGTTTGGACGCCGATGAGTGGAACGGGGTGCGAAGGGTGAAGTTTTTTGTGGAGGGGGTGCAGGAGTGAGGCGACGCACGCCGAGCGCGGAGAACAGCCCCTATTTGCTGTACCGGTCCATTTTGGGCAGCTTTCGCGAGGTGTGCACGATGTCAATCACCTCCCAAACCGCAGGAGACAAGGCCCGGATAAAGGCCACGTAGGGCAGGCGACTGATCACGAGCTTTCTGGCGCCGGGAAACAGGTCGCTTGGCGGACACGCCGTAGGCATTGCCGCCACTTGATCAACCTGGCCAAAAATGCGCGCGGCAACGGCGTCGGCCACTTGGGGCCCAGCTTCCAACTCGTAGTAGCTCACAATTTCCTCCAGACTTTGCAGCGCAAAGTCAGACCACCGGATTGCCATCGGTGTTACAGCACGGGCTTGGGTTGCCTTGTGCGTCGCGCGGCCAGGCGCTGCTGCAGAACGGCCCTCGCTGCTTCTGCGGGGTAGCTTGGCATCTCGCCACGGTCCAGCGCTTTGACGGTTTGCGCCAGGCGAAAGCGCAACCAGTCTTGGTAGCCCTGCTCCAGCTCGCCTGGCGCCAAGGCTTCTTCGTCCGGCGTCACCTTGAAGGGCAAGGAGCGCGTTTTTTGAACTTGCTTGAAAAACACCCGCACCGCCTCGGACGGGCTGATGCCCATTTCACGGAAGACTGCAAAAGCGTCTTCCTTGATGCTTGCATCCATGCGGAATTGAACGGTTGTGTCGCGTGCCATGGCTCTGCCTTTTCAAGTTAAATGCAAACTCATTGTATTGACAAAACCTAGGGTGTCCATACAAACGCAACGCACCCCTACTTCCACCGAACCGGCTCAATCTCCACCGTATTGCGGTCATCGCTGAGCGTCAAGGCGCCCTCTTGCACCGTGGCCTGCAACTGCATGCTGCGCTGGGCCAGGGGAATGAGCGCTTGGGACGCCAGGGTGGGGATGCGGTAGACGCGCAGGTTTTTGGGGCGGCTGAGTTTGGCTTCCATGGTGCGCCACCACACTTCTGCGGCGTGGTTAAAGCAGTACAAGACCACCTGGTCGGCCTTGCCGCAGGCTTTGATGAGCGGTTTGTCCTCCGGTTGGCCCACTTCCATCCAGAGTTTGGTTTGGCCGGTGAAGTCGCGCAGCCAGACGTCGGGCTCGTCCACGTCCGACAAGCCGGCGCCAAAGGTCAAGGTGCCGTCGCCGCCGCACACGGTTTGCAATTCGTGGGCGTGCAGGGCCAGGGCGACCAGTCGGACCATCATGCGTTCATCGGTCTCGCTGGGGTGGCGCGCCAGCGTCATGGCGTGGTCGGCGTAGTAGCTGTGGTCGATGTCTGCGATATGCAGGTGGGCTTTGAAGATCGTTGATTTAATGGCCATGCGTCGATTGTGACGGATGGGCCTGGCGCCGAAAGCCGTCTCAGGCGGCTGTCAGAATGACCGGGCAGGCTGCGCTCGCACTGCCACCCGCCCTTTTTTCCCTTGCTTTACGACACCACCATGACCCCGCATTCACTCACGATTTTGACTGGCGCCTCGCGCGGCATGGGCCACGCCATGGCCGAGCAACTGCTACAGCCCGGCGCGCACCTGCTGTGCATTTCGCGCCAGACCAGCGCCGATCTGGCCGCGCTCGCGCAAGAACGCGGCGCAAGGCTGGAGCAATGGAGCGCCGACCTGGCCGACGCCGCGCCCGTGGCCCAGCGCCTCTTGCCATGGCTCGCGGCCTTGGACCCGGCCGAGCTGGTTGGCGCCAGCCTGATCAACAACGCAGGCGTCATTGGGGCGCTCACGCCGCTGCGCGACGGCGACAGCGCGGATATCGCCAACGCGCTGCGTGTGGGCTTGGAGGCGCCCATGCTTTTGTGTGCCGCATTTTTGAAGGCCACCATGGGCTGGCCCGTACCGCGCAAGGTGCTCAATATTTCTTCCGGCTTGGGCCGCCGGGCGATGGCATCGTCTGGCGCGTATTGCGCAGCCAAGGCAGGCATGGACCATTTCACCCGTTGTTTGGCGCTCGACGAGGCCTTGCTCCCCCACGGCGCCACAGTGTGTTCGCTGGCGCCCGGCGTGGTGGACACCGATATGCAGGTGCAATTGCGGGGCGCGGACCCCAAGGCTTTTCCCGATCTGCCTAACTTTGCCGGTTTGCACGCCCATGGGCAGCTTGCGAGCCCTCAGGCCGCAGCCGCCCGGGTGCTGGCGTATTTGGCGAGGGCGGATTTTGGTGCGGAGCCGATCGCCGACGCGCGCGGCTAGTGTCTAATTGCATTTATTGACGATAGTATTATGATACCCCTATGTTCAGTCATAGGAGAATGCGATGGCACGAGTTGCTGTGGCACTGTCGTGTACGGCGGATGTAATGGCCGAACTTGAACGCATGTCGCGCAGTCGCAGTG
>CANEVH010000038.1 GCA_947442105.1 Comamonadaceae bacterium | reverse complement strand
GATTGTGGAGCTGCCCCAGGGCGCCACGCCGGTGGACTTTGCCTACAGCGTGCACACCACGCTGGGCCACCGCTGCCGGGGCGCGCGGGTGGACGGCGCCATGGTGCCGCTGCACACGCCCCTGAAAAATGGCCAAACCGTGGAAATCAACACCGCCAAAGAAGGCGGCCCCTCGCGCGACTGGCTCAACCCCGAGTTGGGCTTTTTGTCCAGCCCGCGCGCCCGCGCCAAGGTGCGCGCATGGTTCAACGCCCTGGCCATGGGCGAGACCGTGGCCAAAGGGCGCGAAGCGGTGGAAAAACTGCTGCAGCGCGAGGGCAAAACGGCAGTCAAGCTCGACGACCTGGCCATGCGTCTGGGCTTTAACGCCGCAGAAGACCTGTTTGAAGTGGTCGGCAAAGACGAGTTTTCGCTGCGCAACATCGAAATACTGCTGCGCCCGCCCGAGCCCGTGGCGCCAGACGAAGACCTGGTGCAAATCAAAAAGCCACGCCAAAGTCCGGCCTCGGGCAAGGGCGGCGTGCTGGTGGTGGGCGTGGACTCGCTTCTTACCCAATTAGCCAAATGCTGCAAACCCGCGCCGCCCGACGCCATCAGTGGCTTTGTCACGCGCGGCAAGGGCGTGAGCATCCACCGCGCGGATTGCTCCAACCTGCTCAATATGGTGGGCCGCAGCGGCGAGCGGCTGATTGACGTGCAGTGGGGCGGTGAGAGTGCCGCCGGTGGCAAAGACGCCAGCGTCTACCCCGTCGATGTGGCCATAGAAGCGGTGGACCGCCAGGGCCTGCTGCGCGATATTTCCGAGGTGTTCACCAAGGAAAAAATGAATGTGATTGGCGTGCAAACCCAGTCCGTCAAAGGCATGGCCTGGATGACGTTTACCGTGGAGGTGGCCGATGCGGGTCGCTTGGGGCGTGTGCTGCGCACGGTCGCGGCCTTAGAGGGTGTGCGCATAGCGCGGCGGCGCTGACTGCGGGGTTGAAGGCGCCAGGGCCACTGCGGCCCGTTCGGCAATCGCGTTCATTGCCACGGTGGTTGAAACGTCGGTGGCGGACTTAGGGGCTTTTCTTGTGGAGTCAGAAATTCGAAGACGGAAGCGGCCGCAAGAATGGACGCTGGCGGGCGTGCTGCGGATATGAGAAAGCCTTGTGCATAGTCCACGCCAATATCTTTGAGCGTCTGCAGGGTTTCGTGGTCTTCCACCCACTCCGCAATCACTTTCATGCCTAAATTTTTGGCCAAACTCACAATCGTCTCGACGATGGCCAAATTGGCGGGGTGCTTGTTCATGTCCAGAATAAAGCTGCCATCGATCTTGATCATGTCGGCGCTAATTTCCTTGAGGTAGGTAAACGAGGTGTAGCCCGCGCCAAAGTCATCCAGCGCCACCCGCGCGCCAATGCGGCGTACCTTGTTGACAAATTTGCGTGTGTTGTCAATGTCGTGGAGCGCCACGCTCTCGGTAATTTCAAGGCACACCATGTGCACGATATGGCGGTTGTTTTCCAGCAAGTCATACACCTCGGAAAGAAATTGCGTGTCATTGAGCGAAGACCCGCTCAGGTTGACGCACGCGAAATGCGTCTGGGCTAGCTTGCTGTGGTGTTCGTTCAGCCATGCCAGGGTAGAGGACACCACCCACAGGTCGATTTCTCCCATGCGACCGCTGGCCTGCGCGGCCCGTATCAGGCGCTCGGTGGGTTCCATGGTTCCGTCAGGGTTGCGCATGCGCAAAAGCACCTCAAAGTCCAAACCTGCCGAAGGGTCCGCCAGTGACATCACCGGTTGCATCTCCAGGTACAGGCCGTTACTTGGCGCCCCTTTGGTGATCTGCCCAATCAGCCGCAAATGGGCCTCGTGCTCCAAGAACTGCGCAGACTGGCGGTGGTAGACCATCAGCCCGGCGCGGTTAGCCACTTTTGCATGTTGGCAAGCGCGGTCCGCGCCCGATAAGGCGTCCTTAAGCGCCATACCCTGGCTCACTTCAATCAGGCCAATAGATCCGTACACATAAAAAGCACTCGCGCCTGAGCGGTAGGGTTTGGATTTGATGCACTCCACAATGCCCCGGCACATGTGCTCGGCCATTGCAACCGGTGTTTGAGAAAAGGCGATTACAAACTCATCGCCGCCGACGCGGCCCATGAACATGCCCTCGGGCAGCAAACTGGTAACGCGCTCGCACACTTGTGACAACACCTCGTCTCCCACGGCGTGTCCGAACATATCGTTGATCAATTTGAAGCGGTCAAGGTCCAAATAGGCCATGGACATGGATGCACCGGCAGGGAGCTTGTCCATGGCCTCCTGCAGTCCCATCTCCAGTCCACGGCGGTTCAGTACCTTGGTGAGTGAGTCGTGGTTGGCGAGAAAGTAAAGCTCTTCGGCCGCCTGGGATTTTTCTGTAACGTCTTGCAGTGAACCCTGAATCTTGCCGCGCGTCAGGGTCGCCTTGACAAGATAGCGCCGGGGGCTGAGTTCACCCGGCTCGGTCGCTCCCTTGATTTCAAATTCGGCAGGCATTCGCGGGGTGGCTTCGTTAGCGCTGCGACCCACCCAGTGCGCCGCCGGTGTGTCACTGGCCCTTTGGGCCTGCGGTGCGCGGCGGTCATGCACTTGCCGGTGCAGCTGTGTCCATGCACCCGGCTCAAAAAATTGACCCCATCTGGCATGGGGGTCTATCGCTGACTGTCCCAGCATGTTCAACAAAGCGGGGTTGGCACTCAGAAGTCGCCCTTCCAAATTCAGGGTGAACATGCCAATCGGCATGGCGTTGAAGGTATGGGCCAACTCCGCTTGCACTTCCAAGCGTTGGCGGTGCTCTTCGCGCATGTGCTCGGCAATAGCAAGCGCAGTGAGCAGGCTTGATGACAGTGCGGCGGTAACACTATTGACCGATCCAATAATCACCTTCAATCCCAAGGATGCAGCCACTACCTCAGAAAAACTTGAAAACAAGGTGATTGCCAGGCCAATACCATACCAAATGGCTACGCGTGAACGGGTTTTAATTAGTATTTGGATAAGATAGAAAACCAAAATTGAAATGGTGATAGCAGTAAATAACCATAGTAATGGAAGGAAGTGTTGATACTCTAACGTCATTGCCAAAATTAGCATTGGCAGGCACGTCCACTGCCCAAATCTAAACATGATTATGGGTCGTAGTTTATTTAAATCTTCATAAAAAAGAGAATTGAATAGCGCGCCCATAATCAAATAGTAGACGGCAATAGTGATTGATCGTGAGCGGGTAAGGATATCAGCAGGGAGTATATTGCCAAGCCACTGCGTATCCCATCCAAATGATAGTTCTGCCATGCGTAGATTCACGGCTAGCCAAGCGGAGAACAGCAAGTACAACCCACTGCGGTTTATAGCGGCAGTCAGCAAGACGAAAATACAGAGTACCGAGATACCACCGTCTAGAAGTCCTGATCTACGATGAAACTCGAATTCACTTCGCTGTAAATCTGCTTTGTTCCAAAGTAGCGCCGAAATACGTCCTGGCCCTACCGATTCTGTGCGGCACAAGACATTTGTCGTGCCTGCTGAAGGACCAATTGAAAGTGCAAATCCAGCTTTTGAATGAGATATCGCCCCGTCCGTGCTTCGCCTGTCACCTTCCCCAAGTTTTTTGCGCGAGTCTGCATTCCAGCAGCTTATTGCCACCGCATGCCGTGAGGGGAATTCAACAATCTTCGGACTTTGAGATTGCCCGGAATTAACCGAAAACCGAATCCAGAAAGGGGCTTCTGAAAGTTCAGTATCGTTAAAGCTTACTAATTCTTTCGGTTCTGAGATCTCAGAATTTGCCGGACTGTCTTGGTTAGCATCATTGCCTTTCCAGACGTGAAAATGAATGCTCTCTGAGCCATGAGTTGAGTACTGTGATGGCCAATAATATATAGCGACTAATGAAATGGCGAAAATCGCTAGAGGCGTTAGGTACGCAGATATGGCAAAGAGAGTATAGTCTAGAATTTTATTGATACGATAAGCATACCTAAGAAAAGTCTGAATCATGTCATTATATCCAACGATTTTGTAATAAAATAAACATAACTAGTTATTTGTGCGACTGATCACTAAATCAGGATGACTTGTACTAAAAAAGAAATCATATAAAGGATGGTCCGCTATACCTTTGAGGTGCTGCATCGTCTTAAAATTGAAGCTCATGATGCGATGCGGAAGATTGCCGACGTGCCGCAATGGTATGTATCCCAAGCCAGGATATATGTCCTCAAACATCATGTACTCATACGTTCGATCAATTGGTGAGCGACCCGTAATTGCGAGGTGATTAATATTCTGTTCCAGGCAATATCTGAAACAGGCTTTAAACAAAACAGTTTTCACCAATTGCCCAGATCGGTCGCGTGTCACCGCCAAGCGCGTGGCTTCTGCCAACTTTGCGCCTTGCATCCACTTTGGCAGCTCCACTGAACTCTCCAGCGGCAAAGGCTTGTAGGAATTGGTATGGATACGCATGGTGCCTAGGGCCGCGCCATCCAGCTTTGACTCTGCCAGCAAGATCACCACGCCGTTCTCGTAATCCGCAGGTTCAGCGGTTTTAAGGGTTTCCGCAAATTCCGGCAGGTGCCGGGCATAGGCGGAGTGCCGTATGGCGACTGCTTTTTGCAGTGAGGCCTCGTCTCCCACCAATCGCACAGTGAACGGCAGCAGTTCCTCCACGGTTTGCGTGTCGTCCTGGACTGGAGGGTGATATGCGGGGGGGAGGGTGCGCAGTGCGGGGTGGGATGGGTTGCTATTTCCGGAGACTTCGTACATGGCGTTTTCCTAAAAAGTGACGGTTTTTGGAACGTTAGGGCCGCCGCTTTGCCGCCCTAACGCTTACAAATTTACATCATAAACGCACTTTAAATTATTTTTTTGTTAATTAAATTTTATAGTCAATAAAAATACAATCATTATAAATACAAATAAAAAACGAAATTTTGTATAAAACAGTAAATTCAATGGAAACACTACGAGTAACTTGAACCCACGGCGCCTGCGCGGGCGCCAAAACGCAAGCTACTGCGTGCCAAAGATGCGGTCGCCCGCATCGCCCAAGCCGGGCAGGATGTAGCCGTGGTCGTTGAGCTCACGGTCTATTGCTGCGGTAAAAATCTCCACTTCGGGGTGCGCCGCATGCAGGGTGTTGATGCCTTGGGGCACGGTAAGAATGCACAAGAACTTGATGGACTTGGGCTTGCATTCCTTCAATCGCGTAATCGCCGCGGCGGCCGAGTTGCCGGTAGCCAGCATGGGGTCGATCACGATCACGTCGCGTTCTTCCATGTCTTTGGGCATCTTGAAGTAGTACTCCACCGCCTGTAGGGTGGCCGGGTCACGGTAAATACCAATGTGGCCCACCCGCGCACCTGGCACCACCGAGAGCACGCCATCGAGAATTCCATTGCCAGCGCGCAGGATGGAGACAAACACCAGCTTTTTGCCATCAATGGCACGGCCCTGCATGGTTTCTAGTGGCGTCTCTATTTGCACCGCTTGGGTGGCCATGTCGCGCGTAACTTCATAAACCATCATGCTGCTGAGTTCGCCCAGCAACTGGCGAAAGCTCTTGGTGCTGGCCTCTTTTTTGCGCATGAGCGTGAGCTTGTGTTGCACCAGGGGGTGGTCGATCAAGTGGACAAAGGGGAGCGCGGAGTCGGAGATTTGAATCATGGTGTGTGAGCTTGGGTGGTTAAGGTGGGGGAACTTTCATGACGGGGCGGGGCGTGCTGCGCCCCGTCATGAAAGTGAGGCGGACTTGCAGGCCTGGTGCGCCAAACTCTAACCCAAGCGGCGCGCCAACCGTTGCGTCTGGCGATCGCGTGGCCAAAGGGCGATTTACGGAATGCCCAGGGAGAGGTCGTCCATGGCGGCCTGCAGAGGCCCGAGCGGGTTGGTGCGTCGGGTGGTTAGCCGGATGCTGGGCTGGCCGCTCCATTGCTTGTAGACCACGGTGTCGTTCACGACCACGATGAGCGCCGCAAACTTCCAGCCGGTGGACAGGGTGTCGCGCCTGAAGTTGAGCAGGTCCAACAGCAGATTGCCAGTGCGCCTGTCTTCGATTTTGCTGGGCTCCATGGCATAGCCCACACAGGCAGCGGCTGCCCGCATGCAGTCCACAACACCGCGAGGAATCGTCGCAGGGTCTTGTAGGGGCGAGGGCAGGGCGGCGTGTACCACCTGCGCCTGGTTCAGTATCTTCATATTGGGTGGGTGGTCAGGCCCAAAGCCCAGGCTGACGACATCGGCTAGTCTGGTTTCGTAGTGCACGATCTGGTCAAAGCTGTGCTTGGCTTGGTCGAAGTCGGTCCACGGCGTGGTGACCTCGCGCTGGATGGACGGCAGCAGATTGGCGCAAGCGCTCAAACCCAGCAGCAGCAACAGCAATGCCGCAAGCCGGGTGGGTTTGTGGGTCTTTGTAGGGGCCAAACTAAAGACTACCTTCTTGTTCGTAGGGGTCTGCGTGCGCACACCAACAAGGTCCGCAGCATGACCCTGCCAGCCTAGCCGACGGTTGCGCCGGGCAGCCTGACTTGGGTCATGACAAGGCGCCTCTCAGCGGGCGATATTCGGCGTGTGCTGAAGCTGCCTACCCAAGGTCATTGAAGCGCACACCGTAGGGGCCGTTATCGAAGGCCGCCACCAGCGCCAAAAGTACAATGAACTTTCGAGATAACCGAACCAAAAAAGGACTTCGCGTGGCAGGACACAGCAAATGGGCCAATATTCAGCACCGCAAAGGCCGCCAAGACGAGAAGCGCGGCAAGATCTGGACGCGCATCATCCGTGAGATCACCGTCGCCGCCCGCGCCGCTGGCGGCGACTTGGGCATGAACCCCCGCCTGCGCCTGGCGGTAGAAAAAGCCAAGGCCGCCAACATGCCGGCCGAGCGCATCAAATACAACATCGACAAAGCCACCGGCAACGCCGAGGGCGTGAGCTACGAAGAAATCCGCTACGAAGGCTATGGCGTTGGCGGCGCGGCCATCATCCTCGACACCATGACCGACAACAAGGTGCGCACCGTGGCCGAAGTGCGCCACGCCTTTAGCAAGCATGGCGGCAATATGGGTACCGAGGGCTCGGTGGCCTTTCAGTTCAAGCACTGCGGGCAAATCATTTACGCCCCCGGCACCAATGAAGACGCCGTGATGAACGCCGCACTTGAAGCCGGTGCCCAAGACGTGATCACCCATGACGATGGTGTGATCGAGGTGCTGACCGACTACGCCGACTTTGAGGCGGTCAAGGCCGCCTTAGACGCCGCTGGCCTGGTCTGCGAAGAAGCCGCAGTCACCATGCGCGCCGAAAACACGGTTGAGCTGGCGGGCGAAGACGCCGAGCGCATGCAAAAGCTGCTCGATGTGCTCGAAGACCTGGACGATGTGCAAGAAGTCTTTCACAACGCCGCGCTATGAATGTTTTGGTCATTGGCGGCGGTGGCCGCGAACACGCGCTGGCTTGGAAGCTGGCCCAGTCCCCCAAAGTGCAGCGGGTCTATGTGGCGCCGGGCAACGGCGGAACGGCGCTGGACGCGTGCCTGAAAAACCTGCCCATTACCGACATGGCGGCGCTGCGCGACTGGGCGATTGCCCACAAGATAGAGCTGACCGTCGTCGGCCCCGAAGGCCCGCTGGCCGCTGGCGTGGTGGACGACTTTCGTGCCCACGGCCTGCGCATTCTTGGCCCCACCCAGGCTGCGGCGCAGCTGGAGAGCTCCAAGGCCTTTTCCAAGGCCTTTATGCAGCGCCACGGCATTCCGACTGCGCACTTTGAGGTGTTTTCTGAGGCCACAGCGGCGCACGCCTACCTGGACCGCATGGGCGCGCCCATCGTGGTCAAGGCCGATGGTCTGGCCGCTGGCAAGGGCGTGGTGGTCGCCATGAGCTTACCCGAGGCGCATGCTGCCGTGGACATGGTGCTTGTTGACGGCGCCTTTGGCGCCCACCCTGGCTCTGGTGAAGCGCGGGTAGTGATTGAAGAGTTTTTGACCGGCGAAGAGGCCAGCTTCATGGTGCTGTGCGACGGCAAAAACGTGCTGCCGCTGGCCACCAGCCAAGACCACAAGCGCCTGCAAGACGGCGACGCCGGCCCCAACACCGGCGGTATGGGCGCTTACTCCCCTGCGCCCGTGGTCACCCCGGACGTGCACGCCCGCGCCATGCGCGAGGTCATCCTCCCCACCATACGCGGCATGGAAAAAGATGGCATTCCATTCACCGGCTTTTTGTACGCCGGTTTGATGATCGACGCCCAAGGCCAGGTCAAAACACTCGAATTCAACTGCCGCATGGGCGACCCAGAAACCCAGCCCATCATGGCGCGCCTGAAAAGCGATTGGGTGGACGTGCTGTGGGCCGCCACCGAAGCAGCGGGCAGCAAGGCTTTGGCGGACCTGGAGTTGCAGTGGGACCGGCGCACCGCCTTGGGCGTGGTGCTGGCTGCGCCCGGCTACCCACTGGCGCCACGCGTGGGTGGCGCGATTAGCGGCATCCCCAAAGAAACGGACGAGGTGGTGGTGTTTCACGCAGGCACCCAGTTCCACGACGGCGTGCTAAAGACCTCGGGCGGCCGTGTGCTGTGCGTGACTGCACTGGCCGACACGGTGAAAGTGGCACAGGCGCGGGCTTACGACGCGGTGCGGCAAATCCAGTTTGAGGGCATGCAGTTTCGCAGCGACATCGGTTTTCGGGCACTCAAGGCCTAACGCTCGGGCGCTTGCAATGTGCCTCATCCCATGACGGCCTTCCCGCTGCCCCACCCGGTGCAGCCGCGCGGCAGCCGCGTGGCCCGCGCGGTGTTGAAGGCGGCGGGCTGGGAGCTGAAGTTTGAGGGCTTGCCTACTTTGCAAGGCGTTTTCGTGGTTTATCCGCACACCAGCAACTGGGACTTTGTGGTGGCTGTGCTGGCCAAGTGGGCGCTGGGCGTGCAGGTTAATTTTTGGGGCAAGGACAGCTTGTTCAAAATTCCTTTCTTGGGGCGCTGGCTGCGCTGGATAGGCGGCATTGCGGCGGTGCGCGACGTGCCCGGCGGGCTGGTTGGCCAGGCCGTGGCGGCACTGCAAGCCGCGCAGCGCGCGCAACACTATTGCTGGATGGGCCTGGCGCCCGAGGGCACGCGCAAGCGCACGGCGGGCTGGCGCAGCGGCTTTTACCAAACGGCTTTGCAAGCGCAGGTTCCCCTGTGCCTGGTGCAGCTGGACTACGCCCGGCGCCGCGTGGTAGCCAACCATTTTTACCGGCTCAGTGGCGACGAACAGGCCGATATGGCCCACATCGCGTCCCGTTTTGTCGGCGTGCAGGGCTTCCGACCGCAAGGCGCCTCGCCGATTGTTTTGTTGAAACCGGCGCCGTCCTCACCCCCGCAGCAGCAGGATTTGCCCCCCAAACCCCCCACGTCATTGGCCTCTTAAGGAGCGTTGCCCATGTTTGAAATCGCATCCCCAGACACTGTTCGCCATTACCTCACCGACTTGCAGAGCCGCATTGCCGGCGCCGTCGTTGCGCTCGACGGCGGCACCTTGGTGGTCGACGCCTGGGAAAAAGCGCCTGGCGAGATGTTGCAAGGCAATGGCATCACCCAAATTCTGGAAAACGGCGCGGTGTTTGAGCGTGCGGGCTGCGGTTTTTCGCATGTGCGCGGGCCGCGCCTGCCGCCCAGCGCCACCCAACACCGCCCCGAGCTGTCGGGCGCGCCGTTTGAGGCCATGGGCGTGTCGCTGGTGTTCCACCCGCGCAACCCCTATGCGCCCACGGTGCACATGAATGTGCGCATGCTCGCCGCCAAGAACCCCGAGGGCCAGACCGTGTGCTGGTTTGGCGGCGGCATGGACTTGACGCCCATCTACGGTTTTGCCGAAGACGCGGTGCACTTTCACCAAAGCTGCAAAGACGCGCTCGCGCCCTTTGGTGAGGACAAATACCCGCGCTTCAAAACCTGGTGCGACGACTACTTTTTCCTCAAACACCGCAACGAGCCGCGCGGCATAGGCGGCGTGTTTTTTGACGACTTTTCCGAGCTGGGCCAGGAGCGCAGCTTTGCCATGCTGCGCGCAGTAGCGGATGCGTTTTTGGGCGCCTATATGCCCATTGTGCAGCGGCGCAAGGACACGGAATACGGCAGCCGCGAGCGCGAGTTCCAGCTCTACCGTCGGGGCCGCTACGTCGAATTCAACCTGGTGTGGGACCGGGGCACGCATTTCGGCCTGCAGTCGGGCGGGCGCACCGAGTCGATTCTGCTGTCCATGCCGCCGCTGGCCAGTTGGTCTTACCAACATGTGCCCGCCCATGGCACGCCGGAGGCGGCTTTGTACCAAGAGTTTTTGGTGCGCAAGGACTGGGTTTGACCCAAGTCCCTCAGCGCATAGGCGTTTTCGGCGGCGCGTTCGATCCGCCCCATCTGGGCCATGTGGCGCTGGCGCAAGCCGCAGTGGCGCAGTTGGGCCTGGGCCAGTTGCTGGTGGTTCCCACTGGGCAGGCCGCGCACAAGCAGCGGCCCCTGAGCCCAGCGGTCCACCGGCTTGCCATGTGCGAATTGGCGTTTGCCCAGCTGCCGCAGGCAGTGGTGGACGCGCGCGAAACCCTGCGCAGCGGCCCGAGCTACACCGTGGACACGCTGGCGGAATTGCAGGCGCAATACCCGCAAGCCCGCTTGTGTTTGCTCATAGGCCAAGACCAGGCGCTGGCGCTGGACAGCTGGCACCGCGCTGGCGAATTGGCCCGCCTGGCTACAATCCATTGCGTTGCGCGGCCTGATTCTGCGGAAAAGCCCGGCGCCATCGCACCCCCCCTGCTTGAAAAATACGGTTTGCAATGGCTTTCCATGCCAGCCATGCCCCACAGCGCAACCGACGTTCGCCAGCGTGTGGCGCAGCACCAAAGCATTGAAACCTTGGTTTCTGACCCTGTTGCGCGCTATATTGCCACCCACCACCTCTACCAATCGCCCTGATGACCACTACCTCCGCCGCCAAAAAAAATGACATCCAAAAACTCCAGCGCGCCATCGTCGATGGCTTGGAGGATGTCAAGGCCCAGGAGATTGTGGTGTTTGATACCGAGCAGTTGTCCGCTCTGTTTGAGCGCGTCATCGTGGCCTCGGGCACGTCTAACCGCCAAACCAAGGCGCTGGCGTCCAGCGTGAGCGACGCGGTGCGTGAGGCCGGTTTCCCCAAACCCCGCCTGGAGGGCGAAGCCAACGGCGAATGGATCATCGTGGACTGCGGCCAAGCCGTGGTGCACGTGATGCAACCCAGCTTTCGCGCCTACTACAACCTTGAAGAGCTGTGGGGTGAAAAGCCGGTGCGCTTAAAGCTTGGCGTGGCCAAGCCCGCCCCAGTGGCCAAGGCGCCAGTTGCCGCCAGCGCGGCCAAGCCCGCCACCACGCTGCGCCGCTCCAACGCGGCCAAGATTGGCGTGGCCGAAGCCTTCCCCTCCCGCGCCCAGGCCGCCAAGACGGCTGCCGCCAACGCAGCCGCTGCCAAACGTGACGCGGTCAAGGCTGCTTCTGCCAAAGCTGCTTCTGCCAAGGCAACGCCCGCCAAGACTGCTGCGCGCAAAACCGCTGCCGGAAAAACGGCGGCGCCGACCAGCGCGCCCATTACCAAAGTGGTGGTATCTGCGCCCAAAGTAGCGGCCAAGAAAGCGGCGCCCGCTAAAAAGGCAGTAGCGAAGAAGGCCGTGGCAACGAGGGCGGCGCCGGCCAAAAAAGCCGCCGCCAAAAAGTCCGCATCCCGCGTCTGAGGCGCACGTGCGGCTGGTCATTGTTGCCGTAGGCCAGCGCGTGCCCGATTGGGCGCAAACCGCCTGGGACGATTACGCCAAGCGCTTTCCGCATGAGATCAAGATCGAACTCAAAGCAGTGAAAACCGAGCCCCGTGGCTCCAAAACCCTGGACACCTTGTACGCCGCCGAGCGCGCACGCATTGAGGCGGCCATTCCCAAAGGCGCGCGCGTGGTGGTGCTGGACGAACGTGGCACCACGCTCACCACCCTGGCCTTGGCCAGCCGCCTGACCGACTGGCAGCTCAGTGGCGGCGATGTGGCGCTGGTCATTGGCGGGCCAGACGGCATGGAGCCGGCCTTTCGCCAAGCGGCACACGAACGTATTCGCCTCTCGGACCTGACGCTTCCCCACGCTTTTGCGCGCGTGCTGCTGATCGAGCAGCTGTACCGCGCTTGGTCGGTCAACGCCAACCACCCCTACCACCGGGAGTAGGCGCCGCATGTCTGGCTTTATTTACCTCGCCTCCCAAAGCCCCCGGCGCAGCCAGTTGCTCACGCAACTTGGTGTGGAGCACCGCCTTCTGCTGCCCGACGCGGAGGAGGACAGCGAGGCGCTGGAAGCCCTGTTGCCCGGTGAAGCGCCGCTGGCCTATGTGCAGCGCGTGACCGACCTCAAGCTCCAGGCGGCACTGGCGCGCTTGCAGCGGCGCCGGTGGCCGCTGGCGCCGGTGCTGTGCTCAGACACCACAGTGGCGCTGGGCCGCACTATTTTGGGCAAGCCACAAGACGCGGCGGATGCGGCGCGCATGCTAGGCCGCCTGGCCGGGCGCAGCCACCGGGTGCTAACCGCCATTGCATTAGGCGACGGCGTGCACGTGGTGCGCGCTTGCAGCGTATCGCGCGTGACCTTTGCGCCCCTGTCGGCGCACGACATCGCCACCTACGTGGCCTCAGGCGAGCCCATGGGCAAGGCCGGTGCCTATGCGGTGCAAGGGTTAGCAGCGGCTTTCATTGCGCGCATGGAGGGCAGTTACTCTGGCATCATGGGCTTGCCTTTGTTTGAGACTGCGCAGGCTTTGCGCGCTTTGGAGGCCTTGGAGTAAAGCCGTGCAGCAAGATATTTTGATCAACTGGTCGCCGCAGGAAACCCGCGTAGCCATCGTGGAGCACGGCGCGGTGCAAGAGCTGCACGTGGAGCGTACGCTGGAGCGTGGTCTGGTGGGCAACGTCTATTTGGGCAAAGTGGCGCGGGTGTTGCCGGGCATGCAATCGGCGTTTATCGACATTGGCTTGGAGCGCGCGGCGTTTTTGCATGTGGCCGACGTGTGGCACCCGCCGGCTGAGGGCGAGACCATCAGCGCGGCGCGTACCGCGCAGGCGCTGATTCCGATTGAGCGCCAGGTGTTTGAGGGCCAGGCCCTGATGGTGCAGGTGATCAAGGACCCCATGGGCACCAAGGGTGCGCGCCTGTCCACGCAAATCAGCATCGCAGGGCGCTTGCTGGTGTTTTTGCCGCAGGACGACCATGTTGGCGTGTCGCAAAAAATTCCGCTGGCGCAGCGCGAAGACTTGCGCCAGCGCGTGCAAGCTCTGGCGGGCAGCGAGGGCGGCGGCTTTATTCTGCGCACCAACGCCGAAGACGCGCAGGACGCGGAGCTGGCCGAGGACATTGCCTATTTGCGCAAAGCCTGGGCGCGCATCAAAAGCGCCTCGCTCAAGCTGCCCCCCCCCGCTGCCCTGCACCAGGACCTGAACCTCTTGCAGCGCGTGCTGCGCGATCTGGTGGGCGAGGCCACACAAACCATACGCGTGGATTCGCGCGAGCAGTTTGAGGCTTTGCAGGCCTTTGGCGTCGAGTTCATGCCCCAGGCGGTGAAGAAGCTGCAGCACTACAAGGGCGAGCGGCCGATTTTTGACCTGTTTGCGATTGACGAAGAAATCGCCAAGGCGCTGGGGCGCCGGGTGGACCTGAAATCGGGCGGCTACCTGATCATTGACCAGACCGAGGCGCTGACCACGGTGGACGTGAACACCGGCGGCTTTGTCGGCGCCCGCAATTTTGACGACACCATTTTCAAAACCAATCTGGAAGCGGCGCAGGCGATTGCGCGCCAACTGCGCCTGCGCAATCTGGGTGGCATCATCGTGGCCGACTTTATTGACATGGCGCGCGCCGACCACCGCGACGCGGTGCTGGCAGAGTTCAAAAAACAACTCGCGCGCGACCGGGTCAAAACCATGGCAGGTGGCTTTTCGCAGCTCGGGCTGGTGGAGATGACGCGCAAGCGCACCCGCGAGTCGCTGGCCCACATGCTGTGCGAGCCCTGCCCGGTGTGTGAGGGCAAAGGCATTGTCAAAACCGCGCGCAGCGTGGTGTACGACATCTTTCGCGAGATCTTGCGCGAGGCGCGCCAGTTCAACCCGCAAGAGTTCCGCATCGTGGCCGCGCCCAAGGTCATTGAGCTGTTTCTGGATGAAGAAAGCCAGCACCTGGCGGGTTTGAGCGAATTCATCGGCAAGCCGGTGTCGCTGCAAAGCGAGTCCGCCATGGGGCAGGAACAGTACGACATCGTGCTGATGTAGCCCATGCGCCTGAAGATTGCCGTCCTGAGCCGCAATTTCAGCACCACGGGTGGGGGTGCGGAGCGGTATGCGGTGGCGGTGGTGGAAGAGCTTGCAGTGCGGCATGAGGTGCATGTGTTTACCCAGCACGTGGGCAATGTCTTGCCCGGCGTGACCTACCACCCAGTGGCGCTGCCCCTGCGGCGGCCCCGCTGGGTTAACCAGCTGTACTTTGCCACCGCCACCTGGTGGGCCACGCGCCGGGGCTTTGATGTGGTGCATTCGCACGAAAACACCTGGCACGGCAATGTGCAAACTGTGCACGTGCTGCCGGTCAAACACAATCTTTTCCACGGCAAGCAGGGCCTGGCGCTGGCGCTGCGCTGGCTCAAGGTGGCGACCAGCCCGCGCTTGGTGGTCTACCTCTGGCTGGAGGGCCGCCGCTACGCGCCCGTTCCCCAACGGCGCGTGGTGCTTACGTCGCAGGCGCTGCGCGAGGACTTTGTGGCCGCCTACCCCAAGGCCAGCGCCATAAGCACGGTGATCGCCCCTGGCGTATCTGCCGCGCCCGGCCGGTGCAGCGCGTCTGAAAAACTGCAGGCCCGCGCCACGCTGGGGCTGCCCGCCCACGGCCGAGGGTTGTTGCTGGTGGGTAACGACTTGCGCAAGAAGGGCTTGCCCACGCTGCTGCAAGCCTTGGTGGGTTTGCCAAACGATGTGTGGCTGGCGGTGGTGGGGCAGTCGCGCCAACTTGCGGACATGCGCGCCCTGGCCCAGCGCCTGGGGCTGGCGCAGCGGGTGTGGTTTGTGGGTGCGCTGTCCGACATGGACCCGGCCTACCGCGCCGCCGATTGCCTGGTGCACCCCACGTTGGAAGACACCTACGCCATGGTGGTGTTAGAGGCCATGGCGCACGGGCTGCCGGTGGTGGTGAGCGCGGCGCGCTGGTGCGGCATCAGCGCGGAGCTGACGGACGGCGTGAACGCCTTGTTCTTGAACGACCCGCGTTCTGCGGACGCGCTGGTGGCCACGGTGGCGCGGGTGCTGAACGACGCGGCCCTGGCCCACAGCTTGGGCGCAAACGCCAGCGCTTTTGCCGCCCAGCGCACCTGGGCGCAGGTGGCCGCGCAGCACGAAACCTTGTTCGCGCACATCCGCCCCACTTTCAAGCAGCGCTGGCTGGTGCTGTCGCACGCCTTCAATATGGACGGCCGCGCGGCCAGCCAGACCATTACCGACAAACTGCCGCATTTGGAGCGCGCAGGCATTGAAGTCGTGGTCTTGAGCGGCGTTTCGGGCCGCCATGACACGCATTACGAGCACCACCAGTTGTGGCCCGCAGGCCCGGCGGGCATCCGGTTTGAGATGCGCCATGTCTTGCGCAAGCACCTGGGTTCGGGCGTGGCTTATCGCCTGGTGATGCTGGGGCTCTCTTTGCCGCTGCTGCCTTTCATGCTGCTGGAGAAGCTGCTGCGCCCGGTAGAAAGCTCTTGGTCCTGGTGGCTGAGCGCCTATGGCATGGGGCGTTGGCTGGCCCGCGGGCGCAAGTTTGACCTGATTTACTCCACCGGAGGCGCCTTCGCCGCCCATGTGGCGGGCGCGGCACTCAAGCGCGCCACCGGCATCCGCTGGCTGGCCGAAGTGCACGACCCGATGGTGGTGCCCGGCACCGTGCCGCGCACCCCGCAGCAAAAAATGCAGGCGCAAGTGGAAGGTCTGATCTGCCGGGAGGCCGATGTGGCGGTCTGGTTTACCGACCAGGCCTTGGCCAGTGCCAAACAACGCAACCCCGTACTCGGCGAGCGTGGACACATGGTGCTGCCCGGCGTGGACGCGCCGCCCTATGTGCTGCAGCCCTACGCGCCGGGCGATAAGTTCGTGATCGGCCATTTTGGGTCTTTGTCCGAGACCCGCAACCTGGTTCCGGTCATAGGCGCCCTGGACCGGTTGCTCGACGAGCAGCCCGCCCTAGAAGGACGGGTGGAATTGCACGTCTACGGCGGTCCGCTGGACCGCCTGTCTGCGGCGGCGGTGGCCAGCGCCCGGCATTCCACCGTGCGGCACTTCGGCCGCATAGAGGCCGACCCAGTCACCGGCAAAAGCGGCCGCGAACAGATTTTGCAGCGCATGCGCAGTGCCGACGTGCTGCTGCTGCTGCACGGCATAGAGCCGATTTGCGCAGAATACATTCCGTCGAAGATGTATGAGTATTTGTGGATGCAGCGGCCGATATTGGCGCTGGTGCATAGGAATCCGCAGATGGCGGCAATTGTTCGGGGTATGGGTCACATGGCCCTTGACACCGATCACACGGCCTCAAATCCGGTTGAATTGATAAGTGCTATTTGTCTGACAATGGAGCGGTTGAGCGGCGCCATGGCAGACAACGGTAAGTGCAGCCCTTACACCACGGCTAAATCATCGGCGCAACTCGTGGCTTTGGGCCCTGCATGCTGACTCAGCCCGATACAATTGAATTGCTTATAAATTCCCTCATGATGCACTCTATTTGCTCGGGCTAACCAGCGCGACGTGCACTATTTCCCTCTATAAATCCCGGAGACTGCAGTGTCTATCAAAGATAAGCTTCGCTTTTTCAAAACCCGGCGGGAGTTCCAGAACGCGGGAGGCATCGTCAGCGAGATGATGCCGATCTACAAAGACTACCGCAAACAAGCAGGTACAGCGACAGGGCACTACTTCCACCAAGATCTACTTGTGGCGGGCTATGTGTACTTGGCTAACCCTAGACGTCATATCGATATTGGCTCTAGCATTGAAGGATTTGTGGCTCACGTTGCTGCATTCCGGTCCATTGAAGTTTATGATTTGAGAGGGCTGACAGACACTGGGCACCCCAACATAAGTTTTAAACAACTGAATTTGATGGATTCAGCGAAAGTAGAGGCGAACGCATGCGACTCGCTCTCCTGCCTTCATGCCATTGAGCATTTCGGTTTGGGCCGCTATGGGGATCCTGTTGATCCGCGTGGTCATATCGTCGGCTTCAAAAATCTTCTCAAGATGCTGACGTCAGATGGAATGCTATATATTAGCTTCCGTATTGGCAGCGTAGATAAAGTTGTTTTCAACGCCCATCGCGTGTTTGCTCCGAAGAGTATTCTTAATTGGCAAAATGATATGCCTATTCAAGTCGTCAAATTTTCCTATGTGGATGACGAAGGTAACTTGCATCGCGATGTGGAAATGGATGCTGTGCCCTCAAGCTTACAGTATGGATGCGGCATCTATTCCATCGCCAAAGTAGCTACCTAATAAACTGTATGTAATCCTATATTTTATTTAGGTATAGAAAAATGATTCTGAAAGAACTTCAATCCATCATTCCAAATACACGGGTGTTGGAAGAAAAACCGTACAGCTTTCATGGCAACTACCTTCTTGTATGGGGTTGAGCCAGGCGGGTCTGCTACCTTGCTTTTGAATTGATGTGGCCTCAAAAAGTAATCACAAGAATTGAAGGTGGCCTGGGTAACCAGCTCTTTCAGTATGCCGCAGCCAGGTCACTCGCAGATCGGCTTAACTGTGAGTTGGCACTCGATCTGCGCGGGCTTGTTGAGACGGGTGATCGACCTTTTCAACTGAATCTGTACCGCATTCGTGCGACTATCGCCACAGCGCTGGACTTGGACGGGTTGCCGCACTGGCGTTCTACCCGTAGTACCCGAATACAGTCCCGTCTATCGCAGGTATTTCCCGACGTAATCTCGTTTCCTGTTTTTTGGCCAGCGAGTTTTGCGTTTGATGTACGCTTTGATGAAATATCTCGCCCAGCCTATCTTGTGGGTTATTGGCAGACTGAAAAATACTTTGCATGGAACCGCGAGCGTATTTTGCAGGATATTACGCTGCTGGCACCTTTAGCCGCAAGTAATGCTACGCTTAACCTCATACAAGCATGCAATAGCGTTGCCCTGCATATACGCCGTGGTGATTATGTGACCAATACATCGGCCGCAGAGTACCACGGTCTTTGTGATTTGGCGTATTACCGCAGTGCTATCGAACAACTGAAGAAAAATGTTGCAGATATGCAAGTATTCGTTTTTTCAGATGATCTTGATTGGGCACGCGATAACCTCCAACTCGATGTTCCCACGCATTTTGTGAGTGGCAATTCGGCTGACAAAGGCTACCTAGATCTTGAGTTAATTAGTCAATGCCAACATCACATCGTTGCAAATAGCTCATTTAGCTGGTGGGGCGCTTGGCGCGCCCAATCGCCTAGTCAGCACGTTTACGCGCCAAAGCACTGGTTCAGGGACGGGCGAACCAATACCGCCGACGTTATCCCCTCGCAATGGCATGCGATTGCTTGAAGTCATGCCGAGTCGCAATAGCTACCGATGACACAACAACGCCAGCTGAATCTGTCGAACCCGCCCACTCTTTCCGTGGTCGTGCCGGTACATAACGGTGCGCGTTGGTTGGGCGAAACCTTGTCGTCGATTTTTGAACAGTCGTTTAAGGATTTTGAGATTATTCTCGTGGATGATGCCTCCACGGATGATCTGGCGTCTATTCTCGGTACTTTCACCGATCCACGACTCACGGCGGTTCATCTCGGAAAAAACGTTGGTGTGGCGGAGGCGCGGAACCAAGGCATAAGACGATCGACAGGCAAATACATCGCATTTTGCGATGCTGACGATATTTGTCTGCCAATCAGATTTGAGATGCAAATAGCATTTATGGAGCAACACCCTCAGATCGGTGTTTGCGGAACTGCATTTACCTGCTTTGATACTCTAGAGCGCGAGATTGTGCGTAACCCTTGCACGGACCCGGAGATCAGGAGTCTGCTGATGATCGGCAACTGCTTTGGTATGTCGACGATCATGGGGCATGCTGCAATTTTTCAGCAACATGCGTTTAACCAAGCGTTGCGTGCAGCGGAGGATTACGATTTATGGACGCGACTGGCCGCCGCCGGTGTTGCGCTGGCCAACTTGCCCGAGAGCCTGCTTCGCTACCGCTTGCATTCACAGCAGGCAAGTCAAGGTAAGAGCGAAATGCTCGACCAGCTGGCAAGGAAAATTCGTGCAATGTACTGTGCCCGTTTACTTGGTGGGACCGTGCTTCTCGAGAAAATGCACACAGAATCGCTTGAATTGACCGAGCTCAGCACAGCGACCGATGCCATTGTTGAATATTGCAATAGCCACTCTGAAGTGCCGGTGCATCAGTTCCGCTTCATGCTTGCCTGGCTCTATCAAAAACTCCCACAGCACGGGCTGCGGGAGTGGCTCTGCTGGAGCGAGATGCAGAACCGCCTTCAACTTCGTCTTGATCGGAATTATCGGTTCAATATTGCTCTGTTAGCGCTTCTTCCAGTTTCTGTTGCGAAAAGGTATTTCGGCACCTTAATTAAACTCAAACGCTGAAGAGCAGGCACAACGACCGACATGAACGCCAGTTTTAACGCGCGCTGGAGCAGGAGAAAAGAGAAGGTCGAACGGTCCTGGGAAAAGCTGCTCTTTAATCGCTTGCTGCGATCAGAAACGGTGGCAATGCGGGGTCCGGTAATCGCACTGGCTGAGGTGGGGCTATCCAAGCAGTCGCAGCATGAGGGCGATGCCGTGTGCCTGGGTTCGCCCGACCCTGTGGTACGGCAGGGATGGGCCCTGAAAAAGCAGGTAGAGCAGGAATTCCGCAATATGTACGCGGGTCGCACCGATGAGCGCATTTTGATTCAAGTGCCCCCACCCGCGTATTCTCCCGCTGGCTATTCGCTATTTACCAACTTGGCTGAGAGTTTGAGTTTTATTGGTGTCCCTACGCGGATACTCGGCTGGGATGATGACACTGCGACTATTCTCGAGAGTTTTTCTCCAACGGTTCTTCTCACCAGCGATCATCTCAGTTATTTAGCCCAAATTGATTGGGAGACAATTGCTCGCTACAAGACGTCAAAACGCCTCCGGGTAGGCCTCACCGCTTCGCTTGAGGAATATGACAACACGCCGCTGCGCGACCGATTGGGCTGGTCTGCGAAGAATGGTATTGACTTTTATTATACTTTTCGGGATGAAGGCTACGTGACGACCCGGGAAGGGTACCAGCCATTTTTCGATGCCGGATATCCGATGGTTTATCTGCCCTTTGGGGCTAATATTCTTCACTACTATCCTGTTGCCGGCTTTGAGCGCAACCTTGATTACGTGATCATGGCCACGCGTAAGAGCGAGCATATCACTTATATGAAGTATATTGCGCGACAATATACCGGGTTTATAGACGGACCCGGATGGAAGCATGTACGCGATTTTCGTTTTAATCGTGCCAGAGATCGCTACATCTATTCGCGAGCCAAAGTCGGTTTAAATGTGCATCTGCCCGAACAAATCGACTGGGCATGTGAAGTGAACGAACGCACCTACCAACTGGCCGCTTGTGGTGTGCCCCAGTTGATTGACCATCCAAAGCTGCTTGACAGTTTGTTCAGCCAAAGTTCTTTGTATGTTGCAGAAGGACCAGCGCAATACTTGGACCTATTTCAGAATATTATGGATCATCCAGAGGAGGCAGTGCAGCGGGCCTTGTTGGCGCAACAAGAAGTATTTTCTCGGCACACCACATTTCACCGCGCAGACTCCTTTATGCAGCAGTTAGTTGGCGCGCACTGGCTTGCAATAAATACTCAGGTTGAATAAAGGTATGTTTTTAAAGAGATTTACGAGGCTAAAAGGGATTGGACGTTATGCTTGCCTTGGCACTGCAGTTCTGGAGACGCTGGGTCGCAAGTACAAGATGCACAATATGCAGAAAGGACGCGTTGACTACCAATTGCGATGTCTTGAGGATGCATCTGTTGTCTGCCGCTCAGCAGAGGTTTTGCCACATTTAGCGCGCGAATATATTGCGCCCATCGTCAATCAGCAATCTCACGTCTGTGCAGGTTTTAAGCCGGAGGTGATAATTGTCGATTCATTTTCAGAATTATCGGATCAACTATTTCAACACAAATCACAGGGATGGCAATTTTGTTGTAACTACCTGGATATTGCACACAGTGACCAGTTTGTTGAGAATTTCGATAGCGTGGGACTGCTGGCCTTGGCGGGGTTAGAGGGTTTGTATACCTCTATGCTGGCAGAAATCGAATTGCGCTGGCCTCACATCCCGATTATTTATCTCCATTTTCCAGATGCACTTGAAGAGCGTGAGACCTTCGTAGAGCGGGGCCGTGAAATACGCCGTGTCGTGGAGGCGTTTGCCAAGCAACACCCTTCGCTGTATTCCTTCAGTGTGCCGTCGGAAATCGTCAGGCATCCAAAGGTCATAGAGCCTGGGTTGGAGAATTTTCCATACCACTACAACCAAGCGACATACGACGCTTTTGCCGAGGTGATTCGAGGTCATTCAGCACTGCGCGGATACTTCTGACGCTGCCTTTGGAGTTTCTTATGCCTAACAGTATGGATGCCAGTCTTTATTCAAGCGCTACAGTAAAGACTTGCGCCGTAGTGCAAGGCAATATCCGCAAGGGTACCGATGAAGTCTTGGCATTTTTAGTCAGGCGTTTTGATGCGGTCATCCTTTCCACTTGGGATGATGAACCACCGGAGCGCTTACCCCTTGGAGATTGGGATTTAGTGCGCAGCCGTAAGCCCGCTGTTGCGGGATATTCCCATCGGAACTTCCAGCGACTCACCACCGCTGCAGGGTTGCGGCGGGCGGAGGAAATTGGCGCGACCCATGTCCTCAAGTGGCGGACAGATATGTTGCCAACCAAGCTCGACGTTCAGCAGCTGCTAGAGTGGTCGCGCTTCAATGTGCCGGCAGGCATGGAGTCCCGGTTGGTCACGGGTGCCTTTCGCAACCTCACCGTTAAAGACGATTGGTTTTCCACTATGCCGGACTTATTCGCCTTTGGCGATATCAGCCTGATGAAGACGCTCTGGGGTGACGATTCGTTTGATTACACAGTCAGCGCGAACGTCCCTGTTGAAATGGTGGCGGAAACCGGTTCGCAGTGGCTGAATCGGCCTGACGTTGGCGGTCTCTACTGCGCAGAAGCTGAGTTGTATGCCATCTTCAAGAGCCGATTGCAGCGCAAGCTTGGAACGCCACTGACCCACGTGCAGATTGCCCACAACTGTATGCGCTTGATTGACCATTTGCGCCTTGGAATCTGTTGGTTCGGTGAGTCGCAGCAGTTTCGCTCCATAAACCAGGCCTTACAACATCCTTGGTGGACCGAAAAAACCTGGGAGTCCGGGAAGCCACGAGTGAGTGACTTGGGATATCCCGACAGTGGGTTGCGAAAATCGATGCTCCGAAAATACCTGACGCCATGGGTTATTCGGCGTGAACTGAATTTGCAGTTGGAGTGGTACGCCAGATATACAGATTCCTCTGTACAGCTAGGGGCCGGTAAATCTCATCGGTAGATTATTCCGAATTTAGATAAAATTGCTTTTCTAAATTTTCAAAGTCGAATGCAGCTGATTTAAATAAATATTTAAATCAGCTGGCGTACCAATCCCATGCATGGTCTGCACATCAATGTTGTAGATTCCAAACTTGCCTCCATTGCGAATCGCGTAGTTGTAGCTTGGGCAGGTGTAGTACTCATTATTTACCCTATCACGTTCAATGAACATATCGAGGGCGGCGTCCACAAAGTCGCTCCCATGCGTGTACAGGTAGATGCCAACGGTGGCAAATTCTGAAATCGCCTTTTTTTCCTGAACCTCAGTGACTATTCCACGAGCATCAATTTTGGCAAATGACCATTTTGGATCACGCGCCTGATCTATAAAAGTCAGAATCGATCCATCCAGTTGGCGACTTGCGCAGTCGTCTATGAATTTTGCAATATCAATATCAACAATTTGATCGGAGTTGGCGATCAGCAACGGATTCTGATTATTTATATATTTTCTGGCATAGAGAATGGTGCACGCCGATCCTTCAGTTAGCTTGTCGATCGGTATAATAATAGCGTTGAATTCTTCTTCAATCTGCTTTACCAGTTGAGGTTCGGCATCAATGTGCTCCTTGCGCGCAACCAAGATGAAGCGTGCGTCTGGACAGGCCATATTTTCCAGTACGCGAACAATCATCGGCTTTCCGTTGACATCAATGAAGGGCTTCGGCTTCTCATATCCTGCTTGCGCGAAGCGACTCCCTGCTCCTGCCATGGGGATAACGATGTTAATCATGCAGGATCTCCCATGTACTTGTCATTGTTGGCTCCGGGATATTTGACGACGGTCGTCATCGTATCCTCCAAAACTTCAAAGTCGGTAGACTGGTTAGGTTCGATGACAATGATGTCGCCCTTGATGTATTCCACGCCATTCATGCGAACTTTCCCAGAGGTAATCACAGTAATTTCGGTTGCAATCTTGTGAAAGTGGCGTGCCTCGTATTCCCCTTGCTTGTATTCTTTTACGCCGACTTCGACTTCATTGGTGCGAATGAGTGTTGGATCAAAATTTCCAACAAACCAGCCTTTAATCATATTCTCGATTCTGGCAGTTTTCATGATGGGGTTGTTGCTCATAGAGAGGAATAATCAGAATGACTTTTGGCGCAATAGTTGCGTCTCGTATTCCTTGATTTTCTGCGGCGTGTAAAACGTATGATAATCGTCAGTATTGACGCTCGTAGTGGTAATTACTTTGCCCTTCAAGATCATTTCATTCAATGTGGGTGATATATAAAACCTGCCATTCACACTGGAGTCTTTTTGAATCATGCTCATCGCTGAATCTACGAAATCGTGCCCTTTTTTGAAATAGTACAGCCCGGCAACGGCATGTCGGCTGATGGGACGCTTCTCGGCAGTTTCAACAACGTGTTGATATTCATCGAGACGCACATACGACCATCTCGGGTGCACCGAGTCAAATGTTATGACCCCAGCATCTGAGCCCTCAAAGTTGTGAATCAAGTTATGTAGAGGACTCGCAAAAAGCTGATCTGAATTGGCAATAATAAGCGGATCATCATTGGCAATATAGCTTACTGCCATTAATGCACTGCAGGCTGCGCCTTTTGTTTCATGCTCAAGCCGAACAATTTTGCACTGGTGATGAGTGATAAGGTTGAGCGTGCTGTCTAAATGAAATTTTCTGCAATCTCCGCTGTTTACGACAAAAATAAATTGCACCTTTGCTGCAATCGATGACAGGTTGGCGATTACATGCTCTATCACGGTCTTTGGGCCAATCTCCAGCAGTGGTTTGGGAAATGGGAATTCCTGCTCAGAAAAATACTGACTTTTACCAGCCATAGGTACGAGTATATTTATCATTTTGTACGGCCTTCAATTCTCATGATTTGAGTCATGATATTTTGGTAATTGACTTCTTCCACCTCGTCCACTTCCATCACCCAGGCGCCACTGCCTTTGGCCGCCTGAATGCCTTTTTCGTTGTCTTCAATAATTAAACATTCTTTGGGACTCAACCCCAGCTGCATGATCGCCTTGGTATAGATTTCAGGATCTGGCTTGCCGATGGATACATCTTGATTTGAAAGGTAGAAGTCAAGATAGCCCATCAGCGATGATTGTTCCATCATGATTTGCACGCTTTTACGGACCGAGTTGGACGCTACCGCCAGTTTGAATCCCTCTTGCTTCAAACGCGAGAGCGCGTACTCATGGTAGAAGCGTGGTTTGCATTGCGCGTAGACAATTTCTAGTGTGTACTGTTGCTTCATATTATTGATGAAGTCGTGCAGTTCCGTGGGCAGTCCACGTTCGGTGGTCAGCATTTCCAGCTTCTTTTTGGTGGGTAGCCCATCGTAAGTGACGAGGTGATCGTAACGACTGATTTCCATACCAAATAGGCCCAACGCTTTATTGAGCGCGGCATAATGCCAGTCCTTGGCTTCGATAAGAACGCCATCCATGTCAAAGATGACCGCTTTGATCTTATTCATTGAAAAACTCCCGGGCTTGTTCTGGAAAATCGGTGCAGAGCATCAAGCGATCCTTTCCGATTTTGGCTTCTAAATGTTGGTACTGCAGCCACTCTTGTGCATGGTTTCTTTTGTGAAGCTCGGGCGATACGATGCAAATGGATTTGTCTGCAGCCAGGTGGGCTTCGATGACTGTATCGGTCAGCCAGTGGTCGTTGAATTCGTCAAGCCAGACACCTTGGGCTAATTCGTAATACGCCGGTTGTGGTTCGTACTCACTGTGTCGGGTAAAGGTATGAAGACCTTGGCGAGCGTAGAGCAAGCCGTCTGGCACCGCCATATCGAACACAAAGTAGTTGTTAATCTCATAGAGCGCCAATAAGCGCGCTAACTCGAGCTGTAAGCCGTCGGCCTTGATATTCAGGGCCAATGGTAGTTCTTGCTTGGCACTTTTGTAGATATCAAAAAATTGTTCCGCAGACATGGCGCCCACACCGGGCATGTCATGCGATATCACCAATTGGCAATCCTGATCCCGTATATCGGTTTCGGTACCAAAACCCATGGAGAAGCTTCGCTGGAATGCAGCACGGGTATTTTTTTCCCCGGTGTTGGTCCAATATCCACGGTGTGACAGAACTATCATATTTATCTTTGGGTTGGCTTAGGGTGTTGGGTCAGATTTTCCCTAACTGTCGTCGCAGCCGCCGGCCCACGCGAGACAGCCAATCCCCGCCTTCACGGGGCCAGTCTAAATGGCGCTCCCAAGCTGATTGGTAGATTACGCCGCAGTAAAACTTCGCCAGTTGTTCGGTGTTGATTCCTGCGCTGCGCTCTTGGTCAAGTTGCCAGGCATAGTGGTACACCTTAAACAGTGCCTGGCATGGCATCAGTGGCACCGCTTGGTAAGCCAATAGCGCTTCGCCGTACCAGCGTGATTCGATGGGAGCCTGCGCGATGGCATCGGCCAAGCTCATGGACCGGGGTTTCAAATAACGATCTTCAAGGCTCTGCCATACCGCGCGATGCCAAACCAGAGGGAAAGGGCCGAAGCTATAACGACGCCCGACCCGACCGAATATGTTTTGTACCAGGTCAGCCTCACGATTGAATGCGCCGACCACCCGTTCGCGTTTGTGGCGCACTGCTTCTTCCAGTAGTCCATGCGCTTCGTCCATCACGGTGTAGGGAATGCCCTCAGGCGTCATAAAGTCGGCGATGCCGAAGGGGCGAATGAATGCCGCGTCGGAGTCGAGGCACACGTAGGCTTCGGATACGCCCAAGCGCCAAAACACGGACTTGACCACTTGCTGTGCCACGCTACCGGGCATCCGCGCAACCTGCTGGACATCAATCTGCGGTGAGGCGCGCAATATGTCCTCATCGCTGATTAGGTGGACGTTGTGTCCAACCAGATGTCCGTGAAACAGGGAGAGTTCGGCTTCCGGTACAGACACATAGAAGGGCAAGTTCTGGCTGTTGTAAGTACAAACCGACTGCGCCAGACGTTTGACGCGAAGCAGGTCTGTGCTGTAGCTTTTGCAAAAAAGTACCAGAGGTTTCATCCGCGTCTGTCTTCGTAGGGTGTTGCAATTTTCATGAAGAATTGCAACGGACCCGTGGCCCGGGCCACCATGACGCGCCTGAGTGCGAAAGGCTCGTCGCCCGCATGGACGCGCCCGCGCTTGGTCGTTGTTGCGCTAACGTAGCCCGCTGCGCGCACCATTTCCAGGTGCTCCTCGCCGTACCAGCCATAGGGATAGCAAAAATGGCGCACTTCGCAACCGAGCGCGTTTTCCAGCTCGTGCTTGGAGTCTGAAATTTGCGCACGGGCTTGCGCTGGAGCCAGAGCAGTTAAGTTGGCGTGTGTGCAGGTGTGCGAGCCGATGTCCATGCCGGCAGCGCGCCACGCGTGCCATTCGTCCCGTGTCATGAGTGGCGTTTGCGCCACTTTGCCGACGTCCCACTCGTTGGTCTTGCCTACCATGCGGCTCACGCCGTAACAGGTCGCGGTAAAACTGTGCTGACGAAGAATGGGCAGCGCCTGGGTCACATTGTTCTGGTAACCGTCGTCAAACGTGATGCCGACAACCTTGCCTTGCTTGCTGCCATTCAGGTAGGGTTCCAGATCGTTCATGGAAAGTCCCCGGAAGCCCAGCAGGCGCAGCAGGCGCATTTGCCAAGCAAACGAAGTGGGTGCCACTACCAAGCCACGAAGCGCCGTGCCACGCGGCGGCGGCGCATCAATCTGGTGGTACATCAGGATGGGGATGCTCATGGCTGCATGCGGTTCAGGTTCGCGTAGTAGCCACCCAGGGCCATTAGCTCAGCGTGCGTTCCGGTTTCCACCACGCACCCTTGGTCTAGCACCAGAATTTTGTCAGCGTGCTCAATGGTGCTCAATCGGTGGGCGATGACTACCGTGGTGCGGTTCTTCATCAGGTTGGCCAAGGCCGCTTGCACTTGGCGCTCGCTTTCGGTATCCAAGGCCGATGTGGCCTCGTCAAGAATCAGGATCGGTGCGTCTTTGAGCAGCGCTCGCGCGATGGCAATGCGTTGGCGCTGTCCACCCGAGAGCTTTGCACCGTCTTCCCCGATGTTTGTTTCTAGGCCCAGTGGTAACTGTTGGATGAAATCCCACGCATTGGCCGCCTTGGCCGCGTCGATGACATCGTCTCGGCTCCACTGTCCGCGTGCGCCGAAAGCAATGTTTGCTTCAACCGAGTCGTTGAATAGCACGATGTCCTGGCTGACTAGCGCAATATTGCTTCTCAGGCTGGCGAGGCGGATGTTGTTGATGTCGATGCCGCCAATGCGAATCGCGCCGGTGCCGCACTTGTATAAGCGCGGTATCAACGCGCCGATGGTTGACTTTCCGCCACCCGAGCCACCCACGAGAGCCACTGTCTGCCCCGCCGATACCTGAAAACTGATGTCCTGCAGCGCTTGGCGTTCGACGTTGGGATAGGCAAAGCTCACATGGTCAAATTCGATAGCACTCGCGGTGTGGCTTAGCTCCAAGCTGCCCGCGTCTTCCTCCACCGGTGAATCAATAAAGCCAAACACGCTCTCACACGCAGCCAAGCCACGTTGAAGCGTTGAGTTGATGGTCGTGAGCTGTTTGATGGGTGACACCAGCATCAACATGGCCGTGATGAAAGACACAAAACCTCCAGCGCTTGCGCTGGCCTGCCCAGTCGATTGGTTCAGCGCAAGAAATATGATGAACGCCACTGCGAGCGAGGCGGCGATATGGGTTATCGGCGTAATTGCCGACGCGGGCGTGGCTTCGCGCATGAGGGAGCGCCGAAAGATCTCGGTGTCTCGACGAAACCGTTCCATTTGCTGTGCCTGTCCGCCATAGATTTTGATTACTTTGTTTGCAGCGGAAGATTCTTCAATGCTGTGAAACAATTGGCGGATTGCCTCTAGCGTACTTCGACTGGCTGCACGCATGCGTTTTCCAAATCCCCGCACAATAAATGCAACGACCGGGCCAATAATCAGCGTGAGGAGGGTCAACTTCCAATCGAGATAAAAGAGGTAGCTCAAAAGAGCCACGGCCGTCAACGATTCACGCACCGCCGTGACCAACACGTTGGTCGAGGCGTCACTGAGGTTGCCCGAGTCAACAATCACCCTAGAAATAATCTTTCCGGCAGACAAGTCGTGGAAGGTTTGGGTAGGTAGTTCAAGCAGCCGACCAAACATTTCTCTGCGCACATCGGTGATCATTTGCGCTGAAACCCACGCCATTAAATAACTGGTGCAGAAAGTCAAAATGCCGCGAACGATGAACAATGCAACGATGGCAATCGGAATGAGCCAGACCATTCTTGGATCGCTTGTCTTAAACCCGCTGTCGAGCAGGTACTTCATGATGGCTGGAAACACGGGCTCAGTCGCAGCGCTGCCAACCATTCCAACAACCGCTAAAGCAAACGCCTTCCAGTACGGCTTGACATAACTGAGCAACCGCAAATACAGGTACCGATTGGTGTGGACCATTAGTTGCCACTCATCGGGTTGGCGGGCGCTTGCCACTTTTCGGCTTTTTGCAGTTCCACCGCCTTCGCATACCGGTAAAAGGTGCCCTCAAAATTCCCCAGCGCAATCACAAACCCGGCCCAGCCGTCTAGGAAACCGCGCTTAAACACATAGTGCTTCACAAACGCCCACAGGCCGTGCGCTAGCGCTGATCCCATGGACAACTTCTTGTGCTTGATTTTTTCGGCACCCAGCGTGGAGTAGCGGTTGGCCTTGTGCATGACCTCGGCCAGGTTCTTGAACGGAAACTGCCAGATTTCGTTTGTCATGTGGCCCAAGGGCTTGTCGGTGAGCAACTCAAACCCTTCATGCACCGGCTTTTGGTCGTAACGCAGGGCGCCTTTGCGAAACAGTTGCGGCTGGCGGTAGTTGGGGTACCAGCCCGAGTGCTTGATCCAGCGCCCCATAAAGTAGTTGCGCCGTGGCGTCCAGTAGGCGTCCAGGGCCTGTGGGTCGGCGGTGATGGCGCGGATCTCGGCTGCGGCCTCCGGGGTGCAGCGCTCGTCTGCATCCAGACTGAATATCCAGCTATGCGAGCAGGCCGCCAGCGCCTGGTTGCGCAGATCGCCAAAGCCTTTGAATTCGACCTGCACCACCCGCGCGCCCAGGCTGTGTGCAATGTCAGCGGTGCCGTCTGTGCTGTGGGAGTCGATCAGCACCACCTCGTCAGCCCAGCACACGCTCTTAATGGTTGCCCGCACCTTCTCTGCCTCGTTGAACGCAATGATGTAAACCGAAACCATGGTCATCTATAGTTGTGCTTTAAAAATATGTTGTTCTGAGCGGAAGTCGGTGTACCCTGCAAGCAATTTAGTCTATTCCATAAATGTCTACACCCGACCTCGTCTCCATTGTTATAAGCATCTACAACCGCAGTGATGCGCTGATTCGTGTGTTGCAGGGACTGGCAGCGCAAGACGACCTGGGTTTTGAAATTGTTATTGCGGACGACGGATCAACCCTGCCACACCAGCTTGCAGTGCAAAAAGCTGCACAGGAGCTGGGCCTGCCACTGTCCTATGTCTGGCACCCGGATGTGGGTTTTACGTTGGCACGCGTGCGCAACTTGGGCGTGTCCGCTGCGCGCGGGGCCTATCTCATCTTTATGGACGGCGACTGTGTGCCCGAGACCGATTTTGTGCGCCGCCACCGGCAATTGCGCGCACCGGGCTGTTTTGTCAATGGCAGCCGGGTGCTGCTGAGTGCTGCGCTGACAGAGGCCGTGCTGGCCGGGCAGACGCAGGTGTTTGGCCAGTCTGCTGGCTATTGGCTGGCGCGCTGGTGGGCCAAGGACGCCAACAAGCTGACCGCTCTATTGCGCCTGCCCGACGGCGCCTGGCGCAAAAAACCGGGCTTTCGCTGGCGCGGCATCCGTGGCTGCAATATGGGCGTGTGGCGCGCTGATTTTGAAGCGGTCAATGGCTTTGACGAATCTTTTGTCGGCTGGGGCCACGAAGATGCCGACTTTGTGTTGCGCCTGCACAACCATGGGGTGGTCCGCAAAAACGGCTTTTGCGCCACCGAGGTCTACCACCTCTGGCATCCCGTGTCGAGCCGTGCAGAAGAACCCGCAAACGCAGATCGGGTGCGCCAGCGGCAGCAAACTTTACAAGTCAAAGCAGACATCGGCTACCTGGAGTGCCGCAATCATGGCGAGATTTTGGTGAACCGGTGGCGATAATGCGGGGTATGAAAAAATTTCTGCTTGCATTCATGGCCTGCGCCCTTGGTGCCAGCGCGTTGGCCCAGTTCCGCGTGGAAGTTTCCGGCGTTGGTATGACGCAGCTGCCCATCGCGGTTGCGCCCTTTCGGGGCAATGAGAGCCTGACCCACAAGCTGGCCTCTATCGTGCAGGCGGATTTAGAGCGCAGCGGCCAGTTTCGCGGCGTGGACGCGGCCAGCGCGGCGCTGGATGAAACCTCCCGTCCTGACCCTGCCGCCTGGCGCAAGCAGGGGGCCGACGCCTTGATAACTGGAAGTGTGACCCGGCTGGCCGACGACCGCTTTGACGTGCGCTTTCGCGCCTGGGACACGGTGCGTGGACAAGACCTGGGTGGCCAAAGCTACGCGGTTTCAGGCGCCGATTTGCGCCATGTGGCGCACAAAATTGCCGACGCCGTGTATGAAAAGCTCACTGGCGAGCTTGGCGTGTTCTCCACCCGCATTGCGTATGTCACCCGAAGTGCCGGCGTATACAACCTGTGGGTAGCGGACGCCGATGGCGAAGGCGCCCAGTCGGCCTTGCGCAGCACCGAGCCCATTATTTCCCCCTCCTGGTCGCCCAATGGCAGCCAGCTGGCCTATGTCTCTTTTGAGGCGCGCAAGCCGGTGGTTTACGTCCATGACGTCGTTTCCAGCAAACGCCGCTTGGTGGCCAATTTCAAAGGCTCCAACAGCGCGCCAAGCTGGTCGCCAGACGGCAAGACGCTTGCACTTACCCTGAGCCGTGACGGCGGATCACAGGTCTACCTGATGGACGCCAACGCTCCAGGCGCTGAGCCGCGTCGCCTGGCTGCATCCACGGCCATCGACACCGAACCCACTTTCACCGCAGACGGCAAGACGGTGTACTTTGTGAGTGACCGCGGCGGCTCGCCCCAGATTTACCGTGTGCCGGTGGCCGGCGGTGCCCCAGAGCGGGTCACTTTCACGGGCACTTACAACATCTCCCCCGCGCTCAGTCCTGACGGACGCTGGCTGGCTTACATTTCGCGCGTCAACGGCGCCTACAAGCTCCACGCCATGGACCTGGCCAGCGGGAAAAGCACCGCCATCACCGACACCGATGCGGACGAAAACCCCAGCTTTGCCGGCAACAGCCGCCTGCTACTCTTCGCCACCCAGCAGCAGGGCAAAGAAGCGCTCATGACGACCACGATTGACGGCAAGGTCAAAGCCCGTCTGGTCGGCCAAACCGGCGACCTGCGCGAGCCCGACTGGGGTCCGCTGGTCAGGCCATAAATTTTTTCCTAAACGGAGTTTGCAATGAAGAACATGAATCAATGGCTGTTGGCCGCAACGGTGGCAGCAGCCCTGGCAGGCTGTGGGTCCACGGTCAAGCTGGACGACGTAAGCGTTGAAGACAAGGCGGGTCAAGCCGTAGTGCCCGTGGACGTGAAGGTGGCAAACACCCCGGGCCAAACGGCAGTTACCACCCTAGTCCCCAACAAGCTGGCGCCCTCCGCAGGTACTGATGTGCTGGTGGGCGGTGGGCGCATCGTGTACTTTGACTACGACAGTTTCTCCGTCCGGCCTGAGTTTCAGGCGGTCATTGAAGCCCACGCGCGGGTGCTGAAAGCAGACAAGACCAAGAAGGCCAGCATTGAAGGCCACACCGACGAGCGTGGCGGGCGTGAATACAACCTGGCCCTGGGCCAAAAGCGCGCCGAAGCGGTGCGCAAGTCGCTCTCCCTGCTGGGCGTGGCGGACGCCCAAATGGAAGCGGTGAGCTTTGGCAAAGAAAAGCCCGCCGTGTTGGGAGGATCAGACGCCGCGATGGAGAAAAATCGCAGGGCTGAGATCGCCGTACGATGACTCTGAAGCCCGTTCTCCCGCAGTTACGCACTGTGCGTTGGATATTTGGCGTTGTGGTGTGGGCGCTTGCGGCGCAGGTCGGCGCGGGCATATTTGACGACGAAGAGGCCCGCCGCGCTATTTTGGACTTGCGCCAGAGGGTGGAGCTGCTACGCAAAGACACCGAACAGCGTATGGCGGACGAAAGCAAGCGCCAAGCCGACGTGAGCAAGGCGCTTGCCGAAGAAATTACCGGCTTGCGCCGCAACCTCCTTGATCTGCAAAACCAGCTGGATGCCAATGTGGCAGAAGCCGCCAAGCTCAGGGGCCTGAGCGAGCAACTCGCCCGCGACTTGGCACAAGAGCAGCGCCGCCATAGCGACGCCGCCAAGGCACTGGACGAACGCTTGCGCACCTTGGAGCCGGTGAAAGTGAGTTTTGAGGGCAACGAGTTTCTGGCTGAACCCGCAGAAAAGCGCAGTTTCGAGGCCGCATTGGCCAGTTTTCGCAATGGCGAGTTTGACCTTGCGCAACGCTTGTTTGCCGACTTTTTGCGCCGCTACCCCCAAAGCGGCTACGCCAGCGCATCCACCTTTTGGCTCGCCAATGCGCAGTTTGTAGGCAAAGATTTCAAGTCAGCCATGGCCAGCTTTCAAAAGCTGTTGCTCCAAGACCCTGGCTACGCGCGCACGCCCGAAGCGCTTTTGGCCCTGGCCAACTGCCAGCTTGAACTCAAAGACGCCAAGACCGCCCGCAAAACGCTGGAGGACCTGATCGCTGCCCACCCGCGCAGCGAGGCCGCAGACGCGGCCAAAGACCGGCTTGCCCGCCTGAAGTGATGTCCTCAAACCGGCCAGAGGCAGTCGCGGTGTCAGAGGCCGACAGCACGCGCCGCTTTTCTGGGCTAGATCGCCTCTATGGCGCAGCCCAAGCCCAGGCCGTGCGCTCGGCCCATATTGTGGTCGTTGGCGTGGGCGGCGTCGGGTCCTGGGCGGCAGAAGCGCTCGCCCGCAGCGGCGTAGGCCGTATCACCTTGATCGACATGGACCACGTGTCCGAGTCCAATATCAACCGCCAGGTACATGCGCTCACCCCCACCGTGGGCATGGCCAAGACCACCGCCATGGCCGAGCGCATCGCCCTCATCAACCCGCACTGCCAGGTTGTTGGTATCGATGACTTTGTGGATGCCGACAACTGGGCACGCCTGCTGCCAGCTTCTGCAGACGCCGTCATCGACGCCTGTGACCAAGTCATCGCCAAGACCGCCATGGCCCACTGGGCGTTCAAGGCCGGCGCCCACTTCATTACCGTGGGCGCTGCGGGCGGAAAACGCCAGGCGCACGCGGTAACGCTGTGTGATTTGAGCGCCTGCACCCACGACCCGCTGCTCGCCCAAGTGCGCTACCGGCTGCGCAAATTCCATGGCGCGCCCAAAGAGGGCAAAAAAATCGGCATCGCCTGCATCACCAGCCCCGAGCCCATCACTGCCCCTCACTCCGCGTCGATTGCACCGCCCGCAACACCATCGGGCGCCGCAGCGTCCGAGGTGCCCAATGCGCCCCAAACCGACAGCACCTTGAACTGCCACGGCTACGGCTCCTTGGTCACCGTGACGGCCACTTTTGGACTGTGCGCAGCCGGCTGGGTCATGGACAAACTTTCCAAGGCAGCTCTGAACCCAGAATAAACAAGGCTATAATTTAAGGCTTGGCGGAAACTACAAAGTCTTCCGACGGGACGTTAGCTCAGTTGGTAGAGCAGCGGACTTTTAATCCGTTTGTCGTGGGTTCGACCCCCGCACGTCCCACCAGATGTATCCCTAAAAAGCCACAGTTTTGCCACTGTGGCTTTTTTTATGCCTGGGCCTTGGGCCATGCCAAAGTGCGCGTGCAGGTGCGGTCTGCGGACCCAGCCGGTCAGTTCACCTGAATCCGTACCGTTGCCAGTGCCGTCTGTCCTACATCGTTGGTGGCCTGCACCTGCAAGTTGTAGCTGCCAGCACGCGGCTTGGCCCATTTCGCCACCACCGACCGCCCGCTGGCCACCAGTTCCAAGCCACTGGGCACCCCGCTGATCGTGACCTTCAGCCGTGTGCTTGACGGGTCGGAAAACACAATGCTGCCCGCCATCGCCAGGCCCTGCACTCCCACAATATCGTCGGTGCCAATGGTGGTGCTTATGACCTTGCTTGGGGCCGGTGGGGTCTGGGCGGATGGCAGCGCGGTGAATTGCGAAAGCAATGCAAGCAGGCCCGCCACTTTGGGCGTGCCCAAGCCGGTGAGCGTGTCGTAGCCCGTGGCTGCGCCACAGCTGCTGCAAGCACCGTTGCTGCCCGCCGTAACGTCGCTAAACGCACTGAAGTAGTCGCCCGGCCTGCTGGCAATGGACTCATACAGCAAGGCATGCGGTGCGCCCAATGGCGGCCTACCGCCCAGCGCGCGCTGGGCGTTGGCCACGGCCAACACGCCTGCCCACTGCGCGGTCGCCAAGCTGGTGCCCGCCGCGCTAATCCACACCGGCTCCGTGGCGCCAGGCTCTATACGCGCCACATACTGGCCTGTGGCCGGGTCGGCATTCATGGCTACATCGGCCACGCCGCGAAACGCCTTGCCGCCAATGCCCTGCACCGCAGCGCTTTGGTAGGCCGGGGCGGGGGTAAATGCGCTAAACCCACCGCCCGTGGCCGACCAACTGGTTTCGCTGCGCTCGCCTGTGTCTGAAAAGCGCAAGCTCGTGCCACCCACCGCCAGCACCCGCGACGCCACGGCCGGCCAGTCCACTTGCGGCCCGTGGTCACCCGTGGCCGCCAGGTAGGTCATGTTGTCGCTGGCAAACACGCTGTCTACCAAATCGGTCCAGTTGCCCTCTTTGCCGCCAAAGCTCATGGACACCACGCCCGGCCCCATGTTGTTGGCCAGTTTGATCGCGCCTAGCAAGCTGGCCAGCGAACTGTCTTGCGCCTCTATCAGCACCAGCCGCGCCAGCGGCGCAGTCGCATGCGCCCATTGCACATCCAGCGCAATTTCGGTCGCCCAGCCATAGTCATAGGCCGGCGCAGTGGCGCTTATGCCCCCGGCTGCTGTGCTGGCCGCTACCAGCAGCTCGCAGCCTGCAGTAGATGCGCCGGCCAGCGGCAGCGCGCGGCTAGGCCCCAGCACCGTCACACTGCACGTGGGCAGCCCAAAGCGTGCGTTAAACGCCGCCAGCTCTTGCGCGATATAGGGGTCGTGAAAGGCGTCAATCAGGTAAATCGTCTGCCCCGCCCCCAATGCTGCCGCCTGGGCCGGCGTGAGCGCTGCGTCCGGCGCGGGCAGGGCAGACATGGTGTAGGCAGCGCGTATCTGCGCCGGGGTGTAAATGGTGTATTCCCCCACGCTGGCCATGGGCCGCATCACCTGCGCCGCCACTGCGGCGGGCAGCTGCGCCATGTTCAGCTCTAGCGTTACCGTGCCCAGGGCGCTGTCTGCGCCCGGTGCATTTGCCCCGGAACCGCCGCCGCAGCTCGCAAGCAGGGCGATGAGAATGCAGACGATTGCCCGATGAAACGACCCATGGGCGAGGGTGTGTAAGCGTAAAAACATGTACCGAACTCCTTAGCGTGTGCTAAGGAATTCGGCGGCTTTAACGTTAACTTAAATGGTAAAAACGTTAAAAATAAGAAATTTAAACGTACCCAGTCGAAATAAATGCCTGGCGAGGTGCATGTACAACAATGCTCCGGCGCGCGCAGTTGCCAAGGCGGGCTAGTAGAGACTCAAATCACCTCAAACACCACGTACCTCGCACTGTTGTCCTCCACCGATTTCGCCACCCCGGCCTGGGTCATGTAATAGTGGCGACCGGCGGACTCAAGGTCTGCCGCCCAGTATTCGCTGGAAGGCCAGTAATCATCAGTGAACGACATGTCTTGCTGGTCCTTACCGTTGTAAGCATCCCAGATGGCGAGTAAGTCGTTGTACTTGTCGTTTACCGTGTTGTCGCCGGTTTTTAGTACACCTATGCTGGTTCCAGTGTGGGCATCAGTCACTCCTTCTCCGCCAGTAACGCCTATGGTTGCAAGCTTGGCAGTCAAGGTGCCAAACGTATAAGACCGCTTCGTGTCGTCGCCGGGTAAGTTGATGGTGTCCGCTGCCGCGTTTAACACTTTGTCTAAGGCCTCATGATTAACGAGGTCCGCTTTTCCGTCTCCGTCGGTGTCAAGTATGTAGTACCAGCGTCCACCGTCAACCTGAATCGGATTGATGAGTTGTGCTTTGTCACCGATGTCCTTGGGATCGCTGGCTGCGGGTAGGTCCAAGTTAATCACTGTGTCACCGGGCCCTGGCGTGACAGTCACGGTAGCTAATGCTGTTACGCTGTTTCCCACACTGTCTGTTGCCACAACAGACAAGTCGTAGCTGGCCTTTTCCAAGAACGATGGCACTCGCGTAATGGTCACCACGCCCGTCGCCGGGTCAATATGGAATAAGTCTTTATCGGGACCATCCAGGGAGTAGGTGATAGTGCTTGTGTCAACAGCGTTGGCTGTCATCACGACTGTGCCTACAGCGGTTCCGCTGATGACGCTAGCAGCCATCGATCCTCCAAAAGTGGGTTGGTCCGCATCATATCGAATAGTGAGCTCTTCAGATAATTCACTTGTATTCCCTGCCATATCTGTGTATCGCACGGTGAATATGTTGTCACTGTTCTCTATCCAGTATTTTTCTTCAACTACAAATTTATAGAGTGGGTACCCGAATTCATCGTCTACGTCGTTTAGTAAATCTTGCGTTATTAAAGCAGGTCCGTATACAGCAACTCCATTTATTATCAATGTTACAGAATCTCCTGCAACTACATCAAGCCCAGACGCGTTGAGCGGCGCAACAATGTAGATTCCACCAGGCACACCATCGCCACGATATTTAGTAATTTGATCCGCCATTTCAGCTGTTGAGAGCCCATCAATCACAAAACTCTGTCCGGTGGGTGCTGAAAAAGTCGCGGGCGCGGTGGTATCGACCAAGTAGTTGGAGTTGTCGTCCACAGCGTTGCTGTTGAGGTTGGCGCTGTTACCGGCTCTGTCCCTGATGGTTGCCGTGCCCAGGGTCAGGGCGTTGGCATCAATGCTGATGCCGTCGGTGTCTGTTTCACTAGCAGCAATTTGATAGGTAAAGCTCAGGGCCGAGCTGCCCGTGCCAGTGGCGTAGGTGGCGTTGACGGTGGTGCCACCGATGTCGAGCTTCAAGGTGGGCGAACCGCTGACGGTGATGGCCTCGCTCATGGTCACGGTTGCGGTGACCACATCGCCTGCGTTGAGTCGGCTGCTCTGTGCGCCCGAGGCGCCGGTGATGGCAATCGAGTACACGGTGGGCGCTGTGGTGTCGATGGTGGGCAGCGCAGTGCTGTCGATGTTGGGAATCACCCCGCTGTAGCTAAAGGCGTTGCCCGCAGCGTCGCTGATGCCGTTAATCAAGGCAGTCTTGAGCGTGGTCTCGTCAATCGTGGCCAGACCG
>CANEVH010000037.1 GCA_947442105.1 Comamonadaceae bacterium | reverse complement strand
TTGACCTGGTCGCGCATGGGCGAGGGCGGCATCGTCAGCGTGGTGTGATTCTGGGTTGCCATGCGTATTTGCGTCTATTGGGGGATGCTCCAATAGGCTAATGTGCAGGGCGCAGGCACACTTGCGTTCATGGTTATCGCCCCCGAATCACTGTCCAGTTTGAACGCAAAGCAACTGCGCGAACTCGCCCGTGATTTGATTGCGCAAATTGCCAATCGCGACCGTCATTATCGAATGCATACGCAGCCGGTAATCCCACAATACAAATAGCCAACAAACCCAAGTTGAACATGCTCCTAAGGCATTTACCATGCTTCAAATTCAGACACAAGCCTCGCGCACTATCTCTATTACAGTTCTCGTGTTGACGATTCTTTTACTCACTTCGTGTGGTGGCGTGGGAAGCAGGGCAGACGGAGGCAACTTGTCGTCCACACCTGTCGTTCCAGTTACCTTTCCTGTGGGAACATTGCAACTGCGTGGTGTGAACTTGGCGGGTGCGGATTTTGGTGAAGGACGGCTCCCTGGAATATTTGGCGTAGATTACACATACCCTACGCCCAGTGAAATACTCTATTTCAAGAATAAGGGTATGAATTTTGTGCGACTGCCATTTAGATGGGAGAGACTTCAACCTGAATTGAATCAGCCGTTCGATTCTGCGGAACTGGCTCGCTTACAGAACACTGTGGCCGAGATAACTAATGCTGGCTTAACGGTTCTGTTAGACCCGCACAACTATGCGAGGTATCAAGGTCAACTGATTGGCTCTGCTCAGGTTCCCCATGCAGCATTTGCAGATTTTTGGAGACGATTGGCCATCTTATACAAGAGTAACCCCCTGGTGATGTTTGGTCTCATGAATGAACCGAATACTATGCCAACGGAAACCTGGGTTACAGCAGCCAACGCAGCAATCGTCGCAGTGCGGAGCGCTGGCGCCTCCAATTTGATTTCTGTTCCAGGCAATGGATGGACTGGTGCCCATAGCTGGACACAAAACTGGTACGGCACATCCAACGCCGTTGCGATGCTGTTGATTTCCGATCCAATTAATAATCTCGTATTTGAGGCTCATCAATATCTGGACGTCGATAGTTCTGGAAGGTCCGCTATCTGCGTCAGCTCGACCATTGGCGCGGAGCGTCTTGCTGTGTTTACTAATTGGCTAAGGACCAATCGAAAGCGAGGACTGTTAGGAGAATTTGGTGGAGCCGACAATCCCATGTGCAACCAAGCGGTTTCAGGAATGCTGGACTTTATGCAGAGTAACGCGGATGTGTGGGTTGGCTGGTCTTGGTGGGCCGCAGGACCTTGGTGGGGAAATTATATTTACTCCATTGAGCCGTCCAATGGCGAAGACAGACCGCAGATGAGACTGCTAACTCCATATTTGCAATGAGCGCCCGATTGCGGCCTAGCGAATAAAAGGGACTTCCCCGTCCCAGACAAGCGAAAAAATTCCGGTAACTGCATATAACAAAACGCATTTAACCCAGCGAAAAAAACTAGCCCATAAGCGACATCAAACTCTTCCGCCTGTCTGGTGGCTCCCTGGCGAAAACGTTCTTGTGCGAGATCAATTCCAACGCATATGGTTGCCATGACTTCCACTTGCAGAAAAAAGGGAGTTGATGAACAGATTCGCCTCACCATCTTGGCACTGCTGTGCCGTAAACCGCAACCCTGAGGGTGCGCGGCTTGCCTGGGACGGGGAAGTCCCTTCCATTCCTTAGCCCCGCCAGCCGAGCCGCGCAATGTGCCCACCCGTCCCCCACGTTCTGCTATTTCAGTGTGCTAACGCACCGCAGCCGAGTGCCAGCCCGGCCAAGATCGGCGTTTTGTCAACTTGGCTTTGTGGCGAACCGCTGTTGGTCCCTTACTTCCCGAACGGCGATGGCCGCGCAGCTCATGGGGCTGCCAAGACGGGCGGCGGTGCCAAGGCTTGGTGCGTTGGCGGCCTGGCACGGTCACTGAAAGGACTGGGAAATGGAAAACAGGGATGAGAGTTCTTCGGGCAAATGCCCGGTGGTGCATGGTGGCGTGACTTCGGCTGCGCTGTCTAAGGTGGATTGGTGGCCCAAGGCCCTGAACCTCGACATCTTGCACCAGCACGACCGCAACACCAACCCGATGGATGCGGGCTTTAACTACCGCGAAGAGGTCAAAAAACTCGATGTGCAGGCGCTCAAGAACGACCTCAAAGCCTTGATGACCACGAGCCAGAGCTGGTGGCCTGCCGATTGGGGCCACTACGGCGGCCTGATGATTCGCATGGCTTGGCACTCGGCGGGCACCTACCGCATTGCCGACGGACGCGGCGGTGGCGGCAGCGGCAGCCAGCGCTTTGCCCCGCTGAATTCCTGGCCCGACAACGTCAATCTGGACAAGGCCCGCCGCTTGCTGTGGCCAATCAAAAAGAAATACGGCAACAAGCTGAGCTGGGCCGACCTCATTGTTTTGGCGGGCACCATGGCCTACGAATCCATGGGTCTGAAGTCTTTTGGCTTTGGGTTTGGCCGCGAAGACGTTTGGCAGCCAGAAAAAGACACCTACTGGGGTTCCGAAAAAGAATGGCTTGCGCCCACCGGCAGCCAGGGCAGCCGCTACAGCGGTGAACGCGACCTGGAAAACCCCTTGGCCGCCGTGATGATGGGCCTGGTTTACGTGAACCCGGAGGGCGTGGACGGCCAGCCCGACCCGCTGAAAACCGCCATGGACATGCGTGTGACCTTTAGCCGCATGGCGATGAACGACGAGGAAACCGTCGCCCTGACCGCCGGTGGCCACACCGTGGGCAAGGCCCATGGCAATGGCAGTGCGGCCGCGCTCGGTCCAACGCCCGAGGCGGCGGAGCTACAAGACCAGGGCTTGGGTTGGGTCAACCACAGCAGCCGTGGCATCGGCCGCGACACCGTCAGCAGTGGCCTAGAAGGCGCTTGGACCACCCATCCCACCCAGTGGGACAACGGCTATTTCAAGATGCTGCTTGGCTACGACTGGTGGATGCAAAAGTCCCCGGCAGGTGCCCACCAGTGGCAAGCGGTCAACATCAAAGAAGAAGACATGCCCGTGGATGTTGAAGACCCTTTGCTTCGCTGTGCGCCCATGATGACCGATGCCGACATGGCTTTGCGGTTTGACCCCGCCTACCGCACCTTGGCCGAACGTTTTCACAAAGACCAGGCTTACTTCACGGAAACCTTTGCCCGCGCCTGGTTCAAGCTGACCCACCGCGACATGGGGCCAAAGTCCCGCTACATCGGTCCCGATGTGCCCCAGGAAGACCTGCTGTGGCAAGACACCGTCCCCGCCGGGCGGCGCGATTACGACGTGGCCGCCGCGCGGGCCAAGATTGCCGCCAGCGGCCTGGCCCCTTCCGACATGGTGTCCACGGCCTGGGACAGTGCGCGAACCTACCGTGGCTCGGACAAGCGCGGTGGCGCCAATGGCGCGCGCATACGCCTGGCGCCGCAAAAGGACTGGGAAGGAAATGAACCAGCGCGCCTGGCCAAGGTGCTGGCCGTGCTGGAAAAAATTGCAGCCGACGCGGGCGCCAGCCTGGCCGATGTGATCGTGCTGGCGGGCAACCTCGGTGTCGAACAAGCGGCCCAGGCGGCAGGTGTGGCGGTGACCGTGCCTTTTGCGCCGGGCCGTGGCGACGCCACGCTTACGCAAACCGATGTGGAGTCCTTCGCGGTGCTAGAGCCCTTGGCAGACGGCTTTCGCAACTGGCTCAAGCAGGACTATGTGGTTAGCGCCGAGGAATTGCTGCTCGACCGTGCGCAATTAATGGGTCTGTCAGCCTGCGAAATGACGGTCTTGGTCGGTGGCATGCGGGTGCTGGGCAGCAACCACGGGGCAAGCCGGCACGGTGTGTTCACCGACCGCGTCGGCGTTCTGAGTAACGACTTTTTCGTCCATCTGACCGACATGGCCTACCTCTGGAAGCCCACCGGTAGCAATAGCTTTGCCATCGTGGACCGCACGACGGGCGAGACGCGATGGACCGCCACCCGCGTCGATTTGGTGTTTGGCTCCAATGCGGTGCTGCGTTCTTACGCCGAGGTCTATGCCCAAGACGATAACCAGACCAAATTCGTGCACGACTTCGTGGCGGCATGGGCCAAGGTGATGAACGCAGACCGCTTTGACCTTGCCTGAGTTGCACTGCTTGGCGAGCTGTGCCGATCTGGCGCCGGCACCCCCGCGCGACAGTGATTTGAGCTGAATGAATAGGTCCACTGGGTGGCCTTGTTCATCGGCGGTGGACTGAGCGCAGCGGACCGGCCTGGGGCAGAAGCCGCATGCCCACAACGTCAGCAGGAGCCGCACTGCTAAGCTTGGGCGCATGCCAAACCCTGCTTCTTCCAAACTGCGCGCGCAGGCATCTTTGGTGCGGTTTGGGCTGGTCTGTTCCCGTTTGTGCCCGCACTGCGCATGACCCTGCCCAAGCGCTTTCCCAAGCTGGCACGGCGCATCAGTTTGTTTTCACCCGCTTTTGAATCTATCCAATGCCATGAAAAACAAGATCCGAACCGTTTGCGCACTGCTCTCCACCCTTGCGTTTTGCGGCAACGTCGTCCTCGCCCAGGCGGTCAGCCCCGCCACTTTTGAGCCCTTGCTCTCTGGCGCCCAACGCTCGCCGGGCAACGTGGCGCGCGACGCCTACCGCCATCCGGCGCAGACGCTGGCGTTTTTTGGCATTCGCGCGGACAGCACGGTGGTGGAAGTATTGCCGGGCAGCGGCGGCTACTACCTGGAAAAATTGGCGCCCTGGCTCAAGGACAAGGGCTTGTACATCGCCGCCAACCGCGACGAATCGCAGCCGCAGTACCTGGCGGACCACCAAAAGCTCTTGCAGCGCCTCAAAGACGAACCGGCCTTGTACGGCAAGGTCGTGGTCACCCCGTTTCGCGCCGACCGCCACGCCATTGCGCCACCGGGCAGCGCGGACGTAGTGATTAGCTTTCGCAATCTGCACAACTGGATGGAGCAAAAGGAGCTGGAGCCCTCGCTCAAGGCCTTTTACCGGGCCTTGAAGCCTGGCGGCGTCTTGGGCATCGTGGACCACCGGGGGCGCACCGACCAAACCCAGGCCGAGCAAACCGCCAGCGGCTATGTGCGCCAGGACGTGGCCATTGCGCTGATCGAGCAGGCGGGCTTCAAGCTCGACGCCACCTCCGAGGTGAACGCCAACCCCAAAGACAGCAAAGACTACGCGCAAGGCGTCTGGACCCTGCCACCGAGCTACCGCATGAAAGACGTGGACCGCGACAAATACCGCGCCATTGGCGAGAGCGACCGCTTTACCCTGCGTTTTGTAAAGCAGTAAAGCCTGCACAATGCGCTACCGTTTTTGCAAGCCATTCGGGCTTGCGCCCTTCCACTCACCAGGAGCACCCGCATGAAAGCCGTTTGGAAAAACACCGTTATTGCCGAGAGTGACGACACCGTCATGGTCGAAGGCAACCACTACTTCCCCGAGTCCTCGCTCAAGCGTGAATTCATCAGCTTTAGCAACCACAAAACCAGCTGCCCCTGGAAGGGCCAGGCCAGCTACTACTCCATCAACGTCAACGGCGACCTGAACCCGGACGCCGTCTGGTACTACGCCGAGCCCAAAGAGGCCGCCGCCAATATCAAGGGCCGCGTCGCGTTTTGGAAAGGTGTGCAGGTCAGCTGACTTCGCACCCACGGTGCGCAAACGGTGGCACCGATATTGCTTGCTTAAAAGCCAAGAGGTATCCGTCACACAGTTCATCACACGCCACCAGTTATTGAAGACAGCTAGGGTTCCGAAGCCGCGCACGCGGCTTGTCTGGTCCGAGAGCGGTCGGCTGCACCTGTAGTGCGGCTCCACGGAGGGACAAAAGCCCGGGAGATCACGGTTAACGCCGACGGATATCTCGCGTATTTTTGTTACCACCGGAGCCTGATTTGCCACCCACACCCTCCCTGGGGACTCCCGTCCCCCCGGCGCAACCCAGCATCTGGGGCATTGCCGCCCGCATCACCCGCACGCAATACTGGCTTTTTGCCGGCTTGGGCCTGCTCTCGCCCCTGCTGGTCTGGGCCTGGCTGTCCGCCTCGGGCCTGATAGACCCCATTTTTCTGCCAGGGCCGGTGCAGGTGTTCACGCGCTTGCTGAGCTGGCTGGTGGAAGACGACCTCTGGGGCGACACCTTGATCAGCATGTACCGGGTGATGGCGGGTTTTGCGCTGTCGGCGGTACTCGCCTTGCCCTTGGGCTTGCTGATTGGGGCGTTTAAGCCGGTAGAAGCGGTGCTTGAGCCGCTCACCGATTTCATTCGCTACATGCCCGCCGTGGCCTTTATTCCGCTGGTGATGCTGTGGCTGGGCATTGGCGAGAGCGCCAAGATTTCCATCATCTTTATCGGCACTTTTTTTCAGATGGTGCTGATGGTGGCCGAGAACGTGCGCCTGGTGCCCAGCGCACAAATAGAGGCGGCCCAAACCATGGGCGCCACGCGCGGCGAGATCATCAAACTGGTGCTTTTGCAGTCGGCCAAGCCGGCCATTTTGGACACCTTGCGCCTGACCATGGGCTGGGCCTGGACCTACCTGGTGGTGGCCGAATTGGTGGCGGCCAATTCTGGCCTGGGCTACTCCATATTGAAGGCGCAGCGCTTTCTCAAGACGGACACCATTTTTGGCGGAATCATTCTGATTGGGCTGATTGGCCTGTTGATGGACCAGGCCTTTCGCTGGCTGCACCGCCGCTCCTTCCCCTGGCTGCACGCGCGAGGCTGAAGCTATGTCCAAAGTTCATATGTCCAAAGCTCATACGTCCAAAGTCCATATCCAGCAGCTCGGCAAGGTGTTTGGCACCGCCAGCGCCAACGCAGTGCCCGCCTTGCAAGACGTCAACTTGGTGGTGGAAGACGGCGAATTCGTCACCCTGGTGGGCGCGTCCGGCTGCGGCAAATCCACTTTGTTGCGCATTTTGGCGGGGCTGGAGCACCATAGCAGTGGCTCGGTGCACTGCAATGGTGCAGCTATTACCGGCCCCAGCGCCGACCGGGCCATGGTGTTCCAGCATTACAGCCTCTACCCCTGGCTCAATGTGATGGACAACATCAAGTTCAGCCGGCGCCTGCGGGTGAACCGCGAGAACCTCAGTTCCTCCGACGTAGAAACCGCTTCGGGCCGCGCCGACGCCTTGCTGGACCTGATTGGCCTGTCCAAAGTGGCCAAGGCCTACCCCAACCAGTTGTCTGGCGGCATGCAGCAGCGCGTGGCCATTGCCCGTGCCCTGATGGGCCAGCCGGCCATGCTGCTGATGGACGAGCCCTTTGGCGCGCTGGACGCGCAAACCCGCGAGGTGATGCACGACCTGATCCTTCACATCCACCGCATCGAGAAAACCACCATCGTGTTTGTCACCCACGACGTGGACGAGGCCATCTACCTGGGCCAGCGCGTGGTGCTGATGCAGCCGCGCCCTGGGCGCATCCACAGCATGTACTCCGTGCCCCTGCCCGCGCGGCGCAACCATCAGATGAAGCATGCGCCCGAATTCCGCGCCCTCAAGGCCGAAATCTTGGCGCGCATTCGCGAAAGCTCCGGCATGGCCACCGACTTGGACCTGCTCGACAAACTCAGCCGCGCTGCGGACGCCATTTAAATCCACCTCACCCACCCCGGTCACCATGCAAACCAGTTTTGACACCATCACCCCCCTGGCCCGCGCCGCTGTGCCAGACCATTCCACCGCCTTTGACCCCGCCCTGGTGCTGTGGACCGACACCGTGCCCGGTGGCACCGCCTGGTCGGGCGTAGTGCGCCGTGGCAACACGCTGCGTTTTACCGACACGCACGGCGCGGCCAATGTGTCGCTCATGCTCTACAACGCCGAAGAAAAAACCGAGCGCTACAACATGCCCGACACGCTCAAGGCCCAGCACACGGCCTACCTGACCGCAGGCCACGTGTGCTACTCCGACATGGGGCGCGTGCTGTGCTCCATCTCCGGCGACACCTGTGGCTGGCACGACACGGTGTGCGGCACCTCCAACGCGGCGGGCGTGCAGGCCAAGTACGGCCAGGCGCGCTACCAGGCGCACCGCAACGCCATGTTTCGCAACGGCCAAGACAGCTTTTTGGTGGAGCTGGAAAAGTGGGGCATGGACAAGCGCGACGTGGTGGCCAACCTCAACCTGTTTAGCAAGGTCACCAGCGATAGCTCGGGCGCGCTGCACTTTGACGCCGCGCACCGTGCGCCAGGCCAGTGGGTGGACTTGCGGTTTGAGATGAACACGTTGGTGGTGCTGTCCACCACCCCCCATCCGCTGGACCCCAACCCAAGCTACGACCCCAAGGACGTGGCACTCACCATCTGGCGCTCGGGCACCGCCGGGGCGGATGACGCCTGCCGCCTGCACTGCCCCGAGAACGGGCGCGGACTCATCAACACCGAACGCTACTACCTCTGAACCGAAGACCCACCATGCAAACTCTTGAGAGCCACCACACCGCCGCCACCGCCGTGCTCGATACCGTGCTGCCTGCGGGCGAGCCCTGGATGCACACCGTGCGCAAGGGGCAGATTTTTCGCATCGTTGACCTAGAGGGCAACCAGGCGGTGGACACCTTGTTCTACAAGGCCTCCGACCTGACCGAACGCTACAGCGCCACCCACACCATCCAGGCCCAAGGCGCGCTGTACCTCACCGTGGGCACACAGCTCATGTCCAGCGAAGGCCGGGCCATGCTCACCATCGTGGCCGACACCTGCGGGCGCCACGACACCCTGGGCGGCGCCTGCTCCTGCGAGAGCAACACCGTGCGCTATGCGCTGGAAAAGCGCCACATGCACAGCTGCCGCGACAACTTTATGCTGGCGATTGCGCGCTACGCCGAGGCACATCCCTCACCGCTCGGTGCCGTGCCCTACCCAGCGGCGCTGGGTGGGGCGCCCGTGTTTGGCAAGCGCGATGTGGTGAGCAACATCAACTTTTTCATGAACGTGCCGGTCACGCCCGAGGGCCAGCTCACGTTTGAGGACGGCATTTCCGCGCCGGGCAAGTACGTCGAAATGCGCGCCGAGATGGACGTCATCGTGCTGGTGTCGAACTGCCCGCAGCTCAACAACCCCTGCAACGCCTACAACCCCACGCCCGTGCGTTTTTTGGTGTGGGACGGGGTCTGAATGTTCACCAAAGTTCTGATCGCCAACCGTGGCGCCATTGCCTGCCGCATCATCCGCACCCTCCATCGCTTGGGCATTGCCTCGGTGGCGGTGTATTCCGAGGCGGATGCGGGCTCCATGCACGTGGCCCTGGCCAGCGAGTCGGTGTGCATTGGCCCTGCCGCTCCCGCCTTGAGCTACCTGGCCACGCACCACATCATTGACGCCGCCCTCAAAACCGGCGCCCAGGCCATTCACCCCGGCTACGGCTTTTTGTCGGAGAACCCGGCATTTGTGGAGGCCTGCGAGGCCGCCGGGCTGGTGTTTTTGGGGCCTACGCCGGCACAAATGCGCGTGTTTGGCCTCAAGCACTCGGCCCGCGCGCTGGCGACCCAAGCGCAAGTGCAACTGCTGCCCGGCACCGGTTTGCTGGCCGACGCCCAGGCCGCGCTGGCGGCTGCGGGAACGATTGGCTACCCCGTCATGCTCAAAAGCAGCGCCGGGGGCGGTGGCATTGGCATGCAAATGTGCCGCGACGCGGCTGAGCTGGCTGCGGCCTTCCAGACGGTAAGCCGCCTGGCGCAGTCAAATTTCTCCGACGCCGGCGTGTTCTTGGAGCGCTTTATTAGCGATGCCCGCCATATTGAAGTGCAGGTGTTTGGCGACGGCGCGGGCGGCGTGCAGGTGCTGGGCGAGCGCGATTGCTCTTTGCAGCGGCGCAACCAAAAGGTGGTGGAAGAAACCCCTGCCCCGCATTTGCGCCCCGAGGTGCGCCAGGCCCTGCACGCCACCGCCCAGCGCCTGGCCGCGTCGGTGAACTACCGCTCGGCCGGCACCGTGGAATTTGTGGTGGACGCCGCTACGCAGGCGTTTTACTTTTTGGAGGTGAACGCCCGCTTGCAAGTAGAGCACGGCGTAACCGAGGCGGTGACCGGCATCGACATTGTGGAATGGATGGTCAAGCTGCCCACAGGCGACCTGGCCGCGCTGGACACCTTCACCGTCGTGCCCCAAGGCCACGCCATTCAAGCGCGCTTGTATGCCGAAGACCCGTTCAACCACTTTCAGCCCGCCACCGGCGTGCTGACCGAGGTGGTCTTCCCTACCGACATTCGGGTGGACACCTGGGTGGAGCGCGGCACCGAGGTGGGCGCGTCTTACGACCCGCTGCTGGCCAAGCTGGTGGTGCTGGGCAGCAGCCGCGAAGACGCCATAGCCAAGCTCGCCACCGCGCTGCATACCACCCGCATTGCCGGGCTGGAGAGCAATCTGCACTACCTGCGCGCCTTGATGGACTTTGCGCCCTTTGTGCAAGGCGCCCACACCACGCGCAGCCTGGGCCACTTCACCGTGCCCAGCCACGCGGTGGACGTGCAAGCCGGTGGCGTGCACACCATGGTGCAAGACTGGCCGGCGCGCCTGGGCTACTGGGACGTGGGCGTGCCGCCCGGCGGCCCCATGGACGCACTGGCCTTGCGCGCGGCCAATGCCATCGTGGGCAACGCCCAAGGCGCAGCGGCGCTGGAGATCACCGCCGCCGGGCCCACGCTGCGCTTTCGCAGCGCCATGCGCGTGGCCGTGTGTGGCGCGCCGCTGGAGCTGCTGCTGGACGGCGTGGCGGTGGCGCAATGGAGCGCCTTGGAGGTGGCTGCCGGCCAGGTGCTCAAAATTGGGCGGGTGACTGGCGCGGGTTGCCGCGCTTACTTGGCGGTGCTGGGCGGCTTGGATGTGCCGGACTACCTGGGCAGCAAAGCCACCTTCACCCTGGGCCAGTTTGGCGGCCACGGTGGGCGCGTGCTGCGCGCGGGCGATGTGCTGCATGTGGGAAGCGCTGCGGCCTTGCCCGCACTAGCGGCCACGCAGGTGCAAGCCCTGCGCCCGCAGTACGCCACGCACTGGGAGATTGCGGTCTTGGTCGGGCCGCACGGCGCGCCCGATTTCTTCACGCCCCAAGACATGGACATGCTGTTTGCCACCGACTGGGCGGTGCACTACAACTCCAGCCGCACCGGCGTGCGCCTGGTCGGCCCCAAGCCCCAATGGGCGCGGCGCGACGGGGGCGAGGCCGGTTTGCACCCCAGCAACATCCACGACAACGCCTACGCCATTGGCGCCATCGACTTCACTGGCGACATGCCGGTCATCCTCGGCCCCGACGGCCCCAGCCTGGGCGGATTTGTCTGCCCGGCCACCGTGGTGCGCGCCGAACTCTGGAAGCTTGGACAACTCTCGCCCGGCAACACGGTGCGCTTTTGCCCAGTCACCCTGGAAGCCGCCAACGCCCTGGCCCAGGCGCAAGACGCATTGCTTGGCGGTGCGCCGGTGCCTGCCGCCTCTGAAGCTACAACTGCCACCACGCCGCTGGCGCTACCAAACGCCGCCGTGCTGCTGCAACTTCCGGCGCAAAACGGTGGGGTGGACGTGGTGTTTCGCCGCTCGGGCGAGTGCAATTTGCTCATTGAGTTTGGCGCGCTGCAGCTGGACCTGGTGCTCCGGTTCCATGTGCATGCGCTCATGACGCAACTACAAAGCTGGCGCGCGCAGGGCAGCTTGCCCGGCATCCTGGACCTCACGCCCGGCATCCGCTCGCTGCAAGTGCACTACGACCCGGCCACCATCGCGCTGCACGCGCTGGTGCAGCGCGTGCAAGACGCCCGCCCCGGCTGCCTGGACGCGGCGCAGGCCGACATCACCGTGCCCAGCCGCACCGTGTGGCTGCCCCTGTCTTGGGACGACGCGGCCACGCGCCTGGCCATTGAAAAATACATGCAGTCGGTGCGCGCCGACGCCCCTTGGTGCCCGAGCAATATCGAGTTCATACGCCGCATCAACGGCCTGGCTGACTGGCAAGCGGTGTACGACATCGTGTTCAAGGCCAGCTACCTGGTGCTGGGCCTGGGCGATGTGTACCTGGGCGCGCCAGTGGCCACGCCCATGGACCCGCGCCACCGCCTGGTCACCACCAAGTACAACCCGGCGCGCACCTGGACGCCTGAGAACGCCGTGGGCATAGGCGGCGCCTATATGTGCGTCTACGGCATGGAAGGCCCCGGCGGCTACCAGTTTGTGGGCCGCACCGTGCAAATGTGGAACCGCTGGCGCGATGCGCGCAATGGCGCTGCCGACTTTGAGGCGGGCAAGCCCTGGCTGCTGCGCTTTTTTGACCAGATTCGCTTCTACCCGGTGAGCGCCGAAGAACTCACCGAGTGGCGCCAAGACTTTCCCGCCGGGCGCGCCAAGCTGCGCATCGAAGAAGGGCAGTTCAGCCTGGCCGACTACCAGCGCTTTTTGGCGGACAACGCCGAATCGATTGCCGCTTTCAAACACAGCCAGCAAAGCGCTTTTGAGGCCGAACGCGAGCGCTGGGCTGCGGCGGGCCTGCTGGAAGCGCCGGCCGAAGAGGTGCAAGGCGACCCTGCGAACCACGCGGCGCTGGTGGACGCCTTTGCCGGCGAGGTGGTGTCCTCGCAGGTGTCGGGCGGCGTGTGGGCGGTGCTGGTGGAGGAGGGCGCGCTGGTGCAGGCCGGCCAGGCCTTGCTGGTGGTCGAGTCCATGAAAATGGAAATCACCGTCCACGCGCCCGCCGATGGCCGCATCCACAAGCTGCTGTGCAGCGCAGGCCAGGCGGTTAGCGCCGGCCAAGCCCTGGTGCTGCTGCACTGAGGCGCTTTTTGATTTGAAACGTTTGGAGGTTTTTTTATGCGACTTGATCTCTCTCTTGCCAGCCTGCGCCAGCGCTACCTGAGCGCTGGCCTCACCCCCGCCGCTCTGGTGGACGAACTGCATGCGCACATGCTGGCCGAGGACGCGCTGGTGGACCGACATATTTGGATACACCGCCTGTCCCTGGAGGCCATGCAGGCCTACGCCAGCGCCTTGGAGGGGCGCGACCCGGCCAGCCTGCCGCTCTACGGCATTCCGTTTGCCATCAAGGACAACATCGACCTCGCTGGCGTGCCCACCACGGCCGCCTGCCCCGACTACGCCTACACGCCCACGCACAGCGCCACTGTGGTGCAGCGCCTGATTGACGCCGGCGCCATTCCCGTGGGCAAGACCAACCTGGACCAGTTCGCCACCGGCCTGGTGGGCGTGCGCTCGCCGTTTGGTGCCTGCCGCAATGCCTTTGACCCCGACTACGTGTCCGGCGGCTCGTCTGCCGGTTCGGCGGTGTCGGTGGCGCTGGGTTTGGCCAGCTTTTCGCTGGGCACGGACACCGCCGGTTCTGGCCGTGTGCCTGCGGGCTTTAACAACCTGATCGGCCTCAAACCCAGCGTGGGCCGCATTCCCACGACCGGTGTCGTTCCGGCGTGCCGCACCCTGGACGTGGTGTCCATTTTTGCCCTGACCGCCGCAGATGCTGCCAGCGTGCTGGCCGTGGCGCAGGGCGTGGACGGCAAGGATGCGTTTGCCCACCCCATGGCGCCTTATGGGGTGAACTTTGGCGCCACGCCCACGTTTCGCTTTGGCGTGCCGCGCGCGCAAGACCTGGAGTTTTATGGCAACGACGAAGGCTTGCCGCAGTTCCAGGCCGCAGTGGCCATGCTCACCGCACTGGGTGGCACGGCGGTGGAGGTCGACCTGACCCCGTTTCGTGCCGTGGCCACGCTCTTGTACGAAGGCCCCTGGGTGGCCGAGCGCTACGCCGCCATCCGCCCCTTCATCGAAGCGCATCCCGAGGCCTTGCACCCGGTTACCCGCGCCATCACCGAAAAAGCCATCCACATCAGCGCGCCCGACACCTTTGCCGCGCTCTACCGGCTCAAGGACCTGGAGCTGCAAACCCGCCCGGTGTGGAACACCATCGACTGCATGGTGGTGCCCACCGCCTGCTCGCCCTACACCATTGCGGCGGTGCAGGCCGACCCCATCCGCCTGAACTCCAACCTGGGCCACTACACCAACTTTGTCAATCTACTGGACCTGTCCGCCCTGGCGGTGCCCACGGGCTTTATGCACAGCGGCATGCCTTGCGGCGTGACCTTGATTGCCCCGTGCGGCCAAGACTTCCCGCTGCTGAGCCTGGCGGCCAAGCTGCACGCCGGGGCGGTGGCCACGGTGGGCGCCACGCCGCACGCGCCGCACAAAAATGGCGCGGTGCCCGACGCGGCGCTGTTTCCGTCTGGCCTGGTGCAGGTGGCGGTGTGCGGCGCGCACCTGAGCGGCCTGCCACTCAACCACCAGCTCACCCAGCGCGGCGGCCGCCTGGTGCGCGCGGTGGGCAGCGCGCCGGTCTACAAGTTTTACGCCCTGCCCGGTGGCCCGCCGCACCGCCCTGGCATGGTGCGCGTCAAAGAGGGTGGGGCGGCAATAGCCATGGAGATATGGGAGCTGCCTGCGCGCGAGTTTGGCTCTTTTGTGGCTGGCATTGGCGCGCCTTTGGGCATTGGCACCGTGCTCTTGGAAGACGGTGGCAAGGTGCAGGGTTTTGTGTGCGAAGCCATTGCCGCCGAGGGTGCTGCCGACATTACGCACCACGGTGGATGGCGCGCTTACCTTGCTGCACCAAAATAGCCAGGCCGGGGCCAGTTCGGTGCCGCTGCGGCCTGTGGCATGCGGGTTTTGCGACCGGTAGCTGGCCCGCAGCCCAGGCCAAGCTGGCACATATGTTGCTCACTGCACCAGGGCAGGCAGGACGGTTGCGAATGGCCCAAACCATTCACACCAGGTCTCGCACGTTTGATAGGGGCACTAGGGTTCCGGTCTCGCAGGCAAGGTGTTGCGGGATGTCTGGTCCGAGAGTGCCCCGGCCATGGCGGCCAGTGCGCCAAGGCTCCACGGAGGGATAAAAGCCCGGGAGAGCGACGACTACATCGTCTCTTCCTGCTGCGCTCTTTATTTATTCACTTCTGGAGTTTCACCATGGGCACCTCACCACTCTTCAAGGCATCGTTTTCTGCTTCGACCGGTTCTAGCCAACGTGCCCGCACGTGGGTGGGCCGCGTGTTCAAGCCTGTTGCCAGCGCCATTCTTCTGGCAGCCGCCAGCACCGCGTTTGCCGCAGGCCCCACCACCATGAAAATTGGCACCGTGGTCTGGATTGGCTACGGCCCCTTTTACGTGGCCGAGGCGCTAGACCTCTACAAAAAACACAATATGAAAGTGAGCTTGCAGGTGTTTACCGACCCCGCACTCATTCCCTCGGCCATTGCCAGCGGCGCGATTGACGGCGGCATGCTCACCTATGACCAGGTGGTAGGCCAAGTGGCAGCCGGGCAAAAGCAAAAAGTAGTCATGCCCATCGACTACTCCAATGGCGGCGACGCCATCGTGGCCGACAAGTCCATCACCAAGGTGGCCGACTTCAAGGGCAAAAAAATCGGCTTTAACCCGCTGTCGCCCTCGGACTTTTTGCTCTCCTACGCCCTCAAGACTGCCGGCCTGTCAGACAAGGACATCACGCCCATCAACATGACGCCCGAAGGCGTGCCTGCGGCCATGGCCTCGGGCCAAATGCCTATTGGCGTGACCTACGAGCCCAGCCTGTCGCAAATCGTGAGCCAAGGCGGGGGCAAGAAGTTCAAGGTGGTGTTTTCCAGCAAAGACGCGCCCGGCCTGATTGCCGACGTGCTGGTGTTTGACGAAAAAGTCATCAAAGCCAAGCCCACCGAAATCTCCAACATCATGAAGGTGTATTTGGACGGCATGGCCTATATGAAATCCAAGCCCGAAGAGTCCTACAAAATCATCGGCAAGTTCATGGGTGTCACGGCCAAAGAAGTCAAAGAGCAGCTCACCGGCGTGTACAACATTCCCCTGGCCGAGATGCCCAAGGCCTTTGTGAAGTCGACCGACACCACGTCCTACTACGGCAGCGGCGAGGTGATCGGCAAGCTGCTGATGGCCAAGGGCCAGATCAAGTCCATCCCCGCGACCGAGGCCACGATAGACGCGCAGTTCGTGACGGCGCTGGCGAAGTAAGGCGATTGAGCCCCAGCCGTCTATGGGCCAGCCGCTTTGCGGTGGACCTTCCAGAGCCTGTGGAGGCTCTGGAATTTTTCTGACCGACCCGAGGCATTCAAAGTGAACTCCATCTACCGCTACCCCGATGGTCTGTGGCCCAACACCCTGGCGCTGGCCGCTACCTTGGTTTTGTATCCGCTGGGTTTTGCCTTGATTTTGCAAAGCGGCTGGTTCTGGAATGCGCTGGGCGTGTGCAGCCTGGTGCTGAGCCTGACCTGGTCCGCCTATTTTGTGCACGAGATGGCGCACCAGGCCATTTTTAAAGACCCCCAAACCAATGCCCGCTGGGGCACGTTGATGAATTGGCTCAATGGCAGCTGCTACGCGCGCTTTGACGACTTGCGCCGCAAACACATGCGCCACCATGTGGAGCGCGCCGACGTAGTCACTTTTGACGCCAAAGGCTTTTTGCTCGCGTCCCCCGCCTGGTTGCGCAACACGGTGCTGGCGCTGGAGTGGGCTTACTTTCCTGCGGTGGAGTTCATCATGCGCGCCGTGGTCATCACCATGCCGTTTCGCACCGGCGGCACTGCGGTAGAGCGGCTGCGCATGCTGGCCATTGCGGCAGTGCGCACCAGTGCCTTGGTGCTGCTGGGCATGGCATCGGTCAAAGCACTGTTGCTGTACTTTTTGGCGGTGCTGGTGTTTATCACGCTGCTGCGCTTTGCCGACTGCTTTCAGCACACCTACGACGCCTATCCCATCCTGGACGACACGCCCATTCCGGCCGACAAGCTGCGCGACCGCGCCTATGAGCAGGCCAATACCTTTAGCGACGTGGTGGGCGTGGGCGGCGGCTGGGGCACGGCGGCGCTCAACATGCTGTGGCTTAACTTTGGCTTTCACAACGCGCACCACGAGCGCCCCACCATGCCCTGGTTCCGGCTGCCGGCCTACCACCGCGAGCTGTACCCGGCCAACTACGCGCAAGTGGTCACCGTGGGCGAGTTGCTGCGCAGCTTTCATGTGCACCGCCTTAACCGCATTCTGGCCAATGACTACGGTGCGGTAGCGCCTGTCGGCGTGCCAGGGCGGGCGGACGGCTTTGTGGGCGCCGTGGGCGTGTCCTTTTTGACGGCGGTCTGACGTGGCGCTGCACTACGGGCTGGATGGCCGCACCGCCGTCATTACCGGTGCAGCCGGCGGCATCGGGCGGGCGCTGTCGGCTGCTTTTACCGCGCAGCGCGCCCACGTGGTGCTGGTGGACCGCGAGCCCCACGCCCTGGCGGCCTTGGCCCAGAGCCTGCAAGGTGGCACCGAAGTGACTGCGGTGGTGTGTGACCTGTCCAGTGACGCCCAAGTCCAAGCCCTGGCCGACCAGCTGGCAGTGCGCCAACTGACTGTGCACGCGCTGGTGAACAACGCGGGCAGCGAATACCCCACGCCGCTGGCCGACGCCGCGCCCGAGGCCATGGCGCGTTGGGCAGCTTTGCTGGACAACAACGTGGGCAGCATGGCCCGCTTGACCCGCGCGCTGCTGCCGCTGATGTGCGAGGGCGCCAGCATCATCAACCAGGCGTCCATCTGGGGCAAAACCGGGGTGGCCGACTTTTCGGCCTATGTGGCAAGCAAGCACGCCGTCATTGGCCTCACGCGGGCTTTGGCCTGGGAGCTGGGGCCGCGCGGCATTCGGGTCAACGCGGTGTGCCCAGGCTGGATTCGCACCGACGCGGCCATGGCCTCGTTGCGCAGCATGGCGGCCACGCAGGGCCGCACCCTGGCCGAGGTGGAGCGCGAAATTTTGTCTGGCCAGGCCATGGCGCACATGCTGGAGCCGGCCGACATTGCCGACGTGTACTTGTTTTTGGCCAGTGCGGGTGCGCGCTCCATGACCGGCCAAAGCCTGGTCGCCAGCCGGGGCGAGGTGATGGCGTGAGGCTGGACGGTCGCACCGCCCTGGTCACCGGTGCCGCCACCGGCATAGGCCGGGCCACGGCCTTGCAGTTTGCCCAGGCCGGTGCGGCGGTGGTGCTCAACCACCTGGGCCGCGCCGCTTTGGCCCACGAGCTGGTGGACCAAATCACCCAAGCCGGTGGCCGCGCCTGGGCGCTGGAGGCCGATGTGACCAACGCAAGCGCGGTTGCGGCCCTGGTGGCCCAGATTGCCGCGCTGGATGTGTCCATTGACATCCTGGTCAATAACGCGGGCATCATCCAAGAAAAACCTTTTCTGGACACCACCGAGGACGACTGGGACCGCATGCTGGGTGCGGACCTCAAGTCCGTGTTTTTGCTAGCGCGCGCCGTGCTGCCGCAAATGGTGGCGCGCGGCAGCGGCGTCGTCATCAACATTGCCTCGGACCTGGGCATTGTGGGCCGCGCCGGTTTTGCGCCCTACTGCGCCGCCAAGGCCGGCGTCATCGGCCTTACCAAGTCGCTGGCGCTGGAGTTTGCGCCCCATATCCGCGTCAACGCCATCGCGCCGGGGCCGGTGGCCACGGCCATGCTGTCGCCCGAATCGATGTCAGAGGCGACGCGGGCGCTGGAGCTTGACATTCCCCAACGCCGCTTTGCCGATCCGTGTGAAATTGCCGCCACCGCCTTGTTTTTGGCCAGCGACCTGTCGCGCTTTTACACCGGCCAGGTCCTCGGCCCCAATGGCGGCTCGGTCATGCCCTAGGGGCGTGGCCGTTTGCTGCATCCGCTGAATCACCTATGTTTGCCACCCGCCTGAGCGCCTTGCTTGCCCGCCCGTGGATGCCGGTGTGGGTGCTGCTGTTTTCGTCGGCGCTGTGGGGCTTGACCTGGTGGCCGCTCAAGGGCTTTGCCAGCGCCGGGCTGTCGGGGCCGCTGCTGGCGCTGCTGACCTATGGTGCGGCCGGCCTGGCCGGTTTGCCCTGGCTGCTGCGCGAAAGAAAGGACTGGCAGCCGCAAAGCGCCTTGCTTTTGGGGATTGCCCTGGTGGGCGGCTGGGGCAACACCGCCTTTGTGAGCGCCATGGTGCTGGGCGACGTGGTGCGGGTGATGCTGCTGTTTTACCTAGCGCCAGTTTGGTCGGTGCTGGGTGGGCGCTTGTTTTTGGGGGAGCAGGTGTCTGCGCGCCGTGCTGCGGCGGTGGGCCTGTCGCTGGCGGGCGCGTTTTTGGTGGTGGGCGGCATGGCGGCATTCCATGCCCCGCTGAGTGCCGCCGATGTGCTGGCCGTCACCGCCGGGCTGGGCTTTTCTGGCAACAACATTCTGGCGCGCAAAGCCCAGGCCGTGCCTGTGGCCTCCAAGACCGTGGGCGTGCTGCTGGGCTGCGGCATTAGCTCGCTGCTGATGCTGGGCGTGCTGTCCTTGGGCCAGGGCGCAGCGCCCGTGGCCCTGCCCCCCTGGACTGCGAAGGGCGTGGCACTGCTGATGGTCTTTTCGCTGCTGTGGATGGGCTTGGTCACTTTCACCTGGCAGTGGAGCGTCACCCGCCTGGAGGCCGGCCGCTCGGGCGTGATTGCCATTGCAGAACTGGTGGTGGCCCTGCTGTCGGCCACGCTGCTGGGCAGCGAAACCATGACGGCGGCTGAATGCCTGGGCGGCGCGCTGATTGCCGCCGCCGCCATCTTGGAAGCCACCGATTCACGCACTGCAAGCCCCGCAGCCCACCCTGCTGCACTGAGAAAGAAAGCCTTATGAACCCCGTCTGGATGAACCAACTCTCGTGGATTGACTACGAAGCGCGCATACAGCGCGACCAGCCGCCGGTGTTTTTGCCGGTGGGCGCGCTGGAGCAGCACGGCCCGCACCTGCCCTTGGGCACCGACGGCCTCTTGTCGGCAGCCGTGTCTTTTGACACCGCCAGCTTGGTCGGCGGCCTGGTGGCGCCCACCCTGTCTTACGGCTACAAGTCGCAGCCCAAGTGCGGCGGCGGCCAGCATTTTTGTGGCACCACCAGCGTGGACGCCGCCACGCTGATCGCGTCGGTGCGGGACGCGGTGCGCGAATTCGCCCGCCACGGCCTGAGCAAGCTGGTGGTGGTCAACGGCCACTACGAGAACCAGTGGTTTTTGACCGAAGGCATAGACCTGGGCCTGCGCGACCTGGGGCCAGGCGCCAAGCTGCAAGTCATGCGCCTGGAGTACTGGGATTTTCTGACCGAAGCCACGCTGGCCCACGTGTTTCCTAACGGCTTTCCCGGCTTTGCGCTGGAGCACGCGGCGGTGATTGAAACCTCGCTGATGCTGCACTACCACCCCAACCTGGTGCGCACAGACCTGATAGGCGACGACCCGACGGCAGACTTCCCGCCCTACGACATTTATCCCACCAAGAAAAACTGGGTGCCTTTGTCTGGCGTACTCACATCGGCCAAAGGTTCCACGGTCGAAAAGGGCGCGCTCATGGCCCATCAACTGGCCCAGCGCATGGCGGCTGCGGTGGGTGATGCGTTCAAATAATCCATCTTTGACTGCCCCCAGGCCCCACCATGACCCAAGTGCGCAAACTCTGGCCGCTGCTGACTGCCACCCAGCACTACGACAAGACCATTTCCACCCACCAGCGCGGGCGCGGGCAGGTGATTGAAGCGCCCATACTGGCCTACCTGATCGAAACTGCCAATGGCCGCATCCTCTACGACGTGGGCTGCGACCACCAGAAGATCAACGACCCGGCTTTGCGCGCTCGCTACTTTGGCCCCGAGGATTTTCCAAACGGTGCGCCGGTGATGGAGGAGGCGCAGCGCATTCCCTACCACTTGGCGCGCCTGGCCTTGAGCGCTGCTGATGTGGACGTGATTTTTGTCGGCCACCTGCACTGGGACCATGCGGGTGGCCTGAAAGAGCTGCGCCGCTGCGGCTGCGGAGCCGAAATCCATCTGCAACACGACGAGCTGGCACACGCGGCACTGGACGCCAGCATGTTTGCCGACGACTTGAACGACGACGCAGGCGCGCCCCTGCAATTCAAGCTGCAGCGCGGCGAATACAGCGTGGTAAGCGGCGTGCAAGCCGTGGCCACGCCCGGCCACACCGCCGGCCATATGTCCATGTGGATAGAGCTGCCCAAAGGCCCGCCCGTGCTGCTGGCCGGTGACGCCGCCGATTTGCAAGAAAACCTGGACGACGAAATCGCCCCCGGCGGCCTGTGGCAAGGCAATGAGGCCCTGGCCATTGACAGCATCCGCAAACTCAAGGCGCTGGCGCAGTCCACCGGCGCCCGCATCTGGCCCAACCATGACATGGCCTTTTACCGTGGCCTGCACACCTTTCCCCAGCCCTATGAATAAGGCCCCCGCCCCGCTGTGGCCCGCGCCACCAGACACCATCGCCCCTGTACCGCCCAGCTACTGGGGCGTGTGGTCGCGCACCCTGCTGCAAACCCCGCAGCTGCGCGACACCAGCACTTTTGTGCGCTGGATGCAACTGGGGCGCTGGCATGTGGACTTGCGCGTGCCCGCGTCCGGCAACGCGCCCCTGCAAGGCTTTAGCGGCGTAACCGAGGTCACCCAGCGCCCAGAGGGCGAGGTCTGCACCTGGCGCCGCCTGGTGGACTACGAGCCGCCCCGCGCCACGGTGGACGAGGGTTTTATGGTGTTCGAGACGCCGGAGCGGGTGATAGAGACCGGCATCCACAGCAGCTACCACGAGGTGTGGGAGCGCCTGCCTGGCTCGCTGGGCCAGCGCATTGCATTGGCCGAGCCCGAGCAGGCTGAATGCAACGGTGGCGCCCGCATCTTTGTAGCGGGCCGCTATCTGATGCGCGTGCGACCCTGCGCGCCAATTGGCCCGCAGTTTGAAATCTCGTTTGGCACCTGGGACGGCAGCCATTGGACGGTGGAGCAGTCCACGCTTGCAGCCTTGGTCGGCCAGCGCCTGCCCATGGCACTGGCACCAACCCAGCCCTCTTCCCAGCCCCACAGTGCAGAAGTGCGCCAGGGCGACGCCACCAGCGCATGGGCGGTACTAGAGTGGTTTACGCCCTAAGTGCTGCGCTGCCTTTTGCCGGCGCCCCATGCGCCGGGTTGGCGCATTCCTTGCGTGGCAGCGGCTAAGTCTCCAACCCCGCCAACTCCTTCATCCCAAGGCGACCCATGACCGACGATGACTTCACCCACTACGCCCGCAGCGCTTGCACCCTGCTGGGCCTGAACCTGAACGCCGCAGACCACGCCGCCGTGGCCGCGCACCTGGCGCGCAATGCGCAAATTGCCCAGGTGCTGGGCGCGGTGGCCCTGAGCGCTGCTGACGAACCGGCCGAAATTTACCGCCCCGCACCGTTTGTGCAGCCCACACCGCAGGCAACATGATGACCAGCACCCAACTTCCCTCCACCGCCGCGCTGGCGCAGGCCATTGCCAGCGGACAGACCAGCGCAGCAGAGGTGCTGGACGCCACGCTGGCGCGCATTGCCGCCACAAACGACCGCGTTAACGCCTTCACCGCCGTCTGGCCAGAGCGCGCATACCGCGAGGCGCAGGCGGTAGACCGCTTGCGCGCCCAGGGCCTGCCCTTGCCCCCACTGGCCGGCGTGCCCTACGCGGTCAAAAACCTGTTTGACGTGCAAGGCGAGGTGACCGTTGCAGGCGCATTGGTGCTCAAAAACAATGGCCCGGCCAGTGAGGACGCGTTTTTGGTGCGCCAGATGCAGGCCGCAGGCGCCGTGTTAGTAGGCGCGCTCAATATGGACGAGTTTGCCTACGGCTTTACCACCGAAAACAGCCACTACGGCCCCACGCGCAATCCGCACGACCTGTCGCGCGTGGCAGGGGGCTCGTCGGGCGGCAGCGCTGCGGCGGTGGCGGCGGCCATGGTGCCGCTCAGCCTGGGCTCGGACACCAATGGCTCCATCCGCCTGCCCGCTGCTTTGTGCGGCGTGTGGGGCTGCAAGCCGAGCTTTGGCCGCCTTTCGCGCCGGGGTAGCTTTCCTTTTGTGCACAGCATTGACCACCTCGGGCCGTTTGCCGACTCGCTGCACGGCCTGGCCCTGGCCTATGACGCCTTGCAAGGCCCCGACGCCCAAGACCCTGGCTGCCACGCCACTGCGGTGCAAGCGGTGGCGCAAGACCTTGACTTGGGTGTTAAGGGCTTGCGCATTGGCCTGCTGGGCGGCTATTTTGAGCAAAACGCCAGCCCCACCGCCTATGCGGCGGCCGAGCAGGCCGCCAGCGTGCTGGGCGCCAGCGCGGTGGTGGAGTGGCCGCTGGCGGCCCAAGGCCGGGCAGCCGCGTTTTTGATGACCGCCAGCGAGGGCGGCAGCCTGCACCTGGACCGCCTGCGCACCCACGCGCGCGACTACGAGCTAGCGAAACGCCCATCCGTGCCAGCTCAGTCCCTGCGCACCCACGCGCGCGACTACGAGCCCCTGATCGTGCACCGCCTCATCGCCGGGGCCGCGCAACCTGCGGCCTGGTACACCCAGGCCCAGCGCTTTCGCCGCGTCTACCGCGACGCCATCAACGCCTTGTTTGCCGACTGGGACATTTTGCTGGCACCGTCTACCCCGGTCAGCGCGCCGCCCATTGGCACCGAGACGCTGGAGATACGGGGCGCCACCCTGCCATGCCGCCCCTCGCTGGGCTTGTTAACCCAGCCGGTGTCCTTTATGGGCTGCCCGGTGGTGGCCGCGCCGGTGTGGCCCGACGCAAACGCTGGCCTGCCGCTGGGCGTGCAGGTGATTGCCGCGCCCTGGCGCGAAGACCTGGCTTTTCGGGCCGCGCGCGTGCTCGAACTTTCGGGCCTGGCCCATACCCGTGCAGTGGAGTGGTGAATATGGACATCAACTTGCCCGAAGTCTTGGCCGAAGTGCAGGCCGTGTGCGCGCGCTACGAGGCGGCGCTGGTCGGCAACGACGTGGCGGTGCTGGACGAATTGTTTTGGGACAGCCCGCACACCCTGCGCTACGGCGTGGGCGAAAACCTGTACGGCTACGAGGCCATCCAAGCCTTTCGCGCCGGGCGCTCGCCCCAGGGCCTGGCGCGCCAGGTGCTGCGCACCGTCATCACCACCTACGGGCGCGACTGCGCCACCGCCAACATCGAGTTTCAGCGCGAAGGCAGCGCCCGCACTGGCCGCCAAAGCCAGACCTGGCTGCGCACCCCCCAGGGCTGGCGCGTGGTCGCCGCCCACGTCAGTTTGTTATGAAAGTGAGTCCACCATGAGCCGCGTTCAATGCGTCGATGTCCACCGCGTGCCGTGCAGCGGCCCGGCAGACCTGAGCGGCGTGCGCGCCCTGGTGGAGAGCGGCGCGTTGCGCCCGCAAGACATCGTGGCCGTCATGGGCAAGACCGAGGGCAATGGCTGCGTCAACGACTTCACCCGCGACTTTGCCAGCACCGCCTGGTGCCACTTTCTCAGCCCCTACCTGGGCTGCGCGCCCGAGGCGGTGCACCACCGGGTGGCGCTGGTCATGTCTGGCGGCACCGAGGGCGTGCTGTCGCCACACTTCACGGTGTTTGGCCGCCGCTGGGTGGAGGAGGCGCCCGAGGTCGGCGCTGCCAAGCGCCTGGTCTTGGGCATCGCCCACACCCGCGCCTTCGCCCCCGAAGAAATAGGCCGCATGGCCCACATCGAGGCCACGGCACTCGCCGTGCAAGCGGCCATGGCGAACGCGGGCCTGAGCGACCCGGCCGACGTGCACTTTGTGCAAATCAAATGCCCCTTGCTCACCTCAGCCAAAGTGCAAGACGCGCTGCGCCGTGGCGTGCAGCCCGTTACCCAAGACACCTACCACTCCATGGGCTATTCGCGCGGCGCCTCGGCGCTGGGTGTGGCGCTGGCCCTGGGCGAGGTGAGCGCACACGCGCTCAGCGACGCGGTGGTGCTGCACGACTTTGCGCTCTATTCCAGCCGCGCTTCGGCCTCGGCCGGCATTGAGCTTGAAGGCAATGTCGTCATCGTGCTGGGCGAGCTTGCCGGTGCGGCCTCGGACTTGGCAATTGCGCACACGGTGATGGCCGACGCCATCGACGCGCAGGCCGTGGTGCAGATGTTGCACAGCGCGTTTGCACTCTCGGGGCAGGCCGCCGGTGCGCGCCTGGTCAACCTGCTGGCCAAAGCCGAGGCCAGCCCCAGCGGCGCAGTGCGCGGCGCACGCCACACCATGCTCAATGACTCCGACATCAACGCCACCCGCCACGCCCGCGCCGCCGTGGGCGCGGTGCTGGCCTCGGTGGTGGGCAGCACCAGCTTGTATGTGTCTGGCGGCGCGGAGCACCAGGGGCCGGCCGGGGGTGGGCCGGTAGCGGCCATCGTGCGCGTGGAGCGGGGGCACGTCTGAATTGGATGGGCGTTTCGTTTTCATCCAGCGGTCCTGCCCCCGGTCGGTGTGTTCGTCGCCTTGGGTGCGCAGGGCGTAGAGCAGGCGCGCCAGCGTGTGGGCTGCGGCAGTAACGGACAGAGTCCTTTCCATGCGAGCGCACTTGCGCCGGTCATACGCCCGCAAGCCCGGTTTACCCGAACGCAGCCCCGCAGCAGACAAACGAAGCGCTTGTGGCGCACGGTTGGCGCACCTGGCCGTTACGGCCATGCCATTGAAGAAAAAATTTAACTCAATACAGGTATGCCTCTCCGGTACGCAAGCTATAGTGTTTGCACCGTAGAACTTCCAGAAGCTGATACAGCAAGCGGGGCGACCGGGGAATATAGGAGACGGGTTTGGAGGACACCATGAATGCTGCAATAACATCCTCTGCGTGCATGCCAAAGCGAAATAACAAAGGGCGTTGCGCAACTTTTCGCTGTTTCGATCAAATCGGCATGCCCGGCTTACTTCGTCGTCTAGCTTGGGAATCCCAAGATAGGCGCTCGGCTATGTTATGTTGGATTTTTTCAGGAGTAGCAATTGAAAAGTGAATACTTGATAACCTTCAACTCGAAGGATGACCTTTGCACTAGCGTTGAGAAGTTCAAGAGCCTGCTCGCTGCTCACGCATCTATTTCCTTTGGGAAAAAGGATAAAGTGAGCTTCAAGGATAAAGAGTTCTCCTACCAATTAGCACAAGGAAAACTAACCGATAGTTCTCTTTACTACGATCTGACGTTGGAAAGCACCGATTCGGCTGATCACGAAACATACAAAGACCTGCTGAAAGAGGTGAGAGGAATGTGCACAAAGATAAGTGGCAGACAGATAATAGTCTTGCATGATGGTGTCGGAGAGGAATACTGTCAGCAGGGCTACCCAATAATTTATAAAACCGAGAATTTAATGCGAAAGCTGATCGCCAAGTTTATGGCAATCAGCATTGGATACGACTGGAGTGACGCATCTACTCCAAAGGAAGTTCTAGATTCGGTTCGAACAGGGGGGAAGAAGGAAAATTCGAATTTCTTGCATGAGGTCGATTTCATTCAACTTTCTAACTTTCTATTTAAGAAATATACCAAAGCAGATTCCACTCCTTTTATAGATTCTCTAAATAAAAAGTCCGACGACGAAGTTATAAAGGTTGGCGACCTACGGCAATACTCGCCGTTTACAAACTGGGAGAAGTACTTCGCCAAACGTGTCGAATGCGAGTCTGAGTACCTTAGATCGAAGTGGGAGCGGCTTTATGATTACAGATGCAAAATTGCTCACTGCAAGGGAATAAGTAAACAGGAGTTTGACGAACTAGTGAAAATTAGTGAAGATATTTGTCAAAAAATTCAAGCAGCCCTAGACTCCATCGGTGACGTTCATATAGAAGAAGCGGAACGAGAAGAATTAGCGGAAAATTTCAGTGGGACGGCAAACAATAGCGCAGCGGAGTTCATCTCCAAATACAACAAACTGACAGCTTTATCTAAAATCACCTGTGAACTTACTTCGAACGACAACGATATTTACGGCAAACACGAGACAAACAAAAAAAATATCAGGATGCAATCCCAATACCTGTGCAATGCAAAAGGTCTGCTAGATAAGGAAATGACAGAGCGAATCATCAGGGCTCAGACATTCAGAAATAAGCTTGTTCACGTAGTTGGAATAGTTGAAATAAGCGAATCCGAGCTAGTTAATGAGATGAAATCAATTGATATGGTTATCGACTTTCTTTCCTCGCATAATCCAAATACACTAGAACGGCTAAAGGGCGTCGATCTGCGCAGTCCGCAGCAGTGTGAGGCGCAGATGTGAATATAACGAGTAAGGATAGGTCGCGCGCAGCCGCGACCTGACCCGTTTATGTGCGCCCAGCATGGACGCGAACTGATGAGGTGCAATTCCCCTTTGGGAGAACCGAATTGGGCTAATGAGCTCAATATCAACCACTAGCCACTAACCTTTGTCAAGGCTGATCAGGACGAATATGAAGAGCGCTATCACCAACGGGTGGTGCAAAATCTAACTCGGCAGGCCCAACAATTGGGCTTTCAACTTACACCACAGAAAACCTCTTCAGCATGAAATCCAACTTTCAATTTCGCAGGACTGCTGAGGAAGTTTCTTAACAGGCCGCATAAACGAGCCGCCCCGCCATCAGGAGAGCACATGGAACTCATCGAAGCACGATCTGACATCAGAACCAAGTTCTTCCAAGCGAGCCCGACTGAGTTGTTCGCCGCGATGCGGGATCCGAACTGCATAGCCAAGTGGTGGGGGCCAGACGGCTTCACGAATACGATTCACACCTATGAGTTCGTACCTGGCGGCAGTTGGAAGCTGACGATGCACGGGCCAGACGGCACGAACTACCCCACCGAAAACCGCTTCGTGCGTCTCGTCCAGGATCAGCTCTTCGAGATTGAACACCTCAACGGGCATCACTTTGTTCTTACCCTTGAGCTTCAAGCGCATGGCGACGGAACGCAGGTGATGTGGCGCCAAACCTTTGATACCGCAGAACACTATCAGCAGTTGGCCGAGTTTGTTGCCGCAGCGAACGAGCAGAATCTTGGCCGACTCGCGGCCGTGGTTGCGCAGGCCAAGAGTGCGGCCTAAAGAGTAAGCGCAGGTCGCGCACAGCCCCGACCTGATCCGTTTGTTGAACGAGCCCGGTTCTAAGCGCTGCTTTGGCCCCCCTGAAAACATATCTTGATTCCTGCCTGTGCGATGCGCCTTGTCGTGGCGCATGCGGGGTGACTGCGGCGTGCGCGTTGCTTGAAGGCAAGATTCGACGACGCACCACCACCATGGCCGCACCACACCTGCGCCACTTCCACTGGGCTCTGGGTGTAGCCAATGAAACCGCTGGCGTTTTCTGCATGGCACGGGCTTGCTTGAACACCCGCAGCTTGAGCAACGCTGTCAGCCGCTTGCGTTGGACTGGCACGAAGCGCATGGTGGGGCGGGTCGCCGCCTCAAAGATGGCTACCGGGTGTGCGGCCTCGTTCTTGCCGCGTTTGCCGCGCATGCGTTAGGGCACTATGAACTTCGGCGCCACAAGCCGCATGGGGTGGCCGAACTTGGCAAACTCCCTGGCCCAGCGGTGGGCACCGGAGCAGGCTTCCGTGCAGATTAGGCACCGTGGCAAATCGGCCATGCGTTCGAGCAGCTTGGCGGGCGGCACTTCGGGGCGCACCAGGGCAGGCTTGCCTGTTTCATCGACGCCATGCATAGCCGAGAAATTTTTGGCGGGATCAATTTCAACGGTTACGATGGTCATCATTTCCCAAATCAAGTGAGTTGATGACAATGCAATTGCGGCGCGCCAAAAGATTTGCTTCTCCATCGTGGCGCCTTGTTGCCGTGAACCGCAACCCTGAAGGCGTGCGGCTTGCTTAGGACGGGGAAGTCCCTTTCATTCCTTGGGCCTCAGATTCACACCACATGCGAAGAGTTGCGCCGTACATCCTTACTTTGCTGTTGGGCGTTCTCATCGGAGGCTTCCTCTTTTCGAGGTCAATCGAACGCTCCTTTTTTGCCGTCCAGAGTTGCGGTGAAGACTGTCTCCAGTTAAAGGATCTCGCCGGTCTTCTGGGCTCCGTGGGCATACAGCATGCGCCAACGCTGCTGCCGTTCTATGAGGCACAGTCCAAAGAGTGCGTTGCGGTGCGGCATCCCAAGCCCGAAGGTCGTTTTCATCTCGTCTTCCTTCCTAAGCGAGATGTTCGCAACGTACTCGAACTCACAACTGAGGACATTCCGTTCCTTGTGGGTTGTCTTGCCTTGGCTCGCGAGCAGGTGGCCAAAGCTGGGGTTCGGAACTACCGCTTCGTCACCAATGGGCCTGAACTCCAGCACGTCACCTACTTTCACTTTCATGTCATTGCCAAGTAAGCGAGCTGAGGCCCAACCCCTCGCAGAAACTCCCCGCGTTATCAAGCACCGCAGGCGTGAGTTGTTTACTGTTGACGGCTATCTTGCACTGGCGTGACAGTGATGGTGCGATTCAATGGGAACTTCCAGGAGCGATCATTTGCCTACCAGGCCCAAAGCCAATATTCACCCAACGTGCGGATATTGCTTACCCGAGAGGCACTTTAAGCATCAAGGGGCGGTCTGCTTCTTCCGTCAAGCAGCCGCTTGCGCAGTCCCGCAAGAAGGGCAATGCGGATAGAACGCGTTCTTTCGTACACCACACAGGTCCCCGCTTGCCCGCTTGCCCTCGCAGAGGTCGAACAGTCTGAGGCCGCAGTACACGCAGTTGTCGACCTTGACGCCGTCCAACTCAGCGGGGATGGGCCGCTCGCAGCCCGGACAGACCTTACTGACAATCTTCTGAACCGCTTGGACCTTGTCCAGGGAAGACCGGCGCTCGGTCTCGTTGCGGTTGGCCTCCGCCTGGCGCCTTGCTAGGAAGCCCTGCATCCATTTGATGCCATAGTGCCCACCCACCAGCGACAGCAGCAGGCCGACGCCGTAGCGCACGTAGCCCCCATAGGAGGGAAGGTAGGGGACGAGCTCCACAAAGAAGGCGAACAGCGAGAACATGATGAAGCCGCGCGCCAGGGGCCAATGGCTGCTCTTGCGCTTCTTGACGATAAGCCACGTCGAGACGAGCAGCAGCGGACCGGTCAGGGCCAGGCGTAAGCCGAAAATCTTGAGCTCCTGGGCACGTGACGCGCTCTGAACCTGGGGCTGGGCGTCCCTAAGTTGGTCAGTCATGGCTGAACGCGCCTCGGCCTCTTCCCGTAGGGCAGCACGCATCTGGGAGCTCAGCTCTTCCACCTTGACCTGGGCTTCTCGCAGCGAGGCGCTCAGGGCCTCTAGTTCCTTGCTCTGACGAAGTAGCTCCCGATCCTGTTTGACAGCGTCTGGGTTCGTGGAGGTGACGCTGCGGGTTGCCAGCCAGTTGCGGTTGGCACTCTGGGCCGTGGCGTAGGCAGTCTGACGTGCCGCAGCGACAGCTTGGGCCTCGGCAAGCTCGGGCTCGAGCTTGCGCCGGGTGTCCTCTGCTCCGTCAAGACGATTTCGGCTGTCCCACATCACCTGTGGGTTGGTGAAGCTTTCCACCGAAACAGGCGTGGTCGCTGAGGGTACATCTGCGATGATTTTTCCGCCAAGGCCAACCAGGAAGGCGGCGAAGACAAGGGAGACCAGCCACATGCTGAATGCAAAGAGTTTTTCGGGGGCGTAGAAGATCTTGAACATGGGGTGGACGGAAAGACAATGTAAATGGGCGGTCGGCTTGGTGCGGTCTTGGAAGTATGTTAGTGGAATACCCCGCCGATGAACCTGGGGCAGAGCTCCGGCAACGACAGGCCCAGAGCTTAGGAACGGTCTATTCAAAGACCAGCAATAGCGGGCATGCAATTTGCTAAACGTACCGAGGGAGCGCAGCCCTTGGGAAATTTGCACCAATTTGGTTGCTCTTTTTTACACCATTCACTATTTGGAGGACCACCTGCCATGCGAAACACCATTAACCGCCGCGCCTCGCTCAAGTCCCTGGCCGCGCTCACTGCCGCAGGAAGCTTGGGCGCCTGGAGCGAACTCGCCCGCGCCCAAAAGCCGCTGACTGTGGGGGTGATTTACGTCGGTCCGCGCGACGACTACGGCTACAACCAAGCCCATGCACAGGCGGCAGCCGAGCTTAAAAAAATGCCAGGCATCAAAGTGGTGGAGGAAGAAAACGTGCCTGAAACGGCAGCGGTGCAAAAGACGATGACGGGCATGATTGCGCAAGACGGTGCGAGTTTGCTCTTCCCCACATCCTTTGGTTATTTTGACCCGCACATGCTGGCGGTGGCGGCCAAGCAGCCCGATGTTCGGTTTGCCCACTGCGGCGGCATGTGGACCGAGGGCAAGCACCCCAAGAACACAGCCAGCTTTTTTGGCTACATCGATGAGTGCCAGTACCTCAATGGCGTGATTGCCGGCCACATGAGCAAGAGCGGCAAGCTCGCATTTGTCGCGGCCAAGCCGATTCCGCAGGTGCTGCGCAATATCAATGCATTTTTGATGGGCGCGCGTTCGGTCAAGCCCAGTATTACCTGCAACGTCATATTTACCGGCGACTGGTCCATGGCCGTGAAAGAAGCCGAGGCCACCAATAGCCTGGCAGACCAGGGCTGCGATGTATTCACCATGCACGTCGATGGCCCCAAAGTGGTGGTCGAAACCGCCGCCAAGCGCGGCAAGATGGTGTGCGGCTACCACGCCAGCCAGGCCAAACTGGCGCCTAACGCCTACCTCACCGGCGCCGAGTGGAACTGGTCCACGGCCTACGGGGTTTTTATTGATGCAGCGCGCAGCGGCAAGCCCCACCCCAATTTTGTGCGTGGCGGCCTCAAAGAGGGCTTTGTGAAGATGTCGGCCTACGGCCCCATGGTGAGCGACGCGGCCAAGAAAAATGCCGACGCCATCAAGGCCCGCATGCTGGCCGACAAGTTTGATATTTTTGTCGGCCCGCTCAAGGACAACAAGGGCAAGGAAGTCATTCCGGCAGGCAAGGTCTACAAACAAACCGACCTGGCACTTGAGGGCATGAACTACCTGGTTGAGGGCGTTATCGGCTCTATTTGATAGGCGGCTGCACCACAGACACGGCTTTGCGCAGTCATGTTCCATCCCCGCCAACTGCTGCTCGACGTGGGCTTGCCTGCGCTTGCCATGCTGGCAGCGCTGCTGCTGTTTGGTGCATTCGTGCAACTGGCAGGGGTAAGCGCCGTGGGGGTGTGGGCCACCTTGTTCAAGGGCGCGTTTGGCGACTGGTATGCGTGGCAAAACACCTTGCAGCGCGCAGCGCCCTTGATGCTGACCGCCCTGTGCGTGGCGATTCCTGCGCGGGCCGGGCTGGTGGTGATAGGCGCAGAGGGCGCACTCGCGCTGGGCGGGCTGGCCTGCGCGGCCTTGCCCTACGCGGTGCAACTGCCGGCCAATATGGTGGGAAGCGCCTTGTTGTGCCTGGCCGGGGCGCTTGCTGGCGCGGGCTGGGTGGTGCTGGTGGGCATGCTGCGCCAGTGGCGCGGCGTCAATGAAACTATTAGCAGCCTGCTGCTGGCCTATGTTGCCATCGGGCTGTTCAAGCACTGGGTCGAAGGCCCCTTGCGCGATCCGGGCAGCCTTAACAAGCCATCCACCTACGCCTTGGCCGAGGGCCTTCGCATAGGCGGCATCGGTGCGTCGGACATCCATTGGGGCCTGGCCATGGGCGTGGTGGCTTGCTTGGGGCTGGGCCTGTGGCTGCTGCTCACGCCGGGCGGATTTGCGCTGCGCGTGGTGGGCGCCAACGTGCGCGCCGCGCAGCTGGTGGGTTTGCCGGTAACGCGCTTGGTGCTGCTGGCCTGTGCGCTGGGCGGCGCGTGCGCCGGTTTAGCAGGCGCGGTGGAAGTGGCGGCGGTGCACACCAACGCCAATGCGGCGCTGCTCGCGGGCTATGGCTACGTCGGCATCTTGGTGTCCTTTATGGCGCGCCACAGCCCCTTGGGCATCGTGCCCGTGGCGGTGCTGTTTGGTGGATTTGGCGCGGCCGGCAGTTTGTTGCAGCGCCGTATGGGCCTGCCTGACGCCTCGGTATTGGTACTGCAAGGCATGGCCTTCGTCTTGATTTTGGCCAGCGAGGCCTGGCGGGGCCGCCTCGCTGCCCTGTGGCCGGGCAGCCAGAGCGTTTTGCCCCTGGCCGCCGTGTCTGCACCACCGGCCGGTGCGGCACCGACCGAAGCCCAGCCTGGAGTGCGCGCATGAGCGCAGACGCCTGGACCAGCTTGCTCGCCGGACTGCTGGGCGGCGCGTTGCGGGTGGGCGCGCCGTTTTTGTTCGTAAGCCTGGGTGAATGCCTGACGGAGAAGGCCGGGCGCATCAACCTGGGGCTGGAGGGCGTGTTGGTGCTCTCCGCAATGGCGGCTTTTGGTGGCGCCTACCTCAGTGGCTCTGCCTGGGTGGGCGTGCTGTGCGCGGCGCTGGCAGGCGGCGCGCTGGCAATGCTGCACGCTGTGCTGTGCGCGCAAGAGGGGGTGAACGACATTGCCACCGGCATCGCGCTGATGCTGTTGGGCACCGGGCTGGCTTTTTTCTTTGGCAAAGCGCTGATTCAGCCGCAAGCGCCACAGCTCACGGCCTGGGACTGGGGGGGCTGGACGGACGCCCCGGCCCTGCGCGCCGCGCTCCAGGTCAATGTGCTGCTGCCTGCGGGCTTGCTATTGGCCGTAGTGCTGCATTGGGCCTTGGGCAATACCCGCTGGGGCCTGCTGCTGCGCATGGCCGGCGACTCGGCCAGTGCGGCGCGCGCGCTGGGCTACTCGGTCAACGGTTTGCGCTTGGCCGCCACCACCGTGGGTGGCATGGTGGCCGGCCTGGGTGGCGCCTGCCTGAGCTTGTTTTATCCCGGCAGCTGGAACGAGGGCATCTCCAGCGGGCAGGGCCTTATTGCGGTGGCGCTGGTGATTTTTGCCCGCTGGAACGCCTTGCGCTGCGTAGGGGCTGCGCTCTTGTTTGGCGCAGCGGGGGCGATTGGCCCTGCGCTGCAGTCCATCGGCATAGGCTGGGGCTACCACTTGTTCAACACCTTGCCCTATGTGTTCACCCTGCTGATATTGGTGCTGACGTGCCGGCCAGGTGTGGCGCCGCCGGGTAGCCCTGGCGAACTGTCGTCGGGCACATGAATGCAAGCCGGTGGGCGCACGGCGCGCTGATGCGCCACAGTCGGCCCGCGAATGCAAAGCCTATGAAGGAAAGCGTATTGATGAAAGCCTGTGTATGAAGCCCTATGCCAGTGTGGCCGCTAACCCCTATGCCTGGCCGTGGAACGGCGACTTGCGCGCAGACAACACCGCGCTCTTGGTCATTGACATGCAAACCGACTTTTGCGGGCCTGGCGGCTACGTCGACAAAATGGGCTATGACATTGGCCTCACGCGTGCGCCCATTGCGCCTTTGCAAGCGGTAATGGCGCGCATGCGCGCAGCAGGCTTTGCCTTGATGCACACCCGCGAAGGCCACCGCCCCGACCTTGCCGACCTGCCAGCCAACAAGCGCTGGCGCTCGCGCCAAAGTGGCACACAGGGCGTGGGCATTGGTGACGACGGCCCTTGCGGGCGCATTTTGGTGCGCGGCGAGCCGGGGTGGGAGATCATTCCCGAACTCGCTCCCTGGCCCGGCGAGGTGGTGATTGACAAGCCAGGCAAGGGCTCTTTTTATGCCACGGACCTGGAACTGGTGCTGCGCACGCGGGGCATAGACAACCTGGTGCTTGCCGGCATTACCACCGATGTGTGCGTGCACACCACCCTGCGCGAAGCCAACGACCGGGGCTTTGAATGCCTGGTGCTATCCGACTGCACCGCCGCCACCGACCCTGGGAACCATGTGGCCGCGCTGAACATGATCACCATGCAGGGCGGGGTGTTTGGCGCGCACGCGCCGTCTGCGGCCTTGCTGGCCGCGCTGGCACAGGTGCAAGACCCGTGCGCGACCTGATACCGCCGCGCCGCGCGGCCTCGGGTGCGCTGGCCCTGGCAACCTACGCCTTGGTCAAACGCTTTGGCAGCCTGACGGCCCTGGACCAGGTAAGCCTGGAGGTCGCCGCCGGTTCGGTGCATGCCTTGCTGGGCGAAAACGGCGCGGGCAAGAGCACCCTGGTCAAGTGCGTGGCCGGCGTTCAAACGCCGGACGAAGGCAGCCTGCTGGTGGACGGCCGCGAGCAGTCCATTGCCAACCCCTTTGTCGCGCGCGCCTTGGGCATTGGCATGGTGTACCAGCATTTCACCCTGGCGCCGGGCATGACGGTGGCTGAAAACCTGTTGCTCGCCGCCGGCGTGCCCGCAGTCATTGACTGGCCCCGCCAGCGCCAGGCCTTGCGCGCGTTCATGGAGAGCACGCCGTTTCAGCTAGATTTGGACGCCCGCCCTGGCGAACTTGCTGCGGGCGAGCGGCAAAAGCTGGAGCTGCTCAAGCAGCTCTACTTGCGTCCGCGTTTGCTGATTCTGGACGAGCCCACCTCGGTACTCACACCGAACGAGGCCGATGAGGTGCTGGGCGCGGTGCGTGCCATTGCAAGGCGGGGTGAATGCACCGTGTTGCTGATCACCCACAAGTTTCGCGAAGTCATGGCCTTTGCCGACGCGGTCACCGTTTTGCGCCAGGGCAGGGCGGTCTACCACACGGAGGTGGGCCAGACGCAAGAAGCGGTGCTTGCCCAGGCCATGGTTGGGCCCGGCGGTGCGAAGGCAGCCGCACTGGAGGCACTGGAGGTGCCGCTGGATGTGCCGGAACCACCGAAGCTGCTGGATGCGCTGGCAGCGGTGCCTTCCGGTTCGTCCCCTGTCGCCCCAGAGGCTGGCCCAGAGCTTGGCGCAGCGCCCCAGGGCACTGGCGCGCCGCCCGCCCTGCAAGTGCGCGCGCTGCAGGCCATGGGCGACCGCGGTACCGTGGCGGTGCAGGGGGTCAGCCTGAGCGTGCATGCTGGGGAAATTGTGGGCATTGCCGGTGTGGCGGGCAACGGCCAGCGCGAACTGGTGGAGGCGCTCGTTGGCCAGCGCGCCCGGCTAGGCGGCGAGGTGCTGGTGGGCGGCCAGCCATACCACGGGCACCGCAGTGAAAACACGCGCTTGCGCGTGCGCAGCCTGCCCGACGAGCCTTTGCGCAACGCCTGCGTTGGCACGCTCTCGGTGGCAGAAAACATGGCGCTGCGCGACTTTGACCGCGCGCCCATGTGCAGGGCGGGCCTGTTAAGCCTGCGCTTTTGGCGCGAACGTGCCCGCGCCTGGGTGCGCGACTACGGCATCAAGACCCAGGGCGTGGGCGCGCCCATGCGCAGCCTGTCGGGCGGCAACGTGCAGCGGGCGGTGCTGGCGCGGGAGCTGGCGGGCACCATTGACGTGCTGATTGCGTCCAACCCGGTTTTTGGCCTGGACTTCGCAGCCGTCGCCGAGATCCACCAACGCCTGCGCCGTGTGCGCGACCAGGGCGGCGCGGTGCTGCTGGTGAGCGCCGACTTGGATGAATTGCTCGCACTCAGCGACCGCATTGTGGTCATGAGTGACGGCCGCCTGGTGTACGAAACCCCGGCTGCCAGCGCCGACCGCCACCAGCTGGGCAGCACCATGGGCGGCGGCCCGGCCGGCGGTGCGCCAAGCCGCTTCCCACCCCCCTAGCACTTCTCTTTTTTACCTGCAGTCCAAGCCATGAAACCCCTAGACGCCTTGCCTTTTGCCTATCCATTCGATCTGGCGCACAGCGCCTTGTTGATTATTGATATGCAGCGCGACTTCATAGAGCCCGGTGGTTTTGGCGAGAGCCTGGGCAATGACGTAACTCTGTTGCAAGCCATCGTGCCGGCCGTTGCACAGGTGCTGGATGCGTGGCGGCGCGCGGGCGGCATGGTGGTGCATACCCGGGAGTCGCACCGGGCGGACTTGTCAGACTGCCCCCCAGCCAAGCGCTTGCGCGGCAGCCCGCGTTTGCGCATTGGCGATGACGGGCCTATGGGCCGCATCTTGGTGCAGGGCGAGCCCGGCAACCAGATCATTCCCGCCCTGGCGCCGCTGGCGGGCGAAACGGTGATTGACAAGCCCGGCAAGGGCGCGTTTTATGCCACGCCTTTGCATGCGCTGTTGACCCAGGCCGGCATAAGCCAGATCGTGTGCATGGGCGTGACCACCGAGGTGTGCGTGCAAACCACCTTGCGCGAAGCCAATGACCGGGGCTATGACTGTTTGCTGCTAGAAGACTGCACCGAAAGCTATTTCCCCGCGTTCAAAGCCGCCACCCTGGCCATGGTGCGCGCGCAGGGCGCCATCGTGGGGTGGACAGCGCACAGCCGGGACTTGCTCGCAGTCTTGTAGGCGCTGCCACAGCCACCGTCGCCGAATCGTGGTGGAGTGCGCGGTGGGGTGACCAGGCCGCTCTGTCGGGTGCGCCCGCACGGGAACCGCTTTGCGCAGTCGCGCAAGCGTAAACGGGGGCCGCGCACAGTACCGCAGTAACCGCTCCAGGCCCGCTCGGTCGTGCGCCGCTATGCACATGCTGGTGTCTGCCGAGTAGCCGCTGTGCCGGTACGCCAGCATCTCTTGGGCCTCAAAAGCAGCGCATTCGATGTTTCCGGTGCTGTTCAAACGCAAGCTGGATTTTCACCAGACCGCATTTGCAATGGGCGAAGCCATTGCCCATTTGCACTGGCTGTGGTTCACCCAGCGCGTGCAGCGCACCCGCCACCCGGACGGTGTTTACCGCTGCACCACGCGGGCAGACGTTCCTGCTTGAGTTCGCGGCGCAGCGCCGTGTAATCCGGCATAAGCTGTGCGAACATCTGCGGGATTGACACGACAAAACGCAGGGAGTCGGCATATGAACAGTGCGGCGGCAAAAGGCACACCTACAACACCCGCTGGTGAAACTGACAAAACCGGTAACGGGCCCGTGCCCATGCTGGCCTGGCCCTGGCTCATCGCCGCACTTACCCTGCTACTGGCCGCTACCGTGCTGGCCTGGTGGCAAGACCCGCTGCCCGTGCCACCAAACCGGGGCACGCAGGGCTGGTCGTTCTGGAGGCCGGTGGAGGTGAATCCACATCGGCGTTTGCCCGCGGTGGGTGCTGAACTGCGGGGCGTGAGCTTCAACCCGGATGGCCTGCGCGGCTGGGCAGCGGGCTGGGGCGGAACCATCATTGCCACCACCGATGGCGGCAAAACCTGGAAACCACAGACCAGCCGCACCCAGCAGGGGCTGTTGGCGCTGAGCTTTCAAGCCGATGGCCTGCGCGGCTGGGCAGTGGGCTATGGCGGCACCATCATTGCCACCACCGATGGCGGCAAAACCTGGAAACCCCAGACCAGCGGCACCCAGCAGTGGCTGGAGGCGCTGAGCTTTCAAGCCGATGGCCTGCGCGGCTGGGCAGTGGGCACTGGCGGAACCATCATTGCCACCACCGATGGCGGCAAGACCTGGACACCCCAAGCCAGCGGCACCCAGCAGTGGCTCACTGCGCTGAGCTTTCAAGCCGACGGCCTGCGCGGCTGGGCAGTGGGCGATGGCGGCACCCTCATTGCCACCACCGATGGCGGCACAAGCTGGACACCCCAGACCAGCGGCACCCAGCAGGGGCTGTATGCGCTGAGCTTTCAAACCGATGGCCTGCGCGGCTGGGCAGCGGGCCGTGGCGGCACCCTCATTGCCACCACCGATGGCGGCAAAACCTGGACACCCCAAGCCAGCGGCACCCAGCAGTGGCTGACTGCGCTGAACTTTCA
>CANEVH010000036.1 GCA_947442105.1 Comamonadaceae bacterium | reverse complement strand
TGGACAAGGTGCGCAGCGTTGCCTGGAAGTGCCGCGTGGTCTGCATCCGCGCCTTGTGCAGCATCAACGGCAAGGACAGCCTGCGCAGCGTATTGGGCGCTGCGCTGCAGCGCCAGCCAGGTGGTTTGCCAATGGTTTTGCAGAGTGGCTGGGCTGGGTGGGGTGGTATGGGTTTGCACATAGCGCTGGGCCTCTTGCCATAGCCAGCGCCGCAGCGCGGCTGCTGGCCAAGCCAGGGGCTCGGGGAGATATGGCAGCGTGGGCGCCGCGTTGAGGGCTGTGGGTTGTTCGGCGTCTAGGCCTGCGGGCGCTGCTGAGCGCTCTGCGGTCTGGCCGGGTGCTTGCCACCGGGCGACCAGTGCGGGCAACCAGGCGTATTGAAGCAGGTCCGCACTGGCGCTGGCGTCGGCACTAGCAATGTCACTGGTGCTGCTAGTGCTGGCAGGTGTTGCAGGTGTGGCAGTGCGCTGCAAGCGCGGCGGTGCCGGGTCGCGGGCGGTGTGAACAGGCGTGCGGTCATCAGGCGCTAGTTCAACACATGCTGGCTCAATAACTACCGGTTCAATACCTGCATGCGCAACTTGAACAGCAAGTGCAGCTTGTTCACCTTGTGCAGTATCAACGGCAGCAACAGCATCAACGGTATCAAAAGCATCAACTTTAGGGAAGGCATCAACTTTAGGGAAGGCATCAACGGCATGGACAGCCTGCGCAGCGTGTTGGGCGCTGCGCTGTAGCGCTAGCCAGGTGGTTTGCCAGTGGTTTTGCAGAGTGGCTGGGCTGGGTGGGGTGGTATGGGTTTGCACATAGCGCTGGGCTTCTTGCCATAGCCAGCGCCGTAGCGCGGCTGCTGGCCAGGCCAGGGGTGCGGGCAGCTCTGGCAGTGCGGGGGCCGTGTTGAAGGCTGTGGGTTGTTCGGCGTCCAGGCCTGCGGGCGCTGCTGAGCGCTCTGCGGTTTGGCCGGGTGCTTGCCACCGGGCGATCAGTGCGGGCAACCAGGCGTATTGAAGCAGGTCCGCACTGGCGCTGGTGCTGGCGCTGTCACTTCCGCTAGCGCTGGCAGGTGTCGCGGTGCGCCGCAAGCGCGGCGGTGCCGGGTCGCGGGCGGCGTGAAAGGGCGCGCGGTCATCAGGCGCTGGCTCTACAGCTGAGGGTTCATCACCTAGTGGTTCAGCACGCAATAAGGCGATGGGCGCTGGATCAGCAGGTGCTGGGCCAGGGGGAGATTGCTTCACCCGTGGTGGTTCAGCACGTGCCGGTTGAATACCGGCGGGTTCAACACGTGCTGGGTTTGGGTAGGTGCTGTCATGGCTTGTGCCGTCCTCGGGCTGGGCCTGGCTGTGCCAGGCTGCGCGCCACACTGCTAGCCAAGCGCGGTGCGTGGCGGGCAGGCGGCCATGCTCCAAGAGGTAGGCAAGGCTGGCTTGCATTAGCAGGGCTTGCATGTCACTGAGGCCAGGGCGTGCACCGGCAGGGCACTGCTGTACCAGTTCCAAGGCGGTCTGGCGCAAGGAGTCGGCCCATTGGGGTGGCGCTGGTCGTTGGCTGCTGGCCGCAGGGTGTGGGCGCCGTGTGCCAAGAACCGCGTTGAGCGCCGATGAACTTTCATGGTGGGCACCGCCGCGCGCGTTCCAGACAGTGAGGCCCCCGTTGCGCGGGCCTTCTAGGAGGGCGAGCAAAGTCCAATGCTGGTCTGCGGGCAAGGCCATGCTCCAGGCGCGTCGGCTGCGTCGCCAGCGCAGCTGGCTGCGCAGGCTGTGTGCCAAGGCTGCGGGGTCATGGTGCTGCAGTTGCACAAACCAGGTGCGAATTTGTGCCGCACTGGCGGCGCTGCCGCGCCCATCGGCCCAGGCCTGTACATGTGTTTGCAAGCGGTGCAGTGCAGCCTGGGCCAGGCGCGGCGTTACGCGCCCGCCGAGCGCGGCGTCTGCCGGGTTGGGGGCTGTTGGGCGCGGGTCCGGCCTTGCGTCCGCGGTGTTGAGCAGCGCTTGCAACATGGCGGAAGCCAAGTCCGAGCCGGGCTGGCGGGGCAGGGGCTGGCCTTGCAGGCTGCGGCTCAGTAGGGTCCAGCCCGGCCCCAGCAGTTGGGCATGGGCTGCGCGCAGCGCAGCCAGCAGTGCGCGCTGGCTGGCGCCGCCCAAAGCCCCGCCGCTGAGGCCCCACAAGCTGTTCAGGCCGGCCACGCGCAGTTGTTGTTGCAGGCTTTGCACTTGGTAGGCACTGAGCCGACCACGGCCTTGCAGGGGCAGCAGCCAGGCTTCGTCAAGCAGCAGCATGCCATCGGCCAGGTCGTGGTGGCGCACCGCCAGCAGGGCTTGCAGCCCATGGTGGGGGGCAATGTGGGCCACGCGCGCCATCACGGATTGGGTTGGCATGAGCTGTTGCAGCGCCTGCCAGAGGCGTTGACCGTGTTGGCGTGCCAGCCGCTCAAGCCATTCGGCCAAATTGTGCACCGAGCGCAAGGGCAAGCCCCAGGGCAAGACGCCGTGCTGCAGGTAGTGCAAGAACTGTCCCAATTCGTGCGCACCAGCGCTTTGGCGCAGACCGGGCTGTGGGTGGGGGGTGGTCTTGTTTGCGGTGGGCGGTGTCGATTGCTCTGGCGTGGCGGCGGGGGTTGTCAGGCCCGTCAAACTGCGCTGTAGCGCGGCGTCGAACTGGTGCAGCCACTGGGCGGGGCTGTCTTTGAGGCTTAGGCGGCCCAGGTCGATCTCTAAATGGTCTACCACCCACACGTCGCCGCTGTCGCCGAACGCGTCAAAGCGTTCGCGCAGGCGGGGCACTGCGTAGTGGTGGACAAACGCGCTGAGGCGGTCTTGTTCCGCATGTGCTAGCCGGGCGTTGCTGAACGCGGCCTCCCAGCGCAGGGTTTCAATGCGGTGGCTGGGCGTCATGGCTGCGGCCCCTCGCTCCAAAAGGGCTGCAAAAACTGGCTCAGCGCGGCGGCACAGGCGTCTAGCGGCGCGCGGGGCCGGCCCGGCGTGGGCGGGTGCTGGCAGGCGGCACGTTTGGCCTCTAGCCATGCGGCGTAGAGCTGCTCAAAGCGGCGCATGTCGTGCGAGTCCAAAAAAAGCACCCGGCTTTCCAGGTGTGCCGGGGCGTGCATGGCCAAGGCAGAGCGGCACAGGGTTTGGAAGCGGGGGTCGGCACAGCGCGCGGTCCAAGCCGGTAGCACCATGCTCAGGCGCTGGCGGTGGAAGGCGGCGAGCGCGTCGGCGGGCTGGAGCGCCGGGCGCAGCAACAGGTGTTCCACCAGGTGCAGGCCCTCGGCTTGGCGTTGCACGGCGCAGGCAAATTGATGAAGGTCGGTGGCAAGTTGCTGGCCTTTTTGTTGATTGGCCACGCGGGCCAAGACCCAGTGCTGCGCTGCGCCTTCGCCGCGCAGGCACAGGGCCAAATGCCCTGCCTCGTCTTGCAGAAAAAAGCGATCGGCATGCACCGCGCTGCGCAGCAAGGCGGGCGGCACTGCGGCGCACAAAAGTGGCAATTGCGCACGCAGGTGCGGCACCATTCGACGCAGCGCCGCGCCGCGCAACGGGCGGTGGCTGGTGGGTACCAGGTGCAGCGGCCACCCTGGCGCGTGGGCTTGGGGCTGTGCAGGCGCGTCTACCTCCGCAGCGTGGTCGGGCAGCAACTGCAGATCCAGGGACTGCAGCGGTAGCGTGAGCAGGCGGGTGAAGGGGTGGCCCATGCCCAACATCAAGGCCAGGCGCAGGCCCAAGGGGCACAGGTTGTCACGCCGACCCAGCACGGGGCGGCTGTAGTTAAAGGCGGCATTGCGCTGCCCGGTCAAGGGCAGCAGTTGGCGTGCGAAGCGCCGCTTGCAGCGCAACAGGTGGCGCTCCCAGGCGCCGCTGGACCAGTAGCACGGCAGGCCTTGCAGGGGGTCAAAGTCGAGCTGCTCGCCGTGCATGGCCAGCAGCTGGTCGAGCACCCGGTTGCGCCGCTCTGGGGCCGCGTCGGCGGGCTCAAAAATGTCGCGCTCTAGCAAGTCGCGCTTGCGCCGGTACACGCCTTCGCTTTCCGCCGTCGATTCCAAGCCCGGCAACTGGGCCTTGCCCGGCAAGTCCCACCAGTAGCTGGGGCCGAGTGCGCGGCCTATGTCAAACAGCGCGCCCAGGTGTTGGCGCTGCGCTCGGCTGTGGGCCAGCCATTGCTCTAGCAGCGCCAAATACGCGTGCCACTGCTGGCGCTGGCCTTGGGGGGTGGGCTGCAGGTCCTGCGGGTTGCGGCGTGTTCCTTGGGCGTGGTAGAGGCCGGGCAGGTGGCTGCTGGCGGGCACATAAGGTGTGGCGGGCTTGGCGTTGCGCTCGCTAGCGGGGCGCACGGGGTCTGGCAGCGCGGGCAAGGCCTCGCGGCGCGGCGTACGGCGCACATCTTCTAATTGTTGCCACAGCTGGTGCAAGGGCATGAGGTCGTTGCTGCCTTGGCCGTACACGCACCAGCCCTCCAGGTCCTGGGGCGATGCGGGCCAGGCCATGCGCAGCGCCCAGCCCTCACCGCGCAAGGGCAAGCTGCTGCTTTGTGTGGCCTCCAGTGGTGCCAGTTCGCTGCGCGCGCTCAAAGCCGGCGTTTCTTCCAAGACCAGGTGTTCCACTTTGAGCACGCCCGCAATGTCGCGCAAGTCCAGCGCCATGTCGCTGAACCGCAGCTCAGCGGCGTAGCACTGCGCTAGTTCAGCGTCCGATGCCCAGCCTTGCTGCATCAGCGGGCCGCCGCTGCGCTGGGCGTCGGGTGTCTCTGTGAGTGGGCTGCGCTCTGGCCGGGCCGATACGGTGTCGTCACAGCGTTTGAGCAGTTCGGCCAGCAAATCGGCCAAGTCGCGCTTGCCGTCTACCCGAATCTCCATGCGCAGGCGCACCCAGCGCGGTTTGAGCAAAAGCTGGGGGTCCAGCAGGTCTTCACCCAGGTTGCGTTGCCCCCAGTAGGCACGGGTTGGGGCCAGGGTGTGGGCGGTGTCTTGGGCGTCTGCCGGGGAGACCTGGCGGCTGATCTGCCACAGCCCGGTGGGGCGTTGGTGGCTGTCACACAGCGGGCGCATTTGCAGGTGGCGGGCTTGGGGCCACCGGTCATACAGCCAGCGCTGGTAGTCGTGCGCCGTGCTGGGGCGGCAGCTCAGTACCGCAGGGGCGCCGTGCATGGCGAATTGCGCCAAGTCCACCGCCGGAATGCGGCTAGTGGCCTCGTCTACTAGCGCGTCGCCCCGAAACAGGCCCAGCAGCGCGGGAACACTTTGCCGACTGGCGTAGACATCTTCGGTAAGGGCGTAGCAAAACGCCTCCAGCAGGGTGACACCGGGGTCGTGCAGGTTGTAGTCGGTCCAATGGCTTCGGCTGGCGGCCTGGGCTAGCACGATGGCGGCCTCACGCAGCCGCTCATAGCCCAGCAGGTCTTGCTGCTCTGGCGCCACGGGGATGCGGGCGATGCGTTGGGCCACCGTGTCGGGGCGCTGGCCCAGCACGGCGGCCAGGGCACTGGCGCGCGGTGCTGGGTTAAGCAAGGGCGGGTTCATGGCGTGGCCTTGCCGCTGGCGGGTTGGAAGCTGCCGGCCATGTCGGGGTCAAACCAGAGCCGCGTGAGCTGGACCTGAATCACCTGGTCTGGCCCAAAGTCGCAGCCGGTGCGAATTTGGAGGCTGTAGGTTTCGCCGCGACCACTGCCGCCGTGCCAGCGCAGCTCCAGGCGGTCGCAACGGCGGCCCCACCAGGCTTGCGTTTGCCGAATGCCCCGGCGGCGGCGCCACCACGCCAGAATGCCAAAACTCGGGTTAAAGGCGCACAGCGCAATGGCGTGCAGCATGCCGAAATGGCCCTTGCCCTGTGGCCCGCCGGCCCCCGCCACCAGCTCAAAGCCCTGGCAACCTTGCAAGCCGGTGATGACGTCTTGCCATTCGCCGTTGGCAGCAATTCGGGTGGCAACGGCATGCCGGCCACGCCGACCGCTGCTGGCGACGATGCCCGCCACGTCCAATGTGTCGCGCGGCTCGGTGCAGCCTATGCCTACGCGACCCCTGCGGTTTTGGAGGTCCACACCGCCATCGTCCACACTGCCGGTGTCGTCGCTGGATGGGGGCAGGACGGGGGCCTCCAGGCCCAGCAGCGGCTGGGCTTGGTCGCCGCTGAGAAACTGCAAGCGGTCCTGCGCGGGGCTCAGACCGACGCGCCACAGCGGGCGGTCTGGAAACTGGTCGCGGTAGAAGCTCAGCAGCGCGTCGCGCCCCACCGGGGCGTAGGTCTCAATGCCGTTTTCGGGCGTTTTGCGAAAGCCCTCATCGCTCATGTTCAGTGTGGAGTCGATTAGCGCCGCAAAATCGTCCTCGGCGGGCAGTGCGCCATTGCGAAACAAGGCTTGCAGGGTTTTGCGGCTGTGCAGCTTGGTCACGCCCGTGCCCCACCAATGATGAAGCTGCCGCCTACGGCCAGCCGTGCCAGGCCGGTGGCGCGCGGGCTGGAGCTTGGCTCTGTGTCGCTAAGTTCCAGCAGATGTTTTCGCTCTGGCAGGGCCAAACTCCAGGGCTGTGATGGCGCAATGTGATTGCGCGAGGTGGGCCGTCCGCTGTCGTTGAGGCGGTGAAGCCCCCGGTCATTGCGCACGATGTGGAGCAACGACACCTCGCCCACGCTGTCCACCCCAGGCTGCGCGCGCAAATAGGCTTCCACTTCGTCTGCGCGCAGTGTCCAGTCAAAGCGGGCCGTGATACCGCCAGGGCGCCAGGGGGATAAATAGTCGCGCAAGGCCTGGTTGAGTGCGCGCAAGCGCTCGCCACTGGGCACGCCCGCCTTGAGCTTGAGCGTGCAACGCACCTGGATGCGGTCATAAACCGCATTGCGCACCAAAAGCCGCAGCGTGGGAACGGCGCGTTGCAGCACAAATTGCGCGATGGCATCTAGCGTTGCAGCGTCCAAGCGGTAGGCCTGCGTGGCGTCGATTTCTGCACCCGGCAAGAGCGCTGGCACCACCACCAACAGCACCTGCTGGTAGCCCTGCGCTGGTGTGCCCCGTGGCAGGCATTTGGCTCTTTGCACCTCTGGGAAGGCCTGGAGCACCAGGCGCTCCATGTCCCAGGGGGTGATGGCGCGGTCGCGGTGGCGCAGCCGCTCGGCTGCGCGGCTGCGCATGCGCGACTCGTTCTCCGCTTGGACCAGCGCAAAAGACGCCAAAGGCTGGAGCACATTGGCAAGCCCCGCGATGGCAGGCTGCACTGCCTGAATGCTGTTGGCCGGCAGTATCTGCAAGGTATCGTCGGGCGCTTGGGGCGTGGCCTGGTGCCAGCGCTGCGCACTGACGGCTTGCGCCCATATTCCTTGGACAGGCGCCAACAGGTCTAAATCGCCCGTGGCAGACAAGCGCAGCCACAGCAAGGGCCGCGGTTCGGCGGTGCGCACCTCGGGGCAGTCCGGCGTCATGCCCTCGGGCAAGTCCAAGCGCATGATGCCGGTGCGCAGCAAGCCCTGCGTGCTGTCCATCAGCAGGCGATGCGGCTCTAAGCTACGCCATTGCCAACCGCACCAGGCGGCCCACTGCAAGTGGGGGCGTGGTCGGTCCAGTGACTCGGCGGCGGCGTCGGCTTGCAATTGAAACAAGAGGCTGAGCGTGCCCTCAGGCGCGCCTCCGCCCAGGCCAATATAGAGCTGCGCGCCACCCGGCCACGCTGCCAGCAGGCAGTGCCGCTGCTGCGCGCCGCTGTGGCGCAGCGGCTGCGGGCCGAAGGGGCAGAGGTGCAACAACTGGCTGCCGTGGGCCGCAGCGCTATGGTTTTTTTGGGGCGTGATGCGCTCTTGGGCGGCGTAGCTGACGCTGATTTGCTCTAGGCGCGGTGTGTAGGGCTCGTTGGGCAGTGGGAGCTTGTTTTCTGCGCGTTTGATGCGGCTGTTGCGCGTGAGGCGGTCGCTGAGCAGGTGGGGGTAGAGCGCGTGGCCAAAGGCGGTTGGTGGACAGTCCAGTTGCAGGCGGAAAAAACCCTGGCGGTTCCAGCGCTGGTCTAGCGCGGCTACTGCCGGGCTTTCACCGTCGCCTACGGGGTGGTGCAAGCGGCGCAAGTCATCTCCCTCCAAGGTCAGCGTTTGCTGCGGTCCTTGCGCGGCAAACAGGGGCAGTGAGCGGCTGCAATCTTGCCATTGGGCGCCATAAAAGAGCGCGGGTCGCACCGTAAAGCTGGCTTCGTCCCAGCGGCGCAGGGTGAACGCCTCGCCGCTGGCGCTGGCCGAATCTTGCGCATACACCTTGTAGTGGTTCGCCAGCCCGGCGCCCGGCAGGCCGGCCCATTGCAGTTGCAGGCTCAGGGCGCACAGGGGCTTGGACGCCAATTCGGCGTTGGAAAACAGGAGATAGGCCGAAAGGTCGGGCAGCGGCCCAAAGGGGAGAAACGGCTTGCTGGCATCCAGACGACCCAGCTGGTTGTAGAGCAGCAGTTGGCGCACATGGCGGGCACTGACGTGCAACTGCACGGCGTCTAGCGCGATGTGTTGCAACAAAGAGCAGCCAAACACCCGCGTTTGGCTGTTCAAATCCAGTTGCACCACGGGCAGGAACGGCCACTGCGCGCCATGGACTGCCGTGGTGCAGGCCTGGATGGCCGGCGCCGACGCGGGCAGTGTGATGCGCAGCCGCAAGGTGCCGGTGGTCTCGCGGTCGCCGGGCTCTATGCGGTTGACAAACACCTCGCCGGGCGCGAACCAGCCGGTGGCGGTGCTGAGCTGGGCCTGCCACAGCCCTCGAAACACGCGGTCAAAGACCAGGGAGCGCTCCAGGGGTTTGCTGCCGTAGACCAGCGACAAAGGGTTGTCCACTTGCAGCGCTGCGCCCTGGTGGGGGCCTAGTATCTGTTGCGCGTGGCCGCGCAGGGCGGCCAGGTCTGGCGCATCCAGCGTTTCTTGGCTGCTGATCCACACCGCAAAAAAGCGGCCTAAGCGGGGGCGCAATGCGTCGGGGCTAGCGGCGTCCAGGCACAGGGACAGCAAGAAGCGCAGCCAGGCACTGCTTGCCGGGGGCAGGTCTGGGCTAGGCGGGGTGTTTGTGGCGGGCAGTGCGTCCAGCAGCGCACCCAGTCGCAGCGCTGCCTGTTCGTCGTCGGTGGGGAGTGGTATGCCCTCGTAAATGGCCAAGCGCTTGAAGGCAGACAACCAGCGCGCGCGAACATCGTCCGTCGGCGGGTCACCGGCCAGGTTGGCTTGCGTGCTGCGGGCCAGGGCGTCGAGCGCGCTTTTGAGCAGATTGTCTGCGCCAGCGGGATGGCTGAGTTGCAAATCGATGGTGATGTCGCGCTCGCCCTCACTGAGATGCAGCAGGGGCGAGGCGATGGCCAGCCCTTGGCGCGCGGCCCCAAAGTCCGTGCTGCCGGGCCCGCCCAGCAGCGGCCAGGCGCGGGCGCGCGCCAGTGCGGCTTGTTCGGGCGTGGGCGGCTGCAGTGTGAGCGCGCGCGCTTGGGTGGCGTAGGCGAACTCGTATTCGGGCGAAATGCGGGGGTCACTTTCCAGGCGCAGGGCCAGCAGGCTTTGAACCTTGAGCGTGCTCAGCAGCAGCTCTTGCTCTGCGCAGTAGTGCAGCGCTTGGCCGCGTGCATCTTTGCCGCCCATGAAGTGGGCGCCCAGCGGCAGGAGGACGGGTTTGGCAAATCGCGGATCGCGCTCCAGCAGCACATGCACCCGGTCAGCTTTTGCCTGCGCGGGCGCAAAGCCCAGGCGGTCTTGGTAGTAATAGCGGGTCAGGCGGTTGGTGAATTCGTCCAAGGGTGTGCGGCTCATGTGCACCAGTTGCACCAGGCTGAGCAATGCCCCCATGGCCGGATCGTGGTCGCCCAACTGCATGCTGGCAGGCAGTAGCTCGGTGGCTAGCACGGCGAGCTTGCGCTGTGCATGGCACAAGCCCAGCCATAGCTGGCGCAGCGCGTTCCCATGGGCCGCGACAGGCAGGGGCGGATACCGCCGGTCTACGCGTGCACGCAGCAGCGCCAATGCACGGTCGTCGCCCTGGCCAAACGTGCTGTGTAGCTGCATGAGCAAGCGGCCCAGTTCCCCGTCGAGCTGGGCTTGCAACTGCTGCAGCAAGCGCGGTCCGATAGCCGCTGTTGGGGCAGTGGTCTGTGTTGGGGAATGGGTCGGTTCGGGCGAAGCTGCGGTGTGCAACTCCAACTGCGCGCACCATGCATCGAGTTGTTGGGCCTGTTGCAAGCAGGTCTGCCATTGCTGGTGCTCGGACATGCGCGGCCACAGCGCCAAGACACGGGCCTCGCGTTCGACGGCGGCGGTGTTGCTGATGTCGGCCAGCACAAAGCTCAGGTCTTGTTCCAGGGCATCGCCCCACAGGCCTTGCTGCAGGCCCACGTCGTCCACAAAGCGCATTTGCCGGGCCAGACCCAGGGTTAGCCGCAGGCGTGTCGCCAGGGTGAGTTCGTCGGGTCGCAAAAAGGGCGAGGCGCGCTCGGGATCCAGCGGCGGCGCCAAGCGTTCGTCTTGTTGGGTTCCGGCGTGCATAGTTTAGTGTGCTTTAGCGAGCCGAAACGGCTTGGCTGGCTTGGTCAAAATACAGCGGGTAAACCATGTTGTGGCGGGTGTTGGTGGTGCGGATGCGGTAGTCCAGCAGCAGCTCCATGCAGGCCCAGTCTTGGGCAGAAATATGGGCGTCAACGCGCATCAGTTCCACGCGCGGCTCAAAAAACAAAATGGCTTTTGCGAGCGTGTCTTTGAGCGCGGTGAGCAGGCTTTCATCGGCGTTTTCAAACATCAGGCGATGCAGCGTGGTGCCGTAAGTGGGAAGCATGACCCGTTCACCGCAATGCGTTGCCAACAGGATGTGGAGGCTTTCTTCGATGTCGCGCACGTCCTCCACCATCACCAAGTGCTTGTTGCTGTCAAAGCGCGGTGGAAAGCTCCAGCCTCGTCCTAAAAACGCCATGCCTAGCCTCCGATCATGACAGTAGGCAAGCCCAAGGTGATGGAGCCGCCGTGGGCCGTGGTGTCGCCCACACGCGCCGCTGGCTTGCCACCTATCATCACCGTGGCAGAACCTTTGACAATCGCGTCTGGCGGGCCCACGCACACCGCGTTGTCGCCCACCACGGCCGCAGGCAATTTGCCAATCAAAACGGTGGGAATCCCAGGGCCAATCACCGGCCCACCCACATGCGGGATAGGGGGCACGCCCGGCGTCACCATGGGACAGGTATGCATATCTGTGAGGCGTGCAGCGGGTGGCATGGGTGCTTTGTCCAGTGCGCTTAGTTGATCATGACCATCGCGCCTTTGACCGTGGTTTGGCCCGAGGCAGAGAGTTCGGCAGTGGCGCTGCCCTTGCCGGTAAAGCCCGCCTGGGCCTCGCAGCTGATGTTCAGGCCGCTGGCTTTGACGTCGGCTTTGGAAGTGATAGAGATAGCGTTGACCGCGTCTAGCGTGATGCCGCCCTTGGCGTTGAGCGTGATGTCTTTCGCACTGTCCAGCGCAATGCCGCTGTCACTGAGCTTGATGCTGTTGCCGTTTTGGTCTTGCAAAAGAATGCTTTTGTCTTTGTCATCCAGCACCAGCTTGTTGTTGCCGGGTGTGGTGACGGTGATGATCTTGTCTTCTTCGTTGAACTCTATTTTGTGCTTGCAGCGGGTGACGATGGCCTTGGTGTTGTTGGCTGCCGCCAGCGCATAGGGGCTCACCTGTTTGCTGCTGTACATGCTGCCTAGTACGACCGGGTAACTCGGGTCGCCATTGAGGTAGCCGACCAGCACCTCGTCGTTGATTTCCGGCAAGAAGAAAGTACCAAAACTGTTGGACGCGTACAACTGCAGCAGGCGCGCCCACACGCCCTCGTTTTTGCTGGCCAAACTTGGCAGCTTGATCTGGATGCGGCTCTCGCCTGCCGGGTCGCCATCGAGCTTCACCACCACCCCGATTTGCAGTCCGCTCACGCCCGGCAACTGGCCGCTGGCCAAGGGTGCGACCACGTCGGGGCGCTCGACCTGCCAGTTGGGGTCCAGGCCAAACTCAGCCTCGCTAATCCAATTTCCATCGGCCATGTCGTGCTGCACAGCGCTGACGAAAACATCGCCATTGAAGCGCGTGCCCACGCCGTCGAGCGTGATCAGCGTGCCCGGCAGGGCGGCCGCGTCGCCCAGAAAGCGCATGCGCCCGCGCACCCGCGCCAGCCCGGCTTTGAGCTGTACCGATTTGGCCCAGCTGTCCAAGACGGCGCTGTCGCTGCTGGCCGGGCTTTGCAGCAGCACCGTGCCGGGGGATGCCACGGCGGCTAGCGCGGCGCCGTCCAGGTCGCCCTGCTTGTTGAGCGCGGGCGGGGCCGCTGATGCGCCTTGCACCAGGGCTTGCTTGGCTGGGTCCCAGCCCTGGGCCTGCACGGCAGTCCATTGGCTGCGGGCATCAATGTCCGCGTGTAGCTCTAACAAGGTTTCGCCCCACTTCAGCGCGAGCACTGCTGTGCCGTCGACAGCCGGCGCTTTGACGCTCACTTTGCCTGCGGACACGTTGACCAGCAAACCAAGCAGCTCAGCGCGGGCCACCATAAAGTCCCAGTCCGTGCAGTAGTACTGCACCAACTCTTTATGGGTGATGGTAGTGCTGTCAACATCGGCGCTGAGTCCCGCGTCGCTGATCAGGCTTTCAATGATGGCGCTGTCGGTTTGGTCCACATAGTTGACGCTCTTGCGGCCCAGGGTCATTTTGCAGGCGGTGTCACGGCATTCAACGACCAAGCGGCTGTAGTTGTTGCCGGTGATTTTGTAGCCATGGCGCACTACGACGCCACTAAACACGGACTGGTCTTCATCCCCGTAGCCGACACGAATTTCAATGGCAGCGCCGGGCTTGAACAGTGCGCCGTCGCTCAAGGGGCTTTCATTCTTTGGCATGTTGCCGTCCGCGATGACCAAGGTGGCCCGAGGAACGGTGTTGAGCGCATGGCGCACGCTGCAGCTGATGATTTCCAAATCGGTCTGTTCCTGGGCATCGCAGCTGACAACCAGGCGAAGCACGCCGCTGCTACTCATAGCGGTGCTTTCATCCGCCAAGCGGTGGAAAGTGCAGGCGCGAGCCGGGTACCAACTGGCGAAACTCGCGCAGGCCGTTAAAGCGCGCCACAGCGGTGTAGTAGCGGCTGTCCCCATAAATGCGTTTGCACAGCAGGGGCAGGGTGTCGCCCGCATGCACTTCCACCGTGTGGCTCAGGTCCGGGCTGTTGCGGCCCGCATCCAGTGCCTCTTGCTGTTTGCCCACGGCTCCCACAAAGGCCAAATCGGACTTGGCCCGCAAAGGCTCGCCGCTGGGCTTGAACAAGGTGTATTTGGTAGAAATGCTCTTGAGCCGCCCATAAAAAATGGTCGTGCCCCACAGCAGGCGCACATGGTTGGGCTCATGCTTATCGCCGTCGAGCGTGTAGATGATGTCCACCAGTGCCTCGATCTGATCTGGCACCGATGTAGGTGCATCCAGCGTGCCAGACCCCACCACGCCGGTGCTGTCAAACACCACAGAAAAACTGATGGTGTCTGGACTGATCGCGCTGAACTTCACCGGATTGCTGGCCTGCCCCAGGCTGGGCTGGGTGTTGTATCTGATGGTGCGGCTGTGACTGAACGCCGCTGGATTGATCATCATTTTGTACTGGCTGCTGTCCACCACGGTCACACTACCGGTGTCGCTGTCGATGTCACAGCGCGTAATGGTCAGCGGTGCCTTTTCCGCAGTGGGGTAAAGAGCGGGTAGAGCCATAGTGTGATGTGTCTTTGGGCGTGGGGCTTAGCGCTCACGCACTTGCATCCATTGGGCTTGCATCCAGGCGCGGCATTCGGCCAAGATTTCTTCTTTCAGTTGCTGCTGGCTTTCGAGCGCGTCGCTGTCCAAGCAGCCGCGTCCGTCGCCTGCGGGCTTTGAATCGCCCATGGCGTCTCCATCGTCACCCTCGGCGCCGTCCGCACTGACGGTGGACTTGAGCACCAGTTGCCTTATTTCCAGGGTCACAGCATCCTCGTGCAGGTGGTGTAGGCCAGATCAATGTGCTCAATGGCCAGCTCGTTCTTGGTGGAGCCAAATGCGTCTACCTCCCAGCGCACTGGGTAGGCAGAGTCCAGCAGCCAGACCCGCAAGGGCACCAAGGTGGCCCCTTTGAGGCGAATCATCACAGGCATGGGCACGATGGTGCGCGAAAGCCCACCCTCTAGCGTTTCCTTGCACCACAGCGCTAGTGGCGAGGCGATGGAGGACACGCCCCGCTTGAGACTGAGCTTGCCCTGCTTCACGCCCGTGGGCAATTGGTGCACAAAGCGGTTTTCACCGCCTTCGCGCAGGCTCTCAGTCTCCATGGTCTGGTCTAGGCCGGATACGTCTTGAAACGAGCTGTCTATCGGCAGGGGCAATATCCCCACATTGACAGCAAAGTGAAACGCCGTAGGAGGGGCCGTCAGGAGCGCCAGCCCCCCCATCAAGCTTGAACCGAGATCAGACATCGCTATCAGCCGTTGGCAATCGTCAGGCCTTCGTGGGCAATCTCGATGGTCTCTACCGCCACCTCATTGCCTTCGGACTTGAGGTCCGTGCCGGTTACCTTGGTAGGCCAGGCGTTGGTCAGCGTCCACACCATCGTGGGTTTGCCTTCTTCGTCGAGCAGGCTGATGGTTACCGGCACGCGTTTGATAGTGTTCATCTTGATCTGGTTAAACCAGTCCCAGAACTTGTTGTCCGACTTGAAGACGCCTTTCTTCATCGTGACGTTGCCGTACTTTTTCAAGCCCGGCATCTTGATGGCCGAGAACACCGGGCTGTCGCCATGGCGGTACTCGATGGGTTGGGCTTCGACATCGAGGCCCGAGACCTCTTCAAAGGACATCACTGCCGAGTCCCACTTCACCTCAAAGTAGAACTTGGGTAGTGGCCATATATTGGTGGATTGCTTGGAGCCGTCATCAGCCATGTTGTTTCTCCGTTATCGGTTGCTAGGGGTAAGGGTTGTGGTGCGTTCAGGACTTGGGCATTTGCTGCTGGAAGGTGATCTCGATGAATTCGGCCGGCCGCACCATGGCCACCAGCACGGTAACGCGCAAAATTCCCTCCAAAACATCGTTGGGCGTCATGGTCTCGCCCAGGCCCACATGCACGCTAAACGCATCCTCGGGCACTGCGCCCATCAGCCCGCCACGCTTCCAGACGCTGGTCAGAAAGTTGGCGACCATGCTTTTGATCGTGACCCAGGTGTTTGCGGTATTGGGCTCAAAGACCATGGCCTTGGCCGCTAGGCGGCAGGACTCTTCGAGCATGATCATGGTGCGGCGCACGTTGATATAGCGCCAGTCCAGGCTGTTGCCGTCCAGCGTGCGCGCGCCCCACACCAGCACACCTTCGCCAATAAAGCTGCGAATCGCGTTGATCGACTTGCCTTGGGCGCTCACGTTCAGGTCTTCCTGCTGCTCGTTGGAAATGCTCACTGTGGGGGAGATCACGCCGTTGAGGCTGACATTGGCCGGTGCCTTCCAGACGCCACGGGTGTTGTCCACCATGGTGTAAATGCCGGCCATGGCGCTGCTGGGCGGCATGACGTTGAGCTGGCGGCGTATCTCGGTCATTACGGCCTTGTAGACATTGCTGGCGTTCACCATCGTCTTGTGCAAGAGCTCGCGCCGGGTCTTGACGCCAGCTTCTAGCGCGGCGCTTCCCAGGGGGTTGTCGTAGCTGGTCTCCCACTGGTCGGCTGCGGCCTCGGCTTTTTTGGCAATCTCATCATCGCTCAGGTTGGCATCGGAGGCCTTGGCCTTGGCTGCAAAGTCGCTCTTGAACGCTGCGCGGGCCTGGGTGTGGGCGTCGGCGAGCCCGGCGGCGGCGGCGGGTTGGGCCGCGTCAAAGGCATTGAGTGCGGCGGTAATATCCCCCTTGCTCTTGCCCTCGGCCTTGGCGTCAGCCTCCACTTTGGCCCGCGCCGCCTTGGTGGCCGCTTCATCGCGCTGCTTGCGTGCTTCGGCAACCACCACCGGCGTGAAATTGGTCTTGAGCTTGGCCACTTCGTCCAGCATGGCGCGCACCTTGGGCTTGGTGTCGGTGGATGCTTCGGCGGGCAGGTTCAGCTCGGCGCGCAGCAGGGTGGAGAGCAGGTCCACGCTTTCAGCGTCCACGTTTTCGTAGTCGATCTCTTTTTCGCCGATCACCGAGGTGTTGAGCCAAGGGTAGTAGGCCGCAGCAAAGTCCAAAAAGTTGATGCCCAGGCTGTCCCGAAAAGCCGCCACCGGGTCGCCCTGTGGCTGTTCACGCGGTTTGTCGCCGTCCCACACGTCCAAAATAGCGACGCGGTTGCGCATTTCGTAGCCGCAGTGCTTGAGCATGGCCTGTTGAATGTCTTTGCAGGTGTTGGGGTCCGCAAAGCGCACCGCCTCGGGCGCCAGCAGCATCGTTGGCTCTTGCTCCTTTTTCAGCGCGTCTATGCCTTTTTGGAACAAATCGGGGTCCAGCTCTTGCAGGTAGCTGCCAATAGAGGTGACATAGCAGCGGCCACCGCCGTTTTGGAAGAAGTGGCGCAGCGCGCTGTACAGGCCGAAGTCGCCACCTTTGACGCCCCGGACCTGGGTCAGCTTGTAGCCTTTTTGGCTTGAAGGCGTGTCGGGCTCGCTCAGTGCCTGGAACTGCGCGTCGCGCAGGTCGGCCACTTCGGACAGCGCAAAGCGAGGCTTGGGTGGCCCGCCAAAGTACTGGTGGTACTCGGCCATGGAGCTGATGGGCCAAGGCTTTAGCGTCAGCGGGGTGTTGTGGTTGTCGGCGAACTCGGTGTAGCCGACGAAAGCCGGTACCGCCGTAGCCACCTCGACCACGGAGTTGGGAAAGGCGTTTTTCTCTACGATATAAACGCCTGGCGTCTTCATTACGGCCATTGCAGTGCTCCTGGTTGGGTTGTCATCGGATAAGGAAGATTTCGGTCACCCATTGCGGACTGCCAGCGCGCGTTTGGCGCTGCAGACTGCGTGGGCCACCATGGGCCAGCGCGCCAATTAGCACGCGCGGGGTTGGGTTGCTGCCGTCGCTCAGGGCCACCCGCCGGCGGCTGTGCTGCGCCAGCGCTAGCGGCTCGGGGCTGCGGTAGACCCAGGCCTGTCGGCCGTCGGGCAGGGTTTCGGGCTCGGCGTCGCGGGCAAAGGGCAGGTCAAAGCTGCTGCCACCCTCCGCGCCGGTGGCGGCAATGCGCAAGTCGTTTATTTGGCCGCTGGCTGCCAGGCTGGCCCAGTCGCCGACCAGCAGGTACTTCCACTCGCACAGCCGGGCCGCAATGCGCAGCTCTTGCGTGCGGCCCAGGCTGGCGCACCAGGTTTCGCAGTCGGTGTCCAGCGCCGAACACGGGGCCAAGGGCAGCAACAGGTGGTGCGGCGCATCGTCCGTGCTGGCCTGCGCAAAAAGCGCTTCACGGCATTCCAGTTGCCAGAGCAGAAGGTAGTCGCAGCCCTCATCGCGCTGCGCCTGCCACAGCGCAGGCAGGGCGCGCTGGATTGCGATCAGCGTCAGGCCCTGGGCATCGCTGCGCAGCAGCAGGCCGTGCTGCTGGCACAGAGTGCTGGTCAGCTGGCTTGGCAGCAGGCGCAGGCCTGCAAGCGCACTGGCGCCATAGTCGTGGCGCAGCGTGGCGCGCAGCAGTGGCACATACACATCCGCCGCGCGCGGTGGGCGCGCCCGGTCATGGGCAGCAGCACGGGCGGCGGAGTCGCGAAGCAGCGCCTGGTTCATGACAAGCCCCGCACTTCGGGCTGGCGCACAGCCGCGTCGCGCCCGCTGATCTGCCCGCCATCCACACTCACCATGCGCACCCGGTACACCACCGAGGGCAAGTACCGCCCGCTGTGCAAACCCCACAGGCTGTGCATCTCGGAGCTGCTGAGGTTTTCAATGTTGAGTATCAGGCGCTCCAGCCGGGGGTCTAGCAAGGGCGCGTTGTGGTGGTCTATCACCGGTATGGACTGAAAAACTCCTATCGCGCCGGACAAAACCTTCAGCGCCTCGGGGTAATTGGCGCCGCTGAAGTTGGCGGCGCACATTACCAGCAGGTTCAAAAACACCGGCTCCTGCTGGCGCAAGTCGGCGGACAGCCCGCGCTGCAAGCCCGCCCGGTGGGCAATGGTGTCGCGCTCCACACCGGTCAAAAAAATTACCAGCTTGTTGTTCACCGCAGGCACCACCGCGCCGCTTTGTTCAATCAAATTGGACAACACCGCCAAGTCTTCACTGACCTGGAAACGCTGGCGCAGTTGCTGGTTCAGCAGACCAGCAATCTGTGTCAGGGCGGCGTCAATCATGGGCATCCTTCAAGCACGCGGTGCCTTTGTAGCACCTTGAAGCCCAAGGATAGGGGGATGGGCGCAGCCGTGCTATCGGTGCAATGCTGATTTGGCATCAGCAATTTGACTAAGGGTAAACCCTTGAATTCACAGCTCTGCTTGCTGGGCGTCCGCGCACTGCTGGTGCGCGGCGGGCTAGCGCTGGCGCACCTGTAGGCGCGCTCACGCCAAACGCCTGTCTGTCTCGAATATTTCTGGTTCGCCCAGCACCATGTGTTGAAACTCAGGATGCGCTGGGTTGATCAAATAGTTCCATTCCGCCGGTACCACCGCGCTGGGCACGGCCACAAGCAAACATGCCGTGTTCAATGCGCCCCAAAGTGCCTGACACGGCCATGGACCCCAAGGCGGTATCCAGAAGCGGTAAGGGGCTGCTGCCGCCCAAGGCCGCGTTGGGGCTTTTGAGCCAACTCAGCGCGGCGTTTTCGTCTTCAAACACCTCCACCGCGCGTTCAACGACCTGGGCCAAGCGAACCATTTTTCCCGACTCATTGGCGTTCAAGTAGCCCTCTTTTTTGCGCCGCACCAGGGCAATCCACCCGAGCACGGAATGCGGCAGGGCCTGCAGCACCGGCACACCGCCAAGCACGGTTGCGACCGACAAGCCGGAAGTTGAACCCACTGCCAAATCTGCTGCGCCCATAAACACCTCTTCGACACGCGACCGTAGGCCAGGTGGCATTTACTTGATGCATCAATGGCGTGAATCAAAGAGCACGTGCATCAAAGAGGGATTGGATTTGCCGCAGTTTCAAGGTAGCGGAGTACCCACCCGCTGGACGACTACACCCCGTGTTCGGACGCCAGATAACGCCAGTGCTTGGGTGTGCCGTGGCGGTTGGGCGCGGGCTGGCGCTGCGCCACCATGAGCGGCCTGTGGTTGGCCGTGGCTTGCAGTTGCGTCAGCTCCTAGAGCCTGGGCCAATGGCCAGCTAAGACGCTGCGCTGGCCTACGCAGACACAGGCTGGCGTTGCGCGGTTTGGGCGGTGGGCGGCGGCGTTTTGGGGGCGTACTGCATGGTGCGGTCCTGCGAAAGGCGAGTGGTTCAGGGCCTGACTCAGGCCTGCGGCCTGGCGGCGTCTAGCGAGCTGATGCCTTCGCGCAGCGCAAAGCGGGTGAGCTCGGCAATGCCCTGGATGTGCAGCTTGGTGAAGACGTGCTCGCGGTGGGTGGCTACGGTTTTGGCACTGAGGTGCAGTTGCACTGCAATTTGCTGGGCGCTATAGCCTTCCGAGAGCAGTTGAACCATTTGGCGTTCGCGGGGCGTTAGGCGGGTGGCGGTGCCAAAAGACGGGCCTTGGGTGCGCGCGCTGGGTGATTTGTTGGCGGGCAGGCGGCCCTGCAGTGCGTCGCCGGCCAGCTCGCCGCTTAAGAAAAGCTGGTGGTCCATTACCCGGCGGATGCCGCGGGCCAGCTCTGCAAAGGCGCTGGCCTTGAGCACGTAGCCGTTGGCACCGGCGTCTAGGGCCTGGCTGACGTAGTGCGGTTCGGCGTGGGCGGAGAGGCAAATCATCTTGCAGCGCATGGGCTCTGCACGCAAGCGGCGCATGGCTTCGATGCCATTCATGCGGGGCATGACCACATCGACCAGCACCACATCGGGGTCGTATTCGCGGGCCAGGCGCACCAGCTCCATGCCGTCGCGGGCCTGGGCTACCACGTCGATGTCGTGCTCGCGCTGTAGAAGCGCCACCAGGCCTTCGCGCACGATGTGGTGGTCCTCGGCCAGGATGACCCGCGTGTTCATGGCGCCGTCCCGCTCCAGCGGATGCGCGCTTGAACGCCGCGCCCGCTGCCACTTCCACCGCCACTTCCACCGCCACTTCCACCGCCACTTCCACCGCCACTTCCACCGCCACTTCCACCGCCACTTCCGCTGCCACTTCCGCTGCGCCAGCGCAGCGATGCGCCCACCTGCGCTAACCGCGCGCGCAGCAGGCCCAGGCCCAAACCGCTGCTGTGTTCGGGGACCAGTGCTGCTAAGCCAGGGCCTTGGTCTGTGACGGTAATCGCCAAGTGCCCTGGTCGCGCGGCCAAGTGCACTGCGATGTGCCCATGGCCCGCGTACTTCAACGCGTTGGTCAGTAGCTCACTGGTGCAGGCTATCAGCGTGTCGCTGAGGTTGGCGGGCAGGGCGCCAGGGTCGCCATGGCAGACAAACGCGATAGGCAGGCCATGGGCTTGCTGCAAACCCTGCGCGCAGCGCTGCAAGCGCAGCGCAAAGTCCGGTGCAGGCGGGTAAGCCGTGTGGCCGCGGTGCACTAGGTCATGGAGCAGTGCCCGGCTTGCTTGCATGGCCTCACGCACAAGAAGCTGGCAACGGCCTATGGTTTCATGCTGCCCATGGGAATGCGCTTCGTCCAGGTGGATCAGCGCCAAAGACAGTAGCTGAGACAGTTCGTCATGCAAGCGAGCTACGATTTCGCTATTGGACAAAGGTGTTCGCGGAAAAAAGTGATACGCCGAACCCAGGGGAGGGCTGGCCGCAGTCGCTTGATGCTGGACGAACGCCCCTATTGAAGCGTGGTGTGATGCAGACATTTCTATTTCCCTGCGAACGCGTTGCGCTCAATCCATACGGCGCTCTCACTGCTGCGCATTCATTTAATGTGAAACAAGCTTCACGAATGAGGGTGCTGCGCATTTTCATGAAAGTGGGGCACAAAAACGGACGTAATTTAAAAAATGACTATTAATATAGCTGTAATCAATGTCACTTTCGCCCGTGTTTTCACGTTGCGATGGGGTTTCTGCGAAAAATAATGGTGGATAGCACCAATTGAAGGGGTTTAGGCGCCAAAAACGGTGATCAAGCGCCTTGCATCGCACCAGGGGCTTGCAGAATTGGTAGTCCCAGAACCGTCAATCTAGCCGTAGCCTGCAAGGCCGCGTCGGCGCGCAGGACAAGCACCAACGCTTCACACAGCCATCAGCGCTTCCTATGCACGGGCTTTTGCGCCCACCCCGGCATGCGCCGAAAGTGCGCGGGCGCTTAGACGGGTTTGATGGAAAAAGCGGCTTTAGCCGCGCAGCACGCGGGCCATAAAGCCCGCTGTTTGGCGCAAGGCGTCGCGCGCCTCGGGCAGCAGGCGCGCCATGACCGGAAAGGCGTGGGGAGTGTGTTTCCATTGCAGGCAGGTGCTGTCGCCGCCTGCGGCTTGCAATAGCTGGTGCAGGCGCAGCGCGTCGTCGCGCAAAATTTCGGACAGGCTCACCACCGTCAGGGTTGGTGGCAGGCCGGACAGATTGCCCAGCAGGGGTGAAATTTTGGGGTTGGTGGCCTGCGCCGTGGGGGCGTACATGGCCAGGGCGTCCACCAGCAGTTGCCGGTGCAGCATCGCGTCCGTGGCTTCGTTGGAGGCAATGGAGTTGCTTTGGTGCGTTAAGTCAATCCAGGGTGAAAACAGCACCAGGCCGCGCGGCAGCGGCAGGCTGGCGTCGCGGATGGCTTGGGCGGTAGCGAGCGCCAAGTTGCCGCCCGCACTGTCGCCACCCATGAGCAGTTGGTCGGGAGACACGCAACGCTCCAGCAGGGCCTGGTACACCGCCATCGCGTCTTCGTGGGCTGCTGGAAACGGATGCTCGGGTGCCAGCCGGTAGTCCACCATCAGCATGCGCACCTGGGCCATCGAAGCCAGGTGCGTGGCCATGTCGCGGTGGCTGTTGAGGCTGCCGACGATGAATCCGCCCCCGTGCAGGTACACGCAAATAGGCGCGCGCGCGTCTTGCGACAGCGTTTTGGGCTCCACCCATTCCACGGGCACCCCGGCGATCACGTCCGCGCGCACTGCCACGTCGGACCGGCCTTTGCCGTAGTCCCGGCTGAGAAATTTGCGGCCCTGGCGCAGGCGCTGCGCAGGGCTGAGTTGCAGGCTGGCCGCCCGGCGCGACATTAAAAACCGGTTGATAAAAAAGTTTTGGATGCTCATGCTGGCTTTCCAATGGCGGGTTGCGGGTTGCGGGTTACGAATTACGGGTTTCGGTCACAAAGTCTTGCGGTCTGAAGCGGCCCAGGCGCCGACGCATGGTGAAGGTGGTCCAGGGCCAATTGGTGGTGTTGCGGCCGCTTTTGTCCAAAAAGTAGCTAGAGCAGCCGCTGTTCCACACCGTGGTTTGTAGCGCGGCTTGGACTTGGCGGTTGTAACTGGCCAGGCGTGCGGGGTCTACCGCGATGGTGGCAATGTGCTTGCGCCGGGCCGTGGTGATGCCAGCGCGCCGATATCGGCGGATCAAATTTGGGCAGAACCCAGGGCGCGGTGCGCTGAAACAGCGTCAGCCGCTGCACCAAGGGCGCGATGTGCGGCACAAACTGGATGGCGGATGCGCCCGAACCAATCACCGCCACCCGCTTGCCGCGCAGGTCATAGCCATGGTCCCAGCGCGCCGAGTGGAAGTGCACTCCAGTAAAAGTGTCCAGGCCCTTGATGTGCGGCAGTACCGGCACGTGCATGGGGCCGCTGGCCATCACCACAAATTGCGCCCAATACACGCCGGCGCTGGTGTGCAGGCGCCAGAGCTTTTGCGCATCGACCCAGCGCGCCTCCAGCAGCTCGTGCTGCAAGCGCACGCGGTCCATCACGCCAAACTGTTCGGCGGTGCGCCGCGTGTAGTCTTTGATCTCGCCCTGTTGGGCGAAAAACTGGCTCCAGCGCGGGTTGGGGGCGAACGAGTAGGAATACAGCGCTGACGGCACGTCGCAGCCGCAGCCGGGATAGCTGTTGTCGCGCCACACGCCGCCAATCTCGTTGCCTTTTTCCAGTAGCAAAAAGTTGATGCCCGCCTGGCGCAGCCGGATGGCTGCACCAATGCCGGCAAAGCCCGCGCCTACGACGATGACCGGGTAAGTTGTCTGGGCGGCAGGTGCCGCACCAGCGCCATCAAAGGCATTTACGGCTGTGGGCTGCGCCGGGGCGTGGGCCATGGCCACGTTGGAGGTGAAAGTTAGGGCTTGGTCATGGCCGCTTTGCGTCCGGCTACCACGGCAAGCGCGCTGGGGCGCTCGCCCACCAGTTCGATATAGGGCTTGTAGTCCACGCCACCGGCTGCCAACAGGTCTTCGCCATAAATGGCGCGCGTGGCCATGCCCACCAGGGGCAGGTTGCTAAAGGCCACGCAGTCGGCCAGCGTGAAGCTGTCACCGGCCACATAGGGCGCGAACTTGGCGAGGCGGTTGAAGGCCACGATGTTCTTCTCCAGCCGCTTGCGCACCGAGGCCTGCACCGCCTCGCTCACCGTGCCGCCGAAAAAAGCTTGACCGTACAGCTCGCGCGCCACCAGCTCCAGGTGCAGGTTGATAAAGGTCATGAGTTCGCGCACCTTGGCCGCAGCAAAAGCGTCGCTCGGCATTAAGGGGTGGGCAGGGTACTGCGCTTCTAGGTAATCCAGGATGACGGCGCTTTCGCACAAGCCGCCCTGGGGTGTGCGAATGAACGGCACCTTAGCCAGTGGCGAATCGGCCAACACGCCCTCGTCTTTGCTGCCGGTGGTGATGTATTCCTCGGCGAAGGGAATCTCTTTTTCAAGCAGCACCTGCTTGACGATGTTGTAGTAGTTGGAAACGGCAAAGCCGCACAGCGTGATCATGGTGGAAAGGCTCCTGGGTTGTTTGTTTGTTTCAGTGTAGTTTGCCAAGCCGCAGCGACCAGGGCGCCCTGGCGCCCGGGTGACACGCTATTTGTCCAGCTTCTCGCCCGCTTTTTGCAGCCACATGGCCAGGTTGTCGAGCAAGGCCGACTGGCTAAATGAGCAGCTTTCTTCGCTAAACAAGGCGCTCGATTCCAGTCGGTCCAGCAAACCCAGCCACACCTCACAGAAGCGCGGGGGCAGGGCGGCCAGCAGCGCGTCTTGGGCCCGCGCCTGCGTGCAAAAAGCGGCCACGCCCACGGCGTTGGCGCGCAACGCCTCCAAGGCCTGACTCAGTGCTGTCAGGTTTGCTGCGTGCTTGTCTGCGCTCATGCCCCAGGCCGTGGGTTACTTAACTTCGGTGACAAATTCCGCGCTGGGGCGGCGCACCTTAGGCAGCTTGACCAGCCAATCCTTGTCGGCTTCGCGGTAGCCCAGGGGCATGATGGCCACGCTGCGCAGGCCACGGGCCGACAAGTTCAAGATCTGGTCCAGGGCCTTAGGGTCAAAACCTTCCATGGGCGTGCTGTCTACTTCTTCAAACGCGGCTGCCACCAGGGCTACGCCTAGGCCGATATAGGCTTGGCGCGCGGCGTGTTCAAAGTTGACTTGCGGGTCGCGCACGGTGTAGTTGGCCAGCAAGTTCTTGCGGTAGGCGTCACCGGCTTCGGTGCTGCCACCGCGCTGGGCGTTGGTGAAGTCAAACATTTGGTTGATACGGTCTGCCGTGTAGTTGTCCCAGGCAGCAAACACCAGCAGGTGCGAACCTTCGGTGATTTGCGCTTGGCCCCAGGCGACGGGTTTGATCTGCTCGCGCACCGCAGCGCTGGTGACCACCAACACTTCATACGGCTGCAGCCCGCTGGAACTGGGTGCCAGGCGCACGGCTTCCAAAATACGGTCCACTTTTTCTTGCGGCACGGCCTTAGCCGGGTCCATCTTTTTGGTGGCGTAGCGCCATTCGAGTTTTGTTTGCAGTTCGGTCATGGGGTTTGGGTTCTGAAGGGCTAAAAAAACAATGCGCACGGAAAGTGCGCCGCCAATTATCGCCAAAGGCAAGTCGCGCACCTATCGCCAGCGACATTGACCTTGGGACACGTCTAGGGGCTGCGCACCTCCTGCACCTCCCGCACCTTCTTACTAGGCGCCCCCGCCTAAAATCTGGCTTACACAATGAAAGCAACAATGTTTGACAAAACCGGTAAGTGGACTCCCCTTCAATCGTTTGACGATTTTGACAACGGTCTGTCCGACCTGATTGACCTGTGGTCCAGCACCGCCAAGACCGCCATCCCAGCCCTCAAAGATGCGGCTCTCGCCCATTTCAAGCAAGACCTCGAAGCGGCCACGCTGCTCTGGGAAGCCAACAAAGCCAAGTAAAAAAAGTACGCCGCCATTGCCGCCGAGCTGGCCGAGTTTGAAGAAGTGCTCCAGCAAGGTTGATACCTGGGCCCGCCCGCCGGTTTTGCGGCTTGTCTTCAACCCTCGCTTTGCCAGTACCGGTGCCGCAGCCCCGTTTGATTTGTTTCAACAAACCCTACGGCGTGCTCAGCCAGTTCACGCCCGAGGGGCGCTGGCGCGGGCTTAAAGACTTCATCGACATTCCCCATGTCTACGCCGCCGGGCGGCTTGACGCCGACAGCGAGGGCCTGCTGCTGCTCACGGGCGACGGCGCTTTGCAGGCCCGCATTGCGGACCCGCGCTTCAAAATTGAGAAAACCTATTGGGTGCAGGTAGACGGCGTGCCCACCGAGGCCGCGCTGGCCGCGCTGCGCCAAGGCGTGCTGCTCAGGGACGGCCCCACACTCCCCGCCCGCGCCCGCGCCATAGACCCGCCGCCCAGCCTGTGGGCGCGCGACCCGCCCATTCGCGTGCGGCAAAACAAACCTACGGCTTGGCTGGAACTGGTGATCACCGAAGGCCGCAACCGCCAAGTGCGCCGCATGACCGCCGCCGTGGGCCTGCCCACGCTGCGCTTGCTGCGCGCGGCGATTGGCCCTTATGCGCTGGAGGGGCTGGTGCCGGGGTGTTGGCGGGAGGTGGAGTCGGCCGCGTGAAGATGCGTTTCGGTGCCGGTGGCGTCGGGATACCTTTCGCTCCAAGCAGGTGGCAAGGGCTACTTTGGGATGGTGTGGGACACCGTTTCGGTGGCATTGATGAGGTCTTGGACCAGCCGGGCATCCACATCCAACAGGCCTTCATATTCCCCCAGGTTGCGCGTGTTGTGGCGTTTGTCCAGCACACGCCACACCTTGGGGCCTAGGGCCAGGGCGTGTGGCAACACCTGAAACACGATGTAGCGGTTGCCAGAGCGGTAACCCATGTGCCTAAGCGCCGCCAGGCACAAGGCATGCGCTGCGTTATAAGCCAGGTCAAAGCGGCTTTCCAGCGCCAGCGCGGTGTTTTTGGCATCGTGCAGACGTGCCCTGCCGGTGCGCAGCAGGCCTGCAATTTCGTTGGCATCGGGTGCCTCGGTCTTGAGCGGCTTGCCAGGGCCGCACAGGGCTTCAAGTGCGGGGTGCATGGAGTTGTGCCTCGTTCCCTAAGAGCCAAATTTTGGGCTGTTGCCATACGCGAGTGATGAATGCGCTGTCTTGTTCAATGCGCTTGACCCAGTCGGCGGGCGTGTACAGCGTGGGGTTGACCTTGCGGCCCAGTGACACGGTGGCGCTTTCCAGCGCGCCAAACACCTCTCCATAGCCCAGCGTATTGCTGACGATCATCACATCCACATCGCTGTGGGCAGTGTCTTGTTGGCGTGCCACCGACCCGTAGATGAAGGCCGCGTCAATTTGCACTGCCAATGGCGCAAGCGCAGCGCGCAGTGCGTCGGCCAGCCCCATGGTCTTGAGTACCAGCGAGCGCAGTTCGGCAAACACCGGGGCGGCGGCATTGGCTTGGTAATGTTTTTGGTTGCCCTGCTTGCTGACCGTGAGCAAGCCCGCCTTAGACAGGTCTGCCAGCTCACGCTGCACGGCGCCTGTGCCCGACTGCGCCAGCGCAATCACCTCGTTGGCGTAGAAGCTGCGGTCTGGCGAGCCAAATAGCACGGCCAGCACCCGCTGGCGCACCTTGGGGAACAGTGCGTCTGCGAGGGACGAAGGCACGGTTGGATTGGTTGAAATACCCATATTGGGTTTTATAATACCCGAATTGGGTTTTAAAGCCAAGCTAAACCGACGACCCCGGCTCGCTCAAAAAAACCAGCTCCTGCGGTGTGGAGCTGCGCCCCAAAACCGCGTTGCGGTGGGGGTAGCGGCCAAAGCGGTCGATGATGGCTTTGTGACGCAGCGCAGAGCGCAAGCTGTCTTCTAGGCCCGGCTGCGAAAACAGCGCCACCGCTTGCGTGTGCACCAGCGCGGACTCGCTGTGCATATAGGGCATGTAGGCAAAGCTGCGCTGCGCGAGGGGCAGGCTGCGGTCTTGCCCACTGGCCACCAGCTCTTGCGCCAGCGCCAGGGCCAGCGCGTCCTGCGCAAAGGCGCGGGGCGAGTCGCGGTACACATTGCGCGAAAACTGGTCCAGCACCACCACCTCCGCCAGCCGCCCCTGCGGCGTAGCGCGCCAGGCAAACAGATCGCCCCGGGCCGCAGCCTCCAGCGTGGCGCCGAAGCGGGTGCGGATGGTCTCGTCCAGCGCGGCGTCTTTGGCGAAGTGCTGCTTGGGGCTTAGTTCGGTGAACCAGAAGTGGAGGATGGGGTGCATGGGTGACAGCGCTAGGGTTACTGTGAACCTCGTGCGTATTTCATTCGGAGACCCATTTTGTAAAGTTGACCAACTCGCCACCAGCCAGGATAGCCAGGGCGATCTTCAAACATTCTTAGGGCCTTCATTTGGCGGAGGGACTCCCGAATTGACTGATCCGTGAATGGGGTTTTTTCCTTCAAGTTAGATACTAGCTTGTCCATTGCAAAAGGCGTACTCAGGCCATCGAATGCTGCAACAAATACGGTAATATCAGACTGATCATTGTTTGATGAATCTTCTGATTTTTCATATTTTAATGATAATAAGTGAACCATTTCTTGCTTTGTTTCTTCAATGAAAGCTGATGAGGCTTGATCGTATGCTTTATTCAGTAGATTTGAATTTAACCGCTGATCCACGTCGTTCAAGGCAGTACTGTCAGTCCTAGCTAATTCATCTAGTTTCTGTAGAAATGAAAGATATAGGCGGGGATAAAATGTTGCGGTATTTGTATCATCGCCACCTGCGTCTGAGAAATACAGGCGTAAAAAAGTTGAAGTCAATAAGCTGTTCCGCCTAAGGCGGTCAGGAAATACGCGAAGAAGTATTTGAGTGGCCTGTTGCTCTGATAAACCGCTTTGTTGTACTTCGTTTGCAAAACCCAAAATTTCTTTAGTTACCGATGAAAATTTCTCGTTGATCCATGGTAGCAAGGGTAGACGAGATACAGCAAAATTAAGAATTGAAGTTGCACTCCACTTCAAGCGAAGCACTCTACCTTCCATCTGTTGTTCAATATTTTGTACAGAATCAGCAGCTAAATCCTCTCGGAGGAATGCTCGAATCACGATTTTCGATGAAAGAGTAGTGTCATTTTGAATCGTGTTCATAACTGAAAATAATCCCGAAACATATGCTTTTGTCTTAGAGGCAGGAACGAGCGTCTCTAGGCCATCAATAAGGAATACCTTCTGATCAGTTAACTGGTTCAGTAGTTTTTTAATTTTCAAAGGGTCAGATAACTCTGATGAACTTTGGGTACCATCAAGAAAATTGATGACGGCGTCAGGTAGGTTGAATCCCTCTTGAATTGCCAGCCCTATCAATGACCACCAAAATTCTTCAGGTTTATCATATTTCGTAACCCATTTATTAGCTTCTATGGAGTGGCTACGAGGCGCTGGAAAATTTTTCTCATCAGCTGCGACGAGTATTGGTATGCCTAGTTTCCTCAAGGCAACTTCTCTTAAAAGGCGAGTTTTACCCGTACCTTTTCTTCCTAGGATATAGGTTAGCGGACTTCCTTTTGTAAATAGCCTCTCTATATCAGGGATGTGGATAAATTCACCTTCATCTTTTGCTCCAGAAACTGACAGTGCCGCTGTCACGGCGTATTTTGAGGTGTTTCTTTGTTCCATGACCTTTTTATTAATTGGTAAGCCTAGCACTCCTCGTAGTTTTTGCAATGCAGCAATGTTGTCACTTTGTAATCTAGATATATCGGGTAATGTTGAGTCGAGTAACGAACGATCTAAATACCAATCGATCCAGTTGAATGCTAACTCTTCTGGAGATAGGTCGAAGTCTTCTTCCACCTGTTCCCCATGTGCGGTGCTTGATACTTTGGTCGAGTCGCCACCCATGGCATCTGCTAAGGCTCCTAGGAGAACCTCACGTGCAGCCGCTTCATGAGGAGGAATCACTGCGTGTGCTTTGCGATTGGCATCAAGGGAAAAACTAACAAACGCACCCGCCGTGCTTCGGGAACTTTGAAAAATTGACCTCACTACCTTTTTCATTTCGGATGGAATAGATAGCGCATTAGCATCAGTTCGGGCGAAAACCACCGCCGGCCCGGGTAGTTCGCTTATAAGCGGCAGTACCGATGTAGCGATACCAGTGCGGTGATCCACGAGAACAAAATCATATGGCTCATCCAACTTGGCTAAAGTTATTCGCAAGTTAGATGCAGCTTTTTCATAAACACGTGCATCAAGTGGTGCCGTTGCTATTAATAAGGCAAAGTCCAAGTCATGTTGTTCATTTCGCGGGCGACAGGGCAAAACGTCGATTCGGCCATGACCCTGTTGCCCCGTATAGGCCGCTGGTATAGGTCGGCATTCATTTGCCCATCCGCATAGCCCCATTAGGGTTTGCGAAAAGTGATCAGCATTCGCTCCAAGCAAGCCGTCAAGTGATGGTGCCTCGGTATCTGCGTCAATTACCAACACCCGATATCCATCATCAGCTAGGAGCTTCCCAAGCAGTGCAAGGATCGTAGATCGTGCCTGGCCGCCTTTGTAGCCATAAAAGTGTATGTATTGAGGTGTGCTTGGAATTGCATTAACACGGTAAGGGGACTTGTTATCGAGAAACCAATTAACCCAGGAACTGGTAGTTGCTGTTCCAAGCCAATTCACTTTATTCGTTGCTTCCTCATTCGTAAGTGGGCTGATGATGACAGGCAATCGGCCCATGACATCATTCAGTAGATTCGCACTCGCATCAAACGAGTCCCTGAGTGCAGCCTCCACCCTGGAAATTCTGTCTTCGTCATTCGAGCCCCTAAATACTTCGCTAATGAGGTCAATATGCAAGGTCGGTGAGAGAAAAACTACACGTACATCTTGGAGCAGGGGATTAGTCTCCGGTAGCTTTGTGAGTGCCCGAAGATTACGGATTAGTTCGGAGATTGGGGTCATAGTTGGATTCCCAGAGTTACCTTGTGTGTTTGAAGGTGTAGCAGCAGGCTGTTGCAAGTTTGTGCCAGTGCAATTACTTGCTGGCTTGGTGTTTCATCAATGCCTGCCCAGTCACCTGCAAAGCGGGTGTATCTGGCGTAAGGATAATTTCTGGCCGGGACCTGTGTAGGCGAACCATGTGGACCATTGCAGACAAGTTGAGTCAAGTCGTTTCTGAGCTTAGCCAGATGCGCATTGAGTTGGCTTGCCAATGTAGGGTGCTTGCTAGCCGTCTGCGCCAACATCGAAGGGATGTCATGTCCGCCCTGTCTATTACAACCAGCGTCTTTGAGCGCCAACTCAATCGCAACAAGTATTCGATAGGCATCAAGCAGTGGATGGTTGCTTCCAGTGGACAAAAAAGCTGCAATGTTCGTTTGGTATGCCAAAAGTTATTTTCCCCAAGAATCCTTCAACCCCACCGCCAAATTAAACACCGCCTTCACACCCGCCACATGGTCCACCCGGTCGGCCACAAAGTAGCCCAGGCGTTCGAACTGAAACTTTTAGTCGTTCAGGAAGAATGAGAACCAAGACTCCCCTTTATTGTCGCCATTTTGAGGTTGAAGTGGTTGAGGCTTGGCAAAAAGTATTTGCGGACAGTTCAGTGCCTTGAGTTCAGCACAAGAGCCGATTCAGGACTAACTACACGCCTCCGCAGCCTGCAACTCGCCAAACGGCAGCGTAGATACCGACAGGTTGTGGATATCCGCCCGCAGGCTGACGTGCTGCACGTCGATTCCCAGCAGTGCGTCGTTGGCGTCAAAGACGAGCACCACGCCGCTATTGATTTCGTCTGAATCCACCGATGCCCTATCCGCTAACTGGATGTAGAGCGGGTCGGTCGCGTTATCGTAAGAAATTTTCATGCCGTCTAAATGGTCGCCGACTTGTGAAAACAATTGCACCTTCAAGCCGCCTGCCGTAATTCCATAGGCATCAGCCCCTCTTTTTTTGCATCCAGCAGGACGATTTCAACAACCGTGCCGTCCTCGGCGTAGCTGATATTGGTGTGCCAGTCCTGGGAAACCTCGCGCACGATGGCTTTGTCGGACACCCGGATGTGCAGGATGTCATCCTTTTCAAAGTAAATGCTTTTCATGGATTCGGCTCCCAGTGGTGCATAACGGTCTTCACTACCAAAACATTGTCGATGACTACGGCTACACAAAGCAAGTTGTCTTGTCGATCCGGGAAGTGCTTGTAAAGCCAGTAATGGGTGCCACCCGCATCCTTTTGTGTGCCGGTGTCAATAATGTCCAGAACCGATGCCGTGCTCAGGTCGCGCTCCACCATACGCGCCTTGGCGTGCTCCGTGAGTACCACTCGCATTTCGAAGCGCACGCTTCGCATCATCACTTCCCCCAACTGTCCTTCAACCCCACCGCCAAATTAAACACCGCCTTGGCCCCCGCCACATGGTCCACCCGGTCGGCCACAAAGTAGCCCAGGCGTTCAAACTGAAACTTCTGGTCGGGCAGGGCGTTGGCCAGTGATGGCTCCACGATGGCGCTCACCACTTTCAGGCTGTTCGGGTTCAGACTTTCCAAAAAGTCTTTGCCCCCCGCGTCGGGTTGTTCGTCGCTGAACAGGCGGTCGTACAGGCGCACTTCGGCGCGCACGCCGTCATGGGCGCCCACCCAGGTGATGACGCCTTTGACCTTGACACTGGACGAGCCGGGCGTGCCGCTTTTGGTGTCGGGGATCAGGGTGGCGTGCACTTCGGTGATGTGGCCGCTATCGTCTTTCAGGGCGCCGGTGCATTCGATGATGTGGCCGTATTTCAGCCGCACTTTGTTGCCAGGGAACAGGCGAAAAAAGCCAGCCGGGGGCGTTTCTTCGAAGTCGCTGCGCTCTATCCACACCTCGCGCCCCATCACGAACGCTCTGTTGCCCAGCTCGGGGTGGTGGGGGTGCACGGGCGCGGTGCAGGCGTCTAGGGTGCCTGCGCCCATCACGGAGTCCCAGTTGGTCAGCACCAGTTTTAGGGGGTCTAGCACGGCCATGGCGCGGGGGGCGGATGCGTCCAGGTCTTCGCGCAGGCAGCCTTCCAAGGTGGAATAGTCAATCCAGCTGTCGCTTTTGGTCACGCCAATGCGCTCAGCAAACAGTTGCAGGCTCTGGGGCGTGTAGCCCCGGCGGCGCAGGCCGACGATGGTAGGCATTCGCGGGTCGTCCCAGCCGCTGACTTTGTGGTCGTAGACCAATTGCGCGAGTTTGCGTTTGCTGGTCACCACATAGGTGAGGTTCAGGCGGGCAAACTCGTATTGCTTGGGCGGCGGGCTGGCCAGCAGACCGGCCTCGATAAGGCGCTCCATCAGCCAGTCGTAAAACGGGCGCTGGTCTTCAAATTCCAGGGTGCAGATGCTGTGGGTGATTTGCTCTAGCGCGTCTTCAATCGGGTGGGCAAAGGTGTACATCGGGTAGATGCACCAGGTGTCGCCGGTGTTGTGGTGCGTGGCGCGGCGGATGCGGTAGATGGCCGGATCGCGCATATTGATGTTGGGGCTGGCCATATCAATCTTGGCGCGCAGCACCATGCTGCCGTCGGCGTGCAGGCCATCGCGCATTTCGCGAAAGCGCGCCAGGTTCTCGGCCGGTGTGCGGCCCCTGAACGGGCTGTCCACGCCGGGTTTGCCAAAGTCGCCCCGGTTGGCGCGCATTTCCTCTGGCGTTTGTTCGTCCACGTAGGCGTGGCCGGCCTCAATTAGCGCCTCAGCGGCGCGGTACATAAAGCCAAAGTAGTCACTGGCCTGAAACGCGGGGTCGCTGCCCGGCGCGTGGCCGATTTGTGCCCAGTCAAAGCCCAGCCAACGCACGGCGTCAATGATGCTGTTGACGTATTCGCTGTCTTCTTTTTCGGGGTTGGTGTCGTCAAAGCGCAGGTGGCACACGCCGCCATAGTCGCGCGCCAAGCCAAAGTTCAGGCAAATGCTTTTGGCGTGGCCCACGTGCAAATAGCCATTGGGCTCGGGCGGAAAGCGGGTGCGGATGCGAGCCGGGTCCAGAGGGCCTGCCGCGTGGTGGGCGGCGTCGCCGGGGCTGCCGGCCCAGCGGCGCGTGGCGTAGGTGCCTTTTTCCAGGTCGCTTTCAATAATCTGGCGTAAAAAGTTGCTCGGTTTGGCGGTGTCAGGTGCCGCAGAGGGCTTGGCGGGTGGCTTGGGCGCGGGGTGATTGCTCATGCGTTTCATTTTAGACGGCCACCTTCTGGCGCCATGAAAAAAAGGCGCACCCTTGTGAGGTGCGCCTTTTTTACGCTGGCAACGGGTGTTGCCAGTAAACGAGGGGAGTGATTAACGAATCACAGCCAGTTCTTCCAGCTTGCCGCCCTTGATGGTTTTCAGGGTCAAAGCGCCGCCCTTGATGTCGCCTTTTTCGTCAAAGGAGATGGGGCCGGTCACGCCAGCGAAGTCTTTGGTCGCAGCCAGCACGGGCAGGTATTTGGCGGGGTCAGACGAGCCCGCTTTGACCATGGCAGCCACCATGATCTTCACGCTGTCGTACACATAGGGTGCGTAGACCTGCACGTCAGCGTTGAACTTGGCTTTGAACTTGGCCTTGAATGCGTCCATGCCCACTTTGGCCTTGCCTTCGACGCCACCAGCTTCAGCGCAGAACACTTGGTTGTCGCTAACAGCGTCGCCAGCGAGCTTGACCAGCTCGGTGGAGCAGATGCCGTCTCCGCCCATGAACTTGGCGTTGATGCCCAAGGATTTCATTTGGCGCAGCATGGGGCCTGCAACAGCGTCCATACCGCCGAAGAACACGACGTCCGGCTTTTTGCCTTTGATGGTGGTCAGGATGGCGTTGAAGTCGGTGGCTTTGTCGGTGGTGTACTCGGTGGCCACAATGCTGCCGCCAGCCGCCTTCACGGCTTTGCTGAACTCTTCAGCCACGCCTTGGCCGTAGGCGGTGCGGTCATCGATCACGGCAATGGACTTGCCTTTGAGCGTGGCCACTGCGTACTTGCCCAGCGTGCCGCCCAGTTGGGTGTCATCAGCCACCACGCGGAAGGTAGTTTTGAAGCCTTGGCGTGTGTACTTGGGGTTGGTGGCGGAAGGAGAGATTTGGGGAATGCCTGCGTCGCTGTAAATCTTGGATGCAGGGATTGAAGTGCCCGAATTCAGGTGACCGACCACGCCGGACACTTTGGCGTCCGCGAGCTTTTGCGCAACTGCGGTGCCTTGCTTGGGATCGGCTGCGTCGTCTTCGGTCATCAACTTGAGCGTGACTTTTTTGCCACCGATGGTGACGCCTGCGGCGTTGAGTTCTTCGATCGCCATGATGGCGCCGTTTTCATTGTCCTTGCCCAAGTGGGCGATCGCGCCACTGGTGGGGCCAACGTGCGCGATGGTGACGATTGCGTTTTGCGCCATGGCAAAGCCTGAGGACAAGGCGAGCACTGCGACTGCGATGGTATTCATTTTCATGAGCGTGTAACTCCGTTAGCGGTTTAAGAATTGTGACAATTCGCCACTCGCAGAGGATAACGTGATCTCGGGCGATTAATGCCGCTAGAACTGCGCACAAACCCTGCTTTTTAGGGGGAATGGCGCCTTTTGACGGACCACGCCGTGTGCCCAGGGCTAGATCCAACCCAGCCACTGCCCCCAAACAAGCTTGCCCAAATAGCGGTTGGGCAGCAAGGTAAAGCCTCCGGCGATGACACAGGCACTCCAGTAAAGCGATTGCATCGTTAGGCGGTGGCCGACGATGTTTTTTCGGTACAAACACCAAAAAGCGCCGAAAAGGCCGAACAAAGTCACCGGTATGAGCAAGTGGATGGGTGTGTAACCGGCCACATTAGGCAAGTTGAAGTCGCGAATAAAAATGGCGGTGATGGCGGTGACCAGCATCAAGGTCGTCCAGGCGTAACCAAAAGCCCGGTGCAGCACCGGGCGCTGGGTGCGGCCCTTGCGCGCCCACAAGGCTAAAGGCCCGAGGAGCACGGCGGCAATGGCGGCACTCAGGTGGACGGCGATCAGTGGAGTAAGTTCCATGGTGGTATGTGAACAGTGTTAACAATAACGATATCCTAGCAGACTTCGTTCGGTTTTTTTAATCGTTGCCAGATCGCTTGCCGCATTTCGGCCACCTAAAATTCGCATGAAACATGCGTCAGAAACCAAGGCGGGGCACCGCGCCCCACGCCGTTTGCGCCAAAAAGGATGATCCGTGATTGATGTTGTTTTGCTGGCCAAGGCCGCAGTGATGGGTGTGGTGGAGGGCTTGACCGAGTTTTTGCCGGTGTCGTCCACCGGGCATTTGATACTTGCGGGCGCGCTTCTGGGTTTTCAGGGTGAGAAGGCCAAGGTGTTTGAGATCGCCATACAAACCGGTGCCATTTTTGCGGTGGTGCTGGTGTACTGGAACAAGATAAAGACCACGGTGCTTGCGCTGCCCAAGCAAAGAGAAGCGCAGTCGTTTGTGCTAAATGTGTTCATTGCTTTTTTGCCCGCTGTGGTGCTGGGCCTGCTCTTTGGCAAGGTCATAAAGGCACATTTGTTTACGCCCGAAGTGGTGGCTAGCAGCTTCATCGTCGGCGGCTTCATCATTTTGTGGGCTGAACGGCGCCAGGCACCAGCCCCTGGCCTATCCACGCCGCCCTTGGTCCGCGTACAGACGGTGGAGCAAATGACGGCGATGGACGCGCTCAAGGTGGGCTTGGTTCAGTGCCTGGCGCTGGTGCCGGGCACCAGCCGCAGCGGTGCCACCATCATTGGCGGCATGCTGATGGGCTTGTCTAGGCAGGCTGCCACAGAGTTCACTTTCTTTCTGGCGATTCCCACGCTGATCGGCGCGGGTGCCTACAGCCTCTTTAAGGAGCGCGCGCTTTTGAGTTGGGCCGACTTGCCCCTGTTTCTGGTGGGGCTGGTATTTTCCTTTTTGAGCGCCTGGGTCTGTGTGCGCTGGCTGCTGCGTTTTGTGTCCACCCACAGCTTTAATGCGTTTGCGTACTACCGCATTGGTTTTGGGCTTTTGGTGCTGGCCACCGGCTGGAGTGGTCTGGTCGTTTGGGCTGACTGATACCCTGGCCTGTACCAAAACGCCCCAATATTTGCCCGCACCTAGTCGCTTTAAGGCTGCATTTAGGAAGCATGTAGGAAGCATGTAGGCAGCTTTCCGGCCGCATTGAGGCCGCGTTCAGGCCAACGTTGCGGCCAGGTCCTTACGAAGCGCCTGTAGCGGCGCAGCCCAATCCCCGCGCTGGTGTTGCCGGTACAGGCGCATGCGGGGGTACCAGGGGCTGTCGCGGCGCCCCAATTGCCAGCGCCAGTCTGGCACAAAGGGCAGTAGCACCCAGGTTTCTTTGCCCAAGGCGCCCGCCAGGTGCGCCACGGCGGTGTCCACGCACACCACCAGGTCCAGACAGGCGACCAGGGCGGCGGTCATTGCAAAGTCGCTCAGTGCCGGGCCAAAGTGCAGTAACTGGCCGTGGGCGCGCAGTGCGGCTGCATCGTCGGCACCCACCTCTTTTTGCAGGCTGACATAGTGGTGTCCGGTAGGCAGGTGCTGCAGCAGGGTCGGCAGCGGCAGGCTGCGTTGCGCGTCGTTGGCATGGGTGGGGCTGCCACGCCATACCAAGCCCACCCTGGGCGCACGGGCTGATCCAGCGCTTGCCGCTGGTTGCGTGGCTTCGGCAGCCGCCAGACGCGCCTCCCATGCCTGCTTTAGCGCTGCGTCGGGGCTCAAGTAGGCGCCCCGCGCGTCTCCCAGCCAGGGTGCTGTGGCGTGGGGCGTGTGGGCGCGGGCATGGTTCATCAGTGCCAGGGGCAAACTCATCAGCGGGCAGTGCAGGTCAAAACCCGGCCTTTGCGTGTCTTGACTCGGTGTGCTTTGAAGAACCAGTTGGTCCACGCCTTCTAATCCTTGAAGCAAGCGATGCAACGGCTTGGGCACTTCCAGCACCACCTTGGCCCCCATGGCGGCGAGTTGCGGCGCGTGACGGCAAAACTGCAGCGTGTCGCCTAGGCCCTGTTCCGCGTGCAGCAGCAGCGTTTTGCCACGGATGTCTTCGTGCCCCAGCCACGGCGCAGACGAAACGGCCGGCCTGTTCAGGCTTTGGTTGCGCGGATGCCAGCGCCATTCATACAGCGGCAGGCCTTGTTCGTAGTTGGCGGCCAGTAGCAAGGTCAAGGACTTATTCCAATGCGCTTCGGGGTAGTCCGCCTGGGCACGAAGCGCCTGGTCGTAGCTGGCCACTGCGGCGTCCAGCGCTTGCTGCTCGTGCAGCGCGTTGCCCCGGTTGTAGTGCGGGTGGGCGGCGTTGGCGTCCAGTTCGATAGCGCGGTCGTAGCTGGCAATCGCCGCTTGAACATCGCCCCGCTTTTGCAGCGCCACCCCGCGGTTGGAGAGGGCCTGCACATACTGGGGCTGCAATGCGATGGCGCGGTCGTAGGCCGCTATTGCGTCTTCAAATCGTTCTAGCTCGCGCAGCACATTGGCCAGGTTGTAGTGGTGTTGTGCGGCGTGCGGCTGCAGGGCCACCGCGCGCTCGCAGCTTGCCAGGGCTGCCAAGTGCTGCCCCAGCGCTTGCAGCGCCACCGCTTGGTTGGAATAGGCGTTGGCGTGGTCTGGCGCCGCGCGCAGCGCATGCGCGTACCGTTCTAGGGCCTGCTGCCTCTGCCCCAGCTCTTGGTGCACCACGCCGCTGTTCACCCAGGCGTCGGCAAACTCGGGCGCCAGGGCCAGCGCCCGGTCATAGCTTTGCAGCGCAAGGGCGTGCTGCTGCAAGTGTTGCTGCGCAGTGCCCAGGTTGTACTGGGCCGAGGCTGACGCCGGGTCCAGCGCCGCAGCCCGCGCAAAGTCCCGCAGCGCGTGCTGGTGCTGCCCCAGCGCCTGCCAGGCCAGGCCCCGGTTGGATACAAAGTCAGAGCGCTCGGGCGCCAGCGCGATGGCGCGGTCCATCAAGTCAATGGCGTGCTGCGCGCGCTGCTGTTGTAGGGCGATCACGCCCAGCAAGTGCAGCGCCTCGGGGTGTTCGGGCTGCTCGGTCAGAAAGTCTTGGTAAATCGACTGGGCGCGGTCCAGTTCGCCGCTCTGATGCAGCGCGGTGGCCTGCGCAAGGCGCTCGGCTGCGAGGCTTATTTCAGATGCGTCTGGCATTCTGGCAGGCCCCGAAGCGCCTCAGGCACCCATATTGCGAAGCGAGGCCTCGATGGCAGCCGCAGTGGCCAGCGGCTTTTCCATGGGAAACAGGTGGCTGCCGTCGAGCATCATGGTGCGGCCCTTGGTCAGCTGGTCGGTCATGGACATGCCTACCAGGCGCATTTCCCGCGACTGGCGCCCGCCAATAAAACTCACCGGACATTTGAGCGGATGGCGCTTAAATAAGCGGTCCAGGTTGTCGGGAATGGTGTTGTAAATCTTGGTTTCGATCTCGCGGTCAAAGGCCAGCACGCGCTTGCCCTCGTGGTCAACCGTGCCGTGTGCGATGTAGTCTTGCAGCACTTCCGCGTCCCAGTGCGCAAAGGCTTTTTTGTGGCGAAAGTGTTCCAGCGCGGCCTCTGCGCTGGGCCAGCTGTTGCGCCGCTTGTGGCTCATCGTCGCTGGTGACACGCTGCCCACCAACTGCGCGCCCTTGATCATGCCCAGCGCAGTCGAGCGCCAGCCGCCCAGAATGGGCGAGTCCAGCAGCAGCACGCCACGCACCAGATGCGGGTGTCGGGCTGCCACCATCGCACTCAACATGCCGCCCAGCGAGTGGCCCACCATCCACACCGGCTCGCCCAGCTTGTCTACCTTGGCACGGGTGAAGTCAGCTACCTGGCCCACTAGGCTGCGCCAGTTGTTGTCTACCGGGTAGCGCGGGTCGTGGCCCAGCATTTCAATCGCCTTGACGCTAAAGCCGCGCGCACGCAGGTGTTTGAACAGCACCCGGTAAGTGCTGGCGGGAAAGCTGTTGCCGTGGAAGAAAGCGATAGGAATCATGCAGTGGGGTGTCTCAGATCAGCTTTTCTTGGGGGGTGCTGATCTTTTTCAAGGGCAGATGGCGCTCTGAATGCAGGCGCAGTGGCACCTCGGTAGGCCCGCCACTCCACATCGGGTCTTCAATGCTGTCAAACACCTCGCGCAGCTTTTGCCCCCAGCTGTTGTGCAGCATTTTGAAATAGGGGTTGTTCTCGTCAATGCACACCACTTTGTCGGTGCTGAAGGTGTTGGCCTCATAGACCACCATGTCCAGCGGCAGGCCCACCGACAGGTTGGATTTGAGGGTGGAGTCCATAGACACCAGCGCGCATTTGGCCGCCTCTTCAAGCGGGGTGTTGGGCGTAACCACCCGGTCGAGCACCGGTTTGCCGTATTTGGACTCGCCGATCTGAAAGTACGGCGTCTCGGGCGTGGCCTCAATAAAGTTGCCCGCCGAATAGACCTGAAACAAACGCATGGCTTCACCCGCAATTTGCCCGCCAAATATCAGGGACACATTGAAATCCATGCCCGCCTGTTTGAGCGACTCGGCGTCGCGCTGGTACACCCGGCGAATGGCCGAACCCAGCACCCGCGCGGCGTCAAACATGCTGGTGGCGTTCCAGATGGTGATGCCTGCGGCATCGCCGTTTTCTTTGAGTTGCTCCACCTGCAAAATCTCGCGCACCGACTGCGCAATGCTCAGGTTGCCCGCCGACAGCAGCACCATAAAGCGCTCGCCCGGCTTCTCATAAACGATCATCTTGCGAAAGGTGTTGATCTGGTCTAGGCCCGCATTGGTGCGCGAGTCGGACAGAAACACCAAGCCGGCGTTGAGTTTGATGGCGACGCAGTAAGTCATGGGTGAGATGGATTTCCCAAGCAAAGTGAGCGATTATCGGCCCATCGACGGGCCGCTATCCCTGTGGCTGGCTTTGGCATGGTGTTCGGCATCGTGTCAGGGCGTCGTTAGAATCCGCTGCATTCGCACGGGTGCGGCACCAGCCTTTGCAATTTTTTAGCCAGCACCTGCGCAGGTCTGCGCAACTGCAACGCCCAACCCGTGACCCAACCCGTGTCCCACCCCCACCCCCTTCATGTCTGACGGCCTTTCGCACACCCCGCTCCAGCCGCACCCCCTAGCGCCCGACGACGCTGCGCTGGCCCGCAGCGCAGGCCAGGGCCAGCGGCAGCCCGCCGATGTTTTTGCGGACAGCGCACCGCCCCTGCAGGTTCTTGCGCCCAGCCCCGCCTACCAAAACCTGGCGCAGCAAATGCAAGCGTTTTTGAGCCGCACCGATTCGCAGCACGGGCGCAAAAACAAGTTTTTCTTGCAACAGACCTTAGAGCTGCTAGCCGAGCTTGACCAGCACACTGCGCGCGAAACCCATTTGCAAACCGCTCTGCAAGACACCCAGGCGCACATTTTTCGTCTCAAGCAAAAGCTGGTGGACATGGCGGCCGATTCGGTGGACGCAGAGCGTGAGGCACTTTCTATTGCCCAAGCGCGCGCCCACCTGGCCACGCTGCTGCACGACAAGCTCACGCAAGAGTTCAAGTAAGCCACCCAAGCCGCCGTCATGTTTTTATTCGCCACCCTGTGGGCCGCCGCGCTCAACCTTTTGCTGCTGTGCGTGGCACTGGCTTGGACGCCCGCGTTTTGGTCAGATGCCCCCCACTGGTTGCAGGCTCTGCCCTGGGGCAGCTTTGGCACCCAAGCGCTGGCTCTGCTGCACATGCAGGCCGTGGACGCGGCTGCCGTATGGGCCTTGTGGCTCTGTGTGAGCGCCGTCTTGCTGCTAGGGGCGCTGGCGTCTTTTGCGCTGCTCAAACGGCGCGCCCCGCTGCCTGCGGTGCTACCCCCGCCCACGCCCAAGGTCGCAGCCCTGCTGGGCCAGTTGTCCGGCAGCTTGCAGGGTTTGCAGGGTTTTGGGGGGCTGGACGCGCCAGCGGCAGCACCGCCAACACCCCAGTCCGTGCCCGTGCTGACCACGTTGGCCACTTTGGCCACGGCCAAGCCAGCGCCCGCACCCTCGAATATCGCCGCCAGTTTGCAAGATATTGACCCCGAACTGGGCTCAAGTTACGACGCGGTTTTGCGTGAACTGGGTGCCACGCCCCGAGGCAACTGAGTTCATCGGCCGCCGTTAGCAGCCCAGGAAGCCAGGTAGGCGCTGGGTAGTCCCGTTGTTGTCGTGGGGGTTGCGCACTGACAGGGCGCGTTGTTGCGGCTGGCCAAGTTAGCAAAGGTGTGGCTTGGGTTACCCGCTCTTTTGGGTTTGGCTTAGCGGGGGCGGTGGCCGTCTTTGGAGCAACTGATCGCAATCTTTGGCCCGTGGTATCCGGGGCTGGGGTTTTACGGCACCACCCCACTCGCAACACAGCCAGCAGTCTTAATCCCCTGATTTTCGGGGCTGGGGTTTTACTGTGCTGGGCGCAATTTTTGGTGTTGCGCCAGCGGTCTTAATCCCCTGATTTTCGGGGCTGGGGTTTTACTTTTTTTCTTCTTTGTTGTGAGTGTCCTTAGTAGTCTTAATCCCCTGATTTTCGGGGCTGGGGTTTTACAAATCAAATTGTCAATATTGAACAGGCTAGATCAGTCTTAATCCCCTGATTTTCGGGGCTGGGGTTTTACCCTCTTTTTGGCTGACCCAGGGACCACGCTCAAGTCTTAATCCCCTGATTTTCGGGGCTGGGGTTTTACAACGGTTGTGGCTGGGTAATGCCAAATAGGGTTGTCTTAACAGGCTGCTGAAATACCTTCCGCCCTGTCCACGTCGGCAGCCTCTGAAGCGTTCTAGGTAAATACCGAATCACTGACCCATCCAGAGCCCACCATGCGCGGATCCGACAC
>CANEVH010000035.1 GCA_947442105.1 Comamonadaceae bacterium | reverse complement strand
CGCGCTCGGGTCAAACCCGCCGGGGTAAGTGAACATGGGCAAACTCCAGGTAAGTTGAGGGCAACATGCATCACAATTGAGACATGTGCCTACAGCTTACGAATTTACCGACTGGGGTTCCACTCCGCGTAGCGGCTTCGTCCAACCCTTCGTTCAAGCGGAGCGCCAACGGCAGGCCACCAGGCCCGGTCTGGCGGTACGCGGTACATTTTCGCCAGCCCGGGCCTGGCGTCCTGCCGTTGGCGCCCGCTTAGCTCGAACGTTGGCTTCACAAGGACCACCATGCCCGTCACGCCATTCCACTTCGGGCCAGGCGCTGTGCTTCATGCCCTCGCACCGAAGCACATCAGCTTTCTGGCCTACTGCAGCGCCAATGTCCTGATCGATATCGAGTCGCTCTACAACCTGATCAACAGAAGAGAACCCGTACACGCGTTCTTCCATACCTATGTTGGTGCCACACTGGTGATCGTTGGAACGTTTGCGCTCTTTGTCGCGCTGCGATGGTTTGCAAATAGGTACTGGTTGCCAAATCCGTTTGACTGGAGGCGCCTGACTATGCGCCAAGTCGGTGTTGGCGCAGCACTGGGCGCGTACTCACACGTATTGCTCGATAGCGTGATGCACAGCGACATTCGTCCCCTAGCCCCGGTTTCGATAGACAACGTCTTGCTAGGCATCATTTCACTGAGCGCGCTCCACTGGTGGTGCATCGCGCTTGGCATAGTCGGCCTTGCGGGTGTGGGTGCTCGCAGGCTTATCGCGGGGAGCAAGAGTGCGGCCTAACCCCAAAAGCCGAGCGCCAACGGCAGGCCACCAGGCCCGGGCTGGCGGTGCGCGGTACCTTTTCGCCAGCCCGGGCCTGGCGTCCTGCAGTTGTTGCCCGCTCAGCTCGAACCGTGGAAGAAACGTTGGTTGCTGCCATTACTTTTCGTATATACACTTGGTTTATGTAGTTCATTTGGTCTGAAGCGAAGCGTGCAGCGAACATCAAAGCCCATGGGCTTGACTTCCTGGATGCCGCGAGCGTTTTTGAAGGCCTGACATTTACTTTCGAGGATGACCGTTTCTCCTACGGCGAGTAACGCTTCGTTACGCTGGGCTTGCTCGCTGGCATCCCTGTTTCAGTCATACATACGGAAAGTGAACATGAAATCCGCTTCATATCGTTCCGAAGCGCTACCAAGCGCGAGTCGCAAATCTACTTCGATGAAATCCAAAACTGATTGGGCGCGCTTGACGTCCGGCGCAGGTGAACAAAAGCCGACGTCCGAACACCCAGAGGCGAACGTAAACCACATTGTTCGCGGCTTAGTTCGCAAGGGTTTGAAGCCGCTACCTGCCAAAGCATCCATTTCACTGCGCGTGGATCAAGATGTTCTGGAGTGGTTCAAGGCACAAGGGGCTGGCTATCAGACGCGGATCAATACAGTGCTGAGGGCCTTCCGTGACGCTTCGGTTTAGCAGCTTGCTCGTCGCGGACACACCGCAGCGCTTGCTGCGTGCCGTACGGCGCCAACCTTAGGCATCATGCTCAACCCTCAATACGTCATCCGCATCGCGCTGCAGCGAGAGAAGGTTGAGTCCTTCGATCGATACCCGTTTTCCCTGCCAGTGGTCCGGTTGCTAGAGCAAGTAGACCTGCACCCGAAGATGACCTACTTCATCGGCGAGAACGGGTCTGGTAAGTCCACACTTCTTGAGGCCATCGCCGTCTCTCTTGGGTTCAACGCCGAAGGTGGAAGCAAAAACTTCAGCTTCGGAACGCGCCGCTCCCACTCTGAATTGCACCGGTTTCTGCGTGTTGCAAAGGGTTACCGGCGCCCACGCACGGGCTACTTCTTGCGTGCCGAGAGCTTCTTCAACGTTGCCACAGAAATTGAGCGACTGGATAAAGAACCGTCTTATGGCCCACCAATCATTAACTCCTACGGTGGTAGGTCACTGCACGAGCAGTCGCACGGCGAGTCTTTTTTAGCCTTGATGAACGAACGGTTCAGTGGCGAGGGTTTGTACATTCTTGACGAGCCGGAGGCAGCGCTGTCGCCACAACGCCAGTTGGCCGTGCTGTCGCGCATTCACGATCTGGTGCTGGAGGGCTCACAGTTTATTGTTGCCACGCATTCACCCATTTTGATGGCGTACCCTGATGCTCGCATCTACCAATGCGGGCCTGGCGGTTTGGCCGCGATAGCCTATGAAGACACGGAGCATTTTCAGGTAACGCGCAACTTTCTGGCCAATCCGCAACGGATGCTACGCACACTCATGGAGCGCTAGGAATGGCGCTTACCCCGTACGAGACGAGGCCCAACAGCAAACTACCAGGTCGACTGCAGACAAACCCAAGGAGCAAACCCCCAGGACCGAACACCCCATCGCCACCTGGCACCGCATGGTGAAAGACCGCAGCCCCCGCGGCCTGGATGCGCTGCTGGACGAGAACGCGGTCTTTCTTTCGCCCGTCGTGCATGCGCCCCAGCTGGGCCGCAAGCTCACCGCCAAGTACCTGTCGGCTGCTTTGCACGTGTTTGTCAACCCGACGTTTCACTACGTTCGCGAGATCATTGGCGCCCATGACGCGATGCTTGAGTTTGAGACCGAGATTGACGGCGTCGTGGTCAATGGCGTGGACATCATCCAATGGAACGAGGCTGGCAAGATTGTTGAATTCAAGGTGATGCTTCGTCCGCTTAAAGCAGTTAATCTCATCCACCAAATGATGGGCGCCATGCTGCAGGCGGGGCAGCGCCCAAGTTAACTTTCGTGAGGGTGCGCCGCACCCTCAGTCATGAAGTTCTTCCACGTTAAACACCTCAACCACAGAGCCGAGCCATGTGCCGAAGCATCAAAACCCTGTTCAATTTCGAACCCCCCGCCACCGAACTTGAAATCCGCGACGCCCCTTTGCAGTTCGTGCGCAAGCTCAGCGGCTTTTCGGTGCCATCCCGCGCAAACGAGGCTGCGTTTGACCAGGCCGTAGAAGAGGTGGCGGCCAGCGCGCGCAAGCTGATTGCCAGCTTGGTCACGCATGCCGAACCCAAGACCCGTGAGGTGGAAGCAGCTCGCGCCAAGGCAAGGTCTGCTGCGCGATTTGGTGAGAAGGCAAGTTGAGCGCCAAGAACGCCCGAGCCATCCAAGACCTTCTGGGTCTGGGCCCCAAGTCGCAAGCCATGCTGGCGGATGCGGGAATTCAAACCGTCGCCCAACTCCAAAGCCTGGGCGCAGTGCGCGCTTATGCCATGGTCAAAGCCACCCACGCAAACGCCAGCCTCAACCTGCTTTGGGCTTTGGAAGGCGCCCTCACCGGCCTACCTTGGACGGTGGTGGCCAGAGAGCACAGGCTGAGTCTGCTGCTTGCACTGGAGCAATTGACCGGCGCCTCCCAACCCGGCGCTCTGGCTGCGGCTAGACCCATAAACCATCCACGCACTGCGATTGAGTAAACAATTTCTGGAGGAACGCACACTATGTCAACAACGCCCAAGAACACCATTTGCCTTTGGTACGACGGTGACGCCGAATCGGCGGCGGCGTTCTACGCCGCCACTTTTCCAGACTCGTCGGTGGACGCGGTGCACCACGCGCCGGGCGACTACCCTTCGGGCAAACAAGGCCAGGTGCTGACGGTGCGCTTCACCGTCATGGGCATCGCGTGCCTCGGCATCAACGGGGGCCCTATGTTCCAACACAGCGAGGCGTTCTCGTTCCAAGTGTCCACGGCAGATCAGGCCGAGACCGACCGCTACTGGGACGCTATCGTTGGCAACGGTGGCCAAGAGAGCGCCTGCGGCTGGTGCAAAGACAAGTGGGGCGTTTCCTGGCAGATTACGCCTTTGGTACTCATACAGGCCATCAGCGACCCAGACCGCAGCGCGGCCAAGCGCGCATTTGAGGCGATGATGACCATGCGCAAGATTGACATTGCGGCCATCGAGGCGGCGAGCCGGGGGCAGGGTGTGAATGTGGACTAAGCCAAGGTTTAGGTGGAGCGCTAACTGTCACGTTAACTCGTGTGGGCCCGGCGCCCCACGACGACAAGGCACCGACGCGTCGTGATTTGACTGCGACCAAAGAGCGCTGCAAAGTTCATCAATAAAGGAGAATCAAGCATGTATATCCCGCCCGGTTTCAATACGGTGACGCCCTACTTTTTCGTTGAGAACGCTGAGGCGTTCGTGGGTTTTCTGGTCCATGGCCTGGGTGGCACTGAAGTGTGCCGAACCATGAGGCCAAACGGGCTTGTCGCAAACCTGCAAGTTCAGATCGGCACCTCTACGGTCATGGTCAGCGAGGCCACTGAACACTATCGGGCAATGGCTGGCGCGTACTACCTTTATGTCGAGAACGCCGACGCGTCCATGGCGCGGGCGCTCAGCCATGGGGCGGTGCTTGAAATGGAAGTGGGCAACATGCCCTACGGCGACCGGCAGGGCGGTGTGAGAGACCCGCACGGGAACATCTGGTGGATCAGCGAGCGCACGGTTCATGCGCCCTACACGCCCTGATGCACAGGCGCTCACACGCCTACACATCAGACAATTACGCCCCCCACGAGGGCATGAGCGAGCAATAGTTGGGACGATTAGAACGCGCCTGCAGCCGTACATCGGGCGTTTGTCGCTATGAGCTAAATGGTTGGAATGCTAGCTGACAGTCGCAAAAAGCTGCTGTTAACTTCTAAGAACTTTCATGATCGGCGGTACTGCGTACCGTCAAGAAAGTTAGGGCGGTTGGGTGCTACTTTGATTGGGGCGGGCGGTGCCAGCCTGTCAAAAAAATTTCTTAAAGTAGCTGCGTGCCATGCCTTCACCCAGCAACGGTTCCAAAGTTTTGGCGCAGGCCCGAGCCAGCTCGGTCGAATTGGCCTTGGGGCCGAGGTTTGAGACGATCCGGTCCAGACGAAGTTGGGCGTCGCCCCCGAAAAAATTTTGAAAAACCCCAAGTGCCAGGCGTTGCAGTTCGTTAGAGTCTGGTGCGCTAGCCGCAACTGAATTCGAGTTTGCCTGCGCTGAAGTCGGAGGGACTTCAATCAGAGACAGTATCTGCTGCGTCGGCAAAAGGGGTGGGGAATCGCCAACCGAAGCATCACCCATTGAAAACCACCGGACCTTGAGGATGCTGGGCGCGTTAAGCAAAAGCAGCGCCGCTGGCACGGCGCTCTGGTCTGCAAATTCGCTCGTGACCAATTCGCCCCGGCGTAGCAACCACGAAAATGCTCTGCTATTGGCCTGCGTTGCCTCAGCGAGGTGGGCATCAGGGATGGCGGTGCCCGACAGCGCCCCCGTGCGCCGTGCCACGATGGCTTCGCGCAAAAGGGCGTGGAACTGGGACTTCATGGGCCGATCTATGGCTGTGGATTAGGCCTTTGATTGACCAAATGCACCGACCAAGGACTGAATGCCCAGGGTAAGCGCCACAAAGCCCGCCAAAATAATGCCACGGTGTACGAGTTCGTTGAGGTGCTCCTCCATGCCGTATTGAAGGCAGAGTGTCTCCACCACATGTGCCACGCCCAAAATGCCGGCCCCCACCACAATGCGGTTGACGCTGCTGCTCAGTGCCCCGCCCAGGCGCAGTTTGGCCACCGTAATGGCCATCCAAACCGCCGCAGCGATAAGCAAAAAATCCATAACGTGGTTGGCCAAGGTAATGATTGAAAGATTGTCCATGGTGTGATCTCCCGAAGCGTTTGAGGTTGAAAAATTGCGTATACCGGTGGTCTTGCGGGTCTTGCTACTCGTGCGTGGAACACGCATCGCAAAGCCCGTTTAGAACCTTCGCCGTTCCGTAAACAATTAAAAAATTTATCATAGCAGTAAGCACGGTTTGTTTTATGAAAAGGATTTCAATAATGTCTATCACCAAAGGTTTTCGCCAGCTTGTGGACGAAGCCAACGCCCAGATCACCACCTACAGCGTGGCCCAAGTGCGGGCGCGCCTGCAAGACCCCACGGTGCAACTGGTGGACATTCGCGACATGCGCGAGCTGGAGCGCGAAGGCACCATTGACGGCGCGGTGCTGGCGCCGCGCGGCATGCTGGAGTTCTGGGTGGACCCGGCCTCGCCTTATTTCAAGCCGGTGTTTGGGGACGAGGGCAAAGAATTCATCCTATTCTGTGCTGCTAGCTGGCGCAGCGCGCTGGCCGCCAAAGCCCTGCAAGACATGGGCATGCGCAATGTGGCCCACATGGACGGCGGCTTTGCCCAATGGGTGAAAGAAGGCGCGCCCACCGAGACGCTAGAGCAACAAAAGGCCAAGCGCCACGCCAAGGGATGAAGCCGTTGGCACCTAGCCAGCCGTGCCCTTGTGGCGGGTTGGTGGGTGGCGAGTCCGCAAAAGCCAAGCATGCAGGGCGCAAAGTGCAAACAAAGTTCGCGCCCGTGTTGGCTTACGCCCAATGCTGTGGCCGCTGGCTGGAAGCTGATGCCCAAAACGGCCCCTTCGCCCCCAATGCCGAGCAACTCATGCGCTCGCGCTACAGCGCCTTTGTGCTGGAGCGTGAAGCCTATTTGCTCGCCACCTGGCACCCTTACCACCGCCCAGCCCATATCGAGTTTGACTCTGGCGTCCACTGGCTAGGGCTGGAGGTGCGTGGCTATTGCTTGACTGGCGCGGATACGGCAGAAGTGGAATTTGTGGCCCGCCAAAAGCCGGTGAACGGCCCGGCCATTCGCCTGCATGAGCGCAGCCGTTTTTTGTGCGATGGCGACCGTTGGTTTTACCTGGACGGCACGCAGTATTGAACGTGTTGCGGGTGCCGCACGCCCGGCAGGGCGGTGCGGTGTGCCTGGGCTTTTGGGCCGCCGAGCGCGGGCGCGACGTGGGTGTGGTGCGCAATAACCGTGCTGCCGACGCTGTTGTTGAGAATAGTTCGTATTTGCAATAGACTCGGGGCGTGCCGTCTTTCAGCTATTTCAATGCTTGGCGTCACCAGAAAGACTTCTCTCATGTACCTCACCCACCAAGCGCGCGCAGGGGGCGCTGCCACGCGTCCGCAGCCTCAGCCCGTGCGCCTTTTTGCCACGGCGGCGCTTGCCGTATTGGCTGCGTTTTTCGCGCTGGCCGCCCCCACAGCAGTGCGCGCCGACACGCTGACGGTGTACTCCGCCCGCAACGAGCAGTTACTCAAACCCCTGCTGGACCAGTTCACCAAGAGCACCGGCACCCAGGTGCAGCTCTTGACCGCCAACGAGGGTGCCTTGTTGGCACGCCTGAACGCGGAGGGCGCTAGCACCCCCGCCGACGTGCTTATTACGGTGGACGCGGGCAATCTCTGGCAGGCGGCGCAGCAAAACCTGCTGCAAGCGGTGGCGTCGCCCGTGCTGGAAAAGAACATTCCGGCCCACCTGCGCGACCCCGCCAAGCAGTGGTTTGGCATGTCGGTGCGGGCTCGCACCATTGTGTACAGCAAGGCGCGCGTACCGGCGAACACCTTGTCCACTTACGAAGACTTGGCGGACCCCAAGTGGCGCGGCAAGCTGTGTCTGCGCAGCAGCAAGAAGGTGTACAACCAGTCGCTGGTGGCGATGATGATGCAGGACCTGGGCGAGGCAAAAACCGAGGCCGTTGTCAAAGGCTGGGTGGCGAACCTTGCCACCGATGTGTTTGCAGATGACACCGCCTTGCTCAAAGCCATTGCGGCAGGCCAGTGCCAGGTGGGCATTGTGAACACTTACTACCTGGGGCGCTTGCTGCAAGCGGACCCTGCATTTCCGGTCGGTTTGTTCTGGGCGAATCAGGCGACCACGGGCGTGCATGTGAATGTGTCGGGTGCCGGTGTGACGCGCTACAGCAAGAACCCGGCTTTGGCACAAAAGTTTCTGGAGTTCCTGTCCTCTGACGAGGCGCAAAAAATCTACACCGACAAAGACCTTGAATATCCCGCCAACCCAGGCGTCGCGGCCGACTCGGTCATCAAGTCCTGGGGCAGCTTCAAGCCCAACCCGATCAATGTGTCCAAGGCGGGCGAGCTGCAAGCGGCCGCCACGCGCCTGATGGACCGCGAGGCCTACAAATAGCCTGCCCATGACGCTGCCACGCTGGCCCCTGTGGGTGGTGCTGCCCCTGGCCCTGGTGACGCTCACGCCTCTGGCGGTGGTGGGGGCGAGCTGGGCGCAGCGCGCGCCCGACATTTGGCAACACTTGCGCGACTACGTGCTGGCCGGGGTGTTGCTCAACACGCTGGTGCTTACCGTGTCCGTCGGGCTGGGGGTGGCGGTGTTGGGCGTGGCGCTGGCGTGGATCACGGTGATGTGCGAGTTTCCGGGGCGGCGCTGGCTGAGCGGGGCGCTGGTGCTGCCGCTGGCCTTGCCCGCCTACGTGCTGGCGTTTGTGCATGTGGGCCTGATGGACTACAGCGGCCCGGTGCAAACCCTGTGGCGCGCGGCCACCGGTTGGTCGGGCGGCTTCCCCTCCGTGCGCAGCACAGGCGGTGCGGTGCTGGTGTTTTGCCTGGCGCTTTACCCGTATGTGTATTTGCTGGCGCGCCAGGCCTTTCACACCCAGGGCGCGCAATGCATGCAGGCTGCGCAGACGCTGGGCCTGGGTTGGAAGCAGGCGTTTTGGCGCGTGGCCATTCCCATGGCGCGGCCTTGGTGGGCCGCAGGCATTGGGCTGGCGCTGATGGAAGTGCTGGCGGACTTTGGCACCGTGGCAATCTTCAACATCGACACCTTCACCACCGTGATCTACAAGACTTGGCTGGGCATGTTCAATCTGGCCGTGGCCTCGCAGCTGGCCTCTCTGTTGGCCCTGGGCGTGCTGGCCCTGGTGTGGCTAGAACAAAGCGCGCGTGCGCGCCGCCAGTTTGCGCCATCAGCCAAAGGCCAGTCGCGCATGCGCATTGGGTTAACTGGCGTGGCCGCCTGGTCTGCTACTGGGGCTTGTGTGCTGGTATTCACGGCGGCTTTTGTGGCGCCGGTGCTCCAACTGCTGTACTGGGTGGTGCAAGCGGCAGCCACCGACCTGGACGCGCGCTACTGGCAGTTTGTGCTGCATTCGCTCATGCTCTCGGGCCTGACGGCGCTGGTGGTGCTGGCTGCGGCGTTGGCGCTGGCCTATGCGGCGCGCGCCGCTGAAGGCCAGCGCGGGCAGCGCGCGGTGGCTGCGCTGGTGCGTATGGCTAATTTGGGCTATGCCTTGCCCGGCATGGTGTTGTCGGTGGGCTTGTTTGTGCCGGTGGCTTGGCTGGACGCCCGCTTGCTAGCCTGGACGCAAAGCCTGGGTCTGGCGCCGCTGCCTGTGCTCAAGGGCGCGCTGGCCGTCATGGTCATCGCCCTGGCCGTGCGCTTTATGGCGGTGGGCTTTAACCCGGTCCAGGCCGCCATGCAGCGCATCACCCCCAACCAAGAGCGCGCAGCGCGCAGTCTGGGCCTGGGCGCCTGGCAGTCGCTGCGGCGCTTGCATGTGCCCCTTTTGCGCCCTGGGCTGCTGAGCGCGGCGCTGCTGGTGTTTGTGGAGGTGATGAAAGAAATGCCCATCACGCTAATGACCCGGCCCTTTGGCTGGGACACCTTGGCGGTGCGCATTTACGAGATGACATCCGAGGGCATGTGGGAGCGCGCCGCGCTGCCCAGCGTGTGTGTGGTGCTGGCAGGTTTACTGCCAATATTTTTTCTGGTGCGAAAGAGCGAGCAAGATTAGCCATGGCAAGTTCAACAATGCTTTCCCCCGAGCCGGACGCGGCTTTAGGCACGGTCGCCGCCTTGCAGATGGCGCAGGTGGCATTGGCCTACCCCGGCCAAGTGGCGCCGGTGGTGAGCGACGTGTCGCTGCAACTGGCGCCGGGCGACATCGCCTGCCTGCTGGGCCCGTCGGGCTGTGGAAAGACCACGCTGCTGCGCGCCATCGCCGGCTTTGCGCCGCTGCAGGCGGGGCGCATCGCCATCATGGGGCGCGAGGTGTCCGGCGCGGGTGTGCATATGCCCACCGAGCAGCGCAGCATCGGCATGGTGTTTCAAGACTACGCGCTGTTTCCGCACCTCACGGTACAAGGCAATGTGGGCTTTGGCTTGCACGGCCTGGCGGCCAAGGACGCAAAAGCACGGGTGCAGCAGATGCTGCAAATGGTCGGGCTGGAAAGCTTGGCGCAGCGCTATGTGCATGAGTTGTCTGGCGGGCAGCAGCAGCGCGTGGCGCTGGCGCGCGCACTGGCGCCCAAGCCCCAGCTGCTCTTGCTCGATGAGCCGTTTTCCAACCTGGATGTGAGCTTGCGCGAGCACTTGGCCCGCGAGGTGCGTGCGCTGCTCAAAGCCACTGGAACCACCGCCGTGCTGGTCACCCACGACCAACAAGAAGCCTTTGCCGTGGCGGACTATGTGGCCGTGCTGGCCGAGGGGCGCGTGCAGCAGTGGGGCACGCCCATGGCGCTGTACCACGAGCCGGTGAACCGATTGGTGGCGAACTTTCTGGGCGAGGGTGCCTGGATTCCTATGCACCACAGCGCCAGCGGCGAACTGGTTACCGAGCTGAGCACGTTTGCCGCCCCCACTGATGCAGGCCTTGCGGACATCAACGGCCTAGCGCAGCAGCCGCAGGAACTGCTGGTGCGCCCCGACGACATCCTGCACGACGACGCCAGCCCGACCAAGGCGCGGGTGGTGTCCAAAGTGTTTCGGGGCGCGAACTTTCTCTACACGCTCGCGCTTCCGTCGGGGCAAACAGTGTTTTCGCTGATACCCAGCCACCACGATCACGCGCTGGGTGAGTACATCGGCATCCGGCTGGAGCTAGACCACCGGGTTCACTTTGCCCGTGGGGCCGCTGGGGCGGACTTTGCCCCAGCACCTGGCCGAGGTGTGGCGCCACTTGGGCGGTGACTGGCCGCCTTCTGCGGGTCGTCGCGCGCTATGGTCGCGCCCCATGCCGCCATCTGGCACGACAGTTAGTGCACCGGGGCAGATTGAATTTCACCCCAGTGTGAAATGGCTAGTTGCTATGCTTTTCCACAACGTCGATCATTCCTGCCGCTTCGCCCACCACCACGTCCCAGGCCCAAGTGCCAAACCCGCCATGCGCGTTGACGGCCTCCACCCACTGCGCCAGCGCGGCGCGCTTGGCCTGATCTTGGACTGAATCCACGCCCTTGACCTCCAGCACCAGCGTCTTGCCGGACGCATAGCGCACCAAAAAGTCGGGAATGTATTTGCGCTTGGATCCGTTCCACAAATACAGAATGTGGAACCCCAGGTGGTCGTTTTTGACCCAGGCTGCAACCTTGGGATGTACCTCGACCACGTTGGCCGCGTACTTCTCCCAGCCACTGTCCACCACGATGTGGCTCACCTGGCAATGCTGCGTAGGCTCGGCGATGCGGGTCGTGTACCAAGTGCGCATATCGCGCGTGCTGCCAATAGGGCGCTCGCCATCAAACACGGGCTCCAGCTTGTGGGTGTTCTGCTCCACTACGTGCTTCATCAGATGTTGGGTAATCAAGTCAATGTGCAGCGAATACAAAATCCGCTTGCGCAGCGGGTCTTGGTGGAAAAGAGATGGGATATCGATTTTGTTGGAGGCGAGAAACTGCTCCACCAGTCGCACCAGTTGAAACAGCAGGTACTCCCGCTGCCCCTTGAACTGCGCTTGCAATAACTCAAACGCGCGTTGCGCTGACTTGAATACCAGTCGCTGAAGCCGGAACTCCTCGGGCAGCTTTTCCAGGTCAATCGTCACCACTTGGCTCCAGTCGGCGGCGCCACCCAAGGCCGGCGCTATATCCGCATGCAATGCCACCGTGGCCGGGTCGATCTTCAGCACGCCCACCTTGGCCCACTCCACCACCAACTGCGGTCGCACCACCTCGTCAATTCGCAAAATGTTGGGCCATCGGATTTCAAACGTATTGCGGGAGCCCAACGATTCGATCTGGGTGCTCGGTTTTGGCGGCGGCGGGCTGGTGCCTCCGTTGCTGGGCTGCATCGCTATCGATAAAGGAACGCCAAACACGTTGACGAACTCGGGCAAGTACAGGCCCTCGGCATCCTTGTCATAGGCCACGCGCCGTAAGCCTCGGCCAATCACCTGCTCGCACAAGAGCTGACTGGTGAAGGCCCGCAAACCCATGATGTGCGTCACGTTCTTGGCGTCCCAGCCCTCCGACAGCATGGCCACCGACACCACGTTTTGCAGGTCTTGCCCGGCCTGGCCGCGCTTGCCCACCGTGTCCACCAGCTCGCGCAAAATCTCTTCTTTCTTCATTGCGCGCAGTGCCTCTTTGCGCTCTTCGGGGATGCGCGCTGCCTCCATGATTTCTTTCAGGCGCAGCTCATAGTCTTTGTCGGCGCTGGCGGTCTCGCCCAACTCGGCTTTTTCGAGCACCTTGGAATCGACCCGAAAGGTGCGTGCCGCGTTGTGCAGCTCTGGCCATTGGCCGTGGCCTTTAGCAAAGTAGTGCTCAACCCGCGCGGCGGTTTCAGTGCGGTTGCACACCGTCAGCATCACCGGCGGCGACACATGCCCCTGCGCTGCCCAGTTTTCTGCCGTGGCGCGCCAATCCGCGCCCAGCAGGGTGTAGGCCTGCTGCACCAGCGCAGGCAGGGGCTCGTGCACCTCGGCCTTGCGGTTCAGGTCTTCTGCTACGTCAGGCTCGCGGTACAGGTGGTACAGCTTGGGACGCAGGGTCTGTGCGTTGGGCAGGGCGTCGTCGCGCACCACCACGCGCGGTGTCTTTACCAGGCCGGCTTCAATGGCGTCGTTCAAGCCAAAGTCTGAAACCACCCAGCTGAACAAGCCCGCCTCGGTATTGGTGCGCCCGGTGGGTGCGAAGGGCGTGGCAGACAGGTCGTAACAACGGGTGATACGCCGCGTCTTGTGCAGTCGGTCCAGGCCCTCCACCCAGCGCGTAGCTTCGTCTAGGTCAATGCCCAACGCCTCCGCCTCTGCCTTGCTCACCTTCACGTCGGCTGGCGTGCGGTAGGCGTGGTGCGCCTCGTCGTTGATGACGACCAAATCCTTGTAGCTGGCGAGTTTGCCCAGCACCCGTTTGGTAAACGCCTCGTCGCTTTCCTTGCCCTTTTTCACAACCGAGCGCTCTTGCTGCTTGAGCGGCATCAGCGTATGCCAGTTCTCTATCAGCACGTCGGCGCGGTTGAGCTTTTGGCGCAGGGCTTCCGACGGGCATAGTTCAAAGCTGTCGTAGTAGTTGTCTGGGTGGCCGGGCATCAGCACCTGCAATCGCGACTTGACCGTCAGCCCCGGCGCAACCAGAAAGATGGCGCTGGAATACTTGCGTGGCGATTTGGGGTAGGTCAGCGCGTTAAGCACCTGCCAGGTGATGACCATGGCCATCACCGTAGTCTTGCCGCTGCCGGTGGCCATCTTGTTGCACAGCCGCTCAAACGGGCCACCGTCGCTTTGCACGTGTATGCCTTGGCGGTACTCGGGCTGCGCCTCCAGCATCCAAATCAGCGTCTCAATCGCCTCAAGTTGGCAAAAGTAGAAGGGGTACTGGCGGCGTGACACTTTGTCCAGGTCCCACCAGTGGGTCAACAGCTCCAGCGTCACCGACGTGGAACCGGGCCAGCCCGCAGTGCGCCACTGCGCGACGCGCTGGCGAATATCGTCCACCAGCGGAATGGCCACCTGTCGGCGTGTGTTTTCGCGGGTGTCGATGATTTCGTATCCGGCAGGGCGGCGCGTGGGCTCCTGGCGCAGGGTACGGTCGTTGTTTTCGGCCCAGTGTTGTTGCGGCTCTACGAATGCCGAGTTGATGATGAGAGAGGTGGGGGCAGTGCCTGACATTACAGTTCCAGATACCGCCGTGGCAAGTGCAGGCCACGGCTGTTCAACAGGGCGGCTTCTTTGCTGCCAGGCCGTATCCGCATACCACCCGTCATTGCCAACCAGTGGAACCTGCGCACCCCCGCTGCAGCCGCCTTGTCGGTCAGGGCGCGCAGCCCCTTGTATTTAGCCAGCGCCAATTTGGCCTCCAGCCAATCCAGCTTGGCAATGACCTTGGCCACCTCTCTGGCGCTGGAGGCCGGGTGCGGCTCCACCCATACGGCTAGCTCCCCTAGCGGTCCCGCGTTCAAACCCAGCCCGTAGTCCCACCGCGCCGATTCCGGCTCTGCTGCGGTGTACGCAAGGTCCACATCGACGCTGTCAGTAAACGTCCAATCAGCCCGGCAGGTAATGCCGGCCTGGTACTGGCCTTTCACCGCAGACTTGCCCTTGGCGGGCGATAGGCCCGCGGCTTCCGCCGCTGCATAAAACCCACTCTTTTGCGCCTGTTGACGGCTTTTTTTAGTTTGCCTCCCCGCTGTGTTCATGCTGAGCTCACCTCGGTTGCGCTCGCGGCATGTTTCCTTTTTTTGCGGGGCTTCAAGGCCTGACGATCCACCAGGTCTGCGATAGTCTCGCCCGTTCGGCTGGCAAAACCGGTGAGGCCACCCCACTCCGACTCTGCGGCGTTCTCTGCGCCGGGGTCTAGTCCCGAAATATCACGTACGGTTTGGTCGCGATCAAAAAAGTACACCCGGCAATCTTTTTTCAAGACCACCTTGCCCAAGCCCTTGGCGTAGTCGTTGTTGGGCAGCTCGAACAGGGCGCGTATGTCGGCCTCGGTCCCACAAAGTTGTTTGAACTCTTGCAGCGCCCATACCAAGTCCAGCACCACCGGGGAGTGGGTAGACAGAACCACCTTGTACCCCCGGCGCAACAACTCCAACACCAACAGCAGCACTGTGGCAATACCCTGGGGGTGCAGGCCCATTTCGGGCTCTTCAATCACCACCCAGTCAATGCCCGCACGCTTACTCATCTTGCCTGCCGGACACAGCCAGTACAGGCCCAGCAGCAGCGGCGTGAACTCGCGCTGCCCCGCAGACCATGCCAAGAAGGGCAGGCCCTCTTTGTGCCCTGGTATCTGCAAGACCAGTCGCTTCGTGAAGTCATTGGCGTCAACCGCCAGGGTGCTTCCACCAAAAAGGTGGTCGGTGATGGGCTTGCGCAAGGTGTCGTTCAAGCGGTTGAGCTGCGGGAACAAGTTGCCTTTCGCGCCGAACTCGTTTTGCAGCAGGTCATGCACCGCGTCGCTGAAATAGCGCAGCGTGTAGGGGTCGCCGTAGTTGAACTGGCCGAAGTTTTGGGTCACCCCGTCGCGCAAGCTCATCACCCGCTGTGCCGGCACAAAGAACAAGCTCTCGTCCTGTTGTTTTGCTTTAGAACGCTTGGCCAACTGGGGCAGGGTTAAGGCTTTGGCGTTCCAGCTCAGTTTGGAACGCCCCTCTTTCCAAGCTGCCGCCATGCCCTTGCCGTAATAGCCGCCCAGAAATGCATCGCTGTCACCATTGAAGGCGACGCTGTGGTGTTTGAAGGTGTCGTGGATGCTGTCGCGGTCTAGCACCAGCTTCAACGTCTGCAAAAAAATGCTTTTGCCGGTGGCCTGCGGCCCCACGATCACCGTGAGGTCGCCAAACCGCAGCTCTGCACTTTGGATTGGCCCCAGGTGTTCCAGGCGCAGCACATCAGGCCTGGGTTTGCGCTTTTGTCGCGCCTTGGGCGCGGTTGGTAATGGTGGTGTATCGGTCATAACTGTTCTCCTGCTTGCAGTCGCATCACCTTTAAGGATTCAATCCCCCGGTCGTCCACAATTTTCACCGCCACGGTGGCGTTGGGGCCGGCCTCAAATGGCAGCGACACCGTGCCCACAAACTGGCCCAGCAAGTCAAGGTCCAGCTCGGCGCGGATGTCTTTTTTGAGCTTCATCCAGCCCTCGTCCTTGCCCGCCATGGGAAAGAACACCTGGTGCGGGAACAGGCTGCGGCCGTCGTAATCGGTGTCCAGCGACCAAGCGGCAATTTTGGCCTTGCCGCCCGACACCAGCTCGCCCTTGGCCGTATCAAAGTAGTCAAAGCCATTCACCTCTACCTGCCATAGCCCGCCGGGCAGCGCGGTTAGCGCTACATCGGGCTGGCCCATCAGCCAAAAGCTCTGGTTGGTGGTGGACTTGGAGCTGGCTTTTTTCAGGTCTTCGGTCAGCAAGTCGGTGTTCATTTGTGCCTTGAGTGCCGTAATGCCCTTGAGCGCATCAATGTCCTTGGCCGCCTCGGGGTCGAAGGCAAAGGCGCAAAACACCATCATCTTGGGCAGAGGAAACAGCTCGCCCGCCTCGCGCTGCGCGTGCTCCACCTGGCGCTGCTCCAGCGCGCCGTGCTCCGGCCCAAAGCTGATCACTACGCGCTCGCCCGTGTCAAGATGGTGGCCACTGGCGTGCAGGCAGGTGGTGCCGGGCAGCACCTCCAGCTCGGCAAACTTCAGCATCTGGCCGCCCTTGCCGCGAATGCCGGCCTTTAGCAGCTCGTCGCGCCAGGTGTGCTGCCGGCTGGTGTTGCCGGTGCGGGCTACGGCAAGGTCGGCCTCTTGTGGCTTAGGCGCGTGCTCGGCGTGGGCTTCCAAAGACAGCACGGTGGGGAAGGGCACCGCTTCTACCGTGAACGGGCCGGTCACGCGCAGCTTGTTCTTGGTCTTCTCTGGCTGGTCGTACAGGGTCTCGCTGGCCGCGTGGGCGGCAATGCTGTGGTCCATCTCGGCCTGCATTTTTTGGCGCGCGCTGTGAAAGGCTTTGAGCGCGTCCACCAGCGCGCCGCTAGGCGCTGCGGGCGCTTCGGGCGTGCCGCGCTCGGCGGGCCAGTCTTCGGGCAAGTCAAACGGCACTTCCCACTCCAGCAAGGCCGCGCCTTTTTTGCCCAGCGCCAGTTGTTGCCCCTTGCGGGCGCCCTCGGTCACGGTGAAGGTATTGGCGGGCGGCGTGGCTGCCAGCCCGGCGTTGAGGGCAGCCAGCGCCGCCTCTATGCCGGGGTGCAGCCGCTCGTAAATGGCGTCAATCTCAGGGTTGTTGGCAATGCTTTTCAGGGTGACATGTGGCACCGTTTTGTAGATGAAGCCACCTTTGAGCCCTTCATGCGGGTAGCGCAGCGCAAAGTAGTCATAGCTGGCGGTCATCAGCCGCTGCTTGGCCAGGGTGATGGCCACGCGCGAGGTGTCGCAGGTGATCCAGCGGCGGCCCCATTTTTCGGCGACATAGGCGGTGGTGCCGCTGCCGCAGGTCGGGTCTAGAACGAGGTCGCCGGGGTCGGTGGTCATGAGCATGCAGCGCTCGATGACTTTTGAGGTCGTCTGTACAACGTAAACCTTATCGTCTCCGAAGCCCCCGGTACTTGTATCACCCCAAACGTTCTTGATCGGAACAACTGAAAAATCGTCGAGGTAGCGAACGTATACCGCAGCGCTTCCAAACTTCATCACTCGTTTGTTTTTCACTAGCCTCGACATGCCTTTTATAGGCGTCGCCCATTGCCGCTTTCCAGATTGGAACGCCTCACCTAAAAACTCTAATTCATATCTTGTCGTAGTCGCATCGGTCTGGGATGTAAGTTGATCAACTCTATAAACCCTCGCATCGGTGGGCAATTCAATACGCCCGGTTCGTTCGTCGGAAGTCATTGCCCTCCGTTCACCATTCGGAAGTTCGATGTATCGGTAATTGGAATTACCACCGGAAGCCGCGTCTTTCGATGTGTATTGTTGGTTGTATTTGGTTTTTGAGCGGCTCTTTGCATACCACACTACGTAGTCGGCGACTGAGTCCAGAAATGACATGCCGGAACCGGTCGTTTTGGATACTGTGATTATTGAAATGAAATTGCTCTCCCCAAGCACTTCATCCATGAGTTCCCGAACGTGGTGCAAGTTCTCATCCGAAATCTGCACAAACACGCTACCCGTCTCACTCAGCAAATCCTTCGCCAGCAGCAGCCGGTCGCGCAGATAGGTCAGATAAGAGTGAATGCCCAACTCCCACGTGTCGCGAAAGGCCTTGATCATCTCGGGCTCTTGCGTCAGGTCGGCATCTGAGCGGTCTTTCACATCGCGCTTGTTGGTGAAGGGCTGAAAGTTGCTGCCGTACTTGATGCCGTAGGGCGGGTCGATATAAATCATCTGCACCTGTCCGGCCATGCCTTCTTTTTGCAGCAGGCTGTTCATCACCAGCAGGCTGTCGCCCGCCACCAGCCGGTTGGCCCAGCCGCGGTCGTGTTTGTAAAAGTCCACTGCCGAGCGCAGGGGCAGGCTCTCAAAGGGCGCTTCAAACAGGCCGGGCTGAAAACCCTGGTTGGCTGCTTTGGCCTTTGCGTCTTTGCCACCCTTACCACCCTTACCGGCCTCTCGCTCCTGCCGCTTGGCCACCGCGCTCAGGATGCTCAGCGCGTCGATGCGTTCGTGCACATGCAGGCTGACGGTGTCTACGTCAAAGCTGGTGCGTTCGGACTTGCCGGTCCATTGCAGGTAGGGGGCGCTCATACGGCGCAGGGTTTCCAGGGCGTGGCGCATGGCGGCGGGGTCGTTACCGGTCAGGGCGTCTTCAATGAGTCGTTCGGCTTCGGCGCGAGCCGAGTCAAATTGCAAAGCGGGGTCTAGGTGCGGGTCGTAGGCCCAGGGGGTTTTGGCCTGGTCGGGGTCGCTGGCTTCGCTCACCAAGCCGACCTCGGGGTTGTTTTTGCGCCGGTCGGGGTGGCGGTAGGCCAGCACCTGGGGCGCGCCCAGGCTGGCGTCGGTGGGTGCGCTGGGGCTGGCGGCGGCTTTGGTGCGCGCTTTGGCAGGGCTGGCGGTGGCGGGCGCGGGTGCGTGGGCTTCTAGTGCAAAGTCGGGGCGCTCTTGGGTGGCTTCTGGGTCGTCATGTGGGCTGGTTTGCGCTTGGTCTGGCTCTGCCAGCACGCGCGCTGTGGCGCCACCCCGGCCCCGACCTTTGACGACTTGGCCGGACGCCAGCAAGGCCTCGCGCGCGATTTTGAATGCGTCTTCGGTGGGCGCTGCGTGTCCAGCCGCAGCGGCGGCCGCTTGCACTTGCGCCAACAAGCTGATGTTGCCCACGGCAGTGCCGTCGCCGGGCAGCAGGTGCAAAAGCAGTTCTTGCAACTGCTGCAGGGTGTGTGGCATAGGCGCTCCCAGGTGGTTTTTATCAAAGAAGGGTAACCGAACTTAGCGTTGCTTATGCGCCCGCGTGGGGTTCAAGCGGGAGGGGTTTTTGCAATGTCTGCTCCGAAGGACGGTGCCTGCGTTTGTGCCCCCACCCTAAACGCCTCCGGCGTCTGCCCCGTCCAGCCCTTGAAGGCGCGGATAAAGCTCTTCTCGTTGTTAAACCCCGCCAGCGTGGCAATCTGCTTGACTGGTCGATGGCTGCGCTGGAGCTGCGCTACGGCCACGTCGCGGCGTACGGCGTCTTTGAGTTGCTGCAAGGACGCGCCTTCTTCCTTGAGCTGGCGGTGCAGGGTGCGCGCTGACAGGTTCAGCCAGTGCGCCAGGTCGTCGGCATTGCGGCAGTGCTCGGGGTGTTGGGCCAGGGTTTGGCGCACTTTTTCCACCAGCAAGCGGTCGCGGCGGTAGGGGCGCACGGTGAGTAGCAGGGCGCGCTGCAGCATGTGTTGCAGCGCCGCTTCGTCGCGGCGCACCGGCAGCGCCAGGTAGCGCGCGTCAAACAGCAGGCGGTGGGCAGGGGCGTCAAAGCGTGTGGGTCCGTCAAACAGCACCTGGTAGCTGGCCTGGTGCGGCGGGGCGGTAAAACGCAGCTCGGTGCCTTGCAGGGGAATGCGCGAATCGGTCAGCCAGCAGGCCACGCCCAAGGCGTTGCGCAGCACGGACACCACACAAAACTCCTGCAAGGCGCCCAGGCTGCGCGCCTCGGTGAGTTGCAGCGAGGCCAGGCCGTTGTGTTCGTGCAGGGCGAGCGCAATGTCATCGGTCAGCAGGCCGTGGTGGCGGCACCAGCGCTGCAGCGCCACGCGCAGCGTGGGCGCAGTCAGCGAGGCGCGCACCAGCATGCCGTAGCTGCCCCAGGGCAGGCGGCGGCTGAACCAGCCCAGGCCTTCGTCGTCCAGCTCTTGCATGGCCAGGCCAGAGATCCATTCCATTTGCATGGCGGTGATGCGGGCTTGCGGCTGGCCCAATAACTGCGGCTCGATTTGTGCCTTGGCCAGCGCGGCGCTGGGGTCGATGTCGCGATGCGCGTAGGCCGCCACGATGGCGGCTACAAAGGCGATGGGTGTGGCTGCCTCGCCTTGCGTGGGCGCTCCAGACAAGGGCAGCGTGGGTGGTGGGGGAGCGGGTGGAATTGCCATAGCAGTCGCGCATTGTGGCGCAAGGGCTGGCAAGATTTGCACCCTTTGTGGCGCAAGCGTGCTTGGGCGCACGCTATGCTGGCACCCATCTGAAAACTGAGGTCGCCCCATGTCCGTTTTACAAAGCCAGCTCAACCCCCGCTCCGCCGACTTCTTGGCCAACGCCGCCGCCATGCGCGTGCTGGTCGACGATTTGCGCTTGCACTTGGAAAAAGTGGCCTTGGGCGGCGGCGAGACTGCGCGCGCCAAGCACACGGCGCGTGGCAAGCTGCTGCCGCGCGAGCGGGTGCACATGCTGCTGGACCCCGGCACGCCGTTTCTGGAACTCGCGCCGCTGGCCGCGCTTAATTTGTACGGCAACGACGCCCCCGGCGCGGGGCTGATTGCCGGCATTGGCCGGGTCAGCGGCGTGGATTGCATGATTGTGTGCAACGACGCCACCGTCAAAGGCGGCACCTACTACCCCATGACGGTCAAAAAACACCTGCGCGCGCAAGAAGTGGCGCAGCAGAACAACCTGACCTGTATTTACCTGGTCGATTCCGGCGGCGCCAATCTGCCTAACCAAGACGAGGTATTCCCCGACCGCGACCACTTTGGCCGCATCTTCTACAACCAGGCAAACATGAGCGCGCAAGGCATTGCGCAAATTGCCGTGGTTATGGGCAGTTGCACCGCAGGCGGCGCCTACGTGCCAGCCATGAGCGACGAGACCATCATCGTCAAAAACCAGGGCACCATCTTTTTGGGTGGCCCGCCGCTGGTCAAGGCCGCCACCGGCGAGGTGGTGAGCGCCGAAGACCTGGGCGGCGGCGATGTGCACACCCGCCTCTCCGGCGTGGCCGACCACCTGGCGCAAAACGACTTGCACGCGCTGACGCTGGCGCGCGAAGCCGTGGCGCATCTCAACCACTACAAGGCTGCGCCCCAAGCTGCCACGCAGCCCACCGCGCCGCAGTTTGCCGCCGAAGAGCTGTATGGCGTGATTCCCACCGACACGCGCAAGCCCTTTGACGTGCGCGAGATCATCGCCCGCATCGTGGACGGCAGCGCGTTCCATGAGTTCAAGCCGCGCTTTGGCGCCACGCTGGTCTGCGGCTTTGCGCACATTGAGGGCATGGCCGTGGGCATCATCGCCAACAGCGGCATTTTGTTCAGCGAGTCGGCCCTGAAGGGCGCACACTTTATTGAGCTGTGCTGCCAGCGCAAAATTGCCTTGGTGTTTTTGCAAAATATCACCGGCTTCATGGTCGGGCGCAAGTACGAGAACGAAGGCATTGCCCGCAATGGCGCCAAGATGGTCACGGCCGTGGCCTGTGCGGCGGTGCCCAAGTTCACCATCATCATTGGCGGCAGCTTTGGCGCGGGCAATTACGGCATGTGCGGGCGCGCTTACAGCCCGCGCTTTTTGTGGATGTGGCCCAACGCGCGCATCAGCGTCATGGGCGGTGAACAGGCCGCCAGCGTCTTGGCCACCGTCAAGCGCGATGGCCTGGAAGCCAAGGGCGGCACCTGGAGCGCCGACGAAGAAGCCGCCTTCAAAGCCCCCATCAAAGCCCAGTACGAAACCCAAGGCCACCCCTACTTTGCCACCGCCCGCCTGTGGGACGACGGCATCATCGATCCGGCAGACACCCGCCGCGTCCTGGCCCTGGGCCTGAGCGCGGCGCTGAACGCGCCGGTGGCGGAGACGAAGTTTGGTGTTTTTCGGATGTAGGGCGGGGCGCACGATGAAAGCTTTTTTTGCACTATTGCTAACGCTGCACTTGTGCGGCGGCGTGTGGGCGCAGGACGAGAAACCTAGCGCTGCCCCTGAAGTATTGGCCAAAGACCTGCGCGAAGAAGTGCTGCGCACCCAGGCCACGGTGAAAGACATGTTTGGCCGCCAAGAGACGATGGCGCTGCCCATTACCGTGTACCGCCCGCCGGGCGATGGGCCTTTTCCCTTCGTGGTGTTTAACCATGGTCGTGCAGTGGAGGCCAAGCGCGCCGTCCAGGGCCGCTACCGGCCTGAGGCGGCGGCGCGTTATTTGGTGGCCAAGGGTTTTGTGGTGTTGGTGCCCAACCGCATTGGTTACTGGGAAACCTATGGCAGTTTTGACCCGGAACACAGCGCCTGCAAAAACATTGAGCCGATGTCGGTGGCGGCCTCAGACCAGGTGCTGACCACGGTGGCGCTTGCCAAAACCCTGCCTTATGTGGACGCTAGCCGCTGGTTGGTGGCAGGCCAGTCGGTCGGTGGCCTGACCACGGTAGCCACGGTGGGCCGCGCGCCGCCGGGCTTGGTGGGCGGCATCAATTTTTCTGGGGGTACCGGTGGCAACCCAGACACCAAACCCGGCAGACCCTGCAACCCTTACGCCACAACGCAATATTGGGGCGAAATTGCCAAAAACGCCAAAGTGCCGATGCTCTGGCTTTACTGGGAAAACGACAAATACTGGGGTGCTGATATCCCGAAAGCCTGGCACAAGGCATGGGTAGATGGCGGCGGGAAGGCTCAATTTACGGGACTCGCGGCTGTTGGTGAGGACGGGCACAGCGGCCTGGGTATCGACATGGACCATTGGCTACCGGTGGTGGACGCGTTTCTTAACCAACTTGGCTTTGACAAGCCCGCCATCGTGAAGGCGCCGCCGCCCAGCGCCTTTGCCGCCATTGACGCCACCGCCGCCCCTCCGGTGGGCACGTCCGGCAAAGCCGCCTACGCCAAGTTCTTGGAAATGGCCTTGCCCCGCGCTTTTGCGGTAAGTAGCAAAGGAGGGTTTGGGCATGCCCGTGGCGACTACGCCGCTGGTCGCGCCCTGGGCAACTGCCAGCGCTTTGGCAACCCCTGCGCCCTGTACGCCGTGGACGCTGACGTGGTCTGGAAGCCGCAGTGACTGCTTGCACACGGCGCTTGCGATGTGTATGATTTTTGATTTTTATACACACAGGGGATTTTCATGCGCACCAATATTGAAATCGACGACAAGCTCATGACCGCCGCCATGGCGGCCGGCGGCTTTAAGACCAAGCGCGAGGCGGTGGAAGAGGGCTTGCGCCTGGTCGCGCGGCGCAAGGTGTACGACGGCCTGCGGGCATTGCGCGGCAAATTGCACTGGGATGACTCTGACGAAGGCTGGGCCAAGGTGCGCGAACAGCGGGCCTTGTCCGTCAATGAAGCGGCGCCCGCGCCCTATGTCGTAAAGGCCACCACGGTGGCTAGCGCCAAACGAGGTCGTACCAAGTGATTTTGGTGGACTCCAGCGTCTGGATTGACTTCTTCAATGGCGCATCGAACACTGCTGTGGATCGCTTGGAGGCGCTACTTTGCGACAGCAGCTCCACGCTGGCTACGGCCGATTTGGTCGTCTATGAGGTGTTGCGGGGCTTTCGCTCCAGTCGCCTCTTGGTGGAGGCGCAGGAGCTGTTGTCGGAGTTGACGCAAGTGGAACTGGGTGGCTTAGCGAATGCACTCCAAGCCGCAGACCACTACCGCGAGCTGCGCGCCCTTGGCTATTCCATTCGCAGTCCAATTGATGTGCTCTTGGCCAGCTACTGCATCACGAATGACCATTTGCTGCTGCACCGGGACGCCGATTTCGATGTGATGGCCGCCTTGCGCGGCTTGCAAGTAGTGCAGCATTAGCGAGGGCGAACTATGGATCCCCACCGCCACTTTCAAACCCTGGCCCGCTACAACGCCTGGGCCACGCAAGCCCTGCTCACGGCGCTGGAATGTGTGCCAGAGGGCGACTACCGCCGGGATTGCGGCCTTTTCTTTCAATCCATCCATGGCACGCTCAACCATGTGCTGCTGGGCGAACACCGGCTCTGGCGCGTGCGGTTTCAGGGCGATGTGCCGCAGATTGCATCACTGGCCCAAGAAGTCGAGGCCGACCGCGCCGCCCTGGCCAGCGCTCTGATATCGGAAGCGCAAGCGTGGATGCCCCTGATCGCGGCCTGGGATGCAGCGCGTTTTGACGGCGTGCTCCGCTACACCACGCTGCGCGGAACCGCGCAGTCCTTGCCCTTTGCGGCCACCTTGGCGCACGTCTTTAACCACAGCACCCACCATCGGGGGCAGATCACCGCCGCGATGACTGCCATGGGGCATCCAGCGCCCGAACTCGACATGGTTTACATGTTGCAAGCCCCAGCCCATTCCAACCATTAAGGACCCCATGTTCACCAAAATCCTCATCGCCAACCGGGGCGAAATCGCGTGCCGGGTGGCGGCCACCGCTGCCCGCTTGGGCATCCAAACCGTGGCGGTGTATTCAGACGCCGACGCGCGCGCGCGCCACGTGCAAATGTGCGACCAGGCGGTGCACATTGGTGGCAGCGCGCCCAAAGACAGCTATTTGCGCTGGCAGGCCATTGTTGACGCAGCCTTGGCCACCGGCGCGCAGGCCATCCACCCCGGCTACGGCTTTTTGAGCGAGAACGATGCCTTTGCGCAAGCCTGCGCCGACGCGGGCCTCGCCTTTATTGGCCCCTCGCCCAGCGCCATTCGCGCCATGGGTTTGAAGGCCGAGTCCAAGCAACTGATGGAGCGCGCCGGTGTTCCGCTGGTGCCCGGCTACCACGGCGCCGACCAAGACCCCGCGCTCTTGCAGCGCGAGGCGGACCGCATTGGCTACCCCGTGCTGATCAAGGCCAGCGCAGGCGGCGGCGGCAAGGGCATGCGCATTGTGGAGGCGACGGGCGACTTTGCCGCCGCCTTGGCCAGTTGCCAGCGCGAGGCGGTGAGCAGCTTTGGCAATGGCGCGGTGCTGATAGAAAAGTATGTGCAGCGCCCGCGCCACATCGAGATTCAGGTGTTTGGCGACAGCCAGGGCAATTACGTTTACCTGTTTGAGCGCGACTGCTCGGTGCAACGCCGCCACCAAAAAGTGCTGGAAGAAGCGCCCGCCCCCGGCATGACCGAGGCCTTGCGCGCCCAAATGGGCGCGGCGGCCGTGGCGGCAGCGCGTGCGGTGAACTACGTGGGCGCGGGCACGGTGGAATTCATTGTGGAACAGGCCAGCTACGACCAGCCGGAGGTGATGACGCAGAGCGCCGCCGGGCCGCCCCAAGGCGCGACGGCCCCCTCGGGGGGCAGCGCAGCACACGAAGTGGCAAGCGTGGGGGCTTTCTTTTTTATGGAGATGAACACGCGCCTTCAGGTGGAGCATCCCGTGACCGAGGCGATCACCGGCCTCGACCTCGTGGAGTGGCAACTGCGCGTGGCCAGTGGCGAGCCGCTGCCCTTGCGCCAGGACCAGTTGAAGATTCAAGGGCATGCGATTGAAGCGCGCATTTGCGCCGAAACGCCGGACAAGCAGTTCTTGCCCGCCACCGGCACCCTGGGCGTCTACGCCTTGCCGGCGCACAGCAGTTTTGCCCGCGCCGACTGCGGCGTGCGTGTGGACTCGGGCGTGCGCCAGGGCGACAGCATCAGCCCCTATTACGACTCCATGGTCGCCAAGCTCATCGTGCACGGCCGCACCCGCGCTGAGGCGCTGGCGCGCATGGACGCGGCGCTGGCGCAAACCCATATCGTGGGCCTAAGCACCAATGTGCAGTTCTTGCGCCATGTGGTCGCCAGCGACTCGTTTGCCCAGGCGCGCCTGGACACGGCCTTGATTCCGCGTGAAGCAGCCACGCTGTTCGCGCAAGAAAAAGTGGGCCTGGCCTGGGCCGGGGCGGCGCTGGTGGCTGACACCTTGCGCCTTGAGCGTGCCACTGGCGACGCACGCCAAGGATGGAAAGACCCTTGGGCCGCGCGCGACTCTTGGCAGTCGCACGCCGCGCCGGTGCGCAGCTTTGCGCTGGAGTTTGCCGGTGCGCCCCACAGCGCCACGTTGCGCCACGGGCGCGGCGGCTCCATGGCGCTGGAGTGTGGCGGCGTGCATGCCGCGCTGAATTTCACGGTGCAAGCCGATGGCAGCCTGGACATCGCCTGGGGCCACGAGCGCCAGCGCGTGCAGGTCTACCGCCAGGGCGAAACCGCCCATGTGTTCATGGCCCACGGCGCCACGCAGATCGTGGCGGTGGACGCGCTGGCCCACGCGGCAGTGGCCCAGGCCGACACCGGCCGCCTGACGGCGCCCATGCCGGGCAAGCTGCTGTCGTTTGCCGTCAAGGCGGGTGACGTGGTGCGCCAGGGCCAACCGCTGGCGGTGATGGATGCGATGAAAATGGAGCACACCATCAGCGCACCGGCTAACGGCACGGTGCAAGACCTGCTCTACGCCCCTGGCGACCAGGTGGCTGAAGGCGCCGAACTATTGCGCCTGGCGGTGGCCGTGGCGGCCTGAAGCCGCTTGCCCTTTTTGTACTGAGCCCAACGCCCATGCGCATCACCTTTTGCTGCACCGACACCAAGCCCGAGCCCTGGCTGCAAGGCCTGCAAGCCGCGCTGCCCAAGGCCAACATCAGCCTCTGGCACAGTGGTGACCCACCCGCCGACTACGCCGTGGTCTGGGCGCCGCCGCAGGCCTTGTTTGACCAGCAGCTGCAGCTCAAAGCGGCGTTCAACATCGGCGCTGGGGTGGACGCGCTGCTGGCGCTGCAAGTGCCCGCCATCACGAAGCTGGTGCGTTTGGACGACGCGGGCATGTCGGTGCAAATGGCCGAATATGTCTGCCACGCGCTGATTCGCCACACCCGCGAATTCGACGCTTACGAGGCCGATACCCGCGCGGGTAATTGGTCGTTTCGCAAGCCGTTGGCGCGCACGGATTTTCCGGTGGGCATTTTGGGCCTGGGCGTGCTGGGTGCGCGGGTGGCGCAGGCGGTGGCGCGGTTTGAGTTTCCGGTGCTGGGCTGGAGCCGTAGCCCCAAAAACATCGCGGGTGTGCAATGCTTTGGCGGCGCGCAAGAGCTGGGCCAGTTTTTGGCGAAAACCCGCGTGCTGGTCAATCTGCTGCCGCTCACGCCGGAGACCGAAAACATCCTGAACCGCCGCACCCTGTCCCAACTGCAAAGCGGCGCCTACCTCATCAATGTGGCACGCGGTCGCCACCTGGTGGAAGAAGACTTGCTAGCCCTGCTGGACAGCGGCCAGATGGCAGGGGCCATGTTGGACGTGTTTCGCACCGAACCGCTGCCCGCAGGCCACCCGTTTTGGACGCATCCGCGCATTACTGTTACGCCGCACACCTCAGCGCGCACCTTGCGCAGCGAGAGCATTGCGCAAATCGTGGGCAAAATCCAGGCGCTGGAGCGGGGCGAGCCGGTGGCGGGCGTGGTCGATCTGGCGCGCGGCTACTGACCCTCGGCTGTTGCGCCTGTTGCTGTCGCGTCCAACCCACTTCCGATTACAAGACTTCCCCCCATGTCCATACCCTCCCGCGTCAACATCCTCGAAGTCGGCCCCCGCGACGGCGTGCAAAACGAAAAGCAGCCGGTGCCCGCTGCGGTGAAGATTGAGCTGGTGCACCGCTTGCAAGACGCGGGCTTCGCGCAAATCGAGGTCACCAGCTTTGTTTCACCGAAGTGGGTGCCGCAAATGGCGGACAACGCCGAGGTGATGGCGGGCATCACGCGCAAGCCGGGAGTGCGCTACTCGGTGCTCACACCCAATATGCAGGGTCTGGAAGCGGCCCTGGCCAGCCAGCCCGACGAGGTGGTGGTGTTTGGCGCGGCCAGCGAGGCGTTTAGCCAAAAGAACATCAATTGCAGCATCAGCGAAAGCATGGAGCGCTTTCGCCCGGTGGTGGCTGCTGCGCTGGCCCAGGGCGTGGCGGTGCGCGGTGCCATTTCGTGCGCGCTGGGTTGCCCGTATGAGGGCGAGATTGCGCCCGAGCGGGTGGCGTTAGTGGCGCAGCTGATGCGCGAGATGGGCGTGCAGCACATCGGCGTGGCCGACACCATTGGCGTGGGCACGCCGCGCAAGGTGCAGGCCGCGCTGGAGGCCGCGTTGCGCCACTTTCCGCTTGAGGCCGTGTCGGGCCACTTTCACGACACCTATGGCCAGGCGCTGGCCAATACCTTGGCGGCGCTGGAGCTGGGCATTGCCAGCTTTGACACTTCGGTGGCCGGCCTGGGCGGTTGCCCCTACGCCAAGGGCGCCACGGGCAACGTCGCTACCGAAGACGTGGTGTTCATGCTGCACGGCATGGGCATTGACACCGGCATTGACCTGGAGCGCCTGCTCGACGCCAGCGCCTTCATCAGCGCCCATTTGCAGCGTGTGCCAAACTCGCGCGCCGCCACTGCCCTACTGAATCGCCGCCATGCCGCCTGATACCCCCACCGACCTCACGCCACGTTCTGATCGATTGCCGCGCCGCCCCAAGGCCGACCCGGCCACCCAATACCGCAGCTTGTTGCAGGCGCGCCTGCCCGAGGCAGTCGCCACGCGCCATGCGCCCCCGTCACCCTGCATCTCGGTGTGCCAAATGGACGCGGATACCGGATGGTGCATTGGTTGCCTGCGCAACATTGAGGAAATCGGCGCCTGGGCTGGCAATTCAGATTCTGACAAACGCGAAGTCTGGCAGCGCATAGGCCAGCGGCTGGAGTTTTTGGCATGAAGCAAATCACCTTTTTCCTCGACTTTATTTCGCCCTACGCCTACTTGGCGTTCAAGGGCTTGCCCGAGGCGCTAGAGGGTTTGAGCTATGGGGTGCGCTACCAGCCGGTGTTTTTGGGCGGCTTGCTAAAGCACAGCAAGGCATTGGGGCCAGCCGAGGTGCCGGGCAAACGCGAATGGGTGTATCGCCAAGCGCAGTGGTTGGCCCACGCCCAAGGCGTGCCGCTCGATATGCCCGCCGCCCATCCCTTCAACCCGCTGGGCCTGCTGCGCCTGGCCGTGGCCAGCGACCCCCACGGGCTGCCTAACCGCTATGTGTGCGAAACCCTGTTTCGCCACGTCTGGGAAGGTGGCCAAGACGCCGCCGACGCGGGGCGTTTGCAAGCCCTGACCGCCGAAATCGCCCCCGCGCGAGACCCCAGCAGTGACGCAGTACGCGACCAGCTCAAGGCCCATACCGAATCCGCCATCACTCAGGGCGTGTTTGGCGTGCCCAGTTTTGCGGTCGATGGCAAGGTGTTTTGGGGTCTGGACGCGCTGCCCATGCTGCGCGATTGCGTGGCCGGCGGCGCCTGGTTTGCTGACAGCGCCTGGGTGGATGCAACTGCCTTGCCGTCAGGCTTGCCAAGCCGTTCGCCTTGATTTGCCGCATGGCGAAACGCGACCCGAGGGTTTAACCCTAATTGGTCAGCACTCAGTAAGTTCCGCGCAAGCTCGCGTTATTTTCACGTAAGAGCAGGGTCAGTGCACCCACCAAGAATAGGGCTGTTCCTCATTCCGGGGGCGTTCATTTTTTGGAGACATAACTATGGCAACAGCAGCCGCGCGCCCGATGTCGGCGGAAGAGAAGAAAGTTATCTTCGCTTCCTCCCTGGGCACCGTTTTTGAGTGGTACGACTTTTATCTGTACGGTTCTTTGGCAGCCATCATTGCCAAACAGTTTTTCAGCGGTCTGGATGAAGGTTCTGCCTTCATTTTTGCGCTGCTGGCGTTTGCCGCTGGCTTTATCGTGCGCCCCTTCGGCGCACTGGTGTTTGGCCGTTTGGGTGACATGATTGGCCGCAAGTACACCTTCTTGGTCACCATTCTCATCATGGGTCTGTCGACCTTCATTGTGGGCATCTTGCCCAACTACGCCACCATTGGCGCAGCCGCTCCCGTGATCTTGATCGCCCTGCGCATGCTCCAAGGCTTGGCGCTCGGTGGTGAGTACGGCGGTGCTGCTACGTATGTGGCAGAACATGCACCCCACGGCAAGCGAGGCGCTTACACGGCCTGGATCCAAACCACCGCCACCTTGGGCCTGTTCCTGAGCTTGATGGTTATTTTGGGCACCCGTACTGCCATCGGTGAAGAAGCATTTGCCGACTGGGGCTGGCGCATTCCGTTCCTCGTTTCCATCTTGTTGTTGGGCATCTCGGTGTACATCCGCTTGTCCATGAACGAGTCGCCCGCATTCACGAAAATGAAAGCTGAAGGCAAAACTTCCAAGGCGCCGCTAAGCGAGTCTTTTGGCCAGTGGAAAAACCTCAAGATCGTGATCTTGGCACTCGTCGGTTTGACGGCTGGCCAGGCAGTGGTCTGGTACTCGGGCCAGTTCTACGCCCTGTTTTTCTTGACGCAAGCGCTGAAGGTGGACGGCCCTACTGCCAACATCATGGTGGCGATCTCGCTCATCATCGGTACGCCGTTCTTCATCGTGTTTGGCGCCCTGTCCGACAAGATTGGTCGCAAGCCCATCATCTTGGCTGGCTGCTTTTTGGCCGCTGTCACCTACTTCCCGGTGTTCACCGCCTTGACCAAAGCCGCTAACCCTGACTTGGCTATTGCGCAAGAAAAAGCCAAGGTCACTGTCACTGCCGACCCTGCTGAGTGCTCTTTCCAGTTCAACCCGACGGGCACCAAAAAATTCACTTCCTCTTGCGACATTGCCAAGCAAAAGCTGGCTTCCGCATCGGTGAGCTATGACAACGTGGTGGCGCCTGCTGGCACCCCCGCAGTGATCAAAGTGGGTGATACCGAGGTGCTGACGGCGGTGACGCCTGAAGACATCGCCACTGCCAAGGCCGACGCCGAGAAAAAACTCGCCGACCTGAGCGCTGCCGAGCCCAAAGACGCCAAAGCAATTGCTGCGGCTACTGCCCGCGTCAAGGCCCTGAGTGGCGAGAAGACGGCCAAAGATGCGGTGTTCACTGGCAAGCTGACCGCAGCGCTCAAAGCCGCTGGCTACCCTGCCAAGGCGGACATGGCCAAGTTTGACAAAGTCACCGTGATCGTCATCCTTACCTACTTGGTGTTGTTGGTCACCATGGTCTACGGCCCGATTGCAGCCATGTTGGTCGAGATGTTCCCCACCCGTATTCGCTACACCTCCATGAGCTTGCCTTACCACATTGGTAACGGCTGGTTTGGCGGCTTGTTGCCCACCACCGCGTTTGCCATCGTGGCGCAAACCGGCAATATGTACAACGGCCTGTGGTACCCCATCATCATCGCGGGTGCGACGGTGGTCATTGGTGGCCTGTTCATCAAGGAAACCAAAGACGTGGACATTTACGCCAACGACTGAGTTTGAATTGCGTTAGATTGCGCCCAATCGCCCCAGCCTCCCCGCTGGGGTTTTTTAGGCTCCCGTCGTGGGAGCCTTTTTTTTGAAGGACGAGTTATGTGGAAAATTGCAGTGGGTTTTGCCTTGTTTGCGGGCCTGGCCCTGTACATCCTGAGCAAAGGTGGCGACATTGATATGAGTGGCGAAAAGCACGGTGACACCACCCATACCGAAGCGCCAGCTTCTCCAGCAAAAGCCAGCAGCGCTGCGCCATAAGCAAGGTCCAGCCGCACCCGGCGGCCACGCAAATAACAGGGCTAGAATGAAACCATGTTATTTACGAAAAGCAAAAAAGGGCAGACTGCATTTAAAGAGCGGTCTGCCCTTTTTTCGCCCCAGCAGCGCGCGGCCTTCATTTTGTTCGATGGTCGCGCCACGGTGGAGGATGTGCTTGGCAAGATGGCGCCTTTCGGTGTGACGCAGCAGGATGTGGATGTGATGTGCGAACAGGGCTTGCTGGAGCCCGCCTCAGAGCCCGCCGCTCCAGCCAGCAGCCAGCGCCCGTCGCCAGACAGCAAATTACCCGCGCTGCCTCGCGTGTCCGACGCGGATCGCTATCTACAATCCAAGCCACTGGCCACCCAACTGACTGCTGGACTAGGACTCAAAGGATTTCGCCTGAACCTGGCCGTTGAATCGGCGGCCAATTGCAAGGACTTGGAGCTGCTGCTACCCAAGATCCAGGCAGCGGCGGGTATCGAGGCTTGTCGCGAATTGGAGCGCGCGCTTAAAGGGTAATCCCCAACTCCTAGAATGCTTCTCCCCATTTTCAGAGAGCATTCACCATGTCCCAAGGCACCATCCGCATTCGCGGGGCGCGGCAGCACAATCTCAAGAACCTGGACCTCGACATCCGCACCGGCGAGCTGACGGTGGTCACCGGCCCTAGCGGCTCGGGCAAGTCGAGTTTGGTGTTTGACACGCTGTACGCCGAGGGCCAGCGCCGCTACGTAGAAACCTTTTCCGCCTACGCGCGCCAGTTTCTGGACCGCATGGACAAGCCGGCAGTAGACAAAGTCGAAGGCGTGCCCCCGGCCATCGCCATCGACCAAACCAATCCAGTGCGCTCTAGCCGCTCCACCGTGGGCACGATGACGGAGTTGAACGACCACCTGAAACTCTTGTTCTCCCGCGCAGGCAGCTTGTTTGACCAAGACACGGCGCAGCCGGTGCAACACGACACGCCCGAGACGATTTACGCTACCATGCTGCGCCAGGCCGCTGCGCAAGGCGACCCGCGTCTGGTGCTGACCTTTCCAGTCGAGCTGCCCGCGCAAACCAGCGCCGAGGAACTGGCCCAGTGGCTCAGCGCCAGCGGCTTTACGCGCATCCATGCGGAACGATTGTTGGGGTCAGAGAAATTGGGGTCAGATTCCAATTTCCGCGGGAGATTGGAATCTGACCCCAATTTCTCTGACCCCAATTTCCCCTCTCGCAAAGTGCTCGACGTGGTGGCCGACCGCTTCCGCATCACGGGTGCCGACAAGGCGCGGGTGCTGGAGGCGATTGAGCTGGCGCTCAAGCGCGGCAGTGGGCGGCTCAATGTGTATGTGGTGCCAGACGCGGATGCTGCTACCGACGCGACCGCTGCGCCCGCGCCCGACTGGCGCTTTTCCACCGGCCTGCATTGCCCCAGCAGCGACCGGCGTTACACCGACCCGATCGCGTCCATGTTTTCCTTCAACTCTGCCGTGGGCGCTTGCGAGGCTTGCCGGGGTTTTGGGCGCGTGGTGGGGGTGGACTACGGTCTGGTGATTCCCAACGACAAGCTCACGCTGCGCGCGGGAGCCGTCAAGCCCATGCAAACCCCGGCGTGGCAAGAGTGCCAGGACGATTTGATGCGCCACGCCGAGGCCGCAGGCATTCCGCGCGACACGCCCTGGTACAAGCTCACGCCTGAGCAGCAGCACTGGGTGCTCAAGGGCTCGCCGAATTGGAACGGCAAGTGGAACCAGCACTGGTTTGGCGTGGACCGCTTTTTTGAGTACCTGGAAACCAAGGCTTACAAAATGCACATCCGGGTGCTGCTGTCCAAGTACCGCAGCTACACCCCCTGTGGCACCTGCGGCGGCGCGCGCCTGAAAACGGAGAGCCTCTTGTGGCGCATAGGCACCCAATCCCAGGCCAACGCGGTGCTGCCTGTGGCGAAACGCTTTTTGCCCCAGGGCGTGAAGTGGACCCGCGCGCAGCTGGAAAGTCTGCCCGGCCTGTGCCTGCACGACATGATGCTGATGCCGCTAGACCGGCTACGCAAGTTTTTTGACTTGCTGCAGGCCGATAGCGCGTCGCTGGGGGCTGGGGCGGGTGACGATTTGTGCTCGCACCATGAGGAGCCCGCCCCAGTCCCCAGCGCCGCCCGGTCGGAGGCAGAAACCAAAACCCTCAAACTGCTGCTAGTAGAAATAACCACCCGCCTGAAATACCTGTGCGAAGTCGGCATTGGCTACCTCACGCTGGACCGCCAAAGCCGCACGCTCAGCGGCGGCGAGGTGCAGCGCATCAACCTGACCACCGCCCTGGGCACCTCGCTGGTGAACACCTTGTTTGTGCTGGACGAACCCAGCATCGGCCTGCACCCGCGCGACATGAATCGCATCATCGTGGCCATGCAGCGCCTGCGTGACGCGGGCAACACCCTGGTGGTGGTAGAGCACGACCCGGCGGTGATGCTGGCCGCCGACCGCATGATCGACATGGGCCCTGGCCCCGGCGAAAAAGGCGGACAGATTGTGTTTGACGGCAGCACCGAAGACCTCAAAAGCGCCGATACGCTCACCGGCGCCTACCTGGGCGGGCGCAAGCAGGTTGGCATGGGCTTCAAGCGCATGGTGGGCATCAACACGCCGCGCCTGGTGTTGGAGGGCGCCACCGAGCACAACCTCAAAGACGTGTCCGTCGAGATACCGCTGCAGCGACTGGTGTGCATCACCGGCGTGAGCGGCTCCGGCAAATCCACCCTGGTGCAAGACGTGCTGGCCCCGGCGCTGTTGCGCCACTTTGGCAAAGCGACTGAGACCCCGGGCGCCCACCGCCGTCTGCTGGGCGCAGAGCAGCTCAGCGAGGTAGTCTTCGTGGACCAGTCGCCGATTGGCAAAACCGCTCGCTCCAACCCTGCCAGCTTTGTCGGCGCCTGGGACTCTATCCGCGAGCTATTTGCCCAGGCGCCGCTGGCGCGCGAGCGCAGCTACACCGCCAGCAAGTTCAGCTTCAACAGTGGCGACGGCCGCTGCCCCACCTGCGGTGGTTCGGGCTTTGAGCACATTGAGATGCAGTTCTTGAGCGACGTCTACCTGCGCTGCCCCGACTGCGACGGCAAGCGCTACCGCCCCGAGATTCTGGAAGTGGTGATCGAGCGCCAAACGCCCGGCCCCAATCCCAGCGTGCTGCTGAACGTGGCCGATGTACTCAACCTCACAGTCAGCGAAGCGGCGCACATCTTCGCCCAAGACCGCGACGTGATCCGCGCCTTGCAACCCATCGTGGACGTGGGCCTGGAATACGTCAAGCTCGGCCAACCCGTGCCCACGCTATCGGGTGGCGAGGCGCAGCGCCTCAAGCTGGCCGGCTTTCTGGCCGAAGCCGCCAAAGCCAGCAGCGCTAGCCGCCAGGCGCTGGCCCGCAGGGGCACGCTCTTCATGCTCGACGAGCCCACCACCGGCCTGCACTTTGACGACATCGCCAAGCTCATGCGCGCCCTGCGCAAACTGCTCGATGTGGGCCACTCGCTGGTGGTGATCGAACACAACCTGGACGTCATCCGCGCCAGCGACTGGCTGATAGACCTCGGCCCCGAAGGCGGCGACGCCGGCGGCGAAGTGGTGGCCTACGGCACCCCCGAAGACCTGCTGCTCCACCCCACCAGCCACACCGGCAAAGCCCTGCGCGACTACGCCGCCGCCATGGGGGTGGTGCATGAAGTGCGCGAGTTTTCGGCGGCAGACGCTTATGTTTTGGCCGCTTCGGGTTCGGGGGACACCGCTCTCGCTGCAGCGGATGGGCTTACGCCCGAGGCCTCAACCATTCGCTTCGCGACTGCCAAATCGGCCCCGGGCGCAAGCCCATCCACCGCCGAGCTGTTGCGGGTCAACGATGGCTCCCAACACCCGCTGGCCAGTGGTGCGTCAACTCGTAGCGCGCGGTCAAATGTGGCTGTTCAGGCTCCCTCTTTCGCCCCGGCGGGGGCGAGAGAGGGCGGGGGGAGTGAGGGGGGAAGTATCCAGATCGTCAACGCCAAAGAACACAACCTCAAATCCTTAAGCGTCAACATCCCACGCGGCAAGTTCAGCGTAGTCACGGGGGTGAGCGGCTCCGGCAAATCCACCCTGGCCTTTGACATCCTGTTCAACGAAGGCCAGCGCCGCTACCTCGAAAGCCTCAACGCCTACGCCCGCGCCATCGTGCAGCCCGCAGGCCGACCAGAGGTGGACGCGGTCTACGGCATTCCACCCACCGTGGCCATTGAGCAGCGCTTAAGCCGGGGCGGACGCAAATCCACTGTGGGCACGACCACCGAGGTCTGGCACTTTTTGCGCCTGCTCTACGTCAAACTGGGCACCCAGCACTGCATCCACGACGGCGCCGCCGTGGCGCCCCAAAGCGCGGACAGCATCGCCGCCCAGCTGCTCAAAACCTACCGGGGCCAGCACATCGGCCTGCTCGCGCCGCTGGTGGTGGGGCGCAAGGGCGTGTACACCGAGCTGGCCGACTGGGCGCGTCCGCGCGGCTTTACCCATTTGCGCATCGACGGTGAGTTTGTGCCGACCACAGGCTTTCCACGCATTGACCGCTTTAAAGAGCACCACATTGAGCTGCCCGTGGCCAGCCTGGACGTGCACCCGGCGCAAGAAGCGCAGTTGCGCACGGCGCTGGCCATGGCGCTCACCCACGGAAAAGGCGTGGTGCATGTCATGAGCCAACTCGACGGCCTGCGTGCGGCCATGGAGCAAGGCGCCAGCACCGTCGGCCTGGGCCACTGCGAGGTGTTTTCCACCAAACGCGCCTGCCCGGTGTGCGCTACGTCCTACACCGAGCTGGACCCGCGCCTGTTCAGCTACAACAGCAAACACGGCTGGTGCCCCGGCTGCGTGGGCACCGGTTTGGCGCTCACCAAAGACCAGCGCAAGGTGTTTGACGACTCGGTCAAAGACGACAACAACCAGGGCCGCGAGCAAACCTTTGCCGAGGCCGACATCGAAGACCTGCTGGATGTCGCCTGCCCGCAGTGCCACGGAACGCGCCTGAACGCTACCGCGCGCGCAGTGCGCTTTTGCGGTGCGGGCATTGCCGATATCGCCGCCCTGAGCGTGAGCGATGTGCGCGCCTGGGTGCAAAGCCTGCAATTGGCCGGGGGCTTAAGCCAGCGCGAGGCCGACATCGCCCGCGACCTGGTGCCCGAGATCAAAAGCCGCCTGGAGTTTTTGGAAGAAGTGGGCCTGGGCTACCTCACGCTGGACCGGGGCGCGCCATCTTTGAGTGGCGGCGAGGCGCAACGCATTCGCCTGGCCGCGCAACTGGGTAGCAACTTGCAAGGCGTGTGTTACGTGCTGGACGAACCCACCATCGGCCTGCACGCGCGCGACAACAAAATTTTGCTCGGTGCCCTGCAGTCCCTGAGCGACAAGGGCAACACCCTGGTGGTAGTGGAGCACGACGAAGACACCATACGCGCCGCCGACCACATCATCGACATTGGCCCCAGCGCCGGCAAACGCGGTGGCCGCCTGGTGGCGCAAGGCTCGGTGGCCGATGTGCAGGCTGCGCCGGAGTCGCAAACCGGGCGCTATTTGCTGCACGCCATGCGCCATCCTTTGGCAGGGCGCCGCGAAATGGTTTCCTACCTTGAATCGCTGGCGCTGGACCGTGAGGCATCCTTGGCGCTCGCAGCCGCACAGCCTGGTGTGGGGGCGACTGGCGCTAAAAAGCTCTCTGTCAAGGCTGCCAAGGCGGCACTGCTCGCCGCGCAAGCCAGCGCTAGTGTGGCCGCGAATGCCGAGTTCGTCGCCCGAGAAAAAGCCAGCGACGTTTACGCCAGCGCAGTGGCGGCAGCCGCAGCCGAAGCCGCAGGCGCACCCAAGCACACCGACGCAGCAGCGCCGGGGCCTGGGGCGGGTGACGATTTGTGCTCGCACCATGAGGAACCCGCCCCAGGCCTCGGCGGTGCGGGCACAGCACAGAATGAAGCGCCAAAAACCCAGCACGAAAAAATCAACTGGCTCACCGTCACCGGCGCCAAGCTGCACAACCTGCAAGACGTCACCGCCCACATTCCCTTGCAACGCCTAGTGGCCATTACCGGCGTCTCGGGTTCCGGCAAATCGACGCTGGCGCGCGACGTGCTGCTGGCCAATGTGCAATTGGGCGTGCAAAAGCGCAGCACCAAGGCTGGACGCGACGCGCTCGATGCGGGCGAAAAAATCCGCTGGACTGGCTGTAGCAGCGTCAGCGGCTTTGAGACCATAGACCGCGTGCTTGAAGTGGACCAAACCCCGATTGGCAAAACCCCGCGCTCCTGCCCAGCCACCTACATCGGCTTTTGGGACACCATCCGCAAACTCTTTGCCGACACCCTAGAGGCCAAAGCGCGTGGCTACGCGGCCAACCGCTTTAGCTTTAACACCGGCGAGGGCCGCTGCCCTGGCTGCGAAGGCCAGGGCATACGCACCATTGGCATGAGCTTTTTGCCCGACGTGAAAGTGCTGTGCGAAACCTGCCGGGGCGCGCGCTTCAACCCCGAAACCCAGGCGGTCACCTGGCGCGGCAAAAACATCGGCGACGTGCTGCAAATGGAGGTGGACGAGGCGGTCGACTTCTTCGCCGCCATGCCCGTCATCGCCCACCCGCTGCAATTGCTCAAAGACGTCGGCCTAGGCTACCTCACCCTGGGCCAGCCCTCACCCACGCTCAGCGGGGGCGAGGCGCAGCGCATCAAGCTGGTGACTGAGCTGAGCAAGGTGCGTGACGACATTGGCAAGCGTGGCAACAAGGCGCCCCACACCCTGTATGTGCTGGACGAACCCACCGTGGGCCTGCACATGGCCGATGTGGAAAAGCTCATCCACGTGCTGCACCGCCTGGTGCGCGGCGGCCACAGCGTGGTCGTCATCGAGCACGACTTGGATGTGATTGCCGAGGCGGACTGGGTGCTCGACCTGGGGCCGGAGGGTGGCAACGGCGGCGGGCGCGTGGTGGCTGCCGCCACGCCGGAAGACGTGGTGCGCCTGGGCACGCACACGGGGGTGGCCTTGGCGGGGGTGTTGGCGCGCTAGCGACGCCTTGTGCTGGTGCGCCCAGTGCACCGGCGTTCATGCAAGCTAAAAGTAGCCAATCAACCCAATGCCCACATGGTCGGCATTGAACTCTGTGCCCTTGTTGGTGAACGTTTCGCGCACCGCCCGCAGGTTGATGCCCCACGCGGGCTCACCTTCTTCTGAATGGCGATTCGACTTACCAAACAGGTATTGCAGCTCCACCACCGATCCTGGCGATGCGCTGTAGCTACCCGTATTCGACAGGGACGCCAAGCTGCCGGTGCCAGTTAACTCACCCACCGATTGCCGCGCACCCACGCCAATGCGAATTGCCGGCGTCACGCTAAACAAGCAAGTCAGCTCCCCAGACAGGGTGCTGAATGAAAGGCCGCCGTCGTAGCTGTACCCACCTTCGTAGCGCTGGGTATCAGGGTTGAAGGTGCCCTTCTGATACTGGGTGGTGCCTTGGCGTCCGTAAGAGCCAGTAGCACGCAGCGCCACCAGTTCACTGACCCGGTATTCGGCGCCCAGGGTCAAGGAGCCCAGCACCCTGCCTGCACGCAAATCGATATTTTCGGTTTCGCCCGTCTGCCGGTCCGTGACTTGCGTTTTAGCCAGGGTATCGCCGCCTGCGGTCATGCCCAGCGCGGCATAACCCCGCCAGGGCGACTCATCTGCCTGGGCGCCCGCCTGGCAAACCAGCAAAGCGCCAAGCAATACTACTTTCTTCAACATCATTGACTCCTTTAAAGTGCGGCGATGCTAGCAAACGCCTTAAAAGTACAGCGCCAGCCCCACCTCGTAGTGGTCGCCGTTGACGGTGACGTCGTTGCGCTGGAAGGATTCGCTCACCAAGCGCACAGTCACTGCAACCTGCGGCTGGCGGCGCTGGGGGCGGGCGGGGTCGTTAGAGAACAGGTACTGCGCCTCTAGCACCGTGCCCCCAGCACTGGTGTAGGTGCCGACTTCTGACCAACTGGCGGCCACCCCGGTTCCGTCCAGAACCGCAGTGGTTTGGCGCACGCCCAAACCGAGACGGATGTCGGGGCTGACGCTAAACAGGCCCATCAGCTCTGCGGAGGTGCTGGTAAAGGTCACGCTGCCGTTGGTGCCCGAAGGGTCGGTCACCATGCGTTCGAATGCGCCGCGCACCGCAAACGGGGCTGACAGGCGGTATTCGGCACCCACGCGCACGGGGATGCCGGTGCCGGGTTTGATCTCAAAGGGCACGGTTTTGCTGCTTCCCTCCTCCACCATCGTGCCACTGAGCAGGGTCTCACCCCCGGTAGAAATACCCCCCGCCACATAGACGCGCCAAGGCGAATCATCCGCGTGCGCCGCCATGCATGCCAGCAAGCAAGCGCTTGCAATGAAAGTTTTCATGGTATTCCCCTTGGTTCAAATAAAAATTGTTGTTACATGAATAGCATAGGTGGTTTTTGCGTGGCACCGGGAAGCATAGGGGGTGATGGCGACAAGACCGCCCCACACATGCACATCGCCATTTCCATGTCTACTGGCCAGGTGCCGGGAGGGCATAGATGGCGTGGGGCTGCATCGTGCTCACCACGGCAGGCTGTTATTGGCGCTGCTGCCCTGCTGCCAGTTCAGCCGTGAGCCGGACGGGAAGATGGATTGCGACTATCGGGTTGTGCCGGCGCGGGACTGGTTGTTTGCGGGACTTGCTTTTGTGCAGCCCTGCATTTACATTCATTGTTCGCGATTCACGAATATTGAATGTCAATGCAGCTCAAACCCCAAGACTTCCTTGTAGCCCTCAAGCTCGTCGCTTGGGGTGATCAGCGCTGGACGTATGCGCGGCTGGCGCAGGAACTTGGCATTAGCGTGTCGGAGGCACATGCCTGCATCAAGCGCGGGCTACAGGCGGGCTTGCTGCTACAAAACTATGCGGTGATTCCCCCATCCTTGGCGAGTGACATCGACTCTGTGATGGGTGCACAGGAGCCTGCGGGTATTTACCGGATGACTCGAAAGAGGGCGCGGCCTGCTGGCGCTGCCGGGGAGTTCGCAGCGTCGGACAACGCGGTCCGCCCGCACGCGCACCACCTCGCCGAGTTCGCCTTACATGGTGCCAAGTATGCTTTCCCAGGAGTGCGATTGCCGCTGGCGGTGGGCGTGCCCACCAGCCACAGTGCACCTGCTTTTGCCGGGATGTTTGCGCCAGGAAGCACAGACTTCGTATGGCCGCACCCTAACGGGGCGGTACGCGGTGTGGGGGTGGAGCCGCTGCATCCCTCCGTTCCATTTGCCGCAAACCAAGATGCCAAGCTGTACGAAATGCTGGCGCTGTTCGACGCTTTACGGGTTGGCAAGGCGCGTGAGCGAGGCATGGCGCTGGAGCGCCTGCAAGCACTGATCGACCCCGCTGCCCCTCGGCCAGAGAAGGGACCGGTGTATGGCTAATCCGAACTTAGACCTGTTGATCGCTATAGCGCGGGCTATGGGGCCGCTGTGCGAACGGGTGGTATTCGTTGGCGGCTGTGCCACGGGTCTGCTGGTAGACGACGCTGATTTGTTGGACGTTCGCCCCACAGAAGATGTAGACGCGATTGTGGAGGTTGCCTCGTTGGCTGCTTACCACCAGGTCGCAGCGGGCTTGTTGGAGCGTGGTTTCAATCAGACGATGGCAGCCAACACGCCCCCATTCCGCTGGTTTTGGAAACACATGCAGCTAGACCTTCTTCCTCTGGACGAACAGGTACTGGGTTTTGCCAGCCCATGGTACCGGGTGGGATTTGAGGCTGCATTGACGGTGGCGTTGACGGACGGGCTTTTATTGAGGCACTTGTCGGCTCCACACTTTCTGGCAACCAAGTTAGAAGCGTTCAAAGACCGCGGTCGAAACGATGTTTACCTGAGCCATGATCTGGAGGACATCATGACTGTCTTGGAAGGGCGTTCTTCCGTGGTGCAAGAGATGGCCACCGCCGATGAAGCAGTCCGCAGGTACGTAGCCGAATCGGTAGTCGCACTGCTAGACATGCCTGCTTTCCATAATGCGCTACCAGGCTTGCTTAGCGACCCGGGACGGGAACAAACCGTCAAGGCGCGGTTGGTCCAAATTTCAAGATCGAACAAGCAATAAAGACCACCCACCCATGATCACTTTCTACAACCCCCACCACGCCCTGCACCAAGGCCAGTTCGAGATGTACCGTGGCGCCCTCGTGCCGTGCCACGAAGTGCCCGCCCGCGCAGACCATGTGCTGGCCGAGTTGCAGCGGCGCAAACTGGGCGCGGTGCTTGATCCGCAGCCTTTTGATACGGTCGCGCTGGAGTCCATTCACAGCCTGCGCTACCTGCAATTTCTGGAAGCCGCCTGGGCGCAGTGGGTGGCTATTGACCCGGCCAACGCGGCCCGCGACGCGCTGCCCAGCGTGTGGCCCACGCGCAGTTTTCGCACCGACATTGAGCCCGACAACTTTGCCGCCCGCATGGGCCTGTATTCGTTTGACGCTGGCACGCCGCTCACCTCTGGCACTTGGGTGGCTGCGCGGGCGGGCGCTGAATGCGCCTTGAGCGCGGCGCAGCATGTAGCACTTGGCGCACGCGCAGCCTTCGCCCTGAGCCGCCCGCCCGGCCACCACGCGGGGGCGGACTTTTTTGGTGGTTACTGCTTTTTAAACAACGCTGCCCTGGCCGCGCAGCACTTGCGAAGCAGTGGCCTGGCCCGCGTGGCGGTGCTGGACGTGGACTACTGTTTAATTGCTTAAATTGACGATAGTATTTCGAAGCTGTGCACCTTTGACTTCGCGTTTGCGCCACACAAAGGGCGCAGCGTTCTCGTTGTACGCGGCTGTGAACTCATGAATCGCCTTGATGAGTTGATTGATGTTGCTGAAACTG